>JANOVC010000076.1:0-17995 GCA_031417195.1 Rhodobiaceae bacterium
CGTTGTAAAGACGGGTTCGACTCCCGTAGGGCGCACCATTGTTTATTGACACCTCATTTCCCCACAAAAGCAACGCTTTGGCAAAGTCTCATATTACCTCTTGTACATAATTAAACTCTTGTTTCCCGCAGCAAATCAAAAACCACAGATGAATGCAGATTTTAATCCATCTCACATGCTTCACTCATTCGGTTTTTCTAGCAACTGCCGAACGCTCAAGGTCAACTGCCCCTCAAGCATAGCGATGCTCAAAGACATAAACTATCCGTCAATGTCGACAATTTGAACACTATTTTCTCGACCGCATTATCTCATCGCTGTCGCTAACTTTGCCAACACCTCCGGCCGTTCCATCACGTGGACCGCTGTGAACACGACCGTTTTAAGCTCCAGAATATTTTTGTGGATACCCTCACCGACTTTTCCTGCTAAGGGTCGCTATGGTGTGACAGGAACCGTGGGGTTTGACTTTGAAAAAGTGGTGGTCTCCAACGTGAACGTCTGTGTGCCGTCAACCGCTGGAGCGTCGTTCAGTAGTCTCGAATAATCAGGCTGGTCTGGCGTCTGCAAATAGCTAAACACAAACCAAGCAGCGATAAGACCAATGAGCGAAGAAAGAATGCGAAGCAGACTGGAATAGGGCCTTACAAAAAACAAACGTCCTATATTTGACTCCCCAGCTGCCCCTTTCATCAATCCTATTGCGAACTGTATTATGACAAATACTAGAAACGCTACAACGACAGAAAAGCCTACGGACATTTGTTACTTTCCACAAATAGATAATATTCAGCATGACCTGCAGTGCACAACAATCAATTAACTTCTAGCTTTCCAATTGATATTTCTGGGGAATTCAGTCCACCTTAATGCCCTCTCACATAAGTGAAGTGAGCTTGGCTGTGTTGGTATCTTTTTTATCTAGGGTTCGATAAAGGGGACATGGTGGGTATCACGCGCCTCATTATAGTCTATTACCTTTTCAGAATTTTTTCCCGAATCAAGAAGTAATTCAAAAGGAAGTGTGAAGGCGTTTAATAAAACTACTGGGCCATCCAGCAAAAAATTAGAATATCTTACCTGTTCGGTGAGTATTGACAAAACTTTCTCTGACTCCGCAAAGCCTTGTGGCTTACTCGCTGACTGAAGAATGAAATTTATCATTGAATTATCGGCCAGTATCTTCTCTCCTCGAACACTTTGCCATTGCCTAACCAATGTTACCACATAACTCCCAAACTCCATATGTCGCATAACCGGGTTTAAACTTTCGGAATTTACCAGCCAGTACATAATTTCCGCCAAGAGCTCGCCTAATTTTTCGACGGCCTTTGAGTCATGTGACATCGCCCATTTCTCCAAAAACCTTTCGTAATCGTCTGCTAACTTTCCGGCTCTTTTGGCAATTCCGTGTCGCTCCCCAAGCTCAATGCCGCGTAACATCAGCCAGTTGGAAACAATATTCATTGCCTCTCCGCTCGCCTTATCGACCTTTGATCGTACTTTGGCATTATCTTTCAATTCGACTGCTGAGTCTTTGATGTACTCCCCCGTATCTTGCCCCCGCCTAATCAACTTGCTGTAAGTATCTCGAGCAGACGAAAAAGACGTTGCCAACTGGGGAATAAATCGATCCTTATAAGACTGCATTCTCTGAAATTTAAGTGCTTCGACCAATTCAAACTCACACGCGCTGACGGTCCCCACGTCCACTTTCTTTGCCATCCAATTAAACAAGCCCATGCGCATGTGTTTCTTTCTTTAGACGAAGTAGGAACAACAAGCGTAGGATTGACTTGTTAACTGGGTGATGTAGGCAAATTGTCATGAGGCAATATCACCACGTCATGGCTTCACTCACCAGCGCAGTTAGTATTGCTGTCTAGATACATCGTATTCTCATACTTTTAATATTGAAAACAATGCGATAATAAAATGACTTGCGTTTAATATAGCCCTGAGATTCTCAAAGTATATGGTCTGTACAAAATAACCTATCATAAAGACAGGCAAAAGTTTTGAGAAAGTGTGGTACGAAATCTCGTAGACGAATCATTTCCTCACAAACCTTTCATTTTTGCTGCCAGCCACGGCGCGAAAAATATGACGATGAGGCTGTAGATCAACAGCCCGCCTGAAAATGGATTGATCTCCGCAACAATCTCACCGCTGTTCAATCCGCGTGCAAAACCGATGGCCAACTCAAATATAAAAGTGAGTACGGCCCACATCAGTCCAAGCAAGATCAGCTTCTTGGTGTCATGGAGCCCGACCCACTTGGCGCAGAAAACCGAAATTCCCATCACAATGACTGCAGCGATTGGCCAGCCAATCCGGTTGGCCGTAATCTGTCCAACAAGGGGCATCAAGAACATCCCGCGCAATATGCCATGCACGGTTTCCAACGCCATGATGAGCAGCCAAACGGTCAGTCCACGAAGCATGGCAAATGTCCAATCTTTAAGGCATGCTACATCCGTTGAAGGAGGGGCTCAATGTTTGACGATTTAAAAAATAAAGTTGTGGTAATCACAGGCGGCGTCACCGGCATCGGTGGTGCGGCCTCTCTTGCCTTCGCCGCGGCGGGTGCGAAGGTTTATGCGCAGTATCTCGGCGGTGGCCCTGAGCTTGCAACGATTGAAGCTGCAGGCCTTGCAACACTTAAACTTGATCTCACCACACCAAAAGCGCCTGAAACGCTCATTGACGCAGCAATGAAAAAATTTGGTCGCATTGATATTTTGGTAAACAACGCAGGCAGCCTTGTCGCGCGCATCCCACTCGAAGAATTATCTGATGACTTCATCAGCAAGGTCTTCGATTTGAACTGTCGCCAGCTCGTTCACTGTTGCCGCCTCGCAGCCGATGTGATGAAAAAACAAAACAGCGGCAAAATCATCAATGTCACATCTATAGCCGCGCGCAATGGCGCAAGTCCCGGTGGCAGTGTTTATGCAGGGGCCAAGGCTTTCGTTTCTGCCTTTACCAAAACCATCGCCAAGGAACTGGTGGGCCACAATATCCGCGTGAACTGTGTGTCACCCGGCACGATCCACACAGCCTTCCATGACCGCTTCTCCACAGCCGAAAAACGCGCCGCAACTGCCAAAACAATTCCCATGCAAAGGCTGGGGCTGGCTGAGGATTGTGCAGGCACATTCCTTTACCTTGCAAGTGACCAAGCCTCGGGCTACGTCACGGGCCAAGTGATTGAAGTCAACGGTGGACAATTGATGCCATGAATTTCGTAAAATGAATTTTGTAAAATGAGTTTTGTAACGCGCATTCTCAATGATGAACCTGATGCCATAGCGCCAGATGGTTCCGAGGTTCGTATTCTCGCGGCAACGTCGCGGGGCTCCATGGCCTATTTTGAATTGCCGGAAGACACCGCATCAAAAGCAGTTGCCCATCGCACGGTTGAAGAGGTCTGGTTCTTCACGGCGGGCGAGGGCAGCTTCTGGCGCAAGAATGAAACAGCGGAAGAAACCGTCAAGGTGCATCCCGGTGTTTCCATTTCCATTCCCGTTGGAACTCATTTCCAATTCCGCAGCGAAGGTGATGAACCGTTGGAAGCAGTTGGTGTCACCATGCCACCATGGCCGGGTGAAGATGAGGCGTACGACGTGACGGGACTCTGGCCGCATCAGGATTGAAAAATACGCCTCGCTGGGCGGAACCTTTCACCGCGCAGCGAGTTTGTCTCCATCTAACACAGGAGAACAAAACCTTGATCAATCGTCGACACGTCGGCAGTTTGGTTCTTGCACTTGCATTTTTTGGCACCACGCCACTTTCTGCTCAACAAGCAGGCTTTCTCAAACCGGGTGATGCGCCACTTGTGGCCCTGATTGCTCCCCCGCCACCAAATGACAGCGAGACAACCAAAAACGAAATTTCTGCCTATCACGCGATGCAAGTAAAGCGGACCGACGAAGAAGCTAAATTTGCCGTTGCCGATGATGACGCCAGCGTGTTCCGCTTCCTGCAAGGCATGGGAACTGAAACAGATCCCGAAAAACTTCCACTTACCCGCGCTTTCTTCAAGCGCATTGGTGCAACTCAAATTCAGTTTATCAACCCCTCCAAACAAATCTGGTTCCGCACCCGCATGTCAGTGGTCGATACAACGATCAACCCGCTGATTGAAGTTCCAAGATCAACGGCTTACCCATCAGGACACGCAACTACGGCGACAATGTTTGCGATTGCCCTCTCGCAAATGTTTCCTGAAAAACGCGATGCCTTTTTCAAACGTGCTGACCAGTTCGGCCACAGCCGTTTTGTGGTTGGCGTGCATTATCCCAGCGACAATGAAGCTGCAAAAATTGCAGGTGCCATCATTGGCAATGCACTGCTGCACAATGATGAGTTCTTGGAGGAACTGCCACTTGTGAAAGCTGAGCTCGCTCCGATACTTGAACCCAAGCCCTAGTTTTTACCAGCTTCCTGTGTTTGTCATGCTGGCCCAGGGCTCGGCACTTGGCAACGCCTCGCCCTTCTGCAACACTTCAATGGAGATGCCGTCGGGTGTTTTGACAAAGGCCATGCGACCATCGCGGGGTGGGCGATTGATGATGATGCCAGCAGCATGCAGTTTGGCGCAATAATCATAAATATTATTGACACCAATCGCGAGGTGGCCAAAGTTGCGCCCGCCCGTATAAACCTCCGGATCCCAGTTGTAGGTCAGTTCAACAGGCGAGTCAGGGCTTTCAGGGGCCGCCACAAATACCAGTGTAAAGCGCCCCTTTTCATTTTCATATCGGCGCTGCTCAACGAAGCCAAGCTTGTTCACAAAGAACTCAAGCGCTGAATCCAGATTGGAAACACGGATCATGGTGTGTAAATATTTCATGGGAACCTCGTGTGAGATGTGGGATTTAATTTGGCGAATCAATACCCAACTATTTGCAGATTTGCCAAATTCTATTTACGCGTGGGGCCATGCAATGTTCAATTGACGCAACTACAACGTTTTTGTGATTTGCTTTCATCACGTAACATCTAACACCTTGAATTGAAAACACCTTTATAACTAAAGGGGAATTTCGATTTTATGCACATTTTCAGTCGCGTTAGCACGTGCAGCAATCAAGCCCTGCAAGTTATCCACACAGGCGAAACGGATAAACCCTGTACAAATGTTTAAGATTTGATCAAAGCTAAGTCCGTGAGGCGTGAGGCGACGCGGCTTTAAATGATGGGGTGGGTAAGATCATGACGGTGAGTATCACCCAAACGGGTGAACCTGAATTGGTTCAAGAACAGGGCGCAGGGTCCAATGTTCAAATTATTCAAATTGATGGTCTGGTAAAGTGGTTTGATGTTGGCCGTGGCTATGGCTTTGTCATCCCAAGCAATGGAATGCCGGACATCCTTTTGCACCTTAGCTGTCTTAAACGTGATGGTTTTGATGCGCCGCTTGAAGGCGCGCGCGTCGTATGTGAAGTTGTGGCACGGCAAAAAGGTTACCAATGCCTGCGCGTTCTCAGTGTTGATCTCTCAACCGCCATTCATCCCGTTGAACGCAAATCGCGCACCCACAGCAATGTCACACCATCGACTGGTTGGGTGAAAGCCAAAGTGAAATGGTTTAACCGCGCGCGTGGCTTTGGTTTCGTCTGCGAAGGCGAGGGGAAACCTGACGTTTTCGTTCACATGGAAACCTTGCGTAAAACAGCAATAGTTGAATTGCAACCCGAACAGTGGGTATATGTGCGTTTCGGCGAAGGTCCGAAGGGGAACATGGCAGCCGAAATTCGCCTGAGCCTTGAAGGTGGCCCAGCCCACACGAACTAGGTCTTGTGTTGAGGTGTGTATATGCGGCGCGTATTATTTGGATTGATTTTTGGCCTGTTCTGGTTGCTTAACCAGCCTTTTGCTTATTCTGAAAACGCCCAGATATCAAAACTTGAACCGGTAACCGTTGCAGGTAGCGCATCGGCTACAATGTTTACGGCGGAAATTGCCGACACGGAAGAATTGCGGTCGCGTGGTTTGATGTTCCGTCACATTTTGCCCCCGCACCAAGCGATGTTGTTTGACTTCGGCAAACCTCGTCCAGTTGCCATGTGGATGAAGAACACCAATATTTCCCTCGATATGCTGTTTATCAGGGCCGATGGGACAATCGCTGCAATTGCCGAGAATACGGTTCCGCAATCCCTCGACATTGTGAGTGTGCAGGAGCCTGTTCTTGGTGTGTTGGAACTGGCCGCAGGCACGGTAAAAAAGCTTGATTTGCGAACAAATGACAAAGTTTTTCACCGCATTTTCAAAACCAATGAAGAGTAACTTGCTCTCTTTTGAGTTTTGGTTATAAGCATCAAACATAAGTCTGATTTGTCGGGGCGTAGCGCAGTCTGGTAGCGCACCTGCCTTGGGCGCAGGGGGTCGCGAGTTCGAATCCCGCCGCCCCGACCATTCAGGACTTGGAGGTGTTGAGGGAGAACGACTTGGTAGCCCGCATTTATAAACCATCCCGCAGCGTCATGCAGTCCGGCGATGGCAACTCCGAAAACTGGCTCCTTGAATTTGAAACCGAAGCCCCACGTACTAAAGATCCCCTCATGGGCTGGACGTCATCCGCCGACACGCGCCAGCAACTCAAGCTCAAGTTTGAAACCAAAGAACTCGCAATCGCCTATGCCGTGCGCAACGAACTTGCATACGTTGTTGCCAAAGAGCCACCCGAACGGCTCCATAAAAAATCTTATTCGGACAATTTCAAATGGGGTCGCACCGAAAAATGGACCCATTGACCCCGTGAGCAAACCTTCCGTTCGCCAAAAACTGCTCAATGAACTTGAAACCCTGCCAGAAGACCGGCGGTTGGGAACAGGCTGGCTCAGTGGCACGTTGGCATTTCTGTTGGGAACAGGTTGCCTGCTTCTCGTTATCTGCCGCGCATTTCCAGGTGTGTTCATAACTCCTCAATTGCAGTCCATATTCGCCAACCAGTGGTTTCCAATCGGCCTCTTCATTGCAATGCTTCTTGCATTTGGGCTGGCGCTGCTGAATTTTGTTTTGCGTCCCGATAAAACCCTTGGCTTTGTCACTGTGGGTGTCACCTTGCTGGCTAGTCTCATCGGTGGCTTGGTCTCAGTGCCAACCAATGAGCAAGGCATTTTCTTCGGTCTTGATTTCTTTGTCCTCAATGTGATTTTTACAGGCCTTCTGTTTATCCCGATGGAGCGCATGTTTCCGCGCTACCGCGACCAGCGCGTGTTTCGTACCGAATGGCGCGAAGACCTGTTCTATTATTTCGTGAGTTCAATGTTTGTTCAGGTCCTGACTTATTTGGCCACGGCACCTGCCAACTTTATTTCCGTTCACACACAGTTTTCAACCCTGCGCGAAACTGTGGGCAGCCAGCCACTTGCCCTGCAAGTCATTGAGATCATGGTCTTCACGGACTTCATGCAATATTGGTTGCACCGTGCCTTCCACCGCGTACCCGCCCTGTGGCGCTTTCATGCCGTGCATCATTCTGCCAAATCCATGGATTGGATTGCAGGTGCGCGTATGCATTTCTTGGAAATCATCATCTTGCGTGGTGTTACTGCAATCCCGATGTTCAGTTTCGGGTTTGAACCCTTCGCGATCCAAATATATCTGCTCATCGTCTATGTCTATTCAGCCTTCATCCACGCCAACGTGGGCTGGAACTTGGAGCGTGTTGGCAGCTTCTTCGTAACGCCACGCTTCCACCATTGGCATCACGGCATAGAGCGCGAAGCGATAGATGTGAATTTCGCCATCCATTTCACCTGGCTCGACCGCCTGTTTGGCACCCACCATCTGCCCAAGGGCAAATGGCCCGAAGGCTACGGCGTTGGTGGCCATCCTGTCCCTTCAGGCTACTGGCAACAGTTCCTCTATCCATTCAAGAGATGATACGCTAAAAACTTGATTCAACGACTTCGTAGCTCAGCTGGATAGAGCAACGGATTTCTAATCCGTCGGTCGCAGGTTCGAATCCTGCCGAGGTCGCCATTTTCACTCATTTAAAAACTCCCCACACTTTGGCGCAGGCAATGAACCCCAAGGCATGATCGGAACTGTGGATGTGGAGTTCTGTGGCGAGCCATCAATCAGCTTGTCAGTATAGGCAAGATAGACCAGCACATTGCGCTTGGCATCGCAGCCGCGCACGATTTGCATTTTCTTGAAAAACAGCGAGCGCCGTTGTTGGTAGATTTCAACTCCCTGCGCAAACTTGGCCTTGATGTTCACCGGCCCAATCTGGCGACAGGCCAGTGATGTTTCCGAGCGCTCCTCGGCAAACCCGGCCCAGCCCGCCCAGCCGCCAATTTCAGGCACTGTGAAGTAACAGGCCACACCTTCTACATTGGGATCATCGATTACATATGTCGCCAATTTCGCATCGGGTGAAAGCAGGTGAAACACGGTGTTCTTTTTAAAAATCAACGTGGGATCATCGGCAGACTGCGCGAGGACTGAAACAGTCACCGCAAACAGAACCGGGAGAAAAACAAAAAACCTCAAAAACATTATCATGATCAAACTCCTCTTCCTTACATACATAGGAATTATATCCAGTATTTCAAGAGGATTTTTTCAACCGCTCAAACCCTTGTTTTAAATCATCAATCAGGTCATCAGGACTTTCAAGGCCAATATGGAGGCGCAGGCATGGCCCTTGAAATGTCCAATTTGTTGCCGTGCGATGCGGTTTGAACGGCACGACAAGGCTTTCGAATCCACCCCAGCTAAAGCCCATACTGAAGAGCGTCATGTCATCAAGCATGGCTGCCACGGCTTTTTCAGAAGCGGGTTTCAGGACAACCGAAAACAGCGCTGATGCACCCGTAAAATCCCGCTTCCACGTTTCATGTCCGGGATCGTTGCTGAGGGCCGGATAAAGGACAGTTTCAATCTCATCGCACCCGCGCAACCATTCCGCCACTTTCAAGGCATTGCGCTGGTGCCTCTCCAGTCGCACATGCAGGGTTTTCAATCCACGCAATGCCAAATACATGTCGTCCGGACCGGCAAACTGTCCCATGGTTTCATAGGTGTCTTTAAACTGTGCCCAAGCCTTTTCATTGCAGACAGTGGAACCCAGCATGGCGTCGGAATGACCAACAATGTATTTTGTTGCGGCCTGAATTGAAATATCACAGCCATGTTCAAACGCATTGAAATACAACCCGGCTGACCACGTATTGTCAATAATAACGAGGCAGCCCTTGTCATGCGCCGCCTTCGAAATCGCCGGAATGTCTTGAACCTCCATGGTTTGTGAGCCGGGACTTTCGCAATAGACAATCCTAGTGTTTGGCCGGACAAGTGCCGCGATGCCACGGCCAATCATGGGGTCATAGTAAGTCGTTTCGATGCCGAGCCGCTTCAAGACAGTATCACAGAACAACCGTGCAGGATTATAAACGGTATCGGTCATGAGCATGTGGTCACCGGTTTTCAGGAATGCCAGAAGCGTTGTTGAAATCGCGGCAAGCCCGGACGATGACACCTTGCAATCGTACCCCCCCTCCAATGATGCAATTGCAGTTTCAACGGCCCGTGACGTCGGTGTTCCTTTACGCCCATAAGTGTAATCCTGACTGCGATCGATCAGCGACTGCATGGTTGGAAACGTAATCGTCGATGCATGGTAGACCGCTGGATTGACAGCCCCGTGTTCGGAATATTCACGACCCGAAGTTACAAGACGCGTTTCAGCTTTGAGAGTTTTTTGATCAGGAGTTTTTTTTGACATCGGTGTTCCTTGAATTGGTATACGATCACTTTACACACCAGCAAAGCACCGGGGGAAATGTAAAATGAGCGAAATGTCACCACTAGGCGCAATGCTGCTACGAATTCTAAAAGTTGTAACCCTTGGCGCTGCGGCATTGCTGGCTCTATTCCTTGCAATTTCAGTTTGGCAGGGTTTTCAAACAGCAAAGCCGGATTATGGTTTCGATGCGGTGTTGGTTGTTCTTCTATTGGGCGCAGTTTGGCTTTATCGGTCCATGGCCCGCGAACTTAAAAATCCGGGGGCTTGAACCCCGAGCGTCAAACCAGTACCAAGATCAAAATTTGACAGGTGAAGGCGTATGATTTCCGAAAAGCGTATAGCGGACAAGAAAGATTGGATCAAAGGGGCCAGCGGCGATTGGGAAATCGTCATTGGCCTCGAGGTGCATGCGCAAGTCACCGCGAAATCAAAACTTTTTTCCGGCGCTTCGGCTGAATTTGGCGGCGAACCGAATGATCATGTTTCGCTGGTAGATGCGGCAATGCCAGGAATGCTGCCTGTCATAAACGAATACTGTGTCGAGCAAGCGGTGCGCACGGGGCTTGGTTTGAAAGCGCAGATCAATAACTATTCGGTTTTTGATCGCAAAAACTATTTCTATCCAGATTTACCGCAAGGCTATCAGATTTCCCAGTTTAAGCAGCCCATCGTTGGCGAAGGCGTTGTCAGCATTGACCTTGAAGATGGCAAGTCGATTGACGTGGGTATTGAACGCCTGCATCTGGAACAAGATGCCGGTAAATCCATTCACGACCAGCATCCAACGATGAGCTATGTAGATTTGAATCGTTCGGGCTGCGCATTGATGGAGATTGTTTCAAAGCCAGATATTCGTTCGTCTGAGGAAGCCCGCGCCTATGTCACCAAGCTGCGCCAGATCATGCGCTATCTCGGCACCTGCGATGGTAACATGGAACAAGGGTCATTGCGGGCCGACGTAAACGTGTCCGTTCGCAAACCAGGTGATAAATTCGGTACCCGCTGTGAAATCAAGAACGTCAACTCCGTGCGTTTCATGGTGCAGGCCATAGAATACGAAGCGCGCCGCCAGATCGGTATCATCGAAGATGGTGGCAAAATCGACCAGGAAACCCGGCTTTACGATCCCAAAAAGGGTGAAACCCGCTCCATGCGCTCAAAAGAAGAGGCCCACGATTACCGCTATTTCCCTGACCCAGACTTGCTTCCATTGGAGTTTACCGATGACTGGGTTGCATCAATCAAGGCAACCCTACCAGAGCTGCCTGATGAAAAACGCGTCCGTTTTATGACTTCCTATGGCTTGTCAGCCTACGACGCCACGGTCCTCATCTCTGAACGGTCCTCATCGGATTTTTTTGAAGCAACTGCCAAGGGCAGGGATGGCAAAGTGACCGCAAATTGGGTCATAAATGAGCTCTTTGGAAGGTTGAACAAAGAAGGGAAAACCATTGAAACGACACCAGTTTCCACTTCCCAGCTTGGTGAATTGATTGACCTTATTACGACCGAAACCATTAATGGTAAAATTGCCAAAGACGTGTTTGAAATCATCTGGACCGAAGGGGGATCGCCTGCCGAAGTCGTAGAAACCCGTGGATTGAAACAGGTGACCGATACAGGGGCAATCGAGAAGGCAGTCGATGAGGTTATTGCCCTAAACCCTGATAAAATAGTCACTGTTTTGGCTAAACCCTCCATGTTGGGCTGGTTTGTGGGCCAAGTCATGAAGTCGACTGGTGGCAAGGCAAATCCACAAGCAGTTAATGATTTGCTTCGTAAAAAACTGGGAATTAACTAATTTATTCAGTAATTTAGATAATATTTCCGTTTCCGGAATTTATCCGCTATAGTCCGTGTGCAGAGTTTTTCTGCGCGTTTGACAAGTAAGGGGAAGTCCGATGGCTAAGCCAGCCAAGAAAGCGGTTAAGAAAACTGTTGCTAAAAAACCTGTTGCCAAAAAAACCGCTGTAAAGCCTAAAAAAGCCTCTTCAATCCAATCGTCAAGCAATGACAAGCAAAGGTTCACCTTGCATGGCTCAATGATGTCAGGACCGACTTACACGGCAGGCTTGATGCTATCGCTCAGTCGCCATCCCTTTTCATATATTCATGTTAATCTGCGAGAAGGACAGCACAAGCAACCCGATTATCTTGTCAAGAACCGTTACGGACAAGTGCCAGCTTTAAGAGACGGTCAAACGTTTCTGGTTCAGTCCGCGGCTATTCTTGAGCATCTTGCTGAGAGCCTGAAAAAATTTGACGGAAAGACTGCATTGGAGAAAGTCCGCATCCGTGAATGGTTGTTCTGGCAATGGGACAAGCTGTCTGTGCCAGTGCTGCGTTTACGTGCCCGTAACCGCGGCTTCCGCCAGTTTGGTGATGAAGTGCGCACAATGTACGATACGGAAGCAAAGGCTGCCTTGGCGGTTATTGAGCACGAACTTGGCAAGTCAGAGTGGATTGTCGGAAAGAAGGCAACCATTGCGGATATTGGCATGTATGCCGTTGTACGTTATGCGCCAGAAGCGATGATAGATCTCACGCCCTATCCAAATGTTGGCGCATGGAAAAAACGCATTGAAGCTTTGCCGGGTTTTGGTACACCCGAACAGATTCTGCCCATGGAAAGCAGATTACTGTAATCACGAGCAAAGGCGTTTTGTGTGGCTGATAAAACGAAACAAGGTGCAGCAGCGCCCGGATCAGGTTCAATCTCAAAAACGCGAGGAAAAAGGCCAGGCTATTTCGGCTGCCTTCTAGGGATCATTTTGGGCTTGCTAGGGCTGGCAGGCTCCCGGCTCGGTCATCTTTGGTTGGCATTCGATGTCTTTTCGCAGTTCACTGTTCAATTTGGTTTTATGGTCTTGGCCTTTTGCATCGGGCTTTTCATGCCGCGGGCTAAAACACTTGTTGCAAGCGTCGTATTGATTGCTCTCATGCTTGCACTCAGCGTTTGGCCCTATTATGCCAGCAGCCATCCAGCGATATTGGGAAAAGTAACTGCCAATGAACGTGAACTGAAAATCGCCAGTTTCAACACATGGTATGAAAACAAGGATGTAAACGCCGTTGTAAACGAGGCTGAAAGGATTGATGCCGATGTCCTGGTCTTGATCGAAATCGGACCATTCAAACAACCCTTGTTCAACCAGTTGAAGCAACGCTATCCCTATCAGGCAAGATGCGAAGACACCAGTGAATGCGATTTCGCTGTCATGTCAAAATATCCCTTGAGCAACATTGAAAGCCAGCTTTCATGGGTAGGCCCCAGTTTCGTTCGTGTCACACTTGGTCCTGAATTTGGCGGGCTTACAGTTTTTGGTGTTCACACAACGCGCTTTCCTTATTCACGCGCTCAATACAGACAGATCAAAGCAATGGCGGGAGTGTTGGAAAAAGTCGTTGGACCCCATGTAATTGTTGGTGACTTCAATGCAACGCCGTTTTCCCGGGTTACACAAACCCTTGCGCATGAAAACGGGTTGGTGCGTTTGACAACCTTGCCGACATGGCCGGCGCGCCTGGGTTTGCCACAAGTGGCAATTGATCATATCTTTATAAGTCCAGGCATCCGCCAGCTTGAATCCGAAAGCATAGGCAACAATGCAGGTTCGGATCACTTTCCGATTTTCATGAAACTAGCCATTTCCATAAAATAGGTTTTGGCCGGACTGGTAAATACACGATGAACTTTTTACCAAATATTCTAATTCAGCACTTTGTAACATGCTGAATTGAAACAAATATCCACAAATACGGTGAAGCAGTCATGTCTGCCGTTGCCATTTCATTAAGCCTGTCGCTTAACCCGGCATTGGCGCACGTACGTCAAAATCATCCCAACACCACGGAACAAACCGTGGAGAAACAAACTTTAATAATGGGGATTATGATGGGACTTCAAACAATGGAAAACGAACCGGAGATTTCAGTGGCAACCGCAACGGCAGAAGACTTGCTGGAAATCGGCATGAAATATTGCATTGGCCGTGAGGTATCACAAAATTATGTCATGGCACATAAGTGGTTCAATCTCGCTGCCATGAAAGGTAGCGAAAGCGCCAAACAATATCGCTGTGAAATTTCCCGTGAAATGTCAGCAAGTGATGTGGCCGATGCACAACGCCAGGCCCGTGACTGGCTCACACTGCACTAATCGTTGAATTGAACTTCATCAACCAGCTTTGCCGCAGCCTTCTGATACTTCGCAATGTCAGCAATGTTCAGCGTGTCGGGTGTGAATGCACCCCATGACTGAACCAACTTGGAAGCTGGCACAGCGGGATTGACCGGATATTCAAAATTGCCTTCGGCATAAAGTTTCTGTGCTTCGTCACCGGCAAGAAAAGTCATGAGTTTGATGGCATTGTCTTTGTGGGGTGAATTTTTGGCAAGCAGCATGCCTGAAATATTGACATGGGTTCCCATGTCAGCAGAAGAGGGAAATATGATATGGGCTGAGTTCGCCCAAGTCTTCTGTTCCGGTTCAGCGTCATTGGTCAGCATTTTGCCCATGTAATAGGTATTGGCGATGGCGATATCACATTCACCAGCCAAAACGCTTTTCGCTTGCGATACATCATTGCCACTGGGCTTTATGGCAAGATTGGTTTTTAAGCCGACGAGCCATTTCTTGGCCGTAACTTCACCCTTATGGGCAATCACTGCAGCAATCAAACCGAGATTATAAGGGTGATTGCCAACACGCAGGCAAATCTTGCCTTTCCATTTGGGGTCAGCGAGTTCTTCATAAGTAAATTTATTCTGCGCTACGCGTTCCTTTGAAGCATATATCACACGCGCCCGCATTGTGAGGCCAAACCACTGGTTGTCAACATCGCGAAGTGCCGCTGGTATCTTTCCTTCTATTTCGGGTAACGTAACAGGCTGACCAAGCCCCTTGTCTTTTGCATCCACGAGGCGCCCCACATCAGCTGTCAGCAAAATGTCAGCGGGGCTAAGAGGACCTTCCTGCTGGAGCCTTTCTACCAAACCATTTTCTGCGAAAATGGTTTTTACAGCGATGCCGGTTTCCTTCGTAAAAAGCTCAAAGAGTGGGTTGATGAGCTGTGGCTGGCGGTAAGAATAAACATTCACAACATTCTCAGCGCGCGACGGAACCGTAAAAACAGCAAGGGTTGCAAGGGCGAACATGCTGCGACGGAAAAAACGCATAAACTATCTCCAAATCATCTGGTCAGTTTGGGATAGCACCCCGCGATTGAGTGTCAAGTTAAAACCTACTAATTTACTCGGTTATTTGAAAACTTCGCGATTACTGTCACTTGCGCTTGCATGTGCCAACAAATCACGGCAAAAGCCCAATTAACGGAGACGTGGCCGAGTGGCTGAAGGCAACGGTTTGCTAAATCGTCATACGTGTTAAGCGTATCGAGGGTTCGAATCCCTCCGTCTCCGCCATCAATTTAAATAGGTATAAAAGACTAAATACTGGCCCTTGCGCGTTTGCAAATGCCAACTGAGGCCCGCTCAACCAATGGGCCGTCAATCTTGATTGTCATTGGGCGAATATCCTTGTTGTGAACTGCTATATCAACAAGAAGGTCAATTGCCCGTCGCCCCATTTCATAATTGGGCAACACCAAAGTTGACAATGGTGGATGTGAGTAACGGGCCAACTCCTGGTCATCATATCCCATGATGGAGATGTCATCGGGCACACCCAAACCCAGTTCACTGGCTGCTTCGAGTGCGCCAAGAGCCATCAGGTCGTTGGCGCAAAAAATGGCACTTGGCGCATTGGGAAGTTTTAACAACTCCAATCCCATTTGGTACCCGCACAGGGGCAGCCAGTCACCATCCCTGTAAATCGTCGGGTCAAATGCAATATCAGCTGTCGCAAGTGCCTGCCTAAAACCCTTAAGACGGTCAGCGGCGGCGTCCATCCACGACTCGCCATTGATAAATCCAATTCGCCGATGGCCATTGTTGATGAGATGCTGGGTTGCGGTAAACGCCCCCGCAACCTCGCCGGGGATAATCGAATGAAAGCGTCTGTCCTGCGAATAGCAGTTTAACAATATTGTCGGGATGCCATCAAGCGATGCGGGAGGGGAAACGGCACGGGTAAAAATTGTGGAATAAATGATTCCGATAATGCTTGGATCTCTTTTGATGGTTTCAATGGTTGCTGCTTCAAGCTCCGGATTTGAGCGCGTAACGTGTGCCGCAACAAGAAAGCCAGATTCCCATCCGGCATCACGCGCCCCATCCAAACTTACAACGGGATGCGGGCTCGTTGAAATTTCGTCAACAAGATAAGCAATGACATTTCGTTCCAAAACAGATGGTTGAAGTTGTCTTCCGCCAGGCAGTTCATAACCAAGGTCGCGCGCAGCAGTCATAACGCGATCGCGTGTTGCGTCGGCAATGCGTGCACCCACCATTTGGTTCAGCACTAGCGACACACTAGATTGCGATACACCAGCCAAACGGGCAACGTCTGTCATTGTGGGGCGCGTTCGAATGACAACTTCTTCTGAGTCATTGAGTTGTTTATTGGAAATGTTCTGAATTTCTCCGCCCGATTTCACATCTAGACTATCCAAATGAGCGATCCGCGACGCCGCCGCTTTTGTTTTGCGGGTTGGTGTTTTGATGTTCATTCGCGTGCGCATGCCATTTCCAATTTTAGTGCAATGCAGCAGCGAATTGGTGCTTTGCGATAATATTATTAGTTGACTGATAATAACATTATCACTTATATTAGCAAGGCAGTTAAACAAACAAAAATTCAAAACCCAAAGGGAGATGTTTCATGAAAAAAATTTCACGCCGCGAGTCGCTGATGTTGCTTGGTGGTGCCGTTGTACTCGGTCTTCGTCCCGCCTATGCCGCAATGGCAAAGCTTGAGAAAAAAGACACCTATAAGATTGGCTTCGCGCAAACCGAGAGCAACAATCCTTGGCGCTTGGCGCAAACCAAGAGCATGCAAGACGAGGCAGCAAAGCGTGGCTGGCAATTGGTTTACACCGATGCAGCTGGTTCTGCCGCAAAACAGGTAGCTGACGTACGCTCGATGATCGCCCAGAAAGTTGATGTTATCTTGCTGTCGCCACGCGAGGAAAAACCACTTATTCCAGCCGTCATGGAAGCCAAGAAGGCAGGCATTCCAATGTTCCTCATCGACCGGAATGTTGACCAGACATTAGCCAAGGGTGGAGAAGACTATGTGGCCTTTATCGGCTCTGACTTCGTGAAGGAAGGAATGCAGGCTGCTGAAGCTTTGACAGCCGCTGTTGGCGGAAATGCAAAGATCATTGAATTGCAAGGCTCCACGGGTTCCTCACCAGCAAACGACCGCCAGTCGGGTTTTGCGACCTACATCAAGGATCATCCCGGCATGGTGATCATTGCATCGCAGTCAGGTGATTTTTCCCGTGACAAGGGCCGTCAGGTTTTTGAAACACTCTACCAGGCACATCCTGAAGCGACCGCCGTGTATTCACACAACGACGAAATGTCGATGGGTGCAATTGCAGCAATGGAAGCAGCAGGCAAGATTCCAGGCAAAGATCTGATCATTGCATCGATTGATGGCACCAGAGACGCCACACAAGCCCTGGTAGATGGCAAGATTGTTGTGGTTGTGGAATGCAATCCAAAATTCGGTCCAGCAGCATTCGATGCAGTCGTCAAATATGCGGCTGGCGAAAAGTTGGAACCACGTCTTGTGAACACGGACCGCGTGTTTACGAAGGACAATGCAGCGGCTTATCTGCCTGAATCATACTAACGGAAACTACGAATACCGTTAGCCTCCCAAGTCTGGGCGGCAGTGCAATAACGTGCTGCCGTTCAGATTGATTATAACTCAACAACATATCTTGCATTTGGCGGCATTTTCAGTGTCTCATACAGTATGACGGACATACAGCCACTTTTGGCCATGCGGGCCATAGATAAGTCTTTCGGAAGTGTCTCAGCCCTTGTATCTGCTGACTTGGTTGTCATGCCAGCAGAAGTCATGGCGCTTGTGGGTCAGAATGGCGCTGGCAAATCCACCATGATCAAGGTTTTGAACGGGGCCTTTCAATACGATGGTGGGACCATTGCGTTCGACGGAAAGCCTTGGGTTGCAGGTTCACCGCAACAGGCCCAACGCGCAGGTGTAAGTACAATATTCCAGGAAATAAACCTGATCGGTTATCGCAGTGTGGCCGAAAATATTTATCTGGGTCGTGAAATTAAAAAATTTGCTGGCTT
>JANOVC010000077.1:0-3497 GCA_031417195.1 Rhodobiaceae bacterium
AGGGGATTGTTGATTTCATGGGCCATGCCGGACGCGAGTCGACCAAGGCTCGCAACCTTCTCTTCTTCGGCAAGCTGCAAAGTCAGCGTCTCCCGCTCATTCTGCGCTTGAACCAAAGTGTTATACCCAGCAAAAAGACGCCGAAATTCCTGGCTTTGGCGCGAAACAACTGGAGCCTCAACCATTTCGAGTGAACTCTTGCTGCCAACCTCAAAAAGGCGCGTGAGAAGTGCCACAGGCCGCGTCATTCGCCTTACAATTGCAAACCCAATCACAGCCATGATTGCTGTAAGCAACAGATTTGTCGCGATGAGTGTCCAAAAGACTTCATCTCGCTCCTTGAGGAGCATAGCTATATCTGCCTCAGATGTTATCACTCCCAGGGTTCGACCTTGATAGGTAATATCGCGACTGAAATGCGCCACTGCTTTTTCGGTATCAATCATCACCTGGTCGGGCGGCACCTTTAGGAAGATAGATTTCGGTGCAGTTGACTGGGTAGGGAACTGAACAGGATCACTTGCTGCAATGACGCGACCATTCGTGTCTTTCACAATCGTCCAATTGACATTCAAGCTTCGATACTGCGCGCGTGAACGATCCAGATTGTCGAAGACTTCCCAGACATCATCACGCACGACGGCAGGAGTGACCGCTGATGACAGCCCATCGAGATAAGCAGACGTGAGTTGTTGCAAATGACGCTGCTGGGTATCATCAAGCCGGGATAGAACCTGATTGGTGATGATGGCGCTGACGATAAACATCAGAATGGCAACCAACAACGGTGCCTTGAGGACCAGTGGCCATGACAATGGATTTCTGGTCAGCAAGTGCATCATGTTTTACCGCTTCTGACCAAGTTCATTTTGGCTGCAATGAGATCAAACAGGCTTTCAGGCTCTTCCGCAAAGCCGTCAAGTTTAAGTAGATTCAGTACCTCGCGGCCTTCGCTGTCATTGGCCATATCGAGCAAAGCTTGGCGCAACACTGCGATTTGCGGCGCATCTCTGTTGTTTCGCAAGCAAGCAATGGGTGGGAAGCCCAATTCTTCGGACTTTCGCAAGATACGAGTTTTACCTGTCAATTCCGGCTCAAGCTCTGCCATTACTTCCCAAACATATCCATCCACGCTTCCGCTTTGTGCGAGACCAGAAGCGACAGCTCGTACGACATTGCGATGGCCATAGGTAAAGATGGTTTTCTTGAAAAAAGTCTCAGGCTTTTGATTGTGTTCCGCAAGGAGTGCAGCGGTCACCAGATAACCAGAATTGCTGTTGGGGTCTGAAAAGGCGTGTAGATCATCTTTCAGATCTTCAACACCTGCTGCACTCCGTTCTGCATGCACAATGATGTAGGATTGATACAATGGTTTGCCACGCCATTCGGGCACTGCCACCAGCCCCAGCTCAGATCGATACTGGGCAAACGGGTATCCGCAAATCCATGCCGCATCCAGTTGACCAGACAACAACAGTCCGGTGATCTCTTCATAGGTTCTGCGCTGCACCAACTGGACTTCGGTACCGCATTTTCGCGTGAGGTATGACTTGAGGCGCGTGAGGAGTTCAATATCACTGGTCAAGAAAACAGGTGTCAGACCAAACTGAATGGGAGAGCTCATTGCTGCCTGTACGCGTGACGACAACAAGGCCGCAGACGACAGCACACCAACCAGCCTCCGCCTATTCAAGCGGGCTAAACACAGGGTCTCCAATAGATCACTGGCCATGGATCATTCTCGCGGTATTCGGCAAGCGAGTCCATAAGGCCAGGCATATCGCCATGCTGCAACGCAACAATTGTCGACAGCTCAGATCTTCTGACCAATTTGTCGGATTGCCTCTGCAGGATCAAATCCAAGTTTTGCAGCCAATTCCAAGAACTCGATGACATCAATGCGTCTCTGGCCGCTTTCAAGCCTTGCGACGAATGACTGGTACTCACCAAGTTTTTCTGCAAGCTGGGTTTGAGTTAGACCTGCGGCTTCCCGCTTCGAGACAATGAAATCGACCAATAGTTTATGACGCGCCGATCCAAGTGTCTTTCCCAATTTACCCGCCTCATCCCGAGAGGGCAATTGAGATAATCTGAATTCCAGATTATCTTAAAATCAGATAATCAACCATCTTGGGCGGACTGTCATTGAAAGCACCTCGTAACCCACATCGACTCTCGTGCACTCTTGAACTTACGGCCAATCAAGAGAACGAACATGATGACACGGATAAAGCTGTCATTCGCATTGCGACAAAGGAAGAATGCTGAACGTGTCATCGCACTTGTGATTAAACAAGCTGGTGGATGTTACAAGGGCACCCTACGCACCGTCAGCATTCAAGCCTACACTAACATTCTGCCCAACATTCAGAAGACCTAATTGCCAACCCGTTTCCAAGTGTTGACCAAAGGCATCGAGATTGGTGCAGGTTGGGCGCGAAAAGGTCAAACCTCGAACAAGGAATATGTCAGCCAATTCATTGTTGCTTTGCCTTTGATCCCAAGAAACTCAACACCAATCTGATCGTACAGCTTTGTCCGTTGCAGAAAGCCCCTATGCCAATATCTACCATCCGATGGCTGACACAATCACAACAAAGCCCCGCCTGATCCGTCATGCGGGGCAAAGGAAAGTAGGCCCGAAGGCCTATCGTTCAGGTTTGAAACGATAGTTCAATTCTTCGCAATGAGCGGTTGTCGTCATTTCGACTATTACTCTGAGACTATTTTATGCGTTTTTCGAACGTGGTAGTTGCTCGAGCATGGTCGTCTATCAAGAGTGGAATGCATCGCTGCCATGTTGCATTCGAAGGCGACAGAACCGCAATCCAGCTCATCCATCCGTAAATGGGATGCGGCATTATCAGGTCTGTCGCGTTAAAATCCCATGGTCCTTCGATACTGCATCCTTTCGGCGCGCGTTGCGGCAATGCGTTGAACATCGACAAAAACGTTTCTTTTTGGATGCCAATGTTAAGTCGCCAGACGCCGGGACGGTCAAGATTTGAGGCCTTGTCGTTTTCGCTGTTTTTTTCTTTAATCGTGGCAAAGTATGCGCCGCGCTTAAGCAAATGACCCGGGTTGAAGAAATACGAAGTCTCGCCCCATGTATCTTTTGCTACCACGTCAAGCAACAAGTTCAACACATGGCCTCAAAGCTGGCTTTGAGTTTGGCAATGGCCTCAAGTTGAAGCGGCCAAAATGTGTCGGGGTTAAATCTTCATAGTCGGCTTTCTTCACGCCATGCCTGACATTGGTTTTGGCAATTGAAAGTTCACACAGGGGGATATGCATCAAGTCCATGATCTTAGTCCTTTCGGGTTGGGGAATTGGCACTGAAGAGTTCCATCTGGTTCCGTGCCACATCGTCAAAGAGGCCGATGTCACAGGGCTTTTGCAGCCTGTCAGAACCAAGCGGATGCGCGGCCAGCACCTCAAGCCGCGCTTTCATCGAAACGGGTCGCACTCCAGGAACCAGCGTTTGCGGGCCTAGTGAT
>JANOVC010000078.1:0-22925 GCA_031417195.1 Rhodobiaceae bacterium
CCCGCCAGGTCGGTGTTCCAGCGCTGGTTGTGTTCATGAACAAGGTGGACATGGTTGACGATCCGGAATTGCTGGATCTGGTTGAAATGGAAGTGCGTGAGTTGCTGTCGTCCTATCAATATCCCGGCGATGACATTCCGATCATCCGTGGCTCGGCCTTGTGTGCCCTCAATGGTACCAATCCTGAAATTGGCCATGATGCCATTCTCAAGTTGATGGAAGCAGTGGACACCTACATTCCCCAGCCAGAACGCGCCAAGGACCAACCGTTCCTGATGCCAATTGAAGATGTGTTCTCGATTTCGGGCCGTGGCACGGTTGTGACGGGTCGTATTGAGCGCGGTATTGTGAAGGTTGGCGAGGAAGTTGAAATCGTTGGACTTCGCGACACGGTAAAGTCGACAGTAACCGGCGTTGAAATGTTCCGCAAACTTCTCGACTCCGGTGAAGCTGGTGACAACGTTGGCGCTCTCTTGCGCGGTATTGACCGTGAGGGTGTTGAGCGTGGGCAGATTCTGTGCAAGCCGGGCTCAGTCAAGCCCCACAAGAAGTTCAAGGCTGAGGCTTATATCCTCACCAAGGAAGAGGGTGGCCGCCATACGCCGTTCTTTGCCAATTATCGTCCGCAATTCTACTTCCGCACGACGGATGTGACCGGCGTGGTCACGTTGCCTGAGGGGACGGAAATGGTGATGCCTGGCGATAACATCTCGTTTGACGTTGAACTGATTACGCCGATCGCCATGGAGGAAAAGCTGCGCTTTGCCATCCGTGAAGGTGGACGTACCGTCGGGGCAGGCGTTGTCGCAAAAATTACTGAATAAAGCAGGTTCACAGATGCAACGTCAAAACATCCGTATCCGTCTTAAAGCGTATGACCATCGCATTCTCGATGCTTCTACGCGTGAGATTGTAAACACGGCAAAACGTACAGGCGCGCAAGTTCGCGGCCCCGTTCCGCTTCCAACCCGTATCGAAATGTTCACCGTGAACCGTTCCCCACACGTGGACAAGAAGAGCCGTGAACAGTTCGAGATGCGGACTCACCGTCGTCTTTTGGACATCGTCGATCCAACCCCACAGACAGTTGATGCTTTGATGAAGCTCGACTTGGCTGCCGGTGTTGATGTGGAAATCAAGCTCTAAGGCGAGCAATAGGAGTGAAGCGATGCGTTCTGGTCTCATCGCCGTTAAACTGGGCATGACACGGATCTACACGGAAGAGGGAACAGTTGTTCCGGTCACCGTGTTGAAAGTGGATGCTTGCCAAGTTGTAGCGCAAAAAACGAATGAAAAGCACGGCTACACAGCGGTTCAGCTGGGTGTTGGTGTTGCTAAGATCAAGCGGTTGTCGAAAGCCGAGCGCGGCCATTTCGCCGCCGCCAAGGTTGAGCCAAAGCGCAAGCTTCAGGAATTCCGCGTCAGCCCCGACATGGTCATGCCAGTTGGTGCTGAGGTGACTGTTGATCATTTCACGGCTGGCCAATTTGTTGATGTGACTGGCACATCGCAAGGTAAGGGTTTTGCCGGCGGTATGAAGCGTTGGAACTTCAAGGGCCTTCGCGCAACCCATGGTGTTTCCGTGAGCCATCGTTCGATTGGTTCGACCGGTAACCGTCAGGATCCAGGCAAGGTGTTCAAGGGCAAGAAGATGCCTGGCCACCTGGGTGCCGAGACCGTTACTACCCAGAACATTATTGTTGTCCGTACCGACAAGGACCGTGGTCTTATCATGCTCAAGGGATCCGTTCCCGGCAGCAAAGGTGGCTGGGTTTCCGTTCGTGACGCTGTTAAGCGCAAGCTTCCAGATGCAGCTCCAAAGCCCGGCGCCTTTACGGTGGCTGCGGTTGTGGCAGCTGCGCCTGAGCCTGAGCTGGTGAAGGAGTAAGGTGGCATGAAAGCTGATATCATTAGCATTGAAGCGGGCAAGGCCGGTTCAGTCGAGCTTGCAGACCATATTTTTGGCCTTGAGCCACGCGCAGACATTATCCACCGGGTCATCCAATGGCAGCTGAACAAGCGCCAACAGGGTACCCACCAAGCCAAGTCGCGCGGTGAAATCAACCGCACCACGCACAAGCTTGGCAACCAAAAGGGCGGCGGCGGCGCACGTCACGGTTCGCGCAAAGCTGGTATTTTTGTTGGCGGCGGCAAGGCCTTCGGCCCACGTTTTCGCAGCCACGAAACATCACTGAACAAGAAGGTCCGGGCTCTTGGTTTGCGCCATGCCCTTTCGGCCAAGGTTAAGGCTTCCGAACTCATCATCATTGACAAGGCAGACATCAAGGAAGCCAAGACAAAGTTTGTCATTGCCGCTTTCGCAAAGCTTGGCTGGGTGAACGCGCTGATCATTGATGGCGCAACGGTCAACGAAGGCTTCGCCAATGCTGCCCGCAACATTCCGAACATCGATGTGCTGCCAATCCAGGGCATCAATGTTTACGACATTCTGCGCCGGAAGAATTTGGTTTTGACCAAGGCTGCCGTCGAAGCTTTGGAGGCACGCTTCAAATGAGCAAAGAACACTACTACAATATTATTCGCAGTCCGGCGATTACGGAAAAGGGAACCTTGGTTTCCGAGCACAATGCAGTTGTGTTCAATGTTGCAATCACGGCTACCAAGCCTGCCATCAAGAAGGCCATTGAAGGTCTTTTTGGCGTCAAGGTCAAATCTGTAAACACCCTCGTTCGCAAGGGCAAGCTTCGCCGTTTCAAAGGACAGCTTGCACGGTTGAGCGATGTCAAGCGCGCCTATGTGACCCTCGAAGAAGGTCAACGGCTCGATGTGACAACGGGCCTCTGAGTGGTGAGATAGAAAAAAATGGCACTCAAAACATTTAAACCAACAAGCGCCGGTCGCCGTCACCTCATTCAGGTTGACCGCAGCCAACTTTGGAAGGGCGGCCCGGTCAAGTCTCTCGTTGAGGGACTTAACAAGGCAGGTGGCCGTTCCAATACGGGTCGCATTACTTCACGCCGCAAAGGTGGTGGCCACAAGGTTGCTTACCGTCTCGTTGATTTCCGCCGCGTGAAATTCGATATTGCTGCTGTTGTTGAGCGCATCGAATATGATCCGAACCGGACCTCGTTCATCGCACTCATCAAGTATGCCGATGGTGAACTATCCTACATTCTTGCTCCACAGCGACTGGCTGTCGGCGATAGTGTGGTCTCGGGTAAAACCGCTGACGTGAAGCCTGGCAACGCAATGCCACTCGGCGCGATGCCTGTTGGCACGATTGTGCACAATGTCGAAACCAAGCCCGGCAAGGGTGGATCACTCGCACGCTCGGCTGGCACCTACGCCATGCTCGCGGGCCGTGATCAAGGTTTTGCACTTTTGAAGCTCAAGTCTGGTGAAACCCGCATGGTTGACTCAGCTTGTATGGCAACAGTCGGTGCTGTTTCCAATCCTGACCACATCAACGAAGTTGTGGGCAAGGCTGGACGCGCACGCTGGAAGGGCGCCCGCTCGGTATCACGTGGTATTGCACGTAACCCGGTCGACCATCCAAACGGTGGCCGTACCAACGGTGGCAAGCACTGGGCAACGCCTTGGGGCAAACCAACGAAGGGCAAGAAGACCCGTTCGAACAAATCAACCGACAAGTTCATCGTGCGCAGCCGCCACGATCGCAAGAAATCGCAGTAAGAGGTAGCACGTGGCACGTTCATCCTGGAAAGGCCCGTTTGTAGACGGTTACATACTGAAGAAGGCGGAAGTTGCCCGTGCAGCTACGCGTCATCAGGCTATCAAAACGTGGAGCCGACGCTCGACGATTTTGCCGCAGTTCGTGGGCCTGACATTCCAGGTTCATAACGGAAACAAGTTTATTCCGGTCAACATTTCAGAAGAAATGGTCGGCCATAAGCTTGGTGAGTTCGCGCCAACACGCACCTTCAAGGCGCATTCGGCATCAGACAAGAAGGCAACGAAGGCCTAAATCATGAGCAAACCAGCCCGAAAAAGATCGCTTGCTGACAACGAAGCCAAGGCCATTACCCGGTCCATTCGTATCAGCCCGCGCAAATTAAACGAGCTCGCCACGATTATTCGCGGCATGACAGCTTCAAAGGCCTTGGCCGAGCTGACCTTCTCACGTCGCCGCATTGCGAAAGACGTAAAGAAGACACTCGAGTCGGCAATTGCCAACGCCGAAAACAACCACGACCTCGACATCAACAACCTTGTTGTTGCCGAAGCCTGGGTTGGCAAGAACCTGGTGATGAAGCGCTTCATGCCGGGTGCCCGTGGCCGCGTTGGCAAGATTGAAAAATTCTTCAGCGAACTGACCATTATTGTTCGTGAAGTGAAGGAGGCCGCTTAATGGGTCAGAAAGTAAATCCGATTGGTCTGCGTCTTGGTATTAACCGGACTTGGGACTCTCGCTGGTACGCCAACAGCCGCGACTATGGCAAGCTGTTGCATGAAGACATGGCGATCCGGGCTTATCTCAAGGCCGAGCTGAAGCAGGCTGGCGTTGCCAAAATCCTGATTGAACGCCCCCACAAGAAGTGCCGTGTAACGATTTACTCGGCGCGTCCCGGTGTGGTGATCGGAAAGAAGGGCGCTGACATTGAAAAGCTGCGCAAGAAGGTTGCTGATCTGACGGGTTCCGAGGTTCATTTGAACATCGTTGAAATCCGCAAGCCGGAAACCGATGCAACCCTTGTGGCTGAGAGCATTGCGCAACAACTCGAGCGCCGCGTTGCTTTCCGCCGTGCAATGAAGCGTTCAGTACAATCTGCCCAGCGCATGGGCGCTGAGGGCATCAAGATCACCTGTTCGGGTCGTCTTGGCGGTGCAGAAATTGCGCGTATTGAATGGTATCGTGAAGGCCGCGTGCCTTTGCATACGCTTCGCGCTGATATTGATTACGGTGTTGCCACAGCCCATACGGCTTACGGCACCAACGGTGTCAAGGTCTGGATTTTCAAGGGCGAAATCCTTGAGCATGATCCAATGGCGCAAGACAAGCGCATGGCCGAAACACCTGACAGTGGACAACGTCCTCGCCGCGACCGTGATGGCGCGAACTGAGGTTTGAGGTAAACGACTATGTTGCAACCTAAGAAAACAAAGTTCAGGAAAGCCCACAAGGGCCGTATCCATGGCAAGTCAACAAGCTGTAACACGCTTGATTTTGGCGCCTTTGGATTGAAAGCAACTGAGCCCGATCGTTTGACCGCCCGTCAAATTGAAGCAGCCCGCCGTGCGCTTGCGCGTGGCATGAAGCGTGCTGGCCGTGTTTGGATCCGTGTGTTCCCAGACGTGCCAGTATCGAAGAAGCCTGCCGAAGTTCGCATGGGTTCCGGCAAGGGATCGACCGAATATTGGGCAGCACGGGTAAAGCCAGGCCGCGTCATTTTTGAAGTGGACGGCGTTCCAAAGGCAATCGCTGAGCATGCTCTTTTGCTTGCTGCTGCAAAACTTCCCATCAAGACGCGCTTTGTGGCGCGGCTTGGCGAATAAGAGGAGCTTGAATTATGAAATTTACCGACGTCAAGCTCTTAACCAAAGACCAATTGAAGGATGAAGTCCTGAAGTTGCGCAAGGAACAGTTCAACCTGCGTTTCCAGCGTGCTTCCGGCCAAGTTGAAAACACATCGCGTATCAGGCAGATCCGCCGTGACATCGCCCGTCTCAAGACGGCGCAGTCAATGCAAGCTGTAGCGAAGTAGGAGAATAGAATATGCCGAAACGCATTCTCGAAGGCGTGGTTACCAGCGACAAGAACGACAAGACCATCGTGGTTCTTGTTGAACGTCGCCTGCGCCACCCCGTTTTGAAAAAGACGGTGCGTCTTTCCAAGAAGTATCATGCGCATGATGAGAAAAATGTTGCCAAGACTGGTGATGTGGTTCGCATTGAGGAAACGCGGCCGATCTCGAAGCAGAAGCGCTGGACGCTTCTTCCGACAGTCGCTGCTGGCAAAGCATAAGAATAAAGGGCAAGTGGGCAGTTCGTGCCCCTATGTAAACAGGTGATCTTATGATCCAGCAAGAAACCAACCTCGATGTCGCCGACAACTCCGGCGCCAGGCGTGTACAGTGCATCAAGGTGCTCGGCGTTTCAAAGCGCCGCTATGCATCGATCGGCGATGTGATTGTGGTGTCTGTGAAAGAAGCAATTCCACGCGGCCGCGTCAAGAAGGGCAGCGTCATGAAGGCAATCGTTGTGCGCACGGCAAAAGACATCCGCCGCGCTGATGGCTCCGTGATCCGCTTTGACCGCAACGCAGCTGTGTTGATCAACGCGCAGGGCGAACCCGTGGGCACCCGTATTTTCGGACCCGTGCCACGTGAGCTGCGCGCGAAGAACCAGATGAAAATCATTTCCTTGGCACCGGAGGTTTTGTGATGTCGGTGAAGCTTAAAATCAAGAAGGGTGACAAGGTTGTTGTCATCACCGGTAAGGACAAGGGCAAGCAGGGCGAAGTTGTCCGCGTGATTCCTGACGAAAACCGTGCAGTTGTCGGTGGCATCAACGTTGCAAAGCGTCATACGCGCCAGACGGCTTCACAGGAAGGCGGCATCATCAATAAGGATATGCCAATTCAAATTTCTAACCTGGCACTGCGCGATCCAAAGGATGGCAAGCCAACCCGCGTCGGTTACAAGACCCTCGCCGATGGCAAAAAAGTCCGGTTTGCAAAACGCTCTGGGGAGGTCATCGATGGCTGACGAAAAAGAAGTTAAGGCAAAGCCAGTGAAAGCTGCCAAGGCCCCGAAGAAATCAGAAGCTGCCGAAAAGCCAACCGGCAAAGTCGCTGCGTTGCCGGAGGGCTATGCACCACGTCTCCGCAAGCATTACGATGAAGTTGTGCGGGCCAAGCTTATTGAGCAATTTGGCTACAAGAACGTTATGGAAGTTCCGAAGCTTACCAAGATCGTGCTCAATATGGGCGTTGGTGAAGCGACACAGGATTCAAAGCTGGTACTTGTTGCCGCGGGCGAGCTTGAAAAGATTGCCGGACAGAAGGTTGTTGTGACCAAGTCCAAGAAGGCCATTGCGCAGTTCAAGATTCGCGAGAACCTTGCGATTGGTGCTAAGGTTACCTTGCGCAAGGTGCGGATGTATGAATTCCTTGACCGTCTCATCACCATTGCCTTGCCACGGGTACGCGACTTCCGCGGCCTTTCGGAAAAGAGCTTTGATGGCCGCGGCAATTATGCCATGGGCATCAAGGAACATTTGATATTCCCCGAAATCGATTACGACAAGATCGACCGGATTTGGGGCCTTGACATCGTGATTTGCACATCGGCCAAAACCGATGAAGAAGCACGTGCCCTTATCGACGCATTTAATTTCCCGTTCCGCCGCAGCACGCGCAAGCAAGCTGCCTAAGAACAATTTGGAAAACTGAGGAAGCCCATATGGCAAAGACGAGCTCGGTAGAAAAGAACGAAAAACGCAGGGCGCTGGTGAAGCAATTCGCAGCGAAGCGGAAGCGGCTGAAGGCGATCACGCAGGACAAGAAGATCTCCATGGAGGAGCGCTTCACGGCCCAGGTAAAGCTTGCCGCCATGCCGCGCAACTCGGCGAAGACGCGCATTCGCAACCGGTGCGAACTTACGGGACGCCCACGCGCGTTCTATAGAAAATTGAAAGTGTCACGTCTGGCTCTACGTGAATTGGCTAACCAGGGGTTGATCCCCGGCATGACCAAGTCGAGCTGGTAGGGCGAACGGACGGACAAGGAGACGAATAATGAGTGCAAGTGATCCGATCGGCGATTTGCTGACCCGCATCAGGAATGCCCAAGAACGTGGCAAGCAGAAGGTGTCATCACCTGCGTCGCGCCTGCGTGAGCGCGTACTTGAAGTGCTGCAAAACGAAGGCTTCATCCGTGGTTTCACAACCGTTGCCCACGGCGGCGGCAAGGCCGAAATTGAAATTGAATTGAAGTATTTTGACGGTGCGCCGGTCATTCGCGAATTGCAACGCGTTTCCAAGCCAGGTCGCCGGGTTTATGCTTCGGTTGAGACAATGCCAACCGTTTTCAACGGCCTCGGCATTTCTATTCTTTCGACGCCGAAGGGCGTCATGTCTGATGCAGAAGCACGCACCCAGAATGTTGGTGGCGAAGTTCTCTGCACGGTATTCTAAGGAACGTTGCGATGTCTCGTATTGGTAAAAAGTCAGTTCCAATTCCAGCCGGTGTAACCGCAACCGTCAATGGCCAGCTTGTATCTGTCAAAGGTCCAAAGGGTGAATTGAAGGTTGTCCTGAACGACCAGGTTCTGGCCAAGATGGAAGCTGGCGCAATCAAGGTTGATCCCAAGGACAAGTCAAAGCTGGCACGTTCCTCCTGGGGCCTGTCGCGCACATTGGTTGCCAATCTGGTAACAGGAGTGACGGTTGGATATTCCAAGACACTGGAAATCACCGGTGTTGGTTATCGTGCTGCCCTGAATGGCAAGGCACTTCAGCTTAACCTTGGTTATAGCCATGACGTGACCTATGAAGTTCCAGCTGGCATTGAAATCAAGTGCACAAAACCTACGGAAATCGTGGTAAGCGGCATTGACAAGCAGCGGGTTGGCCAAGTTGCGGCTGAAATCCGTGAATATCGTGGACCAGAGCCCTATAAGGGCAAGGGCGTGAAATACGCAGGCGAGTATATCTTCCGCAAGGAAGGCAAGAAGAAATAATTGGTGGTATAAATGGCAAAGACAATCACTCCACTCCAACGGCGCACCTTGCGCGTTCGCAAAACACTTGCAAAGCGGGGCAATTTGCGTCCGCGGCTTTCCGTGTTCCGTTCGAGCAAGAACATTTATGCCCAGATCATCGATGATGCGAAGGGCGTGACTGTGGCTTCCGCATCGACGATGGAAGTCGATTTCAAGTCGGCCAAGAAAACCGGCGCGGACATGGCAGCAGCAAGCCTTATTGGCAAGCTGGTTGCGGAACGCGCCGTCAAGGCAGGCATCAAAGACGTGGTCTTCGACCGCGGTGGCTATATTTTCCACGGACGCGTCAAAGCGTTGGCGGAAGCTGCCCGCGCCGGTGGACTGAATTTCTAATCCGATCATAGATCAATAGGCGGATACAATATGGCTAAAGAACGTAGCGAACGCGGTGGAGATCGCAAAGACAACCGTGAAGAGCGGGACAGCGAATTCATTGACAAGCTCGTGCACATCAACCGTGTTGCGAAGGTTGTGAAGGGTGGTAAGCGCTTTGGCTTTGCAGCATTGGTAGTTGTTGGCGATCAAAAGGGCCGCGTAGGTTTTGGTCACGGCAAGGCACGGGAAGTGCCGGAAGCTGTGCGCAAGGCAACCGAAGCTGCCAAGCGTGTGCTTATCCGCGTTCCATTGCGCGAAGGCCGCACATTGCATCACGATATTGACGGTCGTTGGGGGGCTGGAAAGGTAACCCTTCGTGCAGCACCCGCAGGTACTGGAATCATTGCCGGTGGCCCAATGCGCGCCGTTTTTGAATCGGTTGGCATCCATGACGTTGTCGCCAAGTCAAAGGGTTCGTCGAACCCCTACAACATGGTTCGTGCAACATTTGATGCCCTCAAGAACCAGGCGAGCCCACGTTCAGTGGCAGCGCGTCGCGGCAAGAAGGTGAGCGAAGTTTTGCGTCGCCGCGATCCTGATGCGGCATCTGTAGATTAATTCGAGGAACATGCGTCATGGCGAAAGCACCAACTACAGCAAAGACGGTTACGGTTATGCAGTACGCTAGCCCACAGCGTCGCCCGTCGGACCAACGCGCCACCTTGATTGGCCTTGGTCTCAACAAGATGAACCGCCATTCGACATTGATCGATACGCCAGCCGTACGCGGCATGATAAAAAAGGTTGCTCACCTCGCGCGCGTGGTTGAGTAAAATTTAAGGAATACGAAGATGAAGCTTAATGAAATTGCCGACAATCCTGGCGCACGAAAAATTCGCAAGCGCGTTGGCCGCGGTCTTGGTTCGGGTCTTGGCAAAACTGCCGGTCGTGGTGGCAAGGGCCAGACTGCGCGTAAGGGCGGCGCAAAGGCAGGGTTTGAAGGCGGTCAAATGCCTATCTATCGCCGCTTGCCAAAGCGCGGTTTCAACAAGCCAAACCAGGTTCAATACAATGAAGTGAACTTGCAAACCGTACAGGCGGCTGTTGATGCCAAGCGTTTGGATGGCAAGGCTGTTGTAACCGTTGCAACCCTGATTGCAGCTGGCGTTCTCACGCGTCCTCTTGGCGGCGTACGCTTGATGGCCAAAGGCGCATTGACCGCGAAGCTTTCATTCGAAGTATTTTATGCCACAAAGAGCGCCATTGCCGCTGTTGAAAAAGCAGGTGGCAGCGTGAAGGTTTTGCGGCCTATTGAAGTGCCGTCTGAGCATAAAAAGTAAAGTTGTATGCGTTAACGGGCCACCCTACATTAGAGGTTGGTGAATTATACGCTAAGGATAAGAAATGGCATCTGCAGCCGAACAACTTGCGGCAAACCTGAATTTCGGGGCCCTTGCCAAATCAGAAGATCTCAAAAGTCGCATCTGGTTCACGCTGGGCGCGCTTATCGTTTATCGCCTCGGCACCTATATCCCTATTCCTGGCATCGACACCTTGCAGCTGGCAAAATTTGCCGCGCAGAATACTGCTGGCATTTTGGGTTGGGTCAATGGTTTGGCTGGCGGTGCGCTCGGTCGCATGGCGATTTTCGCTCTCAATATCATGCCGTATATTTCGGCATCGATTATTATCCAGTTGATGACGACGGTTTCACCACATCTTGAAGCGCTCAAGAAAGAGGGCGAATCCGGCCGCAAGAAAATCAATCAATACACCCGTTATGGCACAGTTATTCTCGCTGCATTGCAGGCCTACGGTATCGCTGTGGGGCTTGAAGGGCAGGGTACGCTTGTGGCTGACCCCGGCATGTTCTTCCGCGCGAGTACTGTCATCACATTGACGGGCGGCACCGTGTTCCTCATGTGGCTGGGTGAGCAGATTACCGCGCGCGGCATTGGCAATGGTATTTCGCTGATCATTTTTGCAGGCATTGTTGCCGGTCTTCCAAGCGGCATTGCTGCAATGCTTGAGCTCAGCCGCACAGGCCAGATGTCCACCTTCCTGGTGTTGGGTATCATGGTCATGGCGCTTGCCGTGATCGCGTTCATTGTTCTGTTTGAGCGCGCCCAGCGCCGCTTGCTCATCCAATACCCCAAACGTCAAGTTGGCCAAAAAATGTTCCAGGGCGACAGTTCGCATCTGCCGCTGAAGCTTAATACGGCGGGTGTTATTCCTCCGATTTTCGCCTCATCGCTTTTGTTGCTGCCGATCACGGTTGCGAACTTCTCGGCTGGTAAGGGTCCTGACTGGCTGATTTCAGTGACGTCCATGCTTGGTCATGGCAAGCCCTTGTTCTTGTTCCTCTACGTCTTGCTGATTATGTTTTTCGCGTTTTTCTATACGTCGATCATGTTCAACCCAAAGGAAACAGCAGAAAACCTCAAGAAATACGGTGGTTTTATTCCTGGTATTCGTCCTGGTGACAAGACTGCCGAGTATATCGACTATGTTTTAACCCGTATTACCGTGGTCGGTGGGCTTTATCTTGCGGTTGTCTGTTTGCTGCCTGAATTGCTTATCGGTTACTCCGGTGTTCCGTTTTACTTCGGCGGCACATCACTCCTGATTGTGGTGAGCGTCACGATGGATACGGTTGCCCAGTTGCAGAGCCATCTCTATGCCCAACAGTACGAGGGCCTGATCAAGAAATCCCGTTTGCGCGGCAATAAGAAATGAATGTCATTCTTCTCGGACCACCCGGTGCTGGCAAAGGCACCCAAGCCAAGGTTCTGGAGGAATCCCGCGGTTTCAAACAGCTTTCAACGGGTGACATGTTGCGCGCAGCGGTTGCTGCTGGCACCGAAGTAGGTTTAAAAGCCAAAGTGATTATGGATCGTGGTGGTCTGGTATCTGACGATGTGATTGTAGCTGTAGTAGCCGAGCGGATGAAGAAGCCAGACATTAAAGCCGGTGTTGTGTTTGACGGTTTTCCCCGTACCCCGGCTCAAGCTGAGGCTTTGGGGGGCATGCTTGTGTCCATTGGACAGAAGCTTGATGCTGTTATTGAGATGAAAGTTGATGACGAGGTTCTCGTGAGCCGGATTTCCGGGCGCTATACCTGCGCGAAATGTGGCAAAGGCTATCATGATGCCTATGCCAAACCAAAGATTTCCGGCACCTGCGATGCGTGTGGCTCCCATGACTTCACGCGCCGTGCCGATGACAACGAAAAGACGGTGAGAGATCGCCTGACAGTGTATAACAAGCAGACCGCTCCTCTGGTGAAGTATTACGCCGGGCAGGGCAGTTTGCACAGTGTGGACGGCATGGCAGACATCACGCAAGTGACCAAAGCCATCGGACGCATTTTAGACGAGGTGCGGGCCTAAAAATAGCGGGTTTGACCGGTTGACGCGTGAGCGATTCCACCGTAAAGACGACGCAATATTGGTCTGCAAAAGAGCTGGCTTGGAAGGGGAAACCTTTCAGAGCGCGGCTTTGTGTCATTATGGCGCAAAGTGTGACTAATTATTGAAACGCATTCAAGGTCTTTAAGCCCTTGAAAAGTTTAGGAGAAAATGAGTGGCCCGTATTGCAGGCGTAAACATACCAACAAACAAGCGCGCTGTCATTTCGCTGCGCTATATCCATGGCATTGGCCCGGTTAATGCCGTTGAAATCTGTGACAAGGTCAAGATTCCGCATTCAAAGCGCATCAACGAGTTGAGCGATGCAGAAATTCTGGCAATCCGCGAAGTGATTGACCGTGATTATGTGGTTGAAGGTGATCTCCGCCGCGAAGTTTCGATGAATATCAAGCGTTTGACGGATTTGGGCTGCTATCGTGGTCTTCGTCATCGTAAGGGTCTGCCAGTTCGCGGTCAGCGCACCCACACCAACGCACGTACACGCAAGGGCCCTGCGAAGGCCATCGCTGGCAAGAAGAAATAAGGGCAACCATCATGGCTAAAGAAGCAGCTCGTCCGCGCCGTAAAGAGCGCAAGAACATCTCCTCGGGTGTCGTTCACGTCAACTCATCGTTTAACAACACGATGATCACAATCACCGATGTTCAAGGCAATACAATTGTATGGGCATCCTCTGGCAAGCTGGGCTTCAAGGGCTCGCGTAAATCAACACCATATGCCGCGCAGATGGCTGGCGAGCAGGTTGCCCGTGCTGCCATGGAACACGGCATGCGCACCGTTGAGGTTGAAGTAACAGGTCCAGGTTCGGGCCGTGAATCAGCTCTTCGCGCCTTGCAGTCAGTTGGTTTGCAGGTGACATCCATCCGCGACATTACGCCAATTCCACACAATGGTTGCCGCCCTCCGAAGCGCCGCCGTATCTAACAGGTTAAGTCAGGCGCTGCTTTCGGGCAGTGTCCAAAAAAGAGGCCGAGTACTGAAATATGCCCATTAGGGATGTTTTGGGAAATACACGGGATACCAAAATATGCATGTGAACCAAAAGAACTGGCAGGAACTCATCCGCCCGACAAAGCTCGACATTCAGCCGGGCCGTGATCGTCGTCGTGTTGCAACTGTTGTGGCTGAACCGCTGGAGCGCGGCTTTGGAACCACGCTTGGCAACGCACTCCGCCGTATTCTATTGTCTTCGTTGCAAGGTGCTGCTGTATCATCGGTCCAGATTGATGGCGTGCTGCATGAGTTCTCTTCGATTGCTGGTGTGCGCGAAGACGTGACCGACATCGTTTTGAATATCAAGGAAATCGCTTTGGCGATGCATGTTGAAGGCCCCAAGCGCGTTACACTGCGCAAGGAAGGTCCTGGCGTTGTGCGCGCTGGCGACATTCAACAAACCGCTGATATCCATGTTCTGAATCCCGAGCACGTCATCTGCACGCTGGATGAAGGCGCGGAAGTGCGCATGGAATTCACTGTGAATAACGGCAAGGGGTATATTTCCTCTGAGCGTAACCGCCCTGAAGATGCGCCAATTGGTTTGATCCCGGTTGATTCAATCTACAGCCCAGTGCGTCGCGTATCTTACAAGATCGAGAATACCCGCGAAGGCCAGATCCTTGACTATGACAAGTTGATCATGACCGTCGAAACCAATGGTGCAATGAGCCCGGAAGATGCTGTGGCCTACGCCGCCCGCATTCTACAGGACCAGCTCACTGTGTTTATCAACTTTGCTGAGCCCTCCAAGGTTGTGCTTGAAGAAGCGCGTCCTGAGCTGGAATTCAATGCAGCTCTTCTCAAGAAGGTTGACGAGCTTGAACTTTCTGTTCGATCGGCAAACTGTCTGAAGAACGACAATATTGTTTATATTGGAGATCTCATCCAGAAGTCGGAAGCGGAAATGCTCCGTACACCGAACTTTGGCCGTAAGTCGCTCAACGAGATCAAGGAAGTTCTGGCACAGATGGGCCTCCATCTCGGCATGGAAGTGCCGAACTGGCCACCTGAGAACATCGAAGACCTCGCGAAGAAATTTGAAACCCACTACTAGGATTTACAGCGTTTGGTTAAGGCCAGACGGGTTTAAGGAGAACAGTTATGCGTCATAGATTTAAGGGTCGCCGGTTCAACCGCACGGTACCGCATCGTCTGGCCATGTTTGCAAACATGTCAGCGGCTCTCATCAAGCATGAGCAGATTGTGACCACCCTGCCAAAGGCAAAGGATTTGCGCCCGTTCATTGAAAAGCTTATTACGCTTGCCAAGAAGGGCACGCTGCATGCGCGCCGTCAGGCCATGAGCCAAATCCGTGATGAAACGCAGGTCAAGAAGCTTTTTGATGTTCTTGCAGGCCGTTACTCCACCCGTTCAGGCGGCTACGCCCGCATCATGAAGGCAGGTTTTCGTATGGGTGACAATGCGCCCATGGCCGTGATTGAGTTTGTTGACCGTGATGTATCTGCCAAGGGCAAAGACTCTGGTCCTTCAATGAAGACTGAAGAGGCTGTTGCCGCTTAATCTATCCTTGTACTGAATTTTTAAAGGGCAGAAGAAATTCTGCCTTTTTATTTTTGGTGGGAGCGAGAAATCAAAAGGGCAGGTTGTTGAACCTGCCCTCTGTATTCCAATTTGTGGTGCTCTCAGCTTAATCGACTGAATAGGCAGTGATCGTATCTTCCAGCATGTGTGGAACAACTGCGGTGCGGCCTTTGTCGATCACATCAAGGTCGGCACTGCCGGGTTTGAAGCCCATGAGTTTTTCGGATGTACCGTCTTTGCGAATGCGAAACAGGGCTCCGGCATTAAAGTCGGTAGCCAGGAAATTGCCATGAGAATCGCGCTCAAGGCCGTCGAGGTTGCCGACAGGTTGTCCGCCACCCATGTTCTTCATTTCCTTTGTCTTTAGATCGATCGTGAGCAGATTTCCCAAGCTATCGGTGGTGCCATCATCATGCATGCCTTTGCCCCAACCAGCAACCAAGAGCTTTCCACCATAAATGACGCGGAGACCATTGACGTGTGGGAGGTCGTCCTTGTCATACCAGATTGACATCTTGCCATCCGCCATCTGCCAGATTTTGCGCTTGGCGATATCTGTCACATAGACATTGCCTGCCGCATCAATGGCTGGGTCATTGAGGAATACGGCACCTTCGGCGGGATAGCTGTTGATGATCTTGCCGGTTCGCGTGTCGATTTGAACCAGTTTGTCGATGTCAGTTACAAAGAGATTAAAACCCTGCATAACCATGCCTTTCGGGGCATTCAAACCTTCGATCCACTTCAACGTAATGAGTTTCCCATCGCGGGACACTTTTGAGATGAAACCGTTGCCGTCTTTGTCGAGTGGCTTACCATTAATGTTCGATACATATAGAACTTGATGGGGAATATCCAGGTCAACGCTTTCAGGGTGTGAAAACCCGGAAAGTGACCATTTTTCTTTGGTTTCCGCCGAAGCGGGAACGGCGGCGACGCCCATTAAAAGGCTCGCTGCGCACAGACTTACCAAACCGAATTTCATTGCAACTCTCTCCCTTGCTGGCGTTAACACGATTGAACGCTTGCTATGTGGGTAGCAAGGCGCGTGCCAGTTAAGGATCAGGCTGGCTTGGCGGAAGCGTGTGCTGGCGATCCAATGCGATGCTGGCCAATCCACTGGCAAGAATGAGTGTCGTTCCCAGCACGGACAACCAATTCGGAACATCACCAAACACCACGAGGCCGGATAAGACAGCCCATAGCGTAAATGTGTAGTAGAAAGGTGCGACCGCTGCCGCTGACCCGTGGCGAAAGGCAAGAAACACAAAGGTGTGGCCACCCATGAGGAAGAGGCCCGCAGCAAGCATCATTGCCATGTTTCGGGGTGACGGTGGTTCCCAGGTTTCAAAAACAGAATTTGCAATTGCAGCTGCCAGCATCACGACAATGATTGTTGCAAAAGCAACCACCAATCCTGGAATGTTGTGTGGCACCTTACGGCCTACGAGATCACGCAAGGCCGAGCCAATCGCGGTAATGAAGCCAAAAGCAGCATAGGGTGATGCACTTGCACTACCCGGCTGGGCCACAAGCAAGGCACCGGTCACACCTATGGCGATGAGAACCATGCGGACCGTGCCGATTTTTTCTCCCCAGATGACGGATACACCGATGAGGACAAGCAAAGGTGCTGTCTGGAAGATGGCTGTGACATCACCAATTGGCATATGCGTAAGTGCCAGAATAAAGCTCATGATTGCGATGACTTCACAGCTGGCACGCAGCAACACCCAAGGATTGAGGGCACGTTGAACATCAGTTCTGTAACCAAGCGCAAACAATAAGGGGATACACCAAAGTGTGGCTGCAATTCCGCGCATGACGAGAACCTGCATGGGTGGCGTATCGGTCAAGACGACTTTCATGAAGCTGTCATTGGTCACGAATGTTCCAGCAGCAAGAATCATGAAAAGAATGCCGCGCATATTGGCTGAGATGGTCATCAGTCGTGCTTATGGCAGAGTGGTTCTCGCAACAAGTTGTCCACCTGCATAGCTGGGATGAATTACGCTATAATGCGTAAGCCTGGTCCACGGCGATAATTGCGTTGCTGCCGTAGCCATTGAAATTGGTCATGGTGGCCAAGCCATAGGCACCGAGTGAGCCGAATTCGATGTAGTCATCTTCCTGCAGTGTTGCCAGTATATCGAGTCGGTGTGGCAACACATCAAGGGGATCACATGTAGGCCCGAAGACCTTGAAGGATTTGGTGGCACCTTCAATAACCTTACCATTCCGGATGACGCGGAAGGGTGGCTTCAATTCAGGCACCTGCATGTACTCCATCAGGCCGCCGTAAACGCCATCATTGATGAAAATATCGTCGCCGTCGGTGCAGACAAGCTTGACGCGTGTGAGCAGCGACATACATGTTGCAACAAGCCCACGGCCCGGTTCACATTCCAGCGCTGGCTGCCTGTCTTCGGAGAAAAATTTTACGACAGCTTCCTGGATAATCTTGAAAAATACGTTTGGTTCAGGTGCCGTGCTCAAGACGTAGTTGGCTGGAAAGCCGCCGCCGACGTTGAGCTTTTTAATTGGAACGCCTGCGGTGTTAGAAATACGGGCGGCAGCCTCGATATGGCGCACATAGGTTTGAGGCTCTTTGCTTTGCGAACCGGGATGGAATGTGAGCAGTGGCGTATAGCCCAGCTCGACAACCTGTTTCAGAAGTTCCACACAAATATGATCGGGTGCGCCAAACTTGGTTGAAAAATCATGGGCGGATGCACCACGGTCATAAGGCAGCACAAAGCGCACGGCGATTTCAATATCCTTGTCATTACCCACAATACTGGCAATTTTGGCCAACTCCTCGCGGCAATCCACAACATAGCGTTTGCAACCATAAATCTTGTAGGCATCAGTAATTTCGCGGCGCGATTTTACCGGGTTGTGATAGTGGAAAACCGGTTTTTTGACTTCCTTGGCAACCATTGCCATTTCATGCAGCGAGGCCACATCCCAAGCTTTTACACCGGCTTCGCTCAACACCTTTATTACCTGAGGCGATGAATTAGATTTGACTGCGAATGTTACCTGGCCGGGGAAACCCTTGAGAAAAATCTGGGCGCGGTCGCGCAACTGCTGCGAGCTGAAGCAGAACAACGGTGCATCGGGTTGCAGGTCACGGGAAGCGGCTGCCGCTGATTCGAATGTCATGTTGGTGGTGTCTTTGGGCATGTTTCAAACTTTGCTAAAGATGTTGGATTTGATGATTCGTGTTATAGACCAGTCGTGACAGAATTATGCATGATTTGCCATTTTAACGACAAAGCTGGCGGCTTGATAGACTGTTCAAAGAAACTGGAGCTTACATGCGTTTATTCGTGATCCTTGCCTTGGCAATGTTTTTGACATCGGAAGTCGTGGTCGCTGAGGGGACGGTTCCGGCCTCAAATACGCAGGTTATGCTCTCATTTGCCCCCGTTGTGAAAAGTACGGCGCCTGCAGTGGTGAATGTTTATTCCTCAAGCAAGACTGTTCAGCTGGATCAGGGTGTATTGAATGATCCGTTTTTTCGGCAGTTCTTTGGTGACAATGGTAATTTTGGCCGGCCCCGCGAGCGGGTTCAGAACTCTCTGGGTTCTGGTGTTATCGTTGACCGAACTGGTCTCATCGTTACCAATAACCATGTGATCAAGGGGGGCACGGATATTCGCGTGGTTCTGGCCGACAAGCGCGAATTTGAGGCGAAGGTTTTATTGGCGGACGAGCGCAGTGATTTAGCCGTTCTTAAAATTGATGTGGGCGATGAGCAACTGGCGGCATTGCCTTTTGCAGACTCAGATAATCTTGATGTAGGCGATCTTGTGTTGGCAATTGGCAATCCGTTTGGTGTTGGCCAAACCGTAACCAGCGGCATTGTTTCTGCTTTGGCGCGTACGCAGGTTGGCGTCAGTGACTACCAGTTTTTCATTCAAACCGATGCCGCCATCAACCCTGGCAATTCCGGTGGTGCCTTGGTGAACATGGCTGGTGAACTTGTTGGCATCAACACGGCGATATTCTCGCGCTCAGGAGGGTCCATCGGTATAGGGTTTTCCATTCCCTCCAATATGGTGAAAACCGTTGTGTTGTCGGCTGAGAATGGCACAAAGGTCCGGCGCCCTTGGATTGGGGCTGACATGCAGGACGTGACGGCGGATATTGCCGAGTCACTTGGCTTTGCCCGGCCCGAAGGTGCGCTTGTGGTTGGGTTTCATCCCAAGAGCCCGTTTTTTCTCGCAGGACTCAAGCAGGGCGATGTGATTTTGGCGGTGGATGGACATCAAATTGAAAACGCCCGCGAATTTGGCTATCGCGTCGCTACGTCCAAAATCGGCCAACAGTCAATTGTCGAATTTCAGCGTGGTGGCAAAATGCTGGAGGCCAACGTCAAGTTGATTGCAGCGCCTGAAACAACGCGGCGGTCTGAAACCCTGTTGAAAGACAAAAGCCCTTTGCAGGGCATGGTGGTTGCCAATCTTTCTCCGGCGGTTGCCGAAGAGCTTGGTGTGGCCACGCTGCTAACAGGTGTTGTGGCGCTCGATATAAAAGGCGGGCCGGCTTTACGGTTTTTTAAAAAAGGTGATATTTTCCTCAGCATGAACGGTACCTCGCTTACAAGCGTTGCTGACCTGCAACAAGCGATCTTGGATAACCCCGGCTATTGGGAAATCCAAATCAGCCGTGGTGGCAAGAAGTTGGTTTTGACTGTCCGGCAATGAACACGCTCTTTCAAGCGGCAGGATTCGGCAAGGACGCACCGCGCCCCTTGGCGGATCGCTTGCGTCCACAGAAGCTGGGCGATGTCGTAGGGCAGGATCACTTGACGGGCGCGACAGGGATTCTCAGCCGGATGTTGGCGTCGGGTCGCATTCCCTCGATCATTTTGTGGGGACCACCGGGTACGGGCAAAACCACTATTGCACGATTGTTGGCGGGTGAAACCGGGTTGGCCTTTGAACAGATGTCGGCGATTTTTTCCGGCGTTGCAGATTTGAAGAAAGCCTTTGAACAGGCGCGCATCCGGCGGGAGCAGGGGCGGGGCACGCTGTTGTTCGTGGATGAAATTCACCGCTTCAATAAATCCCAGCAGGATTCGTTTTTGCCATATGTCGAGGATGGCACGATTATTCTGATTGGGGCGACGACTGAAAACCCGTCGTTTGAATTGAATGGTGCTTTGCTCTCACGGGCGCAGGTTTTGGTGCTCAATCATTTGGGCAATGAGGCGATGGTATCCCTGATTGCGCGGACTGAAATGTTTGAGAAGCGGATGATCCCTGTTGATGATGCGGCGCGTGAAGCGCTCATTGCAATGGCGGATGGGGATGGCCGGTATTTTTTGAATTTGGTGGAAGAGATTTATTCGGCGGTTCCCGAGGGTGCGCCGTTCTTGAATGTCGAGGCATTGGCCAAGACTGTACAAAAACGAATGCCGCTTTATGACAAGGCAGCGGATGGTCATTACAATCTGATTTCGGCTTTACATAAATCCGTGAGGGGGTCTGACCCTGACGCGGCGTTGTATTACTTGGCGCGGATGCTCACGGCAGGTGAAGATCCGCTATTCCTCGCGCGGCGCTTGGTGCGCATGGCGATCGAAGACGTGGGGCTGGCTGATCCGCAGGCCTTGCATCAGGCGCTGGCGGCGAAGGACACGTTTGATTTTCTGGGGTCACCCGAAGGTGAATTGGCATTGGCGCAGGCCACGATCTATATCGCGACTGCACCCAAATCTAATGCAGTTTACGTTGCTTTCAAGGGCGCAATGAAGCGGGCGAAAGAAACCGGTTCCCTGCCACCACCGAAGATTATTTTGAATGCGCCAACCAAACTGATGAAAGAGCAGGACTATGGTTCGGGCTATCAATATGACCATGATGAGCCGGAAGCGTTTTCAGGCCAGAATTATTTTCCGGATCAGATGGGCCGTGAGCACTATTATAATCCGCCAGAGCGCGGCTTTGAACGTGATGTGAAAAAGCGCTTGGATTATTGGGCAAAGTTGCGCAAAGAGCGACAATGAAAAGGCCGCATCTCTGCGGCCATTTCAATCAGTGTGAGGAAATCAGGCGCGATTTGCATCCACGCTATAAGGTCCGGCACCTGCTGCTGCCAGATACAGGAATACAAAGCAAAGCATGATCGCGAACTCGCCACCATTCTGGATGGGGAAGAATGAGCTGGATATGTGACCAATGAAGTAAGCAGCGGCTGCAAAACCGGCGAGGACAAATGCTGTGACTCGGGTGAAAAGACCGAGGATGATCAGAATGCTACCAACCAGTTCCAAAACGCCAGCGACCATCATCAAAGGGTCCAGTGCCTGGTCCGCAGGGAAGTATTCTGTCGCTGGCCAATGAACAAATTTGGTCAACCCATGTTGTAGAAGTAGAAGCCCTGTCATGATGCGAAGTGCGGCGTGAAGCGGGCTCGACCAAGATACTGGTATGATTCCATTTAGCATGTGTGTTTCCTCCAATTGATGCCTAATGCTATTTAAAATACCAGAAGAATTAAACTGTAACAAATGTAATTCTTATTATTTATAGAAAATATTGACATTAGCTAATTGATTAGCTAATTAGTTCGTGTGGAAACGGTTACAACCCATAAAGCTAAAACCGAACTCTCAAAATTGCTCAAACGAGCCGAAGATGGTGAGAGCATTTTGGTTGCGCGCGGGAACAAGCCCGTTGCGATGATTGTGCCACCGCCCCATGCGGCAGTTCATAAAGGTCGGGGTTTTGGTGCTTGGCAAGGCCAGGTTGTCATTCCAGACAGTTTTTTTGATCCGATGAGCGCCGAAGAGCTTCGGGCTTGGGAGGCTGGCCCCATTGAACCTGCTGCTTGATACCCACATTTTTTTGTGGATGCTTGCGGGCGACAAGAGATTGTCATCTGCAAATGTGGAAATCCTTACAAACCCAAACAACACTATGTTCTTGAGTTCGGTATCAATATTCGAAATGGCAACCAAGGCTCGCATCAAGAAGCTGCTATTGCCACCAAAATATGCGAACCGTTTGACGGCAATCTATGACGATTTCGAGTACGCGGAACTGTCGATGAATGCCTATCACGCAGACTTCGCGGGAAGTTTGCCGGGCACTCATGGTGACCCGTTTGATAGACTGCTTGCCGCACAGGCAATAGTCGAGCGCATGCCGATCATGACGGGTGATGCAGCCATTCGGGATTTGGGCGCAGAGGTCGTTTGGTAAGGCAATCCCACTGCAAACTCAATCATTGGACTTCGAGCCGATGACCCAGACTGGTTGACCGCCTCAAGGACGGTCATGGAAAGAATTTGGGATAAGTGGATTATTGCATAATTCTGGCGTGATGTCTTATCACTCCGCTGCTTCTACATTCGGTGCGCGGCGTTTCAATATCTCTTTCAAATAATGACCCGTATAACTCCGCTTCTCCTTCGCCACCTGTTCCGGCGTTCCGGCGGCCACGACTTCGCCGCCGCCGTCGCCGCCTTCGGGGCCGAGGTCGATAACCCAATCGGCTGTCTTGATCACTTCGAGATTGTGTTCGATGACGACGACTGTGTTGCCTTGGTTGACGAGTTCATGCAGCACTTCCAGCAGTTTTTTCACGTCGTGGAAGTGGAGGCCAGTGGTAGGTTCGTCTAATAGGTAGAGCGTGCGGCCGGTGGCGCGTTTGGAAAGTTCCTTGGCGAGCTTTACCCGTTGGGCTTCGCCGCCGGACAGCGTTGTGGCTTGCTGGCCGACCTTGATGTAACTCAGGCCGACGCGTTCCAACGTGTCCATCTTGTCCCTCACGCTTGGCACGGCGCGGAAGAAGTCGGCGGCTTCACTCACGGTCATGTCCAAGACATCTGCAATCGACTTGTCCTTGAACTTGATATCAAGCGTTTCGCGGTTGTAGCGTTTGCCGTGGCAGGCATCGCAAGTCACATACACATCCGGCAGGAAGTGCA
>JANOVC010000079.1:0-6052 GCA_031417195.1 Rhodobiaceae bacterium
GACATATTCTGCGGCTTGAACGGCATCACCTTCAAACCGCGATTGGCAAAGGCGCGACACAGACCTACTGCCACGAGGGATTTGCCAACATCAGACCCCGTTCCCATGAGCATAAAGGCGCGCGGTTTCACGGGGCCTCACAAATGATATGGGCGTAGGAGCCCATAATATTACCGCGCTTCATGCCCATGGCCCCGAGATCGTTTCCGGCGGCATCCCTTGCGCTGAACAGCCGGTCAGCTTTGCCTTCACTTGCAATTGTTGAATAGTGAAACTCGTGGGCGCGGAGTGGTTTCTGCCAAGGGCCGGCGAGTGGTGTGAGCTGACGGTACCCCAGATGCAGTTTGCGGGTTGCAAAGCTCGTCGTCACGGGCAACAGACCCGCCATGGCGTGTGACCGCCCTTCGGCATCAATAATCGAATCGCCTAGCACCATGTAGCCGCCGCACTCGCCATAAATCAGCGTTTTTGACTTTCGCAAGGCGGTGAGGAAGGTTTGGTTCTGCGCTATCCGTTCCGCATGCAGTTCGGGGTAGCCACCGGGCAAATAGATTGCATCTGCATCGGGGTCCGGCGCTTCATTGGCAAGCGGAGAGAATACCGAAATTTGTCGCGAATAGTTTGTTCTCCAATGCTGAAGGATATGGGGGTAGGCGAAGCTGAATGCCTCGTCTTTTGCCACCGCGATATGCTGTCCGAGCGGGGGAAGAATTGTTTGATTCGATGGGTCGAATCGAAAAGTTGCACCAATCGTTAACAAATTGTCAAGATTTGTTTCACGTGTAACGGTTGATGCGGCAGACTCGATAAAGGCTTCAAGCTGTTGATTCTCTTGAGCTTGTACCAAACCTAGGTGGCGCGATGGCCAGTTGAGTGAGTCATTGCGCCGCACGATGCCAAGGACCGGAACCCCGAGTGGTGTTAATGCGCTCACCAACACATCCGCGTGGCGATCGCTTGCTACCCGGTTCAGGATAATACCTGCGAAATTGAGGCCTTTTCGGAAATTTATGAAGCCTTGTGCCATCGCGGCAATGGATTGTGCCTGATGGCTTGCATCCAAAACCAAAATGATGGGAAGGTTCAAGTCCTCTGCCAAATCGGCGGTTGATCCCTTGGCACCCTGCGGTCCATCGAACAGGCCCATAACGCCTTCAATAACAACAATATCCGCATCAATGTCCTGCAGAAGTCCTGCGGCCATTTCCCTGGACATGGCCCAGGGGTCGAGACTGATACAGGGAACCCCGGTTGCCGCTTCGTGAAACCGGGGATCAATGTAGTCGGGGCCGATCTTGGCCGACGCCACGCGAATACCCAGATTTTTCAAGGCGCGCAGAAGGCCTAGCGTGATCATGGTCTTGCCGCTGCCTGAGGCAGGAGCCGCCACCACAAAGGCTTTAGCCAATGGTGTTCTCCCGCAGGGACCCGGAGTACCAATCCAGAACCTCGCGCCAATCCGAAGCGTGGCCGATCACGACGATTGCGGGCGTTGGCGGCTCATGGGTTGTAACAAAAGTGCCTGCATGTTCCAATGTCGTTGCGTTGACCGTCTGATGTGGAAGGGACGCATTGGACACGATTGTTACAGGCTCCGTCAATTTACGGCCACCCTCCATCAAGGCCTGAGCGATTTCGCCCAAGTGCTTGACGGACATATACATTACAATAACGGGGGATGCCTTGGAGATGGCCTGCCAGTTGACATTTGCAGGCATTTTTCCCGTCGCGTCATGGCCGGTGAGGAAGATAACAGAATGGTTGGTATCGCGGTGAGTGGCGGGCATTCCGGCATAGGCGAGGCCACCGATTCCTGCCGTGATACCCGGTACGATGCGGAAAGGCACGCGCGCCTTGGCAAGAAACTGGCACTCTTCCCCACCCCGGCCAAACATGAAGGGATCGCCGCCTTTGAGGCGCAATACTCTTTTTCCAGCTTGCGCCAATTCAATAAGGCGAAGCGTGATGTCTTTTTGAACGGGCGAAGGCTTGCCACCACGCTTTCCGGCGTATTCCAAAACCACGCCGGGTTTCACCCAGCGCAGAATATCCGGGTTCACCAAAGCATCGTAAACCACCACGTCGCAGTTCTGCATGGCGTGGTAGCAGAGCAGGGACATAAGACCGGGCGCACCGGGGCCAGCGCCCACCAGCCAGACCCAACCCTCGTGGAAAACCGGGAAGGCTTCGGCATCAAGGCGCGCAAATCCGCTCAGTGCAGAATTTTCATTCTGCAAGGCATGTGCTGATTTTGTTGGTCTGCGGCTCATAGTTCCTTATACAATGATCAAATGCGAATAGAGAAGCCCGAAGGTGAGTTAAGACGAGGATGGACCACCGGTGCATGTGCGGCTGCGGCCACCAAGGCGGCTTTTACGGCATTGCTCACGGGCAAATTTCCCGATCCGGTTTCCCTCGTTTTGCCAAAAGGCGAAACGCCAAGTTTTTCATTGGCCTTGGAAGGGAGGGGTGAGGGCTGGGCGCAAGCGGGCATTGTCAAGGATGCCGGCGATGATCCTGATGTGACCCATGGCTGTACCGTGATTGCGACCGTACGGATGAAAGGCCAAGGCATTACGTTCAAGGCAGGCGCGGGCGTTGGCACGGTGACACGTGCGGGGTTACCCATCGCTGTTGGTGAACCTGCCATCAATCCAGTTCCCCGTGCGCTGATCACAGCTGTTCTTCATGAACTTGGTGGTCAGGATGTTGAAGTTGAAATTTCCATTCCCGATGGCGAATCGATTGCGCAGAAAACATGGAACCCGAGGCTCGGAATTATTGGGGGACTTTCGATATTGGGCACGACCGGAATCGTGCATCCGTTTTCCTGTGCGGCCTGGATCGCATCTATTCATCGTGGCATTGACGTAGCGCGCGCCATGGGACTTCAACATATCGCGGGATGTACAGGTTCCACATCGGAAGATGCTGTGCGTGCGCATTATGACATGCCACTTGAAGCGATGATGGATATGGGGGATTTTGCAGGTGGACTTTTAAAATATGTGCGCGAGCATCCTGTGGCGCGTGTCACGATTGGCGGTGGGTTTGGAAAAATCACCAAGCTTGCACAGGGTGCCATGGATTTGCATTCGGGCCGCAGCCAGGTTGATTTCCAATGGATGTCAAAGTTTGCACCGGAACACTTACGTGAAGATGTTTTGGCGGCGAATACCGCGCAACAGGTTCTTGAAATTTTGGGTGAGGGGCTTGCGTTTGACGTGGCGCGTGAGGCTAAGCGGCATGTTGTTGAAATTTTACGGGGAGCGCCAATCGTGGCTGATGTTGTGATTGTGGACCGGACGGGAAAGATCATTGCCCATGCCGAATAGGCGAATTCTTGTTCTTGGTGGCACGTCCGATGCTGTCACTCTTGCAAAGGAACTTGTGAGGGCTGACTTCAGTGTTGTGACATCGCTCGCGGGGGTGACTGAAAACCCGGTTCTGCCACCAGGTGAAATACGCGTTGGCGGCTTTGGTGGTGAGGAAGGGCTTTACGACTATCTCAAAGCCGAAGGCATTGACGCGGTCGCCGATGCGACACATCCGTTCGCGGCGCAGATATCGCGACATGGGTTCAACGCGAGCGCGCGCGCAGGCATTCCTTATGTGCGATTGGAGCGTGCGGCGTGGACGCCTTTGATAGCAGATAACTGGATTTCTGTTCCGCATATTGACCTGGCGGTTGCTGCATTGCCAAATTCAGCACGTGTGATGCTCACCATTGGACGCAAGGAAATTAACTCATTCTTTGTTCGCGAAGATTTGTCCGGTGTTGCACGCATGATTGAAAAGCCGTCATTCGATTTTCCACCCAACTGGCAGCTATTATTGGCACGACCCCCCTTTGACGTTGAGGCTGAAAGGGAATTGTTGCTTGCCTGTGAAACAACCCATCTCGTCAGCAAAAATGCAGGTGGAAAATTGACTGTCGCAAAACTTATCGCTGCCCGTTCGCTGCGGATTCCGGTTGTGATGATCACCCGGCCATCCAAGCCCGAGGCGCAGTGCTTTGGGTCGGCTTCAGCCTTGGTTGCGGCGTACACGGTCAATTGATCACTTGGATTGTTTTATCCAAGGTGCTTCGGTATAGGTTTTGGCGGGGAGAGCCGTTACGTGTCATGAAGTTTGGATTCCTAAGAGTTTTCTGGTGCGTGTTATTGCTTGCGTCAGCTGGTTCGGGCGCAACGGCGCAATCAACCGGACCTGTGTTGAATGTGGCAAATCGTGTGATTCCACCTTTTGTGATCAAGCAGGGTACTGGTTATGAAGGTTTCTCTGTTGATTTGTGGGGTGCCATCGCTTCAGAAATGGGGCGCGACTTCAAATGGGTCGAAGTTGGCAATGTGAAAGAGATACTTGGCGCTGTCGAGACGGGCAAAGCCGATTTGGCAATTGCGGCGGTTTCAATCACGTCTGAGCGAGAACAAAAATTTGATTTTTCCCAACCCATGTTCGAATCCGGTTTGCAAATTCTTGTGCCGAGCAGAACCTCTGGCAGTTTTGGTATTCGGCAGGTGTGGGATCTTTTTACCACGGGGGCAATGCCAATTCTTTTGGCGCTGATGGCTGCCATGATTTTGGTTCCGGGCCATCTTGCCTGGCTTGCGGAGCGCAGCCATCCTGGTTCCCTGTTTTCGCGCAGCTATTTCCCTGGAATTTTTCAAGCCACTTGGTGGGCCATCGGAGCTGCCGCTGGCCAGCAACCTGAGAACCCACGTTCGGTTCCGGGGCGTACGCTGGCGGCTATTTCCATATTGGTAAGCCTGTTCTTTTTAACTTACCTGCAGGCGACCTTGACGGCTGCCTTTACGGTTCGACAGTTGCAGGGTGGCATTCAAGGGCCGGATGATTTGGCAGGACAGCGTGTGGGAACATCCTCTGGCAGTACATCGGCCATCTATCTCAAGGCTCATCATGTCACGCCAACGGAATTCCAGACTGTAGAACAGGCCTACAAGGCGATGGAAAATCGTCAATTGGATGCGGTGGTTTTCGATGCCCCGGTCTTGCTTTATTATGCGGCCACCCAAGGGCGTGGCAAGGTTCAGGTTGTAGGGCCAATATTCAATAAAGAGAACTACGGGATTGTGTTCCCGCCCGGCTCGGAACTCCGCAAGCCAGTGAACTCCGCGCTGCTGAAGTTGCGTGAAAATGGCAGGTTTGATACCATATACCTTAAATGGTTTTCTGCCATCAGCAGCAACTGATATTTTGGCCAGTTTCGACGCTTGACTTGATGTTTCAACCCCGGCATACAGCGCGTCACTAAAGGCGCTTGGGTGACCCAGCGCTCATTGGCGTTTGGCTTGTTTTCTAGCGAATCGGGGGAGTGTCCCGAGTGGCAAAGGGGGGGGACTGTAAATCCCCTGGCTTCGCCTTCGTAGGTTCGAGTCCTACCTCCCCCACCATCGCTTTGGGGAGCAGACTGGACGCTACGAACGTGAATAAAAAGGATTGGTTTTTTTGTATTAATTCGCGGGTGTAGCTCAATGGTAGAGCAGGAGCCTTCCAAGCTCAATACGAGGGTTCGATTCCCTTCACCCGCTCCAAGCTTTGCCTACATTGTAAGCTGTGTAAGGCAAGCCCATCTAAGTTATGTCAAATAATAGGATACTAAGCCATGGCCAAAGAGAAATTCAACCGCGACAAGCCGCATTGCAACATTGGAACGATTGGGCATGTTGACCATGGCAAGACGTCACTGACGGCGGCGATTACGAAGGTTTTGGCGGAGAGCGGAGGGGCTACGTATACGGCGTATGACCAGATTGACAAGGCACCTGAAGAGCGGGCGCGTGGCATTACGATTTCCACGGCGCATGTCGAGTACCAGACGAAGAACCGGCATTACGCCCATGTGGATTGCCCGGGCCACGCGGATTATGTGAAGAACATGATCACGGGTGCTGCACAGATGGACGGTGGTATTTTGGTGGTGTCGGCAGCTGATGGCCCGATGCCACAGACGCGCGAGCATATCCTGTTGGCCCGCCAGGTCGGTGTTCCAGCGCTGGTTGTGTTCATGAACAAGGTGGACATGGTTGAC
>JANOVC010000080.1:0-10508 GCA_031417195.1 Rhodobiaceae bacterium
AGAGAACAGTGGTCAGCTAAAAAAATACTTCATGTCTAGTAATTTGGTGCCTACCGATAACGTAGCTTCAAATTGCCGATAGTGAAGGCACAACAATCTTTAATTCTAAAGGGTATTTAATTTTCAAGAGGAGAGTGGGCGGAAAAGGGGACGCTTCCCTTTAAAACATACGGTGACAGCGCATTAAGTAAAATTAAGTCTAAGCCTTAAACACGCCCCGAAGCTTACAAAACCAAACCACCTCTTTGTTTCATTTTAAATCCATTGTCGCCGTGAATTGCTGATTAAAATCTGCCCGGTCGCACCGTGACGACCCCTTACTTCCTCCTTTTGGGGGGTATGCCAGGCACAATCATGAGCTTATAGTTGAAGTGCGTCGAAAAACGGATCGGCGGTAATTACGCCACCGCCTGCGCTGTCTCGCCAAATGCGGTGGAAGCTGAGTTTGACGATGGTGTTTCATCTTAAGGTGCATTGAAATTCAGTGCATCGCGTGCCTTGTCCCAGAAAAAAGGAGAAACAGGATGCCACTCGAACAAGAACAATGCAGCGTCTATGGCACGGTATTCAATACCATCGAAAGGCGGTTGCGGGAACGTTATCGGATTTCGATCAAGGATCATATTGGAGATGTGGAGATTGCCGACGCGGCCGGGACCCTCGACCCCAGCATGGGTGGGGCCCTTCCTTCACTCGGTGGGCCTCGGCAGTACACTTTGCCTGGCGGTGTCCGCAGGGGGAAATTTCTGGAGGGCAAGACAATTCTGCAGGGCGTGACGTTTCCGCCAAAGAGCTTCCAAGTTCTTCTTGAACTGTTCCGGCAAGCTGCCAATTCGAAAGGGGAAAAGGCCTTTCATTACCACCCGCTCACAGCTTCGCCCGGAGGATCAAAGATCATGATGTTGCTGAATTATGCGGAACAAATCGCCTATGGAAATTTGCTCGGCCTGTCCTACGAACAAACGAAAGTGGGTCTGACCAAAGCCACGGAAAAGCGCGCATGGGGTTTCCGTGAAATTGCCGACGCCAGCAGTATCAATATTGGCCCGATGGAGCTGGCGACGACATCCTATCCGGGACAGGATCGCTTCAGCCTGAAATTCGGCCAAACACCTGCCAGCTATGCGCGCCGTATCGACATCACCTCATTGCATATTGCGCTCACATCGGAGGCCTGCAATATCCACATCGACGATGTCGGGTTTGTTCTCCGGGGGCCCAAATCGGTCGTAGGGCTTACCCCTGATTTTGTCCAGCACCTGGTCAATGAACTGCTGTGGAAGTCAATCCTTCGCGATTGGCTGGTGGAAAAATATGGGGGATCTTCGGCATCAGCCTGGGCGGTCGAACACTTGTCTCTCATGCTGCCGAGTTCAGACACGCGGTATGCGCCAACTGCGGGCCTGAAACTCGATATCGGGAACATTCATCTCACCGCCGCCTTTGGGTTCGGTTGCAAATGCCTGCCCTCCGAGAGGCTTACGCTTGAGGAACGGATTGTTCCGATCGCGGATGGAAAGTCCGGTGGTGTGGGACTTACGATAAATTTTTGAGGAAGCGCTGATCCGGGCAACCGGCCCCTTCTCGCTACAATTCAACGCCCTGTGAATTTTAATAAACCGGTGCAATGCCTGTTTTACATTTTGAAATGCCATGGCAGAATGGCGCGATGTATGATCAAGAGCCTCCCGTTGTTTTTAATTCGCGCAAGGTGGCAACACGCACCGCATTGTGGATTGCCGGTGGCATTGCGGCCCTCACAGGCGCTGCCTATTTCACCATCAGTTTTGCGCCCCAGCAATTCGCCCGCTTCCTGCCGGACGCATGGACACAAAAAATGGGCGACCAGTTGGAGGTTGAACTTGTGCGAAGCGCCCGCAGCTGCGCCACAACGGCTGGCAACGCGGCACTTTCAGCACTGGTCGCGCGCCTGACACAGGGCGATCCCGATCTGCCACCCCTGGGCATTCGGGTTTATGATATCCCGGTGATGAATGCCTGGACTCTGCCGGGCGGCCGTATTGTGGTCACACGTGGCTTGATTGCAAAAGCCGACAGCCCCAACGAAATCGCGGGCGTGTTGGCCCATGAGATGGGGCACGCAACGCACCATGATCCCGAGGCCCAGCTCGTGCGGGTAACGGGCGCGCAAATCCTTCTCGGCGTATTGTCAGCAGTGGCGGGCAACAGCAATGCAACCTCGATGTTGGGCGTCGCCGCAATCATGCAGACAAGCCAGGATGCCGAACGCGCCGCCGATGCCTACGCCGTGACAACGCTCACTGGTGCGGAAATCAATCCGCTTGGCCTGAAGACCTTCTTTGAAAAAGTGTTGGCCGAAGAAGGACGCGCACCAGGCGGCACATTTGGAAAATTGAACAGCCTGTTTTCAACCCACCCCGGCACAGCAGGTCGCATAAAGCTGATCACACCCTGGTCTGATGGCAAAAATCAAAAATCCATCCTTACTGACGCGCAGTGGCAGGATTTGAAACGCGTGTGTGGGTAGCGCTACCGAAAGGTCCGTAAATAGAAATGGTTTTGCACGCGAGCGCGGATGCTGAGCTAACGTCAAAAACCAGACTGCCGTCCTTCCCGAGATTGTATGGAATAAAACACCGCGCCACGCTATCCTTCACACACGCAAATGCCATCGATTGTATTTTAAGTCAGCGCATTTACTTTTAAAATTTAATGCACTGTCAACTTAAACCCTGCCCAGAACTGTCACCGTTATTCCTAATTGGAGTTTCACCGTAACCCTATAAGAGAGTCAGTTGTCCGCACTAAATACAAAATGGAACCGGAAAGCCAAATCGAGAATAGCATGAGCCATCTCCGCGGCCTCTTTTGAAGATTTACTAAAAGTCTTCTCATAGTAATTTGCTAACGCACGTTCTGCCTTTGGATACTGCGCGACGATCGCATTGTATGTCTTTTCGTTTTGGGCCGTGCTGGCCCATTCTTTCAAACCAGAATCCACACGGTCTCTGGTGTTATAGGGTTTGGCGGCGAGTGCTGCCCAAGGTCGCGTTCCTACATTTGCCCACATGTACTCCGCTTCGATTCTGGCTCCGGAAACCGAGTGCAGGGTTCCGCTGTTTGGTTCATCAGTTCCTGTAGCAGCAAACAAATTTTCAATCAGATTGCCGAGAGTCTCCGGCAACAAGTCCTTTGAATTTTTGAAATTGGCAGAAAACTTAATTTTACATGCGGGCTCCATCCGCAAACCATTTGCGGAAAAAACACGCCATGGGGTCAAAATCGTAAATGTTTGCCCTACATCTACAACCCAAGCTGCACTGTTGTCTTTCCGTTGAAAGACCATGGGCGGTCTCCAGTTTTGCACGATGACAGGAGATGGCAGTGTTTTTCTGTCGTTGTTGCCGAGAGACGCGAGAAACTGGTCCTGGGTAAGCTTCGCGTCGATGCGATACAACGTATAAAAATTTCCCCGCCATCCCACATTCTCTGAGACAATGACAAAGCGCCAGCCAGCGGTGTTTTTCAATTGCCAATGATAATAGTCCACTGTAGATGGCGATTGTCCGGGAATATTGAGAGGTAATTCATCAAACTCTCCCGCTTTGGCGTCCGCACCATCTCCTCCGGAAATATCAAGCCCAGTTGATTGCAGAATGATCTCACTCTGCGCGTCTGCTGCAATGGGCGCAATTTCATACAAATGAAAATTATTTGAAAGGAACGCTGAACGGGCTTGTTTTAACGTCTCAAGACAAACAGTGTCGGTTGATGACTTCTCAAGCTTTGGCCAGTTTTCATCAGCCATTCCAGTTGTTGAAATGACTGCGCTGATACCAAGCACAATTCCAATCACTCGATATAGTGATCGCACCTTGTCACCTAAGCGCATTATGCAAAGTCCTTTCACGCCTAATAAACATCATTCTAAACCATTAAGGTGAGGTTACGAGGGTTGCATGCTCGTTCAAGACAATGAATCTATAGACCCCTGACGCTATCGGCAAGAATGGAATTTTGAGAGCCGCGCTGACGACAATCGATTACCGCTTTTAAACACCGTTGATTTCACACATTTTTTCAAAAGAAATCAATAAATCAAACCTAAGATTTCAAACCATAATGCCCGGTCATCTGGCGAAGAGCGAAATTATGAGCGCACATCTTTTTACTCGCATAACATTTGAATTTTTAAATATTCAACATTTATGTGACTGAACAGAAACGAAAATACCACAGCGCTTTTCAACACGTCGAAAAGAGAAGGTTTTCGTCAGGAAAGTTGGGACTGGATGGCGGCTTTGTCGATGACGGACATCACGTTTTCAATCAGGCCGTCGCGAAACGTATAAAACACGTTTTCGGTAAACGAAACGCGCTTTCCGTTGACCGCGAGGCCAAATAAAATTCCGGTGGGCGTGCAATCGAAATGCAGTCTGCTCGCCACATGGGGTGGTTCTGAAATCAGGAGAAGGATGTTGAAATACAGGTCTGGAATTGCGCGGAAATCATCTTCAAGCATTTTGCGATAACCTGACAGCCCGATGGGTGCGCCGTTGTAGTGAACGTCCTGATGAACGAACCGGCCCATATTTGGCCAGTCCTGGGTGTTCAGACAGGCGATGTAGTTTCGGTAAATGTCCGAGATGTCAGCGTTCGTCATGGCAGTTGTACCCACATTGCTCAAGGTTCTTGACGCAAGACCTTATCCCGAAATTTACCCCAGTGTGCGCTCTTCATGCGCCACGAACCATTCCACCATTTCCGTCCAGATGGTTTCGGCAAGTGCCGGATCCAGATGATGCGCGCGGGCCAAAACGCGGGCGCGGTCAATCACGTAATCGACGCGGGCCGGAATGCGGGCGGCAACACCATCACGCTTCTTGACGGCGATGACAGCTTCGACCAGGCGCTGGCGTTCGGCCAGAAGCTTGACGAGCTTTTCGTCAACAATGTCGATCTCACTGCGCAAGTCGGAAATATTTGTTTTTGACATCGCTTGGCAATGAGCCCCTACCCGGAAAAGGTGAATGTGTCGAAGCGCCGCGCCATGCCGCCCCGCCAAATTTAAAACGTGAGACGGGATTGACAACCCAAGGCCTGTTGCCGCCAAGCGCCTTGGCCGTTGCCAGCGAGACACCGTCTCCATTGATCGAAATGGCATGGGCACCGTTGCGCCAGACATCGAAGCGGTCAATCCGTGTGGCAACCGTCTTGCAAGCGCCACGCAAGGGGTAGTTTGCAATGACAACATCCAAACCCTCACAAGAGGGGTCATCACCCTCTCCTTCCATGAAATAGGCAATCGCCTTGCCATTCACTGTTGCACGGCAGCTTCGTCCAACACATATCCAGCCCGGTCTTGAAGAGGCGTCCTTGAAGTTCGTTTCCTCGCCGTTGCCCTGCAACCATTTTTCACCGGCAAATTTGCCACCATGGGCAGCTGCAAAGACCAGGTCACCGCTCTCATTGCGGTAAGCCACGTTGGCAGCCGTTCGTTCGATCAGGATATCAGGCACTACGCTGAACTGTGCAAACAAAAGCCCTGCGAGAAAGAACAAGCCGCCAATCAGCTTTGGCCTGCCCCGCGCCAGACAAATTACTGACGCGCCAATGGCAAATGTGATGGCGCTGAGAATGGGCAATTGCGGAATGATGCGCTGGGCACCGGGGAGGGCTGCGACGTAATCAGAAATCGCCAGAACAAGTTCAAGGCCATATCCCAGAACCGCAAGTGGATAACCCTCAAGCCCAAATGGCATGAGTACAACGCTGACAAGTGCAAAAGGCATCACAACAAGGCTCATGACCGGAATGGCCAAACCATTGGCAATCACGCCGTAGGGCGACAGCCTTCCGAAATGATAGGCGGCGGGGATGGACGAAAAAAATCCGGCAACCAGCGTGGTCAGGATCGATGCCAAAATGATCTTGAATACCTTGCGCGAATAGAACGACAGTCTGCTTTCAATGCGGAGTTCCCTTTCAGCAACCGGCCGGTTCCAATATTCGAAAAACGCCGCAAGCCCCATGACGGCCATGAAGGACATTTGAAAGCTGGCCTGAATGACAGACTCCGGTTGCAAAACCAGAATGAGCAAGGCCGCAAGTGCCAGGTTGCGGAGCGAGATGGCGGGACGATCAACAATGATGGCCAAGAACACCACGGCAAGCATGATATAAGAGCGCTGGGTGGCAGCCTGTGAGCCCGCCAGCAACATATAAATGAACCCAAAGACCAGTGCAGCGGCGGCGGCCCATTTCTTGATGGGGTAATTCAGCGCAAGGACGGGAAACAGCGCAAGCAGCGACCGCACCACCCAAAACACGCCACCCGCAGCCAGTGACATATGTAATCCGGAAATTGAAAGAATATGCGCAAGCCCTGAAATTTGCAGGCTTTTATTGATGTCTTTCGGGATCGCGGCACGCTCGCCGGTGATCATTGCATCCGCCAGGGCTGCAGTGGTTCCGGTCAAATGCTGGCGAATACGGCCCCCGATTTCCTGGCGCAGGTCATTCAAACTGCCGGACAACCAAAGGGACGCCGATGCAGATTGTCCAATCACTTCTATTTTGGATGTGATGCGGCCACTTCCGCCGATGCCTTCGAAGTAAAGTTGCCTGCCATAGTCAAACCCGCCCGGCATGGTGGGTGATGAAACTGGCCCGAGCCGCGCCTTGAACGCAATGCGCGAACCGATCACCGGCGTTCCATTGCGGGTGAAGTTTGTGAGGCGTAAAATCCGTGGCAGCTGTGACGTGATGAGGCCTTCAATGTCTGTAGGTTGCACCAGCAGTGTGCCACGCTTGGCCGAAGCACCTTCACTGTCTCGCACAATACCCACAATGGCCACATCATTTGAACTTGCCTTGAGCAGCGGTGTTGCCACAAATTCGGTGCGAAACTTGGCAAGCACAAAGCCACTGAGAAAAATGGCGATCAACACCATCGCCATGCGGCCATTTGCACGCCAAAACAAAAGCAGCGAGACAACGGACATTAAACCTGCAAGCCAGATCGCCGGTTCCAGCGGAAGCGAAAAATAAAACCAGATGCCAAACGTCAATGCGACGGGTGCCCACAACACTGCTGTGCCGCGTTGCGCCTCCAAAAGCTGTTGCAGCCTTTCACCAACCACCCCGAACGCCCCACCCACTTACGCCGCCGAAAGCCCTGTGCTATTTCACGTGGCAATTGCCTTCGGGCATGATCCCCACCACCAGCCTACAAGGAAAACGGTGTCCATGTCATTGCCCGTCGTTACCCGATTTGCCCCCTCGCCTACTGGCTATCTCCATATCGGAGGTGCGCGCACGGCCTTGTTCAACTGGGCCTATGCCAAACACCATGGCGGCAAGATGCTGCTGCGCGTTGAAGACACCGACCGTGAGCGTTCAACCGATGATGCAATCGACGCCATTCTGGAGGGTATGACATGGCTTGGATTGACATGGGATGGCGATGCCGTATCACAACATGCGCGCGCGCCCCGCCACCGCGAAGTGGCCGAACAATTGCTGGCTGGCGGCCACGCCTATCATTGCTATTGCAGCCCACAGGAACTCGATGCCATGCGCGCAAAAGCCGAAGCCGAGAAGCGCCCCATACGCTATGATGGCACATGGCGTGACCGCGACCCCGAAGATGCGCCAGCTGGCGTGAAACCCGTAATCCGTTTCAAATCTCCGCAAGAGGGTGAAACCGTTATCAATGACAACGCACAGGGCCGTGTGGTGTTTGCCAACAAGGATCTCGATGATCTCATCATCCTCCGCTCAGATGGCAACCCGACTTACAACTTGTCCGTGGTGGTGGACGATCACGACATGGGTGTGACCCACATCATTCGTGGTGTTGACCATCTCACCAACGCAGCACGGCAAACGCAAATTTACATAGCCATGGACTGGACTGTTCCCGACATGACCCACGTGCCGCTCATTCACGGCCCCGATGGTGCCAAGCTTTCAAAACGCCACGGAGCGCTTGGTGTGGAGGCCTATCGCGCCATGGGTTATCTGCCTGCGGCCCTTCGCAACTATCTCGCCCGGTTAGGCTGGAGCCACGGCGACGCGGAAATTTTTTCTACCGGGCAACTGGTGGAATGGTTTGAACTGACGAACATTGGCAAATCCCCTGCCCGCTTTGACTTTGCCAAACTTGAAAACCTGAACGGCCACTACATGCGCCATATGGATGACGATGAACTGCTGGAAGCCTTGATCGCGTTTTTGCCCTTCGTTGAAGGTGGACCAGAACTTCTGGGCCGCATTGACGATACCAAGAGGGTGCAGTTGAAAAAAGCCATGGCGGGTCTCAAAGAGCGCGCCAAGACATTGGTTGAACTTAAAAACGGTGCCGCATTTCTGTTTGCAACGCGCCCCCTTGCCATGGATGACAAGGCCAAACAGATCATGGCGGATGGCGGCAAAGAAGCCCTGAAAGACTTACAGGCTGTTCTTGGCACGTGCGCGGAATGGACAGCACTCGCTACGGAAACGGCCGTCAAAGCCTTCGCTGAAAGCCAAGGCATGAAGCTGGGCAAGTTGGCGCAACCGTTGCGGGCTGGCCTGACCGGAACATCCACGTCACCGCCGATATTCACTGTGCTGGAAGTTCTGGGCCGTGAAGAGTCGATGGCACGCATCAACGATCTGGTGATTTGACCTTTTTGTTGCGCTGCAATAAGCTTCTTTCAACTGAAAATAGGGGCCTTTGATGACTGACGCAGAAAATTCGGCGAAGCTTACATACAAGGATAAATCCTATGATTTGCCCGTGATCAAGGGATCAATTGGGCCGGATGTCATTAACATTACCCATCTCTATTCCGAAGCCAAAATGTTCACATTTGATCCGGGCTTTACATCAACAGCCGCATGCGAATCCAAAATCACCTATATCGATGGTGACGCAGGCATCCTCCTGCACCGCGGCTATCCAATCGATCAACTCGCCGAGAACGGCGACTTCATTGAAACATGTTATCTGTTGTATCATGGCGAGTTGCCAACTGCCTCACAACGCAAGACATTTGAAACATCCATCACCCGCCACACGATGATCCATGAGCAGATGGCCATGTTCTTTCGTGGCTTCCGCAGAGACGCGCATCCGATGGCGGTGATGGTGGCCGTTGTGGGGGCGATGTCAGCTTTTTACCATGACTCAACCGACATTACTGATCCACGCCAGCGCGAAATCGCATCACACCGGATGATTGCCAAGCTGCCAACGATTGCCGCCATGGCCTATAAATACCATATCGGCCAGCCATTTGTGTATCCGCGCAACGAGCTGAGCTATGCCGCGAACTTCCTGCATATGTGCTTTGCCGTGCCGTGCGAAGAGTACAAGGTGAACCCCATTCTTGCCCGCGCCATGGACCGCATATTCATTCTCCATGCCGATCACGAGCAGAACGCATCAACGTCAACAGTGCGTTTGGCGGGTTCGTCGGGGGCAAATCCTTTTGCCTGTATCGCCGCCGGCATTGCCTGCCTCTGGGGACCGGCCCACGGCGGTGCGAATGAAGCAGCCCTCAACATGCTGGGCGAGATTGGTACCGTCGACAAGATTCCCGAATTCATTGAAAAGGTGAAAGACAAATCATCCCACATTCGCCTGATGGGCTTTGGTCACAGGGTTTACAAAAACTATGACCCTCGCGCCAAGATCATGCAGCAGACGGCCCATGAAGTTCTGGCTGAACTGGGCATCAAAGATGATCCGTTGCTTGACGTTGCCCGCGAGCTGGAACGTGTGGCCCTGAGCGATAAATATTTTACCGACCGCAAGCTCTATCCAAACGTGGATTTCTATTCCGGCATCACCCTGCGCGCGCTTGGCTTCCCGACCTCCATGTTCACCGTACTCTTCGCACTGGCGCGCACCGTGGGCTGGATTTCCCAGTGGAAGGAAATGATTGAGGATCCAAGCCAGCGTATTGGCCGCCCCCGTCAGCTCTACCGAGGCCCGGAAAAGCGTGACTACGTTGCCGTGAGTAAGCGCGGCAAGTAAGCCGTCATTAGCCCATCAACATCGCACCAATTTCGGCTTCGGCAACCCTTTTGCCGTCAACAAAGGCTTCAACCCAATATTTCCATACGGGCGGGCGCTTCTGTGCAAGCTTCAGATGAAACTTGACCTGATCCCCGGGAACAACCGGTTTTCTGAAGCGGGCCTTGTCAATGGACATAAAAAACACCAGCTTGCCCGCACTTTCAGGCCCGAGATGATTGAGAACAAGGGCACCCGCCCCTTGCGCCATGGCTTCCACCAACAAGACGCCAGGCATGACCGGACGCACTGGAAAATGGCCTTGGAAGAAGGGTTCGTTGACGGTGACATTCTTGATGGCAGTGCCGGATTGCTCCCCATCCATGTCAACCATCTTGTCAATCAGGAGAAACGGATAGCGGTGTGGCAACAGCTCCATGATGCGGCCGATATCAGCGCTTGCCAATGCTTTCGGTGTTTCTTCAGTCATGCCCCACCCCTAAAAAGTTCGGACGGTCTTTTG
>JANOVC010000081.1:0-38724 GCA_031417195.1 Rhodobiaceae bacterium
TATCAACTTTCAATAGGGCTGTCATATCCAAATCCTCATTATGGCAGTACATATACCAAAAACTGCCAAATGGCAATATAATTCTGTTTGCGCTGAATCTAACAAAATTCAAGATGCTACTTTGGTTTGCGGGAACATTTCGGCCAGCGCTTCTGGCATCATCGATGAGGTTCCGAAACCTTTGGCTTTTTCTTTTGGATGCAACGACTCCGATCGAAGATTTGTGTATCTCCTGAGCATCTTCCAATCCTTGTGTCCGGTAACAAGTGCGACACGTTCGATGGTTAGACCGGCCTCAAAGAGGCGGCTGGTTGCTTCATGACGAAGGTCATGGAAGTGCAGATCGTGAATTTTCAGGTCCCTACAAGCGCGCCGAAACGCCGTCCCAACCGATTTGTGGTGGTGTGGAAATACGCGGCCAAACCCGTTGGTCACAATTCGCTGTTCAAGCAATACCTCCCAAGCGTCGTAACCGGTTAAGTTCAACATCGGAACTCTTTGGTGATTGCCGTCCTTACGACGAGGGTCCTTCCGATTACGAACTGTCACCAACCGTTGTTGGATATCCACGTCAGTCCATTCAAATTTGCAAATTTCTTCTTGTCGCATCGCCGTGGCAACTGCAAATCGAATGACCCTCGACATCGGGATCAATTGCCGTGGATTAGAGCTGAAATAAGTGTTTAGCCGATCAAGTTCATTTTGGCTTGGTCGCCGATCTCTTTCAATACCTTTGCCCACCAATCCAAGTCTACTGAGAGCAACTCTAGCGAGTTTGACTTCTTCCGGAAAAACTTCAATGCCGTGCACGGCAGCGGCATGTGTGAGCAGGGTACCAATAAATGAAAAATCGATTGCAAGTGTCGCTGGACCAGCACCTCCTTTTGCGCGTGTCTTTCCATATTCAATGAGTTTGTTGCGCTTCATATCGTGAATGCGCATGTCCCCTATTGAAACCCGAAGAGCTTCAAGCACGGCTGCCTTCGATCGCCGGATAGGCTTGCCCACTTCTTGATGATCCATAATGTGAAGATCTATAATTTTGGCAAACGTACGAACACTTTTTGGGTCCGGCGAGTTTGGCAGAACACCGCGATCAATGTTGCGTTCGATCTCTTGGCCCCATTCCTCCGCGTCCTTTTTGCGAAGGAAGGTTCCAGTAAGATATTTTCCCTTGCGGCGCACTTGAGCGCGCCAACTACCAGAAGGGAGCTTGACGATTGCGGCCATTCGTGTGCACTCCTATTTTCGTGTGCAAATCGTGTGCAGTGACAGAGCGTAACCCGTGTACAAACCATGAAAACGTGTGCAAAATTTGCACACAAGTTCTCTGTCTAGTCCACTGTGATATAAGAGCAAACTATTGAATTACAAGGATAAAACATTCGCCGTGGCACCCATGATGGATTGGACTGACCGGCATTGCCGTGTTTTCCATCGTGTCCTCACACGCCATGCCTTGCTGTATACCGAGATGGTGACGGCACAGGCGATACGGCATGGCGACCGGCAGCGATTGCTTGGGTTTGACGATGTTGAGCAACCCGTGGCGCTCCAGCTCGGTGGCAGCGATCCCGCGCTATTGGCGGAGGCGTCGCAGATCGGCGAGGACTTCGGCTATTGCGAGATCAACCTGAATGTTGGCTGTCCGTCGGACCGTGTACAGGAGGGCAGGTTCGGTGCCTGTTTGATGGCGGAGCCGCAACTGGTGGCAGACTGTGTGGCTGCGATGCAGGTTGCGGTAAAAATTCCGGTGACTGTGAAATGCCGCATTGGCATTGACGAGCAGGATGAGGTGGAAGGCCTTGATCGCTTTGTTGAAACCGTGTCGGCAACGGGCTGCGATACCTTCATCGTGCATGCCCGCAAGGCGTGGCTAAAGGGCCTGAGCCCCAAGGAAAACCGCGAAATTCCGCCGTTGAACTATCAGCGTGTGCATGACCTCAAAGCCAAGTTTCCGCATCTCAAGATCGTTCTCAATGGCGGCTTGGCCAGTCTTGAGCAGTCGAGAGACGAACTGCAAACCCTCGATGGCGTGATGCTGGGCCGTGCAGCCTATCACACGCCGTGGCTGCTTGCCGAAGTGGACCACATGTTCTTTGGCAGCAGCAATCCCTTAGACAATCGCGTGGAAGCCGCCCTTGCGATGTTTCCCTATATTGAACAGCAGCTTGCCAAGGGCCAGGGGCTGTCAAAAATCACACGCCATATGCTGGGCCTGTTCCATGGCAAGCCGGGGGGCCGCATCTGGCGGCAGATCATTTCCGAGCAAAGCCATATGCCAGGCGCTGGCACCGAGGTGTTGTCGCGCGCCCTTGACGCGGTAAAGCACCAGAGCAACCGCCTGATGGCGGCGGAATGAAGGGGCTGGAACTGCAGCGGGAAATTGTGTTATCAAAGCGTCGGGGCGTAAGTGCTGAGGGTTGATGATGCAAACTAAAATATTTACGGCTGTGGTATTGCTGGCAGGCTTGGCGATGAGTTCCGGCGCATTCGCGCAATCAAATACACCCGTGACAAGCTGCATCGCGTTGGACGGTGTCAATGAACCGCCTGAAACCGATGTGACGGCGTGCGCGAAACTGCGTACAAACCGCCGCTCTCTGTTCAACACGGCTGCCTCCATCAGAAACATCGTTGTGGATCGTTTTGACATTGGTCCCGATCAAACAGAGCCCGCAGGCCTTGAGCTCTCAGACCCCAATGACATTTTACAGCGCCTCACCGGAGGTGGCGACATTTCGATTGTGCCGACGGCCGATGTCGTAGCTCCCGCAGCCATAACCAATTGGAATGTGTGGAGCGATGGCAAATACAGCTGGCTGGATGATGACACCGCCTCCAATCTCGATGGCTCGCTGATCAATGGCGTGATCGGTGCCGACTACAAGGTGTCAGACCGTTTGGTTCTGGGCATCATGGGAACCTATGAAACCTCGAGCCTCAAGGGCGGTGGTATTTTGCCACCCACCCAGAAAACCCGCGGCTGGGGTGGTGGTGCCTATTTGGGTCTGACCCTCACGGACAATATCGTGTTTTCAGCCAATGTGCTTGGAACCTCCCTTAATACCAATGTGAACAGCGGCGCGGCAAAATTCGATTCCGAACGCTGGCAAACCTCCGAAGCACTCACGGGTTATTACTACTCGGGAACCTGGCGCTTCTCGCCATCCCTTACTTTGGCCTGGTCCAAGGAATGGCAGGATGCCTCTGGCTTACTGAATGCCCAAACCATCGAAACCGCAGTCCTTTCACCCGCCATTCAGATCGGTGATACGGTGTCCATTGGCGGCGTGAACACGGTGGAGCCATGGGTTGGGGCAGGGCTGGACTGGGCCTTCCGCAACAAGGTGAAGGACGATGTTTTCGGCACCATTGTGGATAACCCCAACACAGATTTACGCCTGCAAACCGGCCTCAACTTCGCCTTCGGCGCCAATGCACAACTGGCGCTGACGGCAGAAATCAGTGGCCTCCTGCTGAAAAATTCCGACACCTACACGGCAGGTGCAAACTTCGCCTACCAGTTCTAATCGCAAGGCGCGTGTTGATAGGAATTAAAACTATAAATAGAAATTGTTTCTATAGGCTTTAAGTGCTGCATGGGGCGGTTTTTGTGAAATGGGCTACCCTCCTAACGGACTTGCATTGGCGGCCCCTCCGGCCCCGTTTCTATTCATTTAAACACATATATAAAGTTTATAGTCCTATATTATTTTGCAGAAATGAAATATGGGCTTTGAGTAACCGATATGAGTGGAAATGTTTCAGGCACCCCGGCATTGAACAAAAGGAAGTGTCCCTTTTTTCCTTTTCACAATGCCGCGCTTTTGGCTTCCAGCCATTTTCGAGTGGCGGGTTCGGTTGTCACGGAAATGGCTCTGCTATAGGCAAGCCGGGCATCTTCGTTGCGCCCCAATTTTGAAAGCAAATGCGCGCGCGTTGCCTCAAGCGGTTGGAACATTTGCGGCGTGGATATCTTCGCAAGTTCTTCAAGGCCGACCCCGGGATTTACGACTTCCGCGATAGCGGCCGCACGGCTGACCTCGGCACCTGTCGTAGGCCATAAACGGCACAGGCCTTCGGTCAAGTACAACACGGCTTTCCAATCGACCTGCTTTGCCACAACACCTTTCATGTGCACTTGCTGGATGGCCGCTTCCAATTGGAACCGTCCCAAAACTTTACAGGTAAATGCACGCCTTAAAAATTCATCCCCCGCAAGTATCAATGGGTGATCCCACTGTTGAATGTTCTGCTCAAGCAGTGGTGTGTAAACGCCGTTAGTCAGCCGCGACTTTCGCCGCGCATGGGAAAAAGAAATCAGTGCCACCAAGCCTAAGACTTCCGCTTCGTTGGGCAATAATTCCGCCAAAAGTTTTGCCAGAAAGAGTGCTTCTGCGCTCAGGTCACGGGTGTCGGGTTCATGTAACCAATCCAGCGCATAGGCCCCGTAAATGGCTTCAAGCACACCCGTCAGCCGTGCAGGCATGTCCGCACGGATCGGGACTTCAAATGCAATATGAGCGTCTTTGATTTTGCGTTTCGCCCGCACCAGCCGTTGCGCAAGGGCAGTGGGTGATACCAGAAAACTGCGGCCAATATCAGCGGCTTCAAATCCGAGAACCGTTTGCAGCATCAACGGTGTATGCACCGATGCATCAATGGCGGGGTGAGCGCACACGAACATGAGAGCCAAGCGCTGATCAGGAATGGGGCCATCGATGGTTACATCCTGCTGCATGTCATCCTCAACATCGGGCAGTTCTTCCACTACTGTAATGGGGCTGCGGGCATTGCGACGAAAACGATCAATGATGCGGTTCTTGGCCGCCGCCATAAGCCAGGCTTCGGGTTTGTCGGGAATGCCGGTCTTCGGCCATGTCTCCAAAGCTGCCAAAAACGCATCTGATAAAGCTTCTTCCGCCGCTGCAATGTCACCATTGCGGGCCGCCAGCAACGCCACCAAGCGGCCATAAGAGGCACGCGCAACTTGGGCTGCGCGTGCGTTTGCGCCCATCAACCCTCGCCCCTCAAATACTATCCATAGCCGAGGCGCGTACTTCCACTTTGCCGTATTGCGCGGCAGGACATTTTTCCGCCCATGCCAGGGCGGCATCCAGGCTAGGCACTTCGACGACGAAATAGCCGCCCAAGGTTTCGCGCGTTGCGGCGAAAGGTCCGTCCTGCACGCGGCGCTGGCCGTTTTCCATACTCAGTGTAGTCGCGGTTTCGACGGGTTGCAACCAATCGGTTGAGACGAAAACGCCAGCCTCGTTTAGCGCGCCGATGTAAGCGCCATAAACTTCTTTTTCGCGGGCCCAGTCTTCTTGGGTCATGTTGGCGAAGTCAGCAGGGTTTGAGTAGAGCAGGAATGTATAACGCATGACGTTGTTCTCCGTTGTTTGCGTTGAGTTATGATTTCAGGGCTTCATCGATACTCTTGATGCCGCTTTCAAAAGTTGGACCCACCATGCCGTCCATGAACAGCCCCATGACGCGGCCAATCGGGTTGAAACCCATGTCGGCATTCATGGTCCACGTCACCTTGCTTCCAGCGCCATCAGCTACGGCGGCAATGCTTTGGTTGGGCTTGCCCATGAAGCCCAAATCGATGGCATAGTCCACGCGATCAGCACCTACTTTCGATATGACCGTTGACCCCTTGCCGTCTTTGCCGTCAAACTTGAAGCCGGACCCAACGCCCGATTCCGGGCCAAAGAGTTCGATTTTCAAGGCGGGGTCGGCCTTTTTGTAAGGGTTGAATTTTTGATATCCCGCATTGGAGGCCGCCATGACGATAACATCAGCCGGTGCCGCAGCAATGGTAGCCACACGTTCGACGCGGACATTACGCGGTAGCAGCATGGTACCAGCGGCCACAACTGCGATAAAACCAGCGCCGTAACCCAAATATTGCAAGATAGACATTCTAAATCTCCCGTTCGATTGTGAGAAGGATTATCCCTTCATAAGCATGACGTACCAACGACACTCCGATCGACAGGCCAGCAAAAAATATTTGAAGATTTTATGGATTTCTGTCAAGCTATTGAAATCAAATAAGAACTTGCTAAACGGCACATTTGGCTGTTGGTCTTGTCAAGAATGTCGACGTATGAGCTAAAGCGAGTTCAGTGCACCTCAAGGAGCCGGAACAAAAAAGGGAAACAAAAAGCGTCCCCTTTTCCCTTTTTTCGCGAGGTCGCAGATTTTCCGACACTTGGGGTATGGGAAGCAGCAAAAGCGCCTGCTTGTATTTAAGTTCCGCGCATGCGAGTTTAACATCGCCGGGAGCTACAAAGTAGTGAGGTTCAATCATGGATCGACGCATTTTGGTTTCTATTTTCGCCCTTACTATCGCAACGCCCGCAGTTGCCGCCGACAAAGTCAAACTTCCTAAAACCGCAAAAGCCATGACGGCAGCTGATATCATGGCAACTTACGACGGCAAAAAATACGCTTGGGAACATCCCAATACCGACCACGCCACTGGCACGGTTCTGTTTGATTTGAAAAAATCATACGCCAGCGGCACTTGGAAATCCGGCAAGGATTCAGGTGAATGGGAAGGCAAGATCACCATGAAAGGTGATCAGTATTGCTATCAAACACGGGGCAAAGGCAAAAAGAAATACGATAAATGGTCTGTAATATTCTGTTTATGGACGGCACAACTGTTTATGAAGTAGACCCTAAGTCCAAAAAAGTTCTGTCCACGGATGTTCCGATCTAGCGCTTTAGTTTTTTTCCTCCCCGTTCATGTCCTTGCATGGATGGGGAAGTACGGCGAGGCCGTGGGCGTATTTTTTGACCATGAAGACCGTCGTATGTATTAAAGTGGTTGGGGAATATGCAGCAAAATATCGTTTTGAAGTTGCAGCCCATTGCCCGATGCTCAACCTTATCCCCGATCGCCAACCCGCGCCTGTCGTCCACCCCGGCGGCGCTTGCGCAGGGTGAGGGTTTCGACGCGCTCGGGCAGTGCATCCATAATGGTTTTGCGCTCCGTTGGGCTGATATCGAGCCACACACCGATTTCCGAACGCGTGCGGCCACAGCCAATGCAAAAGCCGGTTTCAGGCTCGATCACGCAAAGCTTGACGCAGGGCGTTTCAATGATGGGCAAATCAAAGGCATTCATAGCCGTGATATAGGGTGTTTGCAGGTCAGAAGCCATGCGAAACACGCCATTTTTCAAGCAAATGCGCCTAGTTCTTCAGATACAGCGTACCGTCTTCAACGCGAAAGCTGCTGAGTTTGCTGAGAAAACTCATGCCCAATAGCGAGCCGTTCATGGCACCTTCCGGCATGACCATGCCCTGCACATCGGCCACGCGGACACCGTCAATCTCGATTTTGTCCAAGGTCACTGCTGCCGCCTTGGCAACGCCATTGGCGGTTGAAACGGGAATGTCAAAGGTCAGGGAATTTGGACGCAAACCAATCTCTTGCGCGTCCTCATAACTGAGGGCAACGGCTGAAGCGCCCGTATCAACAAGCACTTTTATGCTGCTGCCGTTGATATCCGCAGTGACAAAGAAATGGCCATTTTGACCGGATTTCAGCGCTGTTGCCGCATAAATGAATTGGGGTTCAAGTGGCGCTTTGTGAAATCCGCCGGCACCCAAGAACATGACAGCGAGAATGACCGATGGAACCACATTTGGCAAACGCATAACGCAAACTCTCCGTCAACAAACACTGCAAGCCAACCCTATGGTTTCAATCTTCACAAGTATTGAAAGAGATGTGTAAAATTGGCGGCAAGGTTAACGAATGGTTGTCACATATACCGTGAGCATGGAGAGCTCGGTGAGAACCTGCACGGCACCACACACATCACCGGTTTGCCCTCCGATCTGACGCATGCACAGGGCGCGCATGAAGGCCAGCATGATGCCTGCCGCAACAATGGCAAGGGCGGCAATTTCAGGTGACGCGACCAGCCCGGCAGCCAGTGCGGCACCAACGCCACCGGTAATGAGTGAAAACAATGCACTGCGGCGGCTTGGCCTTCCGGCAAACACGGAAAGACCCGTGCTGCGGGCAGGCCGCGTGGCCCACAAAAGATCCACCATCAAGGCCCGGGAAAATGCCGCTGCCCCGGCAAAAAACGCAATTATTGTTAGGGGTTGCGCCCCAGCCAGGGTTTCATAAATGGCCGCGCGCGCGATGTAGCTCAAGACCAGGGCGACGGTGCCATAGGCGCCAATGCGGCTGTCACGCATGATTTCGAGCCGGTCTTCACGGGTGCGCCCGCCGCCAAACCCGTCTGCCACATCGGCAAGGCCATCTTCATGCAAGGCCCCTGTGATCAACGCGCCGATTGCGAGCGCAACGGCGGCTGCCAAAAGCGAGGGCAGCCCCAGCATGTCCGCACCAATCAAAACGCCCGCAGAAATACAGCCAATGAAAGCACCGGCCAGTGGAAAAAACCGCATGGCCTGCGAAAGCGGCGGCAAATCAAGCGTGCGGATGAACGGAACCGGCAGCCGCGTGAGAAAGCTCAACGCCAGAAGTGTTTCAGCGAAAGGCCTGATTTTCCACGTATTTTCGCTTGTTGGCGGTGACGTGTCGTTCATGTTGCACTGCTACCCCGAATCCCGTGATTAGGAGAATAGCAGGAAGTTTGAAAGGACACAGCATGACGATTGCCGCAACGGGTTTGCCATTTGATGACATCAGAAAATTGATGGCAGATTTGCCCGAAGCCGATCAAGACTGTATTGCACAATATCGTGCCCATGATGCGCAACTCACCAAACCACTGGGGGCGTTGGGAAAGCTGGAAGCCATCGGTGAATGGGTCAGCGCCTGGCAAGGGTCATATCCACCCAAGATCAGCCGCCCCGTTGTGGCGGTTTTTGCGGGCAATCACGGGGTTGTGGCGCAGGGTGTGTCCGCGTTCCCGGCTGAAGTGACAGCGCAAATGGTGGCCAATTTCCAGAGCGGGGGTGCTGCCGTAAACCAGATCTGCAAGACCTTTGACCTGGGCCTGAAAGTCTATGAATTGGCACTGGAAAAACCCACGCGCGACATCACGCAAGATGCCGCCATGGACGAGGCGGATTGCGCCGCAACCATGGCCTACGGCATGGAAGCCATTGCCGGTGGGTGCGACCTTCTCTGCATTGGCGAAATGGGCATTGGCAACACCACGATCGCCGCTGCCATTGCCCACGGACTTTATGGCGGCAAGGCCGAAGAGTGGGTGGGGCCAGGCACGGGTGTGGACAGTGAAGGCGTCAAGCGCAAGGCCGATGCCATCCGCTGTGCAGTCGAACTGCATAAAGCGCATCTCTCTGATCCACTTGAGGTTTTACGGCGTTTGGGGGGCAGGGAACTTGCCGCCATGACAGGTGCAATTCTCTCGGCCCGCACCCAGCGTGTACCCGTTCTGATCGATGGTTACGTGGCAACCGCCGCCGCCGCCGTGCTCCACGCCATGCGGCCTGACGCGCTTGACCATTGCATGGCTGCCCATTGCTCCGCCGAGCCTGCACATCGTGCTTTGCTCAAAAAAATCGGCAAGGAGCCGATTCTGGATTTGGGCATGCGCTTGGGCGAAGCCTCAGGTGCCGCCCTTGCGGCAGGCCTCGTCAAAGCCGCTGTCAACCTGCACACCGACATGGCAACCTTTGCCAGTGCTGGCGTGAGTGACAAAGAGGCAAAATAACCGCGCGCGGCGAAGAAATGAAAACAATTGCGATTTGGTTGTAGACAAGCGCGATATGCCATCATGGGTGTAGCCTGCGAAATTGCTGCAAGGTGGAAACCACCCACGCAAATCAGTGGCGGACATCCGAAATAAACATTTACAGATTATTAAAAAAATGTTAACTTAGCCAAATAAGACGTTTTTGGGGCCAAAAAAACGCCAATGATTTGTTAATTTTTTGTTAATTCTAATTAAACAGTCAAGCAAAAAGGTCATCCAATGAAAAATCTCATGAAGCCATTTGTGTTTTTAGCGACGACAGCGTGCTCGTTCATTGCGCTTGCGACGCCGAACTATGCATCCCTCACGACATTCCAGAACTACACGGGCAATGTTGGCCTGTCGACGGATGGATTTGGCAGTACGACCGGTATCGGTGTGATCAGCGCTTCGGCTCCTTTGGGGTCAACAGTAAGGGCTGCCTATCTCTATTCCGCCACACAGTCCTTTAGCGGCGTTCCTTCTACCGTGACGCTGAATGGTTTGGGAGTTACCTTCACGTCGTCAACGCCGAATGCCACAGCCTGTTGTAATATCGGGTCCCATCGGGCCGATGTGACCAGCATTGTGCAAGGCGTCATCAATGGCGGCGGCGGCGGTGTTTATAACTTCAACATCAACGAAGGTTCTAACAACGGCTCAATCGATGGTGAGGCACTTGTCGTTATCTACGACAATCCCGCCTTGGGCATTTCGACCATCGGAATTCTTGATGGTTTCGCAAGTGTTTTAGGTGACAGCACGACAATAAGTTTTGCTACACCTTTGAACCCAGCCGACCCGGCATTTTTTGCCGAAATGTATCTCGGTATAAATTTCAGCTGTTGCAGCCAGAAATCAACCGTATCCGTCAACGGAACCCAAATCACGCAAAACGCTGGTAACTTTGATGATGGCAATGCCGCACAAAATGGTTCACTGATTACTGTCGGTGGCTTTGACGATCCATTTTCGACATTGTTGCCGTCATATGCGGATGACCATGAAAAATACAACTTGGCGAGCTATGTCGGCTTGGGCGACACGTCAATTATCGTCGATACCTTCAATGCCTCAAAGGATGACAATATTTTCCTGGCGGCATTCCATGTCAATGGCAAAGCGGTCATCGGCGATCCGACCCCTAACGTTCCACTGCCTGCCGCTGCGTGGTTCCTCGGATCCGGACTTGTGGCCTTGGGAGCAAGTGGAGCCAGAAAACGCCGGAAACAGCGTTTAGCTGCTTGATGGTCTTGTAGCTTGGCATGATCCAGACCGGGAGGTTTGGGTCATGCTTTTTGTTGTGTTGGAGTGGCGTAATTGACCAAAGTGCTTGAAAATTTTTTCGCGGGACTTGTGCTTGCCCCGGTTGTTGTTTTTTGCTCCGCATCGCAGGCACTTGCCGAAACATCCGTCAAGCATTTCGAAAATTGGACCTTCAGCTGCGAAGAAAAAGCCTGCCAGATATTTGTAACCCTCGCAGACAACAAAACCAAAATTGCCAAATACTCCCTGTCCATCGTTTATGATGGCGGCAAAAATGCAACGTCGGCCATTCTCCGCATGCCACTGGGCGTGGCATTGGCACCGGGCGTGCGGGTGTTTGCCGATGGCACGAATTTTTACGACTGGCCGTATCAGGTTTGCGAAGATGCAGGCTGCCAAGCCGTGGCGGTCCTTGAAGACCCGGCAATCGCAAAATTCAAGACGGCAGATGCCCTGCAGGTCCAATTCATTGCCTATGGCAGCAAAAAACAGGACTCATTCAAGATACCGATGGCAGGCTTCAATGCCGCCTACGACATGCTCGTCACCGAAGCCAAAAAATAATTCAAGTGACGCCGGTCTGAGGTTGGGCCGTACCTTTCTGATCAGCTTGAGATTTTACGAAGGCTGGGTAAATCCCAGGTGCAACCTCCTCTGCGGGGCTGGGCAAAGCCAGGTTCCCGTTGACTTTGTTGCTCAATTGAGCTATAAAATAACAATAACGAGGAGTAAAAATCATGGCAGGGACAGCATTTGTTCGCGCCCGCATTGATGAAAAAATCAGGGATGAAGCAGCCGCCGTTTTGGATGAAATGGGCTTGACCGTTTCCGACGTCGTTCGCATGACACTGATCCGCGTGGCACGGGATGGTGCTTTGCCCTTTGAACTCAAAATCCCCAACGCCGAAACGCGCGCCGCCATGCAGCAGTCGCGCGCCATGATGAAAGCAAATGCCGCACGTTTCACCGATGCGCAAGAACTTATCAATGCCCTCGACGCCAAAACCACCAAGCGCTAAGCGCATAGGTCCACCACGCGCCGCAGACTACACAAAGAGTTTTCTGAAAGACTGGGAACGACTGTCTCGCTCAGGCAGATACAACATGCGCCAGCTTAAGGAAGCGATGCTGCTGCTCATTGCCAACAATGAACCACTTGGTGCGGAATGGCTCGATCATCCGTTGAAGGGCAAATGGGCTGATTATCGCGAGTGTCATATTGGTGGAGATTTTTTACTGGTTTATCAAGTGAACGGAAATGCAATAAACTTCGTCCGTGCAGGGACACATGCGGAATTGTTTGAATAAAAAAGCGTATTCACCCCACCCTCAACGCTCTGAAATGCGCGCCTTGCCGCTGCAGCCCTTGCGGTTTGACATCCAGGTGCCGCTCCATGTTGCGTCTCCCTGTGCCTCGACCGACACCAGGGGCCGGGGGTCGCCATAAAACCGCACGAGTGAAAGCGCCACGGCGAAGGAATTTTCAAAACGTCCCTTCGGAAAATAATTCATACCTTCGAAGGTGATTTTTCCGTTGATGATGGCATCTCCGACCACAAAGAAGATGCGGGATGGCACATGGCATTTCCGGGTTGGGCCTGCAAGTTCGGCCTGCCATTTATAGGCGATCTGTGGATCACCATAGACATTCACGGGCTCCTCAGCCGATGCCTTGGCAACCATTCCCATGAGCGTCAGAAAAATTGCGCAGCGGCACAGCCTGTTTGCTAAAGTCATTGGTGCTGGTCCCATGTACGGTTGCGGTAGCTGCCAGTGTGATGGTAGAAAAAACAATCTAACACACATTCCGGTGGCATCATGGGCTTTGTTTCAAGACTGACCGCGGTCGTGCTGATCGCAACCCTGATCGGTGGGAGCACCCACGCAGCCGGGTTGACTGACGAACAGGTCAACGGCGCCAAGGTCGGCATGTCGTATAAGGAAGTTCGCGCGCGGTTGACGGAGTTGGGCTTTGCTGCGGCATCCCTTTCGAAAGACATGACACGCTGCGGCGCGCGCAAATATATCTGCAAGAAATATCCAGAAGTGGAGGCCTGCGCCGGAACAGGTGCGGCACCCTGCAGGTTTGCCTTGAAATACCCGCAGGGAAGAACCGTGATCATCATAACCGGTGGCGAGAACCTCGTGGTCACCGGAATTTTTGAACAGTGACCTGCAAAAGCGACATCAAGCGCGTCGTTGACATGCGTGTCAGCCCGCGCGCCGCATGATGCGCCCGGAATCGGAAGGCCAGGCACTGAGCGAAAGAGCGACCATGATGCGTTGCAATTTTTCCGGTGAAAACTTCGCGGCAGGGAAACCCGGTTCGTAGTCGAACGCCTCAAGCATGGAACGATTGACATCGCCCGCATGGGAGAAGGCCATCCACAATTTTGAAAAACGCCGGATATCGATATCAAGTGTTTCACGGATATCGATGTTGTGGTGCCTGTTGTCGGACATGATGCGCATCATGCAGTTTGCGGCGGCTTCGGCTGGCCCTTCCATGACCTGCAGAAAATATCCGTCGAGATAAAGCAGGGCACCTGTCAATTCTTCGGATTTGTTGCGTTCCTGCGCGACATTGATGAAGGAAGCGACATAACGCTCGGTCATCCCATCGACGGCCTTGCTCACATACACATAACGTCTGAACATGCATTTTCTCCGCTTGATGCCGCATTTTTAATTTGAATGCGTGCCAAGGCCCAAGAAACTTCGGAAAACAAGGTAACTGCCGGGTTAACGCAGGTGCATCTCCACCCGTTCACAATTGTTCATGAAGTGGCCCGTGACCTGATGGAAAAAATCACCATGGCCGACGACGGCGACGCGCCGCTCCGGTCTTGCGGCAATCATGGCGCGGAAATCCGACACTCGTTGCAGCAGTGACTCCAAAGGCTCGCATGCGATGCCATGTTGATTGACGGGACCACTCCTGTGCCACCACACCTCTGCCATGTGGTTGAAATCGAGATGCGCGAATTCGCGCGCGAGCTGTGAGGCGGGCCGTCCCGTGCTGCAGCTATGGGTTACCCACTCACTATGTGAATAATTGACGAGCATCGGCGCTTTTGATCCAAAAATACCCGTGGCCGTTTGAATGGCGCGGGTAAGGGGCGAGGTGAAAATGACATCGTAATCCACATCCGCATAAGCCACACGCGCCGCCGCCACCTGCTCATGGCCAAGTGGCGAAAGGGGTGCGTCATTGATCATGGGGTCTAGGCCGGTGAGATCGTGAAGGGCGTTGAATGTAGATTGGCCGTGGCGGATGAGATGGATTGTTCTGGTCATATACACTTCTATTAATGTGACTTGTCGGGAACCAATCTGGTTCCAGTTCCGTTATGCACCGAATAAAGGAAAAAGCGGAATGGGTTTTTTTGACGAGTTGGTGCAGCGAACCTACACGCCGGAATGGATCATTGCCGCCCGTCTGCTGGTTGCAATCCTGCTGGGCGCAGCAATAGGCTTTGAGCGCGAATCGAAAAACCGTCCAGCAGGATTGCGCACACATATGCTGGTGGCACTGGCGGCTGCGGTTGTGGCCGTGGTAACCCTTGAGCTCGGTCACATGGTGGAAGCCAAAGGCGTGCATTCTGATCCCGTGCGCGCTCTTGAGGCAGTTACGGCAGGCGTGGCTTTTCTGGCCGCAGGCACGATCATTCAGGCGCGCGGGCAGGTGGTGGGCCTTACCACGGGTGCGGGAATGTGGCTGGCAGGAGCCATTGGTGTGGCAGCAGGATTTGGATTTCTGACCATTGCCTTGATGGCAACGCTTTGTGCCATGTTCATTCTTACAGTCTTGCGGCGGCTGGCAAATTACATCAACCCCGAAACCAATGATGGCAAAGTTATACACGACAAGGCATGATTGAATGCACTGTCACCTTAATTATACTGTGCAGTTATGGTTGGATCAGCGCTCTGCCGGGGCCTCCCAACTTATGCTTGCTTGAAACCACTTTTCATTTAGAATTACGTCAAAATCATCCCGGTCAACGGGAGTTTGAAACTGGGGAGATCACATTTTGCAAAAACTTCTTCATGTCAGCGCTGTCGTTGACCGCATCACGGCTTTTATTGGTTACCACGTGCGCTGGCTCATTCTGGCAGCTGTCATCGTGAGTGCCGTGAACGCAATTATCCGCAAGACCTTTGATACAAGTTCCAACGCTTGGCTGGAACTGCAAGGGCTGTTGTTTGGCGCGGTGTTCATGTTTGCGGCGGCCTATGTGTTGCAGAAGAACGGCCATGTGCGCATCGATGCCGTGTCGAGCCACTTTTCAAAACGCACCCGCGACTGGATTGACCTGTTTGGCCATGTGTTCTTTCTGTTGCCGCTGTGCATGCTGATGGTATGGATCGGCATTCCCTATTTCTGGGAGGCGCTGCAAAGCGGGGAAAGCTCGACCAACGCGGGCGGGCTTCTGGTGTGGCCCCTGAAATTCTGTGTGGCGGGTGGTTTTGCCCTGCTGCTGGCGCAAGCGATTTCTGAAATCATAAAACGCGTGGCGGTGCTCCGGGGCCTGCGTCATGATTGAGCTTATCGCCCACAATCTTGCTCCCATCATGTTTGCGGCCCTCGTGTTGTTTTTGTTGATGGGCTATCCCGTAGCCTTTTCACTGGCCGCCAATGGCTTGATGTTTTTTGTGCTCGCCGTTGAACTCGCACCCTATTCCACATCCATCACATTGGATTGGCCGCTGCTCGGCCTCACCGCGGGCCGCATTCTCGACATCATGCGCAACGACACGCTGCTCGCCATTCCGTTTTTCACGCTGATGGGAATCGTGCTGGAAAAATCCGGCATGGCAGAAGATTTGCTGGACACGGCGGGACAGCTCTTCGGCCCCATTCGCGGCGGGCTTGCCTATTCCGTCATTCTTGTCGGCGCATTGCTGGCCGCAACCACGGGCGTGGTGGCGGCATCGGTCATTGCCATGGGGCTCATCTCCATGCCCATCATGCTGCGCTATGGTTATGACCGTTCACTGGCCGCAGGTGTGATCACCGCATCCGGCACCTTGGCGCAAATCATTCCGCCGTCATTGGTGCTGATTGTGCTGGCCGACCAACTTGGCGTGTCCGTTGGCCCCATGTATGCCGGAGCGATCCTGCCGGGACTGATGCTGGTGGGGCTGTTTTGCCTCTATATTTTTGCAGTCACAATTTTTCAGCCCACGCGCGCACCCGCATTGCCGATTGAGGCGCGCACCCTGGGAAATGGCGTGACATCGCTGTTTGTCATTCTTGTTGTGAGCGTTGCTCTTGGTGTCTTGGGCTGGCAGTTGCTCAAACCCCATGTCGTGCAGGGGGCAGGCATATGGGGTGCTGCCATTGCGGCAAGCCTTGCGTATGCCACAGCCCTTATTGACCAACGCCTGAAGCTGGGACAACTCTCGCGCCTTGCGCAGCAGGTGATCATTGTTTTGATACCGCCGCTCGCATTGATCTTCCTTGTGTTGGGCACGATTTTTCTTGGTGTGGCAACAGCGACCGAAGGCGGGGCGATGGGTGCGGCAGGATCATTGATCCTCGCATGGTTCAAGGGCCGCTTGCCCTACAAAACGTTGAGCGAAGCTTTGGATGGCACCACGAAACTTGCCTGTTTCGTGATGTTCATTCTGGTTGGTTCGCGCGTGTTCTCGCTCACCTTCTACGGCGTCAATGGCCATGTGTGGGTTGAAGATTTGATGACGGGACTTCCCGGCGGTGAGTGGGGCTTCCTGCTCGCTGTCAACGCACTTGTATTTGTGCTGGGCTGCTTTATCGACTTTTTTGAAATTGCCTTCATCGTCATCCCGCTGCTCGCACCCGTGGCGCAAAAGCTGGGCATTGATCTTGTGTGGTTCGGCATCATCATCGGCATGAACATGCAGACGAGCTTCCTCACACCACCCTTCGGCTTCGCCCTGTTCTACATGCGCTCCGTTGCCCCCAATGGCCCATGGGTGGACAAGGCCACGGGCAAGACCTTTGCAGGCGTGACGACCACACAAATCTATCGCGGCGGTGTGGCCTTCATCATTCTGCAATTGATCATGGTCGCCGTGGTGGTGGCCTTCCCATGGCTTTCCATCGGCAAGGGTGAAGCGAAGATCGATACGAAGACGATCGAGATTACGCTGCCGTCGCTGGATTAGGAGTGGGCGCGTGAGATGAAATCGTCATTGCGCAAAACAAAAGGGAGCCACATGGGCTCCCTTCCGTAACGCGTTTTTCGATCCTTACAGCATCTTCTTTTGCTGCTGGCCCATCATGAACTTGTCGAAGGTGAATTCCGAGACCTGGAACCAGAGATACTGGTCGGCGCGGAAGGCCATCATCGAGTCGTGGACTTTTTTGAACGCGGCATTTTTGCCGGCAATCTCCGCATAGGTTTCCTTGGCCGCATTGAAACAGGCTTCCATCACATCGGGTGGGAAGGGTCTGAGCTGTGCGCCGGCACCCACCAGCTTTTTCAACGCTTCCGGATTGCGCGCGTCATATTTGGCCTGCATGTCAACGCTGGCAGCCTGGGCAGCGGTTGCCAGAATGGACTGATAGGCGGGCGGCAACGTCGCCCATTTCGCCGTGTTCACCATCACATGCAGCATGGCACCACCTTCCCACCAGCCGGGATAATAATAGAATGGTGCTACCTTGTAGAAACCAAGTTTTTCATCATCGTAGGGGCCAACCCATTCCGCCGCATCGATCACGCCCTTTTCAAGGTTCTCGTAGATCTGTGCGCCGGGCAATTGCTGCGGCACCACACCGAGTTTGGAAATGACCTTGCCACCAAAACCACCGATACGCATTTTGACACCCGTGAGATCGGCCACGGACTTGATTTCCTTGCGGAACCAGCCGCCCATCTGCGCGCCTGTGTTGCCACAGGGAAACGCGATGAGATTTTGCGTGCCATAGAACTCGTTCATCATGTCCATGCCGCCGCCATGATACATCCACGCGTTCTGCTGGCGCGCGTTCAGGCCGAAGGGAACGGCGGTTCCAAAGGCATAGGTTGGGTCCTTGCCCCAGTAATAGTAGGATGCCGTGTGGCACATCTCCACATTGCCCTTGCCCACTTCATTGGCCGCTTCGAGGGGGGGTGCAATTTCGCCGCCGGGGAACACCTGAATGGTAAATTTGCCGTCGGTTGCTTCGCGCACATGTTTTGAAAAGGTTTCAGCAGCGCCGTAAATCGTATCAAGGCTTTTTGGAAAGCTTGAGGTCAAGCGCCATTTCACTTCTGGCATTGATTGGGCAAGTGCTGGCGCTGCCAAGGCTGGCGCCGCAACTGCGGCCACACCGGCTTTTCTGATAAACCCACGACGATCCATATAGTCTCTCCCATTGTTTGTTTTTTTATGCCGTTGGAAAAAAGATTAAGCCAAGAATCTGGATTGCGCAAACCTTGAAATGTTAAGGTGTCAAATTGCCCAGCCATGCCAAGCTGTAACGCCCGCAGCGACAATAAACATCAACCCCACCAACCGCCCCACCCACATGGTGACCGCAGGATTGGCGATGAGCAGATCGCGGCTCTTGCCAGCGGCGAGTGCCAGCGCGCCATAGATGCCAAGCTGCATAAGCGATGTGAGAATGCCCATCACCAGAGCCTGACTCCATATCGCGCCATATTGCGGCTTGATGAATTGTGGATAGACGGCGATGACGAAGAGATAGGCCTTGGGGTTCAGCATGCAGGTAATCATGCCTTGGAGAAACGCCGTGGCCCATGTGCGCGTGGTGGCCGTTCCCACTGCACTCACCGTGATGGAGCTGCACATCAGCGTGTAACCAATCCAGGCCATGTAGGCGGCACCGGCAAGAAGCAGCAACATGATCAGGGCAGGCGCAAGCTTGAGCACAACGCCGGCGGCGATCGCACCGAACACCGTGTGATAAACGCCGCCGAGCATGATGCCGAACACCGCAGCCATGCCGAGACGTCTGCCACCGGTAAGTGAGTTCGCCATGACAAACAGCGAGTCCATGCCCGGAATGATGATGATGCCGAACAGGAGAAGGGTGTAGAGCCAGATGTTTTCAGCGTAAGTCATCGGAGCACCATTAGGGAGGGCTGCTGCCAATTCCTGTCAGCAGCCCCTATGGTGGTAGCGGCAGCGTTGGTAAACACCACCCGTTTTCGCACCCTATGCGGTTTGGGTTTTGAGCCTTGAGAATTCACCAAATGAAATCAGGCGGCGTGACGTTTCATCCCACAGGGCAAGACGTGCGCATTTGATGCCTTCCCATAAGGTGAGTTTTGGCGAAACGCTTTGCAGCTCCGCACTGCCGTCAAGACACTCGCGCAGCCGGTAGTTCGGAATCTTGCTGCACAGGTGATGGATATGATGGATGCCGATGTTGCATGAAAACCAGTTCATGAATTTAGGCATGACGAGATATGAGCTGCCCTTGAGCGCTGCAATTTTCATGTCCCACTCGTCGGAGCCTTCCCAGTGGGCCTCTTCAAACTGGTGCTGCACAAAGAACAGCCAGCCACCAATCCATGTGGCCACGAGGTAAATGGGCAGAAGAACCGTGAGCGCAATTTGCCAGCCTGCAAAATAGGTGATCGCGCCATAAACCATGAACAATACGATGTCGTGTCCAAGAATGCCGCGCAGACTGTCGCGCATCGGCATGTTGGAGCCCATGGCAAGGCGCTGAAGCACGAGGAAAAACAGCGGCGGACCAATGACCAGAACAACAAGTGGATGGCGGTATACGCGGTAACGCAAGCGGCCCCAGAACGTTTTCGACTTGTATTCATCCACCGTCATGGTTTCAATGTCGCCAAAACCGCGCTTGTCAAGGTTGCCTGAAAGCTGGTGATGCAGGGCATGGGACCTGCGCCAATGGTCATAGGGCGTAAATGTCAGTACACTGATCAAGCGGCCCACAGCCTCATTGACGGGACGCGATGAAAATAGCGACCCATGTCCGCAATCATGCTGAAGCGCAAAAAACCGGATGAGAAGAGCACCTGCAGGCACACTGAGCAGCAGGGTGAGCAATACCGAATGGTGAGCCGCCCAAAACATCAGGGCAACCGTTGCAAAGAATGGAATGGCGGTGGTGACCAGCTGGAAAATGGCACTGCGGTTGTTGGCTTCACGGAACGTGTTGCAATAGGTTGTAAGGCGTTTTGCCTGCTGGCGCAGCTCAGCAGAAAATTGCGTCTCATTCAAAATGTCCAAGTAGTCCCCCCGGTCGAAGTCTGATTCCAGATGTTCATTACAATATATCCGTCTTTCCCGTCTTTAGCTATCATGTCACGGGTTAAACATTTATTAACCATGTGATGAAGTGAAATAATGTTGTCCTGATGTAAAAACAAGGCTTTTCCGGTTTCACCCCGCATTGATTTCATAAGGCTAACCGACAACGCGGTGGTACTGCGACACCATTTGCTGGCAAGAATGGATTGGTCCGCTTCCTAATCGCTTTGCGTGTGTCTCATGGCTTGCTATGATAAGTAATTATCTTGGGAAAACAAATCAAAGTGAAGCTCTTTTCCAGACGCAACCTGAAAGCCGCTGCGATCGTTGCCGTTGTGGGCGCTTCGTTTCTTTGGGTTATCAGCGCCCCCAAGCCCTTGTCGGCGAGCATCATACCGAACCACGCTGCGGATCTGGCCAATGGTCAAAACCTTTATCATGCGGGTGGATGTTATTCGTGTCACAAGCCCACCGCTGATCTTGCCAAGCTCAATCCGGAACTGCCGTCCGGCGGGTTGCCGCTGAAAACCCCGATTGGCATTCTCTATCCGCCCAACCTTACACCCGACCCTGAAACCGGCTTGGGCAAGTGGTCAGACATTGAATTTGTAAACGCCATGCAGCGCGGCATATCGCGCGATGGCAAGCACCTCATTCCTGCATTTCCCTACACCTCATACGCAAAAATGCAGATCACCGACATTCTGGATATCAAGGCCTATCTCATGACCCTGAAGCCCGTGGTCTCGCCCGCCCGGCCTGCTGAAATTCCCGTGGCATTTGTTTTGCGCCGCGGCCTTGGACTGTGGGATTATGTGGGGCTCGACACGCAGCCGTGGAAACCGGATGCCACGCAAAGCGCCGCGTGGAACCGTGGCGCTTACCTGGTGAACGGACCCGGCCACTGTGGTGAATGCCACACGCCGCGTAATATCTTCATGGCAAAAGACACGAACCGTTTGTTTTATGGCGGCCCACATCCCGAAGGAACAGGCAAGGTGCCAAGTCTTCATGGCCTCGTTGAACGCAAACGTTACAAGGACAAGGCCGATCTTGTAACAGCGTTACAGAACGGTGAAACCCTTGGCTACGAGCATCTCGCGGCAGGCGGCATGGGGTCGGTGCAAACCAATATTTCCAAACTCCCACAGGATGATGTGGAAGCCATTGTCGAGTTTCTTGTCAGCTTAAGGTGAACCCGCAATGGCCTCGGCGGCGCACCAGCCGCTGGCCCAGGCCCATTGAAAATTATAACCGCCTAGCCAGCCCGTTACATCAACAGCTTCACCAATGGCATAAAGGCCGGGAACGGATTTCGCTTCCATGCTTTTGGAGGAAAGCTCATTCGTATCAATGCCCCCCGCGGTAACCTCTGCCTTGGCGTAGCCCTCACTGCCTGCAGGGGTAACATTCCAGTTTTTAAGCTGGATCGCGAGCGCGCCCAGGTCTGTAGGAGCCATTGCCTGCGCCAACCGCTGTGGCACAAGTTCGGCAAGAAGGGTTTTAAGCTCCACTTTGGGTCGTGCGTGGCGGCGCTCTTTCAATGTGGCAAGCGCATCAATGCCTGGCGTGAGATCAAGGCTGATACTGTCGCCCTCGCGCCAATAGGATGAGATTTGCAGGATGGCCGGACCGGAAAGCCCACGGTGGGTGAACAGGATGTTTTCGGCAAAGCGCGTGTTCTTGTGAGTAGCGATTGCGGCAAGTGAAACGCCGGAGAGGTTTGTGTAGAATTCCAGTTCCGCAGGCTTCGCCTTGAGCGGCACAAGGGCAGGGCGCGGTTCTATGACGCCAAGCCCGAATTTTTTCGCAACCTCATAGGCAAAGCCTGTAGCCCCCATTTTGGGAATGGAGGGGCCACCAGTTGCGAGAACAAGTGCGGGGGCAGTATATGTGTCGCCGTCCGCAGTGACGGTGAAATGATCCGGTTTACTGATATCAGTGACTTTTGCGTTGGTTGCGATGTGCACGTTTGCGGCCGCACATTCCGCCAGCAGCATGGCGACGATTTGCCGGGCGGAGCCATCACAGAACAACTGGCCCAAGGTTTTTTCATGCCATGCGATATGATGCTTGGCGACAAGGGCAAGAAAATCCTGCGGAGTATACCGGCTTAAGTCCGACTTGCAGAAATGTGGGTTTTCCGAAAGGAAATTTCTGGATGTGGTGCCAATGTTGGTAAAGTTGCAACGCCCGCCCCCTGAGATCAGGATTTTCGCACCTACGTGGCTGTTGTGGTCCAGCAGCGCCACACGCTTGCCCCGCGCGCCTGCGCCAAGCGCGCACATAAGGCCCGCAGCACCTGCTCCAATAATGACAACATCAAATTGCATGGGCAGCTGGTAGCACGGCAAGCCGACTGCGGGCTATCCCGTAATGGCAATCAACTTGCGCTGGCTTTCCGATTGCACGGCAGGTGCCGCAATGACTTCGCCACGCGGACCCGCAAGAACGCGTTTTGCCGGGAACGTGACTTGCACTTCGGTACCCTCGCCATTTTCGCTGATAATGCAGATGTCACCGCCATGCAGCTCCATCAGGCCCTTGACGATGGGAAGCCCGAGACCGGCGCCGTCAATGGCTTGCTTGGTGGCCGCCGCACCGCGGGCAAAGGAAATCAGCGCCGAGTTCAATTCCTGCGCGGGAATGCCAGGGCCGTTGTCTTTCACGGACACGACCATGGCACCAATCGCGTTGATATGGGCAGTGATTTCCACATGGCCACCCTTCTGGGTAAACTTGATGGCGTTGGTCAGCAGGTTGATGAGCACCTGGTTGACGGCGCGAATATCGCCCATGAGTTTTGGCTGGGACTGTTCAATGAGAACCTTCACCGTAATGGATTTCTCCATCGCCTTGCCGTTGAGCAGGGCTTGTGCCGACTTCGCACAGGCAAGGATGCCAAATGGTTCTTCCTGGATGTCGCGGCGACCCGCCTCGATGCGCGACAGGTCAAGAATGTCGTTGATGAGGTCGAGCAGGTAACGGCCTGAATGGTGAATGTCGCCAGCGTAGTTCTTGTAGGCTTTCACTGACATGGGGCCAAACAATTCACGTTCAAGGATTTCGGAAAACCCCATAATGGCATTGAGCGGCGTGCGCAGTTCGTGGCTCATGGTTGCAAGGAAAACCGATTTTGCCTTGTTGGCATCTTCAGCCTTGTTTTTTTCAATCTCGGCCTTGTCGCGCTCCAACCGCAACTCGTCGATAAGCGTATCCTTCTGCGCCTTGAACTTTACCATGTCACGCGCCGTATCGCCGAGCTGGCGGGCCACAAACAGGAAGAATATTTCAAGCGCGATGATAAGTGTGGCAAGCGCCAGATAAATGGGCTCATGCTGTGAAACGCAACGTATGGCAACACCAATTGTCATGACACCAGTGCCCGCGACAAGAACCGGTATGAAATTATTCACCACAAGCAGGCGCACCGCAATGATGGCCATTGTGAAAGCGATGACATAGGCATTCTGCAGGGTCGTGGCACCATCCCAGAACAGGAACAATGGCAAGACCCAACACACGCCCTGCAAAAGTTCGGCAGCAGACAGCATGCCAATCCAGTCGTGCTGCTCAACCTGGTTGCGTTCCTTGCGGAAAAAATCATAGCACAGATAGACTTGCACGCCTTGGCAGATGAGAGTGGCCGCCAACCAGCCAAGAATGACAATGGGCTTCACCCACAACAGACTGGTCAAGGCCATCATGAAAGTGAGAATGGGCATGGTGGGTGCCACACGCAACTGGTTGCGCATGAAAAGTGTCAGCAGTTCCCGTTTCCACGGTGCTTCGGCTGTGCGCTCCCAATCAGTGTCGTCACCGAAAGCCAAGGGACGCGGAGGCTGAGCCGCGTTTTGCTCGTCGATATGAAAGTTACTGCGATCAACAACGTCCTGCATGACTTTTCCCACACTCACAAACCATCCCAACCTCAAAAATGATAACACAGCCATCCTAAGGAGGGCTTTGCAGGGATGGTAAAATTTGAGGTAATAAATTAGGGAAAGTGCATGTCCAAACCTATCGCTTTTTACGATATCATTACCAACATTGCGGATTTTGTGGACTATTCAACCTTAAATACCTAAGAATTAACTTTGATTTGTACCCAGTGTGTTTATCCATCAGCCGCTGCCACATCGCGTCCTACGGCTTCCGCATCAAGTACCCGATGCGTGGCCTTGACATGTGTCCAGACGCGCTGCGAAGCGAATATGCGCCTATTATACCGTAAGATCATGCCAACTTTCACCGCGTCTCTCGCGTTTAATAATCAGCAACAAGTCGAAAGCCCAAATGTGTGGGCGGTGTTCCTATGGCGCAGCCGCCGGAGGCCGGGATGCGCACAAAGACCGGGACGTTTGCTTCGTGTTCGCCAGCGGCCACATAGGCCGGGCATCGGCTTCCCTTGGTGTCATCAAAGCGGGGTGCCACACAGCTTGAGGTCCAATCCCAAACATTTCCGTCGAGATCAGAGATGCCGTCTGGTGTTGTTGAGAACGAGCCCCCAACGCGCGGTGGTCCGGAGGGCGAAGTCTCCAGTCCATAATTGGCCGCCCATGCAAGTCTCGGGTCCATGAAGAGAGGAGGGCGTTTTTTGTGGAGAAACGAACGGTCAATGACGCGCCACTCAGCAAGCGTCGGCAGACGTAAACCACCACCAGCGTGGGCATTGGCCCAGCTGAGATACTCCTCCACATCAAACCAGTTGACCCCGACGACGGGAAACGAACCCGTTGTGGTGGAAACAACTGGCATATAAGAACAGCCGCCTTCGTCATGGCACTGCTGCCACGATGCAGCGGTCACTTCATGGCGTGCCACGAGCAAGATGCGGTCCGCATTTTTGGCAAGTTTGACGGGTACCATCTGGTCCCTAAAACTGCCGTCATGTCCATTGCCTACCCAACCCAAAACCAGAGCCGCAACCAAAACCGCAACGCCCGTTCGGATCATGCAATTGCCTCCGTTAACCCGAAATAGGTCCGGGCTTTGACACCTGCATCATCAGGTCATCATCCCATTCGCCATCAACAACCACATGGGCCGTTGCACCCAGCAACGCCGCTTCAATGAGGTTGTGATTTACGTACGCATACACACCAGGCTGGCGGAACTTGTACATCATGGCCCCAGCCGAGCCGCCGCGGATGAACCATGTCTCAAGCCCCGTAGCGGGAACGTCAGCGAAGGAGCCGGTATCCCACACAAAATCACCATGGCCGCCAATAAGATGAGGCCGTGAATCCCGGTTAGCCTGGGCGTGGATGAAGAGGACTGTTTGCCCCACCTTGGCTTTCATAGCGGCATCGCCGGTCAGTGCACCCGCCTTGCCGTTGAACACGACATGGGTTGGCGTCAGGGTTCGCATAACGTCAAGACTCTCCGTCAAGTCTTCGCCTGCTGTTTCATATTTTTTGAATGCGCCTTTGTCGTCACGCGGGATGTAGTAGTCCTGTTCACCTATATAATAGGCAAGATCATAGTTCAGATTTTTTCCCTTGCCGTCGCTGATACCACTACGCGGTAATACCATCACAGCACCATTCATGCCATGTACTACGTGATAGGGGATCATCACGTCACCGGGCGCGCAATGATATACAAAGACGCCGGACTTGACGGCTTTCCAGCGGAGCACGGCCTGCTCGCCGGGCAACACTTTGGTGAGTGCACCACCGCCCAAAGCTCCGGTTGAAGCATGAAAATCAATGTTGTGCTCCATCAAATTTGTTGCGAGATTTATGAGTGTGACCTCGACATAGTCGCCCTCATGTACAACAATCATCGGGCCGGGGACGGTGCCATTGAAGGTTAGTGCCCAAACCTCGGTGCCCTCATTGTCGAGCACCATCTTTTTCTCCTCAATCGTAATGGTCACTTCAATAATTTTTGGCCCCCCCGGTGCAACTTGCTCATGCTCAGGCAAAAACGGTGGAGCAACCATGACCTGCTTGACGCGCGTGAGCGTCGAAACATCCGGCGTTGCCGCGATTGCCTGAGCGAGCATCGCCCCGTTCAGGTCGGTTGCTGTCAAGCCGACACTGCCCAATGTAATCGCTGCGGTGTTTCTGAGAAAATTACGACGTGTTGGAATGATGTTTTCCAACGGTGCCGGAAGGGTCATGGCGTTCTCCTGTAAATGGCAAATTGAGAATCACATTTTGGTTTTGAGATAAGCAATGAGATCATCACGCTCTTCGGTTTTTTTGAGCCCGGCAAAGGCCATCTTGGTTTTGGCAACAAGAGCCTTGGGATTTTCAAGATAAGTGTGCAGCGTTGCGTCATCCCATACAGCACCGGTTGCACCGTACTCCTTCATACTGTTCGAATAGGCATAGCCTTCCGAAGACGCCACTTTACGGCCAAAAACACCGAGAAGAGATGGACCGACTTTATTAGCTTTGTCAGCTATGGAGTGACAGGCCATGCATTTCTTGAAAAGCTGCTCCCCCTTGGCTGCGTCACCGTCGGCAAGTGCCGCGCCCGCTGTAAACCAGATTCCGACGAACACCGTTGCTGTCCTTAGGATCATCGAGTAGCCCTCCATGTTTGCCGTATTAGACAACAAAACGCAGACGGGGCGGTTTTGTTCCCCTACAGTGCGGCATCTTGCGATACATGCGCCTTCGGGCTAAGCCCACCTTTCAATTTAGGCGTATGTAAATGACTGAACTTTCCAAAGACACCGTGCTGGCCGTTCTCAAGCGGATTGCTGCTCCCGACGGGCGCGGCAATATCGTGTCGGCGGGGCTGGTATCGGATATTGCGATCACTGATGGCAAGGTGATGTTTGCGCTCAATGCGGATCCACAGCACATGAAGTCCATGGAAGCCTTGCGCCTTGTTGTTGAAAAGGCCGTGAGTGAAATTCCGGGTGTGACCCGCGCGCTGATTGCGTTGACGGCAGAGCAGGCACCGGCGCGGCCCGTTGGCCCCAAGGTGAGTGCGGCGTCCAATTTGAAAAACGGTATTCCCGGCGTGAAGCATCTGGTGGCGGTGGCCTCCGGCAAGGGCGGTGTTGGCAAATCCACCACCGCGATCAATCTGGCGCTTGGGCTGAAGTCACTCGGTTTGAAAGTGGCCGTACTGGATGCCGATGTCTATGGCCCCTCCATGCCAAAACTCTTTGGCATAACTGGAAAGCCCGAGGCCAGCGACGCCGAGGGAAAACGCATGAAGCCGATGACGCGCTATGGCGTGGAAGTGGCTTCCATCGGCTTCCTCGTCGATGAAGACACGCCCATGATCTGGCGCGGCCCGATGGTGATGTCCGCCCTCACACAGCTGCTCCGCGAAGTGTCGTGGGGTGAAACCGATGTGATGATCGTCGATATGCCACCCGGAACCGGCGATGCGCAGTTGACGTTGGCTCAGCAAACGCCGCTGTCCGGTGCCGTGATCGTATCCACGCCACAGGACCTGGCGCTGATCGACGCGCGCAAAGGCCTTAACATGTTCCGCAAGGTGAATGTGCCGGTGATCGGCATTGTGGAAAACATGAGCTATTTCATCTGCACCAAATGCGGCGAGCGCCACGAAATTTTTGGCCATGGGGGTGCCCGCGAAGAGGCAGCAAAGCTTGGCGTTCCCTTTCTCGGCGAGGTGCCGCTGGATACAGAGGTGCGCGTGCGCTCGGATGCTGGCGAACCTGTTGTGGTCTCCATGCCCGACTCCATCCACACGGCAATTTACCGTGATATTGCAAGGCAGGTCTGGGCCGCCATTGAGAGTGGCACGCTTTCCAAACCGGCACCAAAGTTTAGCGTGGAAAATTAGGCATTTTCTTTATAAAATGTTAACCGTAACCGGGATTCTTGGCAAAGCTTGGAAACTCATGGCCAATTGATTCGGTCTCAAGGGGGAATAATGTCGAAACTGATGCTTGTTTTTGGAGTTCTTTTCTTGGCTGTGGGCGTTGCCCTTGGTTTCCTCATTATATTTCAACCTGGCCAGATGCAGGTTTTGGCCCTGACGCCGGACGTTTCAGCCCTGTTTATCGTCGGCGGAGCACTGTGTCTTGGCCTTGGCAATGTGGCGGGAGCGCTACGCGAAAGCCCATTTGGCGCAATCCCTGCCACCATCCCTGAAGTCGCTCAAACCGGTCTCGTAGGCAGCACACCCGCAACGCCGAAATTCAAGGGCTTTGGCAGCAAGGCAACAACGGCCACTGCCGCGGTTGTTGCAGCCGAAGTAACAGAAGCTGCGGCTGAACCCGCTGCCGTTGCCACAACAAGCGTTGCGGAAACAATATCGGCTTTGGAAAAGGCGAAGTCTGACATCGCTTTGGCACTTGGCGTCGAAACCCATGAGGTTGTGCCGCCACATGTCGAGCCCGAACCTGCACCCGTTGCGGCACTTGTCATCACGCCCGCCGCTGAACCCGTCGTTGCCGCCGCTGAAGTGGATGAGGCAGGCGAAGAGGGTGACCTCTACGTGATTGAGGAAAAAGTGATCAGGGGTCGTCCGGCCCGCATCCTGTCAGATGGCACTGTGGAAGCTGAAACCGATGAGGGCTGGATGCGCTTTGAGAATCTTGAGCATCTCGATGAATATCTCGACGCGATGGTGCCTGAGGCTTAATCAGGCACGTGGCATAAGGTCATACGGATGTTTCCATCCCGGCAGTGACTTGATGCGGTCCAGCCAGTTCAGCACATGGGTGAAGGCATCGAGTGACAGGGGCAATTCGTCACCGTAATACATGTAGCCACACAGTGAGAGATCAGCTGTCGTCGCGCGTTTGCCGATGAGTAAGGGCTGCGTTGCCAAATGCGCATCAACAATTTTCAATGCGTTGATGAAGCGCTGGCGCAGAAATTCTGTGACCGGTGTTTCGCCGGTCTTTGCCAGTGAGATCATGAAGCGCAGTGTTGCGATGTAGCTCGTGAACTTGTGGTTATCAAACAGCATCCAACGCAGGATTTCGCGGCGCTCGTCTTCGCTCTTGGGGCCGAACTTGCGGGTTTGTTCGGCGAGGTAATCGAGGATGACACCGGACTGCGACATCTTCTTCTCGCCATGCATCAGCACCGGAACCTCGCCCATCGCATTCACTGACGAACGGTATTCCGGCGTGCGCGTTTCACCATTGAAAAAATCCACCCAAATCGGCGTCCACTCCAGCTTGCACAGCGACAGCATGAGCGCTGACTTGTAGGCATTTCCGGATTCACCAAAGCAATAGAGCCGATATGCAGTCATGTTCTTCTTCCCCCGCTTGATGCGAGATTAGCGACGGAAGGGGAGCAAGACAACCGTGATCAAATGTGTTTCTTTCGCGTCAGCCATCAGTGATACAGATATCAGCCGCGCCGCTTCAAAAGCTGGTTCTCTTGGCATGATCGGACAGCCCATCACTTTTTGTCGGCCTTGGCGTCTTGGCGAAAACAGAGAGCGTGAACCACTTTGCAAATGCGCGGGCGATGTGACGCTCGCCGGTAACCTGGATCGCGTCGCTCTGCAATGCTGCGGGCAAGGCCAAATCGCCCATCCATACGTCGATCAGGTCGCGCGATGCGCCGGTGACATAGCAATCCACATCCTTGCCCGGGTCTGTGTAACACAAGTCCACCTCGCCATCCTGACAAACCAGCCACCAACGTTTAAAGGTATCGAGATCTGTAAAAGTGAAGCCCAGAACGGTTTCACCATCCGGCAGGACAGTCGTGTTGATGCGGCGCTGGATGTCGAACATGAGGAAGGTGACGTCGAGGTCATCCGCTGCCATTTCGTCCCGGGCCCAACGCATGCCCCATATCGCAAAAGCTTCGATGACCGCAGACAGCTCGCGTCCTGCCGCCGTGAGCCGATATTCGTGGCCACGCTGGCCGTTGATACGGCGCTTGATCAAAACGCCGTACTGCTCCAGCTCCTTCAGCCGCGTATTGAGAACGGTGGGCGAGATGCGGGGCAGGCCTTTTTGCAAGGCGTTGAATCGGGTGCTGCCCAGGAGAAGCTCGCGCACGATCAGCAGCGACCACGGATCGCCCATGATCTCAGCCGATTTTGCAACGGGGCAGAACTGACCATATTTCTTCATCGTGAACCCTTTGCGCAATTCGCCCTAAGTTGGTCGCAACGCGGCCCCAAGTAAACTACGTAAAGCGTAGTTGAATGCCATGGATCGCGCAGTATCCGCATGGGTCAAGTGCGCCTAACCCATTCACCAAGGCCGATTGGCCTGCAACGAACGGAGCTGCAAATGATGAACTTTCTCGTGCATGTGCTGAAATTGTTTGGCGTGGTCTATTTGAGGTTCCGCCTGATCCCACGCCTGTGGTGTGTATGGCTTGTCGGCGTCAACGCCGCCTGTCTTCTGTTCATCACACATGTCGAGGCGCAAACCGTACTCGCGGTGACGGTGGTCGCCGTTGTGGTGCAGGCGCTCATCTATCAGCGGATCGGATTTACCCGTATCCTCGGCACAGCCCACATTCTTTGGGTGCCGATGTTTGCATGGTTTGCCACGCGACTTGAGACGATCACGATCGAGGCCAGTTTTGCCAATTGGCTTCTGCTATTATTTGTCACAAACCTGATCTCGATGGTGGTCGACACGACAGACGCCGTTCGCTTCATCAAGGGCGAGAGGGCACCGCATTACCACTGGAAGCAGCCAGACCCGACTTGATATCAAGTTGCCCATGCAGCAAAAGTGCAGAAAAGAAAATTGAAATTCTTGGATTGAGTGCGGAAGACCGCAGCGCGCCGATCCATTTCAGCTATCAAGTCCAGCGACCGAAACCGGAATTTCCTGCCAATTTTCACCGCTGGCAACAATGCAGGCCCTACCAGACGTGTTGGTCACGATCACGGTCCATGTGCCCTGTGGCGACATGAAGATTTCCATCACCGTCTTGGCGTTCATGACACCGAGCACACGGCGCGCCTCTTTGAACTTTGTGGTCAGGGATTTGGCCATGGCATCATGGGAACCGCAGGGTATGGCGGCCTGGGCAATGCCAGAGACAGGTAATGCAGCGGTGGCCATGCCCAAAGCCAGGGCTCCTGTGATGAAAGGCTTCAACAACGTGTTCATGTTCGTCTCCAATCGGCGTTTTTCTAACGCGCTACGGCTTTCAGCGCTTGATTGCACCTCGTGCCGCTGGCTCTGCATGGTGTTTGTCGCGTCACCAGTGCATTCGGGTGTAGGCCAAGTGATGCAAAAAACAGTGATGCACTTAACACGGCGCATATTATTTATATGATGGGTCGTCGCTGCATTTCGGCGGGTTGCAATGCTGTTATGTCGCATTTGGCCAGAGACTTTCACAAACTGCCTTGCTAGTGTCCCCCAGCGATCAAGACCAAAGAAGGGGATCATACCATGAAGCGCATAGCACTTTTTGTTAGTTTAATTTTACTCTCGGCCACTCCGGCCTTTGCCCATGCGGACCACGGCATTACATCCGGGTTCATGCACCCATTCCTGGGTTGGGACCATTTATTGGCGATGCTGGCAGTTGGCGCCTGGGGTGCAACGCTAGGAGCACGCGCTGTCTGGGCCATACCTGCCGCTTTTGTCGGCATGATGGTTGTCGGCGGCATTCTCGGAATGACGGGCGTCTACCTGCCATTTGTTGAAACCATGATCCTGGCATCCGGTTTTGTGCTTGCTGGCTTTGTAGTCGCACGGGTGAAGATGCCGGTATGGAGCGGCACGGCCATTGTTGGCCTGTTCGCCCTTGCCCATGGCCACGCCCACGGCGCTGAAATGCCCGAACTCGCAAACCCGCTAGTGTATGGCGCAGGCTTCGTTGCTGCAACGTCGCTCGTTCATGCCCTTGGTGCCATCGCGGCCCTTGGCATCATGAAGGCACGCGCTGTCAGAGCGTAAGTTCAGCGCACATCCAGCACGCTTGTTCTGGCCCGCCGCACCACGTCGGTTGCGGTTGAGCCCTTGAACAGGCGCTGCAGGCGCGAACGGCCTTCATCGGTGACAACAATGACTTTGTAGAGGGAGCCACGCTCCACGATTTCTTCAACTGCATTGCCGACGGCAACCTTGGTTTCGTGTACCGGAATTTTCATGGCCTTCAGTAGCGCGCGCGCATTGGCCACGGCTTCTTCTGCGGCAGCCTTGCCCTGATCTGAATTGGCCACGGAAAAAAGTGTTATGGGCTCACCCGTAACATGGGCGAGAACAGCCGAACGGCGCACCGCCTGCATCGAGCGTGAGGTGCCGTCCGTGCAGATAAAGAAACCGGATTTTTCCGTGCCTTTGCGCACCACCAACACGGAGCAGGGGGCGAGCGTTGTCACCTGCTGCACCACACCCGCATCAAAGAAGGCCTTGAACTCACCGCGCCAGCGCGATGGCTCACCCATGACCATGAGATTGTAGGGGCCGAGCTCATACTGATCGAGAATACCGTTGGTGACATCCGGTGCGGTCTTGAGCTTGAGCACGACGCTGCGGCCTTCGGGACCTTTGTATTCAACCTTGGTGTCACCGGCGGGGTCGCCCCATGCATCCTGATTATCAGCTTCGCGGGGCCAGCTCTCAGGGTCAATGCCTTCCTCTTTCAGCACATTGAGGGCTTGTTTCAAATGTCTTACACCGGGAAGCTCAAAGCCGGCTTCCATCATGTTTTGCCGTGCCAGACGCACTTGCAGGCCACCGGAATGCAAACCCTGGTCAATCGGGCGGACGAAAAGAATGATCAGGTCACAGTCGTTGGTTTTGGCAAAGCGCGCGGCATAGCGCAGCGTGTCGTAATCCTCGTCGCTGCCATTGATGCAAGCCAGAATGCGAAAACGGTTGCGCCGCTGCGCACGCAAATTTTGCAGGGTTTTACGAACGGCACTTTCCTGCCGGTCTGAAAGCTGGGAGCGTTTGAAAAAATTTCTCATCGCAGCAACGGCCAGTAAACGGTGGAGATGAACAAGAGCACGATGATCGAAAGCAGCATCATGCGGATGCCGATTTTGAGAAAGTCACGGCCCTTGAGATAACCCGATGCATAGATGATGGTGAAGGCAGGCTGGGCGGCTGGCGTGAGGTAGCCAAAGGCTGACGAAATGGCGGTGATGAAGCCTGCGCTGATCGGATCCTCATGGGCGACTACGGCAGTTTTGAGAACGATGGGAGCGAGCACGGCTACGGCGGCACCGGCTGTCATGGTGTTGGACACGCCAATGGTGAGCAGGGAGACAGCCGTGTTGAACCCGAGTGCGCTTCCTGCGCCAATGTGATTGAGTGCAAGAAGCATGCTGCCTGCCACCCATTCGGCAGCACCCGTGGCCTTCATTTCAACACCCAGCGAAATCGACGCGGCATAAAGCAACACAACGCCCCAGTTTACACCAGAATTGATATCTTCCCAGCGCACAAGGCCCAAAACCAGAAACGCGATTGTGCCGGAAATCGCAATGACACCGAGGCCCAAGGTATTCGACAGTGTGATCCAGCCCAAAATCGTGACGAGAAAAATGCCGATTGTCGTCCATTCCGAAATCTTCATAGGCCCCTGCATCGAAACCTGCGTGCGCAAGCGGCTGATGGCGCGTGACATGTCGGTGGTTTCTGGCCGGAAGGTGAACACCAGAAGTGCCGCAACGATGGGCAGCCGCAACAGGAACATGGGAAATGCGTAGTAGATCCATGTCAGGTAATCCATCAGGTAGCGGCGCGTGGCAGGGTCTGTTGGATCGTAGAAAAAGTCTTTCCAGTAGCTGATGATGATGGCATTGCGCGCACCGCCCGATGGCGTGGCAACGCCTGCGATGGAACAGCCATAGGAAATTGAAAACAGGATGACCGCCGCAAGGTTGTGGACTTTCTTGGGGTCATTCGAGGTGAGCGTGATCAGGGTTACACCGACGGGAAGCATCATGGCGGCAACCGTATGTTCGCCAATAAAAGCCGCCAACACACCACACACAACCGTGATGCCAAAGCTGATCCAATACACGTTGGTGCCGGTCATCCGCACGATCCACCACGCGATGCGCTTGTCCAGCCGCTGCCGCACAATGGCAACGGCCAGCATGAGCGAGCCCATGATGAAGAGGACGGAGTCCGTCATCAGGCTTTGGGCAACTTTGGTGGGATCCACTTTCAGCAGAATGACCTGCCCCACAATAATAAGCAGCGGCACAGTGGGCAGCGGAATGGCTTCGGTGACGAAAAGGATTGTGGCCATGATCGACATGCAAAGAACGATCTGTCCGTCATGGGTGAGACCCGACGGTGTGGGCGCAGCCATGAGGATAAACCCCAGCAGCATGCTAATGATGAACCAGCGCCGCTTCCATAACAGCGAGAGATCAATTTGCGAGCTGACGAGCCGGTAGCGCTGGTATCCACGCCTGCGGAAACGCCCAAGCCGGGCTTGGGATTCATTGGCCTGCAGGCTGTCCCTTGCGAGCGAAAAGGCAGTTGTGGTTTGCGCTGTCGTCATGCCCCCACCCTTGCAGTTGGCGTAAACTCCGTGGGATAAGAGTTTAAGTGAAGAAGTGTTAGGATTATCTTATGAACCCTGTGGAACCGGTTCTCAAACACATAGACGACGGTTTGAAAGCCAGTTTGGACCGCCTGTTTGAAGTGCTGCGCTTTCCATCCGTAGGCACAGACCCTACCTATCATGCCGATTGTAGAAAAGCCGCCGATTGGCTCAAGCACACCTTTGAAAGCTTGGGCTTTGAAACAGCCATCCACGCGACCACGGGCCAGCCCGTTGTCATCGGAAAATATATGCCCGAGGCGGTGTTGTCCCATACGCCCCACATCCTTTTTTATGGCCATTACGATGTCCAGCCCGCCGACCCCTTGGAGCTCTGGGACTCCCCTCCCTTTGAACCAGAAATTCGAAAAGGGAAAGACGGACAGCACCAAATTTTTGCCCGTGGTGCTGCTGACGACAAGGGCCAATTCATGACCTTTATTGAGGCCTGCCGGGCCTGGCTTGCCGTGCACGGATCATTGCCGTTTCGACTCACGGTTTTGATCGAAGGCGACGAGGAGGGGGATACGTCGCATCTCGACCGTTTTTTGGCGGCAAACAAAAAGATGTTGGCAGCTGATGTGGCCTTCATCTGCGATACAGACATGTGGGATGACAAAACCCCATCCATCAATAGCTTCCTGCGCGGTTGCGTGGCCGATGAGGTAGTGATTACCGGCCCCCACATTGACCTGCACTCCGGCTATTATGGCGGACCGGCCGTAAACTCCATCAAGGTGCTGAGCCGCATTCTGGCATCCATCCATGACAGGAATGGCCGTGTGACAATTCCGGGGTTTTACGACGGTGTGAAACCCGTGCCCGCTGCAACACGGAAAGAGTGGGCCAAGCTGAAATTCTCCCACAGAAAATTCTTGGGGGACGTTGGCCTCGGCATTCCGGCGGGCGAAAAGGGCTACACCGCCCTTGAACAGATTTGGGCCAGACCCACAGCAGAAGTGAATGGCATTCTTGGAGGCTACACGGGCACCGGTTCCAAAACAGTTCTTCCTGCCAAGGCTATGGCAAAGCTGACCTTCCGGTTGGTAAGCGGCCAAAACCCCAACAAGGTGCGCACTGCCTTTCGCAAGTTTGTGAGGGCACAATTGCCAGCCGACTGCAAGGTGAAGTTTGTCACCCAGGGCGGCGCATCGTCAGGCGTGCGCGTGGTGAGTGATAGCCTCTTTGTAAAGGCCGCCAAAAAGGCCTTGGCAGCGGAGTGGAACAAGACACCGGTGATGAGCGGCAGCGGAGGCTCAATTCCAGTGGTTGAAAGCTTCAAGAAACATTTGAAAATGGAAAGCCTGCTGGTGGGCTTTGGGCGCGAAACGGACAGCGTACACAGCCCCAACGAAAAATATGATGTCGAAAGCTTCCACAAGGGCATGCGCTCCTGGGCACGCATCATGGCCGAATTGAAGTGATGAGGATGTAATGACTGAAAAAGTTTTAAGCGCAGCCGATGCAGGATTTGAAAAAAGTCTGGAGAGGTTGTTTGATTTCCTGCGCATTCCCTCAATCTCAACCGATGCGGCCTATGCCCATGAATGCGAGAAGGCCGCGCGTTGGGTGGTGACGGAATTGACCGCACTTGGTTTCGATGCGCAAGTGCACCCAACACCGGGCAGGCCCATGGTTGTTGCCCACTACACGCCAAAAACGGCAACGGCGAAAACGCCCCATTGTCTGTTCTACGGACATTATGATGTGCAGCCCGTCGATCCCGTAAGCCTGTGGAACACACCGCCCTTCGAGCCCACCCGGAAAAAAGATGCAGATGGTGTGGAGCGAATGTATGGCCGCGGAACGGCAGACGATAAGGGGCAGCTGATGACCTTTGTGGAAGCCGCGCGCGCATGGATTGACGCCACAGGAAGCCTGCCGATCAAGGCCACTTTCCTGATTGAAGGCGAAGAAGAATCCGGCTCCCCCTCGCTCATTCCCTTCTTGAAAGCCCACAAGGACGAGCTGTCATGCGATGCGGCTTTCGTCTGCGACACCAATATGTGGGACGCCAAAACCCCTGCCATCACCACACGGCTGCGCGGGTTGGTACACGAGGAAATCACCGTGACAGGACCGCGCATTGATTTGCATTCCGGCATGTATGGCGGGCCTGCCATGAATCCCATCCGTGTACTGACGAAACTGGTTGCGGCTCTGCACGACAGGAATGGCAAGGTGACAATCCCCGGCTTCTATGATGGCGTGAACCCGCTCTCTGCCGCCACCAAAAAGCAATGGGGATCGCTTAAATTCTCGGACAGGAAGTTCCTTGGTGAAGTGGGCCTTTCAATGCCCGCCGGCGAAAAGGGCAAGTCAGCTTTGGAGCAGGTTTGGGCGCGGCCCACGGCAGAAGTGAACGGCATCTGGGGTGGCTACACGGGCGCTGGTACCAAAACCGTGTTGCCGTCAAAAGCCCACGCCAAACTTACCTTCCGTCTGGTGGGCAAACAAAACCCCGACAGGATTTTGAAAGCCTTCCAGAAATTTGCCAAGGGCCTGATGCCCAAGGATTGCAAACTGGAATTCTCCGGTCACGGTGGCGGCGCACCGGCCTCCGAAATCAGCGAGGATAATATCTTCATTCGCAAATCAGCTGCGGCGCTGAAAGCCGAGTTCAACCGCGATTCCGTGTTGATGGGATCCGGCGGGTCCATTCCGATTGTGCGCAGCTTCAAGGATATTCTGGGCATGGACAGCGTGCTCGTGGGTTTCGGCCTCAACGATGACGCCATCCACAGCCCGAATGAAAAATACAATCTGTCGAGTTTTCAAAAAGGCATCAGGAGCTGGGTGCGTATTATGGGGGCATTAGCGGAGTAAGCCAATGACCAAGGACCTTGTGAAACTCACGATGCGTTATCACGACGCGCTCAATAGATTTGACTTCGATGCAATTGAAAAGATGTTTGCCGAAGATGCGGAATATCATTCGTCCGGCATCGGCGGTCTCTATGGGCGGGACGCTGTCATCCACGCCATGAAGGCCTATTTCAACGAGTTCAGTGACCAGGTATCAACCGATGACAGTCTCGAAATGGTCAACGAAACCACGGTGCGCGCCCATTGGCGATTGTCCGCAACCACCAAGTCATCGGGCCGCAAGGTGACACGGCAAGGCACCGAGACCATATACTATAATGCCAAAGGCTTGATTGCAGTCGTTGAAGTCCAGGATGTTGCGGCGGTAGAAACATGATTTTGCGCCGCTGACTGTTCTTCCAGCCAGCAGCGCACATTTTGGTGTGATTAGCCCTTTGGCATGATCACGGTATCAATGACATGGATGACGCCATTGCTGCAGGCGATATCCGCCGATACAACCTTTGCACCATTGACGGTGACGCCATGCGTGCCATCAACATGCAGCTCTTCACCCTGAACTGACTTCGGTGAAAGCTTCTTGCCGGAAACATCGGCAGCCATCACCTTGCCTGCCATCACGTGCAGCGTGAGAATGGATGTGAGCTTTGCCTTGTTTTCGGGCTTTACCAGCTCGGCAACGGTGCCGGCGGGAAGCTTTGCAAACGCATCGTCATTTGGCGCAAACACGGTGAAGGGGCCTGCACCTTTCAGTGTTTCAACAAGACCAGCAGCGGTCACGGCTGCAACGAGTGTCTTGAACGCGCCTGCTGCAACGGCAGTATCGACGATATCATGCTTTGTATCTGACATGGAAAGTTTCCTTATGAAGTTTGAGTGACCAGAAATGAGACAACGCAAACGGCTTCCCTGATCGTTCTGAGAAGTTAGCGCATCAAATTCGAGGGATGAAAAAGCCGATTATTCCGCGTACGGAGATAACCGTTATTTCACTAGCCCATATATGGTGACGAATATTACAGTTGTAAGTCGCAATCACAGACTGCGGCAATCGCGACTGCAGGTTAAAACTATCCTCTTGCACAAAGTTTCCTGGCAAATCAAGGAGACGTTAAATTTTCTAAGAGTCGGAATTTCAGCTGCAGAAAATGCCAATTGTTAAACAGAAATCGAAGCAGATTATTTCTCTATTCCAGAACATTACCGGTATGCCAAGTTGCTTTGACCAACCCATTTGAAGTGGATGACGGATTGGAATTGGCGGCG
>JANOVC010000082.1:0-41681 GCA_031417195.1 Rhodobiaceae bacterium
CCTTCCTGCTCGGACGCGCGTGAACGGGCAGCTTGAACCTTGTCGGCAATGCCCAAGAGATTTTGCACGTGATGTCCAACTTCGTGTGCCACGACATATCCCTGTGCCGCATCACCGGGCGCACCAAGCTTGTTCTTCATGTCCTGATAAAACGAAAGATCGATGTAAACCTTTTGATCACGCGGGCAGTAGAATGGTCCCATGGCCGATTGCGCCGTGCCGCAGGCAGACTGCACAAAGCCGGAGAAAAGAACCAGCACAGGCTTTTGATAGGTCTGGCCCATTTGCTTGAAGACGCCGTCCCAAACGCGTTCAGTGGAGCCCAGAACGCGCGATACAAAATCCTTACCCGCGTCACCGGTCACATCCGCTCCCGTGCTGGTCGCACCCCCAGGAACCGTTGCATCGGCCACATCCGTATTGCCCTTGGGCATCGTTATTTCACTGTTTTGGCCCGGCAACTGCACGCCGCCGCTGCCACCGTTCATCATGTCCAGCAGGTCAACCCCAAACAGGAACTTGAGGGCGAGATAGGCCACAACCATCAATGCGATGGTCGAGAGGCTGAATCCGCCGCCACGTCCACCCATCGGAATGTTAATGCCGCGCCTGCCGCCGCTGGGAAACCCCATGCCTCCACCCATGCCACCTTCGCTGCGGCGATCTTCTACGTTGTCGCTCGGTTTTTCATTGTCGAGACGCATGGGTCATCCTCCTCAAATAAGTCCCCCGGTGACACTGATCACCCAGTGGGAATGAATGTAGCAACTCCAATTCCGTTTGCCAATTCCAATCAACCCCTTGCGATTGAAGCTTGTGCAAGCTTGGGCTATGACCCGGTCCATGACTGACAGACTCGTTATCGCACTGGCCCAATTGAACCCAACCCTAGGGGCCATTCAAGCCAACATGGCCAAGGCCAAGGCAGCATGCCGTGATGCGGTTGGCGCTGATCTCGTGCTGTTTCCGGAATTGTTCATTTGTGGCTATCCGCCGGAAGATCTGGTGTTGCGTCCCAGTTTTGTGGACCAGTGCCGTGCGGCTGTTGAAGAACTGGCTAAAGACACAAAGACCGGCCCTGCCATACTCATGGGGACACCATGGCGCGAAGGCGGCAAGCTTTACAATGCAGTAGCGCTTCTGGCGAACGGCACGGTGGAAACCCTGCGTTACAAGTTTGACCTGCCCAACTATGGCGTATTTGATGAAAAGCGCGTGTTTGCCGCAGGGCCTGCCCCCGGCCCAATCGCTTTCAAGGGCGTGCGCATTGGGGTTCCAATTTGTGAAGACATTTGGACTGAAGAAACCTGCGAAACGCTGGCGGAAACAGGTGCCGAAATCCTGCTGGTTCCGAATGGTTCACCCTTCGAGAGCAACAAGGATGATGTGCGGCTGAACCTGGTTGTCGCCCGTGTCACTGAAACCGGATTGCCACTCGCCTATCTCAACCAAGTGTGTGGCCAGGATGAGCTGGTGTTCGATGGTGCATCCTTCATATTGAACGCTGATCGTTCGCTGGCACTTCAAATGCCGATGTTTGAAGAGGCTGTGACACTTACGGAGTGGACCCGCAGTCCAACGGGTTGGCGCATAACATCGGGCGAAATCGCGCGACTGCCAGAAAAAGAAGAAGAAACGTGGAAAGCCTGTGTGCTCGGCCTCAAGGACTATGTTGAAAAGAACCGCTTTCCCGGCGTTGTGCTCGGGTTATCCGGTGGCATCGATTCAGCCGTTGTTGCCGCCATGGCGGTGGATGCGCTTGGGCGAGACAGGGTGCATTGCGTGATGCTGCCCTATGCCTACACCAGCCGTGACAGTCTTGAAGATGCCGAGGCCTGCGCCAAGCTTCTCGGCGTGCGTTATGACATCGTGCCGATCAAGGAACCGGTTGAAGGGTTCCTCTCCGCATTGAAGCCCCTGTTCAATGGCAAGAATATCGATGTGACCGAAGAGAATATCCAATCGCGCACACGTGGTGCCACCCTCATGGCGATATCCAACAAGTTCGGTTCCATGGTCCTCACCACAGGCAACAAGTCAGAAATGTCAGTTGGCTATGCCACGCTCTATGGCGACATGAATGGCGGATTCAATCCGATCAAAGATGTTTACAAAACGCAAGTGTTCAAACTGGCGGAATGGCGCAACGGCCAAGGCTTTGTGATCCCCACGCGCATCATAACCAAGCCACCTACGGCAGAATTGCGCGAGAACCAGAAGGATCAGGACAGCTTGCCACCCTATGACGTACTTGACGATATCCTGCAGGGCCTCGTTGAAGAAGAACAACCCATTGCAACCATCGTCGCGCGTGGCCACGACGAGGCTTTGGTCAAACGCATCCAGCACATGCTTTATATCGCCGAATACAAACGCCGCCAGGCCGCACCTGGCGTCAAGATTACACGCCGCAGCTTTGGCCGCGACAGGCGCTATCCCATCACCAATGCTTTTCGAGATCAACACTGAATGACAATTCTCCGCTTTGCTCCCTCGCCCACGGGCCGCATCCATATCGGCAATGCGCGCACTGCTATTTTGAACTGGCTGCTGGCCCAGAAAACTGGCGGGCAATTCATTCTGCGCTATGATGATACGGATACGGCGCGGTCCAAAACCGAATATGCGGATTCCATTGCCATTGATCTGGAATGGATGGGTATCAAGCCTACGCGGGTTGAATGGCAGTCCAAGCGGTTCGACAAGTATCATGCTGCGGCGGAAACGCTGAAAGCGTCTGGCCATCTCTACCCCTGTTATGAACCCGCCGATGAGCTGGACCGCCGCCGCAAGCGGCAACTCGCGCGGCACCAGCCACCAGTTTATGACCGTGCTGCATTGAAACTGACGGACGACGACCGCGCCAAGCTGGAAGCCGAGGGCCGCAAGCCGCACTGGCGCTTCAAGCTGGACCACCACCCCGTGGAGTGGACGGACCTGATCCGCGGCCCTGTCCATATAGATACAGCATCACTGTCTGACCCCGTGCTGGTGCGCGAGGATGGAACCTATCTTTATACGCTACCCTCCGTGGTGGATGATATTGAATTTGGCATCACGCATGTGATCCGTGGCGAAGACCACGTGGTGAACGCGGCCGTGCAGATTGAAATTACCAAGGCGCTTGGTGGCAGCATTCCCTCCTATGCCCACCACAGCCTGCTGATTGGTGCGGATGGTGCTGGCCTGTCGAAGCGTTTGGGCTCCCTCTCAATCACAGCAATGCGCGAGGATGGTTTGGAGGCCATGGCCGTTGTCAGCCACGCCGCCCTGCTCGGCACATCCGATGCCATTCATCCGTGTGCTGATTATGGGGAATTGATTGAAGGCTTCGATCTGGCAAAACTGTCGCGCTCGCCGGGGCGTTTTGACGAGGCCGAACTCAAGGGTCTCAATGCCAAGCTATTGCACACGTTGCCATGGGACGCTGTGAAATCGCGCTTGGGCTATGGCAGTGAGACGTTCTGGTTGGCGATCCGTGGAAATGTGGAAAAGTTATCGGATTCAATGCTTTGGCATAATATTGTAACAAACAGAATCAATCCGGTTATCGCCGACGAGGATCGGATGTTTGTGAATGCCGCTGCGACTGAACTGCCAAATGAACCTTGGGATTTCACCACGTGGAAAACCTGGACCGATGCATTGAAAGTCTCTTCAGGCCGCAAAGGCAAACAGCTTTTCATGCCCCTGCGCTTGGCGTTAACGGGACTCGATCACGGTCCCGAACTGGCAACGCTGCTGCCCTTGATCGGCCTCGAAAAGGCTATTGAACGCCTCGCCTAATAGCGCAATACTCTTTTTATGATACTTGTCGGTCAATATGACTCGCCGTTTGTGCGCAGGGTTGCGGTGACCCTGCATCACTATCACATGCCATTTACGCGGCAACCGCTTTCGGTGTTTGGCGACATGAACGAGATGCGGGAGATCAATCCGCTGGTCCGGGTGCCTGCCCTCATTCTTGAGTCCGGGGAAACCCTTATTGACTCAAACGCGATTATTGATCACCTCGATGAAACAGCTGGCCCGGCGCGGGCGTTGACGCCCAACCATGGTCCTTTGCGGCGCAAGGTTTTGCAGGTGGCGGCGCTGGCAACGGGCGCTATAGAAAAGACCATGGCCCTGTTTTTCGAGCGCTACTATCACGACGCAAAATCGATCAGCAAGGACTGGGAAACACGGCTTGCGTCGCAACTCAATGCGGGTTTTGTTGAACTTGAAAAACAATGTGGCACGCCGTGGTTCATTGACCTCCACATGAGCCAAGCTGATGTTTGCGTGGGCTGCCTTATCGGCTATGTGAAGCTGCGGGTTCCCGAGGCGTTTCCGCTCAACAAATATCCCAAGCTGCACGCCCTTTCGCTGCATTGTGAAATGCGCGAGGAGTTTGTGAAGGCGCGCGCCTCAGCAGACGAGGTGGTTCCGAAGCGAGCCTAAGGCCCAAGTAATTCAAGGCCGCCTGCGTTTTGCATCTGGTTTTCCAAATCATTAATACGGTTATAGATGTTAGGTTCCAGAACTGATTGTCCTGAAATCAAAAGCCGCTCGCGGAACGGTGCCAGCTTTTCATCCGCGCATGCGGCGACAAGCCCCCTGCGCAAAGCGGCGATGTTGCCTGTCCGCGTTACAAAGGGTAGCGACGGAACAAGTGGCGAGCGGGCAATTACAACCAACCCTTCCAGAAGGCTTGACCGATAATGCCGCGCCAAGGCAATAGCCACACAATCAACCGCACATACATCGGCGCTGCCATCCCTCACAGCGCCCAATGAATTTGCGTGGGAACCCGTTTGAACCGCCTTTGCAAAGAATTTTCCATTTTGGTTAAATTTCGCAAAAACCAGTTTCAAGGCCAGCATGCCGGACATGGAGTCCGGCGTATTCACCGCTGCGATGCGCCGCCGGAAAGACTCGAGTGGGGCCTGTTCGCGCGCCAAAATCATGCTGCAATAATTGGCACCTTCACAACCATCCACCGCATAATGTGGTGTTGCAACATAGCGCAAGATGCCAGCAAATTCATGGGTATAGGGGTAACCGCAGGTTTGGCTGAACAGCAATTCCGGGCTGCGCCAAGGGGCAAAATGGTCGGCACTACGGTCCAATTTCAGACTGCTGCCGAGGTGCCGGGAAAGCCCGCTCCACCAGCCATCGGTCGCCTCGCGCACCTCAGGCCAGTCATACATGGGAAGCGATGCGATCATGAGTGGTGAATTTCCTATACGCTTGCGAAGCAGCAGAAAGCATAATATTCCTGTTTTATGCAAGACATGAATTACGGCATTTACGAAAAAAATCCCCGCATTGAGTGGCCAACCATTGCCCTTATCGTATTTTGCTACGCTTCGCTTGCGACGCTCATGTGGTTTTATTACGCGCTGCCGTTCTGGATTATCGTTCCTGTTGCTGGTTATTTGATTGCCCTGCATGGCTCATTGCAGCACGAAGTTCTGCACGGCCACCCCACTCGAAACGGGTTGCTGAATGAAGCACTGGTGTTCATCAATCCCAGTTTCTGGTTTCCATACAGGCGTTACCGCAAGCTGCATCTCATGCACCACAATGACGAAAACCTGACAAATCCAACGCTGGACCCTGAATCCTATTACATGATGCCGGATGACTGGGCGCGGCTGCCAAGCCCCGTCAAGCAGCTCTACACTATTCAAAACACCTTGGCGGGCCGCATGATTCTCGGGCCAATTGTTGGAACGGCGCGCTTCTGGATTGACGAGTTCCGCCGGTGGAAATCCGGTGACACGTCATTCCTTGGCTGCTGGGCTTTGCATGTTCCTGCCTGCGCCATCACCCTGTTTTATGCATGCTATATCTGTGGCATTCCACTGTGGGCTTATCTCGTGATGTTCGCGTGGCCCGGTATTGCGTTTTCACTTGTGCGCTCGTTCTGCGAACACCAGGCTGTTGAGCATTTGGGTGAGCGCACAATCGTTGTTGAATCAGCGCCGTTGCTCTCGCTCATGTTCCTCAACAACAATTTGCACGTTGCGCACCACAACAATCCCCGCCTGGCATGGTATCTCCTTCCCGCCTATTACCGTGCTGAACGGGAGCAGATTTTGAAGAACAACAATGGTTACTTGATGAATGGCTACAGTGAAATAGTGCGCCGTTACCTGTTTCGGCCAAAGGAACCTGTGTCTTATCCCAATCCGGAATTTCTGAAATAGGGTCGGAAAAGGCGGGGCGGAAAAAATTAGCTCCCCTTTTGACAGCGGGTAAATTGCGCCAAGTCGCCATCAAAAACCACCTCTCCGCTGCCCTGCAAAACTCTTAATATATTGTAATTAAACGTTAAAATTGAGTGACAGAAGTGTTAACAAAAAGTTAACTGTCATTTTCCTTGGTTTTACGTATGTCCGAATCAAAATAGCCCCATAAAATAAGGGTTTTCATGAATCGCCGCTTGCGCTAATTCTTCTCCCCGCTGATTCGATAAACAATGGAGAGACACAATGGTTGAAGAAAAAGTACTGACGGTTCCCCTGTCAAAGATGGCAGCTGAACTTGCTGAAAAGCATGAAATGTCAAAGAAGGCTGCCGGCGAGTTTTTAGGCGATTTCGTTGACCTGCTCGTCAAGCATTTGAAAAAGGGCAACAAGGCCCGCGTAACCGGCCTCGGAATTTTCCAGGTGAAGAAGCGCCCTGCCCGTCTCGGTCGCAATCCTTTGACTGGCGAGCAAATCAAGATCAAGGCGTCCAAGAAGCTTGCCTTCCGCGCTGCCAAGGAAGTTAAGGAATCCATCTAAGCCTTCCCACTTTCAAACAGTTCAGCGGCCCTGCAATTTGCGGGGCCGTTTTTTTATGGGCCACGTTGAAATCTTCTCACCGCTAACGCGATTGCGAACCTGTAGCGCTCTCGTCTAAGGTGAATAGATAATCACAGGGAATTTTTATGAAAACGAGTGCACGTGTTGTTGTCATCGGTGGTGGTGTTGTTGGCTGTTCGGTGCTGTATCACCTCACCAAGGCGGGCTGGAAAGATGTGGTGCTGGTCGAGCGTGACATTCTCACCTCCGGATCCACATGGCATGCTGCGGGCGGTTTTCACACGCTGAACGGTGATCCGAATGTGGCCAAGCTGCAGGGCTACACGATCGGCCTTTATGACGAACTGGAAAAAATTTCCGGCCAGGCCTGCGGGCTTCACCGTTCCGGAGGCTTGATTTTGGCCGATACGCCAGCGCGTCTGGAATGGCTGAAAATGGCCCATGCCCGCGCGCGCTATCTTGGTCTTGAATCCGAAATGCTGTCGATGAAGGAGGCCAAGGCGCTCAACCCGTTGCTGGAAGAGAAGTATTTTGTTGGCGCCATGCTGGATGCGGCGGACGGCAATCTGGATCCCGAAGGCACAACGCACGCCTATGCGAAGTCCGCCAAGATTGGTGGCGCAGAAATCTATCAGGATTGCCGCGTCGAAAAGCTTGAAGCCCGCAGTGACGGTACATGGAATGTGATCACCGCGAAGGGCACCATTCATGCCGAGCATATCGTGAACTGCGGTGGCTTGTGGGCGCGTGAAGTGGGCCGCATGGCGGGGCTGGAGCTTCCCGTGCTTGCCATGGAGCACATGTATCTCGTCACCGACGAAATGCCGGAGGTGATCGCGTTTAACAAAGAGCGCGGCCACGAACTGCCGCACATCATCGATTTCAAATCCGAAATCTATATGCGGCAGGAGCGGTCCGGTCTGGTGTTTGGCACCTATGAACAGGACTGCAGGCCATGGCAACCCAAGCAAACGCCATGGGACTTTGGCCGTGAATTGTTGCAACCCGATCTGGACCGGATCGCGCCAAACCTGGAGCTGGGTTACAAGCATTTTCCCGCACTCGCCAACGCAGGTATCAAGCGCATCATCAATGGTCCTTTCACCTTCACACCCGACGGCAATCCGCTGGTTGGCCCCGTGCAGGGGTTGCGAAATTACTGGGTGGCTTGTGGCGTTATGGCGGGCTTCAGTCAGGGCGGCGGTGTAGGACTTGCCCTTTCGCAATGGATGGTGAATGGCGATCCGGGCTTTGATGTCTGGGGCATGGATGTTGCGCGCTTTGGCGAATGGGCCACGCGCAGTTACACCAACGAGAAGGTGCGTGAGAACTACGCCCGCCGCTTTTCCATCAAATTCCCGAATGAAGAACTGCCCGGTGCGCGTCCGCACCAGACAACGGCACTCTACGACAAGATGGTTTCACAAGGTGCCGTCATGGGTGATTCATGGGGTCTTGAAACGCCGCTGTGGTTTGCGCCCAAGGGTGTTGAACCGAAAGATATTTTCTCCTTCCACCGCTCCAATGATTTCCAGCATGTGAAAGCGGAAGTGATGGGGGTGCGGAATGGCGTCGGTGTCACTGAAATTGCCAATTTCGCGAAGTATCGCTTTACGGGTCATGGCGCAGAAGCGTTCCTCTCGCACATTATGACCAACAAGATGCCAAAGGTTGGCCGTCTTAACTTAACGCCCATGCTCAATCCCCAGGGCAAGCTCATCGGTGATTTTACCATTGCCAATGCAGGAAGCGACACATTCTACATGTGGGGTTCCAGCCAGGCGCAGAAATACCATATGCGCTGGTTCGAGAGCCACGTTCCAACCGATGGTTCAGTAAAAATCGAGCGACTGGACATGAATTTGGTTGGCCTGTCGATCGCCGGTCCGAAGTCGCGTGCCGTTCTCGAAAAGCTGACCGATACAGATGTCTCGAACGTCGCCTTCAAGTTCATGGACCATCGCGCCATGGATGTGGGCAATGTGCCCGCCCTCATCAACCGCGTCACCTACACGGGTGACCTCGGTTATGAAATCTGGGTGGCTCCGGAATATCAGCGCCGCCTCTATGAACAGATCATGAAGGCGGGTGCGAGCGAGGGCATCATCAACTTCGGCATGCGCGCTTTGCTGTGCATGCGGTTGGAAAAGAATTTCCCGACATGGTTCCGTGAACTCCGCCCCATCTACGGCGGGTTTGAAGCGGGCATGGACCGCTTTATTGATCTCACCAAAAATGATTTCATCGGCCGCGATGCCGCCATGGAAGAAAAACGCAGCGGCGGAAACTTGCGCCGCGTGTCCATGATTGTGGATGCAGGCGACGCCGATGTGCTGGGCGATGAACCCATCTCCTACAACGGCAAAGTCGTGGGCTGGGCCACCTCAGGTGGCTTTGCGCATTTCGTGGATAAGTCGATGGCGCAGGGTTATGTGCCGAAGGAGATGGCAGCGGATTTGAGCGCAGGTGCGTTCACGATTGAGATTATCGGTGAACAGCGGAAGGCGACGATCATTGTGGAGCCACCATTCGATCCGAAGGGGGAAAGGATGCGATCTTAGTTGCCTCCTTCTCCCATTTTGGGAGAAGGAAGGATTGCGACATCAAACACTACGCCTACGGAACCTGCTCTGCTCTTCCCTCAAGAACACAACACCGTGATGATGCGCTCGTGGATGCTTTATGCAATACTGGTTTCCGCTTTCAGCCGGAAACTGCCAATGCGGCAACCACCGCTTCTGGCCTTTGATCTATAACCATCAAGAGTGTTCGCGCCGTATTATCGGGATTTCTTCTCCCTTGTTCCCAATCGCGTACAGTGGCAACGGACAATCCAAATTTATCGGCAAACTTTGCCTGTGAAAGATTCAACTTCTTGCGTATGGCTCCAACATCAATTGAAGGGATATCAAAACGCCGCGCGGGCTTTGCTTCGCTCTTCGCTATTGCAACAGCCTGTCTTGCGCTTTCAATCAGCTCTTTTCCAAATTTGCTCATTGTTTACTCCTTGTAGACTTCCGATAAGATCGGCCAATCGATGGTAAGGCCTTGGCAAGTTCATTTTTCTCGGACATTGTAAGCGTCGATTTTGCATCCTTGCCGTATATGGCAAGCAGGAAAATCGGGATGTCACCACCGCCGAAATAGTGAATGGTGCGGTAACCACCGCTTTTTCCCTTACCCCGGCCCGCATGACGAAGTTTTCGTGCGCCGCCCGTTCCAGCCACAAGATCGCCACCTAATGGGTCTTGCGCAATTGTCGTAACAATATCCTGCAAATCATCTTCATCTACCCCAGCGGCATCTGCCTGACGCAGGAAAATTTGCGTGAGAAGCACAGTCTGCATAAATAATACATACGGCAATGCCGTATATATGTCAAGCTGCGGAAATAGGACAGAACAAGTAAGCCTTTAAAACCAACCTGCCTTCTTTTGAGAACACAACATCCAGAATGTAAAAAATCCTGTACGCCGTTTTCTTTTTTGGTCCGGGCAACTTCCGCAATTTGCTGAATGAAACACATAAAACTCCCCATTTTCAATCCGTATACGGATTTTCGTAAAATCATTAAAAACTCCACATAAATCAAATAAAATTTGATACCTTTACCATATCTTTAGTTAAGTAATATTTGCGTCAGTTTTTCTTGCTCCCATGTCAATCTTTCATTAACTGCATTGACTGTTGGAATTGTGGGTTGGGTCACAAGCAGAGGAGAACGACATGTCTATTTTCAAGAATCTTCTTCGAAGTAGTGCCGTGGTTGCCGGAGTGTCTGCGGCATGTCTTGCAGGCACAACAAGTGCAAAGGCGACAGTCATAGGCTTCGACGACATTCCGTCCAGTTTCAGCCAAGTTGCCAATGGCTATAATGGCTTCAACTGGAACAATACCTTTGCCGTCAGCGGAACACTTGCTGCGGTTTTCCTTGGCCCTACAAACGGGTTCACACAAGGCGTGATCAGTCCCGGCAATGTGGGTTCCAATGGAACAGGTGGCGTATCTGGTTTCAGTTCAGCGACGAATTTTTCGTTGCAGAGCCTGTATCTGACTGCAATCTGGAACACTGGCATGAATGTGCTGATTGAGGCTTTGGACAATGGCAGTGTCATAGGCTCGACAAATTTTCTGATCAACGCATCATCTCCTACGCTTGCCCTGCTCAACTGGGGGAGTCTTGATGAAGTGAGGCTAACGGCGTCCGGTGGCACATCGACTGGTCCCTTCAACACGACGCAGTTTGCCATTGAAGACATCACTTTTGGAGCCGCTTCAACAATATCATCCGTGCCGCTACCAGCTGGCGTAATGTTCCTGGGAACAGCACTCTTTGGTGTTGCCGGCCTCGGAAGAATACGGAGTAAAACTGCCCGAACCGCTTGAACGGTTGGGCAGTCAGTAACAAAATCAAGCAAAGCATAACAATGGCCGGCCCGCAAAGGCTGGCCATTTTTATTGGTCTTCACTTCTGCATGATATCTTACAGTCGAGGTATTAATGATCTTTTTTGGCAAATCATAAATTCTTAAACAGCCCGCCCATAAAATCCGATCTGTTCTTCCTTTGAGAATACAACGCCGGGCCTGTCAAAATATGAAAACACAGTGATGATGCGTTCACGGATGCCTTTTATGGTGCTGACCTTGTGGGCGGTGTTTTTGCCGCGGAAGACGTTCAGGGTTCCCGCAGCGAGTTTCAGGGATTTTACAGACGCATCCTTACCTTCGAGTAGTTTGGCCACACCGTCGTAGTTGGGGTCGGTGTCACTGCGGAGGTCGCTGCGGTAGACGAAGTCTCCGCCTTCGTCAGGTGCTTGCAACAGAATTGTCGTGGTGAATTCGCTGCGGTCAAAATGCCAGTTCAGGCTTTCGCCATCGCGGTAGGCCATGACGTTCAGCCGCGCCAACGCATCGCGCATGGGGAATAAGGTTTCCTTATTCATGGTGGCGGCGAGGAAAACGATGAAGCTTGGCCATTCATAAATCCATGCCGGGATGCTGTTTGGTATCTGGTCGTAGCAAATCGTGTGGTTGATGGTTTGCGTCTTGCGCAGCGCCGGATGGTCGGCGGCAAGCTCGGGGATTTCTTTTCTGAAATAAATGTTGTGCAGGCGCTTGTGGGTGAAGGACAGCGTGTCGAGAACGGGTCGCACTTCATTCACGGCGCGCATAAGGGCATCGGGGCGGACCAACCCTTCGAGATTGAACATCCCGTCTTTCGCAAGATCAGCGCGGCATTTTTCGACAAGTGCTCTCCACGCCGGCGTGCCGGGTTTGCCAAAGGGATAGCGATCGAGATCAAGAATGTCTCTCATGCCGCATACTCCAATCCTGCATCACACAACCATTCCCAAATGTTGAGCGCAAAGGTTCTGAGTACATAAAGTTCAAATCGGTTCTCAACAACGCAATGGATAAGAACGGGCGTGTGGTGAATGCCGGTCAAGGCGAAGGTGCCGGGCTTGAATTCGGATCGGTGGAAATCGAGTGCCGCGCATTTGGCCAGCAAATCGCGTGCGGGTTCACCTTCGATGGCAATCACCGTGCGGCCCGAAGAGAGTGGCGTGAGGTAGCAGCCAACGGTGGGTGACACCTCGCCATTCAATAGCCAATATTGGGTTGGGCTGACTTTGAAAATCGTTTGCTTGCCGGATACAAGCGCCACGCCGACTCTGGAAGGCACCCTTCCCAATACTTTCTTGACGTCTTTTTCAGCGCCCGCGATCTGTGTGATCGCGATGTCCTGCACTTCAATGATGTGCAAGCTGGCACTCTTGAACGGCGTTGCGGTTTCGAGCGGTGAGCGGCGGTCAAGCATTGAGGCGCGCTCCTTGCCTGTCGATGAAGTGGGGCGACACGATGCGCGCCTTCACATTTTCGCCCTTCAGTGGAAAAGCGCAGATGATATCTTCGCCTTCGTGCTTCAGCCCGCCCTGATAGAGGCCAAGGGCGATGAATTTGTTCAGTTCCGTGGACCATGTGACCGATGTGATGTAGCCGCGGCCGTGACCCTTGATTTCATCGCTTGCAGAAAACAGGATAGACCCGCCGCGCAGCTTGGCGCCCTCTTCCATCAGCTCAATACCTACAAGGCTCCAGCGCTCGGGGGCCTGATAGTTTTCGCGCATGCGCAGCTCTTTGCCGACATAGGCTTTTTCCTTACCTGCCATTTTGCCAAGACCGAGATCATCCAACGTGTTGCGGTGATCGAGTTCGAGACCTGCCACGTGGCCCTTTTCAATACGGAGGGAGGCCAGCGCTTCCAGGCCATAGGGCTTGATACCGAGCGGTTCTGCCGCCTTTATAATGTGCTCCCACACGTCACCGGCATAATCGGCTGGCACATGCACTTCATAGGCCAGTTCGCCGGAGAAGGAGAGGCGCAGCAAGCGTATGCGCACGCCGTCCAAATGAATATCAAGGCATCCCATATAGGGCAGATTTTCGTTGGAAATATCCGAACCCGGAAAGGCAAGCTGCAGCGCCTCGCGGGATTTGGGACCGGACACGGCCATGCCCGCCCACTCATCGGTGAGCGATGTCACATGCACATCCAAATCTGTCCAGTGCATTTGAAGCAAGTATTCAAGCCATGACATCACCTCGCCGGCCTGCGCCGTGGTTGTTGTCATGTAATATTGATCATCGGAAATGCGCGTCGTCGTGCCATCGTCCAGCACCACGCCATCATCATTCAGCATCACGCCATAACGCGCTTTGCCCACAGGCAGTTTGGCAAAGCCATTGACATAGACGCGGTTCAAAAATTCCGCAGCATCCGGTCCCTGCACATCGATCTTGCCAAGCGATGACACATCAGCGATTCCCACGCCTTTGCGCACCAGTTCCATTTCCTTGATGTAAGCGGTTTCCGGCGTGTTGCCAGCCCACCTGTAGTAATGCGCGCGCATCCATAAGCCAGCCTCAATGAACGTGGCCCCATGCTTCATATTCACATCATGCAGTGGTGAAAGCCTGCGCGGACGGAAGTGCTTGCCAATGGTGCGGCCGGCAATGGCTCCCACGGCAAGCCCCGTATAGGGTGGGCGAAATGTTGTGGTGCCTGCGTTTTCAATTGGCACATCGCGAAGGCCCGCCATCATGGCCAGTGCATTGATGTTGGATGTCTTGCCCTGATCCGTGCCCATGCCAAGCGTGGTGTAGCGTTTCAAATGCTCAACGCTGACATAGCCTTCCTGGTGGGCGGAGGTGATGTCCTTGGTCGTGACATCGGACTGGAAATCCACAAAGGCCTTGCCGCTGCCCTTGGCCACGGGTTTCCACACGGGCAGAATATTGTATTTGCGCTTCTTGAGGCCAAGCTCAACTGGGTAATCAAAATTACCCATCACAGCGCCCACGCCGGAATGGGTGGCCGCAAAACCTCCCGGCACAAACGCTGCGATCTTCGCGTCGTACACAGGCTTGATGCCGCCATGGGAGGTGAGGTGCACCACGGGTGACCAGCCGCCAGAGATCGCCACCACATCGCAGTCAATCGTTGCCGAATGGGCGCCTGCAAGTTGCACGCGCTTTACCTGTTTCTTGCCCTCCACATCGGCAATGCCGGTGCCGGGGAAAACACCGAGCCCCAGCATGGCCGCGCGGGACAACAGGTCCACCGGAATTTCGCGGCGGTGATCGGCAATGGTGACGGCCACGCCTGCAGCTGCCAGTTCAAAGGCTGTGGCATAGGCGCTGTCATTGTTGGTGGCCACAACTGCGCGTTTCAATGGCACAAGGCCATAACGGTTCAAATAAGTGCGAACGGCAGAGGCCAGCATCACGCCGGGACGGTCATTGTTGGAAAACACCAAAGGCCGCTCAATGGCGCCAGTGGCAAAAACAATTTCCTTGGCGCGGAGTGAAATCAGGGTCTGGCGGGGTTTGCCAGCGCCTGCATCGTGGTCCGCATGGCATTCGAGCAGCACCACGAGATTGTCATCATAAAGCCCCTGCGCCGTTGTCCGTGTGCGGATTTTCGTGGCTGGAAAGCTTAACAATTCATTAACTTGCGTGTCCCGCCATGCCAAAAGTGCTGAATCTGACTCGGACAGAAGCGAGCCGCCAAGCTCGCTATCTTGCTCCACCAGCATGACGCGCTTGCCGTCGCGACCAGCAGTAACGGCTTCGGCAAGGCCGTGGGGGCCGGAGCCAATCACCAATACATCGCAGAATTCATGGCGTGTGTCGTAGCGTGAGGCATCGCACTCAAACGAACCTTTGCCCAAGCCCGCGGCGCGGCGAATGAAGGGCTCATAGAACATCCAGGATTTTTTGAACGGCCCCATGAAGGTCTTGTAGTAAAAACCGGATTGGAAGAAAGGTGCCGCGATGGAGTTCACCGCCATCATGTCAAAGTTCACCGATGGCCAGGCGTTCTGCGTGCTGGCCATGAGCCCTGCTTCAAGCTCCACGGTGGTGCCAGGAATATTGGGTTCGTTTCGCCCAAGCGTGAACAGTGCGTTGGGTTCCTCAACGCCAGCCGAGACAATGCCGCGCGGCCGGTGATACTTGAAGCTGCGGCCAATCAGCGTTTTGCCATTGGCCAGCAAAGCGGAGGCAAGTGTGTCGCCCGCATAGCCCGTCATGCTCTGGCCCTGATAGGTAAAGAGCAATGGTTTGGTGCGGTCAATGCGACCACCTTTTTGGAGTCTGCGGAAGGTGCTCACTCCGCACCCCCGATCACATTGGTGGCGGTGTTGCGCTTGAGCTTGAACCATTGGCGGCAGCCCAGAACATGCTGCAAATATTCCGTGTGCTCTCCCTTGGGATTATCGAAGAGGAAGTAATAATCATGCCACGTCTTGAGATCACCCTCGCCATGCTTGGGGCGTTGTTTGGTGGCGTCGCTACCGTAGCGGAATTCGCTCACGTCGCGGTCACCGCAATGGGGGCATGGAATTCTCATTGCTTGTAGTTCCAATTGCCAAGGCCATACTCATCAAGCTCGCCACCTCTCTCAAAGCGGTCAAGCGTGAAGGCGCTGTTCAGCTTGTGCGCTTCACCATGGGCAATCGTATGCGCGTAGGTCCAGCCCGATGCGGGCGTTGCCTTGAAGCCTTGGTAACACCAGCCGCCATTGAAATAGAGGTTCTTTACCGAAGTTTTACAAATGAACGGGCTGCCATCGGGCGTCATGTCCATGATGCCGCCCCAGTGCCGCAACAGGCGCAGTTTTGACATGAAGGGCAGCAGCGACACCGCACATTCCGCTACGGTTTGAATGCGCGGGAACTGACCACGCTGCGTATAGGTGTTGAAACCATCGATATGGCCGCCGAACACCATGCCGCCCTTGTCACTTTGCGAGAGGTAGAAAAGTTCAGCACCCCAGGACACCACATGGTCCACCATAGGCTTTACAGGTTCGGTCACGAAGGCCTGCAACACGTGGCTTTCAATCGGCAACCGCAGCCCAGCCATTTTTGCCACGTGGGAGGAATGTCCGGCCACAGCCATGGCAATTTTTCCGCCGAGAATTTTTCCGCGCGATGTCTCAACGCCCACAATGGCGTCCCCATCCCAAACAAAACCAGACACTTCACAGTTTTCAATGATGTCGACACCAAGCGCATTGGCAGCCCTGGCATAGCCCCAGGCCACCGCATCGTGGCGCACGGTGCCAGCCCGGCCTTGCAAAATGCCCCCATAGATTGGCCAGCGCGCGTTGCTGGAAAAATCGAGATAGGGCAGCAGCTTCATCACCTCGCCGCGGTCCAGCAATTCAGCGTCGATACCATTCAGCCGCATGATGTTTCCCTTGCGCGCGAACACATCCATCTGCGTTGGGCTGACCGCAAGGATGACCTGCCCGCGTTGCGAAACCATGCAGTTGAAATTGAGCTCGTGGCTGAGGCCTTCCCAGAGTTTCAATGAATGCTCAAAAAAATCCGTGTTGCCGTCAATCATGTAATTGGAGCGGATGAGCGTTGTATTGCGCCCCACATTGCCGGAGCCAATATAGGCTTTCTCGACCACGGCCACATTGCTGAGGCCATGATTCTTGGCGAGGTAATAAGCGGTGGCCAGTCCATGTCCGCCACCACCGATAATGATGGCGTCATAGGATGATTTGGGTGTCGCCGCCGCCCACGCCCTTGGCCAAGGCTTGTCGGGCTGAAATGCGTGGCGCGCGAGGGCGAATGCGGAATACGGTTTGAACACGAATTCAGTTACCAGAAATTGAGGTCAATCGACAAGTCGTGGATTTTTCACCCCTTTGGATTTGGCGGTTGATGTATTCGCAGGGTGAGAAACACCAAGATCAAAAGTGGGATATCAGTTTTTGCCCACTTGTCTCAAATCCCACATTTGGCTATATTCTGAACAACAGGAGATCACCATGGCCACACCCCAGACCGTACGACCCGATTCCAAAGGGCGCATTACGCTTGGCGCTTATGCAAAGGGCGTGAGCAGTTATCACATCCATGAGGAGAAAGATGGCAGGCTCATTCTGGAACCCTATAAGGAAGTTCCTGCCCGCGAGGCTTGGCTCCATAAAAACAACAAGGCCCTCACAATGGTTGAAAAGGGCTTGAAAGAAGCAAAAGAGGGTAAAACATCAAGTCGCGGCAAATTTAGCAAGTTTCTCGACGACTGAGTCATTTGACCTGAAATTTACCATTCAGGCCAGTGCCGTTCTGGATGAGCTGGAACAAAATCGGGCGCTTGCCAAGCGACTTAAGGCTGTCAGGAAAGCGCTGGCCTATTTGGAGAGCAACCCACGTCATCCTGGTCTTAACACACACAAATTCACGTCCATATCCGGACCAAATGGTGAAGACATCTTCGAAGCCTACGCTGAAAACCAAACACCAAGCGCATACCGCATCTTTTGGTTCTATGGTCCCGGTAAAAATGTGATTACGGTCATCGCAATCACACCGCATCCGTAGATTTAAAGAAACGATGCGTTAAAATTTATCGACGGGGTGCGAGTTGAGTCTACTCGGTATATTGGATGGTGATGAATTAAGGGGTCCCATAAAGCGAGTGTCATGGCCTGAGACGCAAACATGTCCCGGCTTTAATTAAAGCAGCCGGTTTCTAATCACACTACCAAAACCTGCTGCCGGGAATACCCTTGAAGGGGCCTGCGAGCTTTGAGGTGATCCAGCCGCCATAAAACCCACCGGGTTGCGGCACTGCTTTTTCGCCATCAACGTAACAGTCCTGAAACGGTGCTGCATAAAAGGCAATGTGGTCACGCAATATCAGGAAAGGTTCAGTCGGGCGTGGATAACCCCAAGCAATATCGCGCAGCACCTCGCCTTTCACTGAAATATCAAAATAGGCAGCGTCGCCCTTCCATTCGCACAGAGAGCGGTTCTGCGAAGCAGAAAGCAGAGCCATAGCGACATCATCACGTGGAAAATAATAGCTCGGTGGATGGCTGGTTTCGAGCGTGCGGACACCGCGCCGCGTTTCGGCGATCGTGACACCGCGATGGACGATTTTGAGATGTGCCGACGTGGGCTCTGCTACAGCCGGGCGCGGAAAGTTCCACACACTTTCCTGGTTTGCGTTTACCGGATCGGGAATGGGGTGCATCAGATCATTTCCTTTCAAGCCAAGCCACAAGACGCTGAAGTTTTGGCCTGTGGCGCAAAAATAAAATGTAGCCCCACTCCAGTCCGGCCAGCACCCATGTGTGACGGGCGGCAAGACCAATGGGGCGCAGAAGGGGTATCGCGCGCCACATGGCCGCAAAAGCAGCAGCACCCGTTCGCATTTGACCATCTTCTTCGGCGTGAAAGCGAGCGAGAAGCGTTGCCCGGTCTACCGGGCAATCCCCCGTGTTTGAGATGACATCAATAAACGTGATGGCTCCGTTTCGATCAAGCTTGCGCATAAAGGAAATTTCGCGCGTGCATAGCGGGCAGCTTCCATCAAACCAGACTGTGACCTTATGATCGCGCACGATGTTCATTGTGGTGAATTCGACATTGCAGTGGCATTTATCAACGGGTTACGCTGACGCAGCGACATCAGATGAGCGCAAGCAGCGGGCTGCGCTCGTTCAGGATTGATCCCGCAGTATCTTGCGCTGTTTAATACTGTGGTTATTCAATTCAAAAAGCAGGGATGGCGTTTCCAAAATCCGCTCAGCGACCGCAATGGTTTCTCGCAATTGATCATCTGTCATGTGGCGCAGCGCTGGTCGCTTCACCACCTCATGCCACGGAATGCCCAGGCTTTTATCGAGACAGACGCGCATAAAGCAATGGTTCTGAGAAATGGGCCAGCGGTTTTGCTTTGCCACGCCAGGCAGAATAACATCGGTGAGCAGCCGCCACCGTTTTATCAGCTTGGCCCGCGCTGATTGAGGCTCATGGGCAAAAGAAAACTGAATTTGCGCGTCGTCCGTCATGGCAAAAGTCGCATGGACTGGAGCCAGAACGACACAGGCCTTGCTCTGATGTCATGCGCGGCTATGCCATCTGGCTCTTGCAGGCTGCGAAGTTTACGCGAATGCCATATGCCTGATATTTCGAACACACACCATTTTAGTCGGTTATATGGTCTGCTTAAAGGGGCTCTATCACCGCCACCGGGTCGCGGGCGCATCATATTGGCGCTGGCTATGGGTGTTGTGTGTCACACCATTTTTGCAGTGGCTGTCATGGCAATGATTGGTGCCATGTTTTTTGGTTTAAGTCTTGGCCAAGGGTCGGTTGCATGGCCATGGGCAGGTTTTGCAAACGCGGCTTTGCTGGCACAATTTCCGCTTGGCCATTCCCTACTGCTATCTGCACGTGGTCGACGATGGCTCGTGAAAATAATTCCCGGCCACAACGGCGCCACTCTATCAACCACGACTTACGCCATCATTGCATCGGTGCAGTTGCTGGCGCTGTTTGTTTTATGGACACCCTCCGGCATCATCTTGTGGCGCGCCGAGGGGTGGGCGTTCTGGTCGATTTGTGTATGCTATGCGACAGCATGGTTCCTTCTTGGCAAAGCAAGCTTTGATGCCGGCCTTGAAGTTCAATCAGGTGGATTGGGATGGCTATCGCTTCTGCAGAAGCTGAAACCAGTTTTTCCAGACATGCCGCAAGGCGGGCTGTTTCGTCTCATTCGCCAGCCCATTTACGTGGCTTTTGCGCTCACGCTTTGGACCGTACCCGTGTGGACGCCGGACCAACTGGCCTTGGCCATGAGCTATACGGCCTATTGTTTGCTGGCACCAAAGCTGAAAGAGCGCCGGTTCATGGCGCTCTATGGGGAACGGTTTGCGGCTTACAAAAGGCACGTTCCATATGTCTGGCCACGATTTCACAGGGTTTCGAAAGGCTGGCGGAACATGACACAAATCAACGATAAACCGGAACCATGATCATGAATATCACAGCTCTTTTAGCCACATCTCTTTTGTTCGGAGGTATGACGCTGTATTCCTTTGGTTTTGCCCCTTTGGTTTTTTCGACGTTGCCCGCTGAAGTCGCTGGCAAGGTGCTGCGCCGTGCATTTCCGCATTATTATTTGTTTGTAATCGCAACCGCGACTGCCGCAGCGCTGGCTTTATGGCCACGCGACCATATGAATACATACATGATGGCGGCAACGGCCATTACAGCTTTGGTTGCGCGGCAAATCCTGATGCCCATGATCAACACCGCGCGCGACACGGGCGCAAAAAAGCGTTTCGACCGGATGCACGCCTTGTCTGTGGCGCTCAATATGCTGCAATTATTGGCGGTGGTGGTTGTATTGGTGCGGCTTGCTTAACAAAAACCGGCGCACGATACGTATCACCGTTTGAATACAAATCCTTTTATCGGAAAATCCACTCAATCGACAAGTCGCGGGTTTTTTAAGCCTCTGGACTTTGCATATTCGGCATATTCGCTGGTGAGGAACGCCAGCGCGCTCATGGCGAGAAAGCCATAGACCAGCGGCATTACCGTGCCGTCATATTGCTGGCCGATCCAGCCGCCCACAACAATTGCCACGAGCGAGGACACGGTGCCGGAAATGGCTGCGGCCATGCCTGCGATATGGCCCACGGGTTCCAGTGCCATGGCGTTGTAGTTGCCAAACAAAATGCCGCAGCAGAAGAATGTGCAGAACAGATACAGGCCAAGCGCCCACAGGGGTGGATGCCCCGCATATGCGAGCGCCACGGCTGCAAAAACGGCGGAAATCACGAAGCAGCTCCGCACCGCAAATTTTGACAGTTTACGCATGCCATGCACCATGACCATGCGGCCATTGAAAATCATGGCGCAGGCAATGGCCACCGCGAACACGCCAAACCACACGGCAAAGAGTTTTCCCTGTACATATTGTTCGGCAAAAATCTGTTGCGATGTTCCGAGATAGGTTATGAAAGCCGCGAAAACGAAGCCCACGGACACCGTGTAGCCCCAGGCAGCGGGGTAGCGGAAAAACTCCTTGGCGGAGTGATAGAGGTTGATCGCTGAAAACCTGACACGCTTCTCGCGCGGCAAGGTTTCTTCCTGCCGCAATTCGAGAAATATCGCCCCGATCACGGCCATTGCGGCCAACCCTACGAAAATCATGCGCCAGTCAGCCACGTTGAGAACGAGCTGCCCGATGGACGGGGCCATGATCGGCACCAGCATGAACACGGACATGACGAAGGACATGATGCGCGCCATCGCGGCACCGCCCTGCCCGTCGCGCACCATGGCCATGGACACGATGCGTGGAGATGCCGCGCCAAAACCCTGAATAAATCGCCCCGCCAGCAGCATTTCGAAGCTGGTGGAAAACAGGCACAGGGCCGAGCCTGCCAGATAAATCAAAAGGCCTGCAAAAATTGCAGGCTTTCTTCCGGTACTGTCTGAAATCGGCCCGCTGAGAAGGGTGCCGATGGTCATGCCGCCGAAGAATATGGTGATGATATATTGCCGCTTGTTGGGATCATTGACACCAAATTCAGCCGCCATCGAGCCGATTGCGGGCAGCATGGTGTCAATCGACATGGCCACCATGGCCGTCAGCAATGCTACAAGAAAAATGAATTCTTTTTGGGAGGTATGTTCGCTCGTCATTTAAATAAACTTAACATCCTGAAAAAATGCCGAATGTGACGTGGGTCACAGTTCACACGTAAAATATATGCCTTGGTTTGCCGATTGCGTTCATCATTTGATGAACCGTAGCGCGCGCATCACGTCGAAGATGCTTTGGGTTTCAATGCGGTTGGTGCGGTTGCCCACATGCTGGCAGCCGGGATAGAAACTTTTTTCATAGGCAAGTGTTGGGCTCACATAGGTGACATCCATGGTAAACGCCTTGGGCACATCCAGCAGGCAGTCTTTCAACGTGCCGCGCAGTGATTTTTCAACACCGGCCCGAATGGCGATCTGCGACGCCGCCGGTGTCATCGAAATGGTGGATTGGCCCTTTCCCTCCTTGACGACCAAGCGGCCGATACGGGAATTGGCTTGCGCCACCTCGTCCATCAGAGCCTTGTCGCCGCTCACGAACACGGTGGGAACGCCGAGGCTGGCTGCGGCCAAGGACACTAGCCGAAACTCCGAGGCGGGCGTGCCGTTCAGGGTGATCATGTGGGTTCTGGTGTTCATGGTATGGGACAGGCTGTTGCCCTCCGAGCCCACGCCTGCGTGATAGCCAATCATCACAAGGCCCGCGAAGCTTTCATCCAGTTCCTGGATCATGCTGTAGGGATGGCCCGACCATTCACGTATCAGCGTCACGTCCGCTGGCAGCATGGAGGTCACGAGGTTTCGTCCGCTGTCATGGGCGTCTTTCACCCAGATTTCCGTGGCACCGGCGGCGCGCGCACCGTCGATTGCAGCGATGGTTTCCAGCGTCATGATCTCGCGGAATTCGGTCCAGTCCGCATGGTTCTTCTCGGCCTCGTCCCAGTGGGTGATGCCTGCCACGCCTTCAATATCCACGCTGATATATATTTTCATTTTCGCTAGACTAGTAGCCATGAAGATCGATTCCAATGCCCGAAGCGTAGACCTAGACCCGCGTGATGCGCAGTTCTATGAAAACCCCTACCCCGCCTATCACGTTCTGCGTCAAAGCGTTCCCGTATTCAAATGGCAGCAATATGGCCATTGGTGTTTTACGCGCCATGAGGACGTGAACGCCCTGCTGCGCGACCGTCGTTTCGGACGGCAAATCCTGCATGTGGCCACGCGCGAAGAGTTGGGCCTTGCCGAGGTTCCGACGCGTCTCAAACCGTTTTATGATTTTGAAAAACACTCCCTGCTGGAATTGGAACCACCTGTTCACACACGGCTGCGCGGTCTCATCAGCCGCGCCTTCCTGTCGCGCCAAGTGGAACGCCTGCGTCCCAAAATCGAGAGTCTTTCCAATCACTTGATTGATGGATTTCAGTCGCAAGGTGAAGTTGATTTGTTGGCCGCCTACGCCACGCCCATTCCCGTCATCGTCATCTGCGAATTGCTCGGCGTACCAACGGACATGGCGGATCAGTTTCTGAAATGGTCCCATGACATGGTGTCCATGTATATGGCCAGGCGTGATGCGACCGTTGAGGATGCCGCCGTCAAAGCCACCATCGCATTCAGCGATTACATGCGAGGACTCATCGCCGAGCGCCGCCGAAATCCGCAGGGTGATCTCCTGTCAGAATTGGTGCGTGCCGAAAGCGAGGGGCAAAAACTTTCAGAGGACGAGCTTGTGACCACCGCAATCCTCATCCTCAATGCGGGCCACGAAGCCACCGTCCACACCATCGGCAACGGCGTCAAAGCGCTGCTCGAACTGGGTATCACGGAACCGATCAACGAAAGCATGATCGAAGAAATCATGCGCTACGATGCGCCGCTGCATATGTTCACCCGCTATGCACTGGAAGACATGGAATATGCTGGAATCAAACTCAAGAAAGGCGAAGAAGTCGGTCTCATGCTGGGTGCCGCCAACCGCGACCCCACACGGTTTGACGCGCCCGATCAGTTCATCACCAGCCGAACCCCCAACCCCCATGTGAGTTTTGGCGCAGGCATTCACTTCTGCATCGGCGCACCCCTGGCAAGACTGGAAATGCTGATCGCGTTCCAGACGTTGTTCAGAAGGCTACCGAAAATGCGGTTGGCGGGGACGCCGAAGTATAAGGATGTGTTTCATTTCCATGGGCTGGAGGAATTACGGGTGGGGGTTTAGGCTGTGGGACCGCGCTTTCTTCAAAATTGACGGGCATCCAACTCATGTGTATAGTTTCAATCATTCATACACACGAGGTTTGCCATGCGAACGAATATTGATATTGACGACAAACTGATGGCGGCAGCCATGAAGGCCACGAAAGCAAAGACCAAGAAGGAAGCCGTCGTCATTGCCCTTCAAGACGTCGTCCGCCGGAAAAAGCAGCTTGGTATGTTGAAATTCATCGGCAAAGTTGAGGGCGATTGGGACATTGACGCATGGCGGAAGGACTGACGCTCGTCGCCGACAGCAGCGCATGGATTGGATTTTACCTTACTGAGCCATCTGGGATGAAGCAGGCGCTTTCAGAGGCACTGGAAAATCACACTGTGCTTGTTCCCGATCTGGTGATGGTCGAAGTCTTGCGTGGCATCGCTTCCGAGAAAATTGCCAAGGCCATTGCCCAGGAATTCGACAATTTTCAGGTGATCGACATGGGCGGAAAGGAAAATGCCCTGCAGGCCGCCAAGCACTACAGGTTTCTTCGCGCGAAAGGCATCACCATCAGAGGCACAATTGATCTGCTCATTGCAACATGGTGCATCAGGAATGATATTCCCCTGCTCCATGCTGATCGGGACTTTGAGGGGTTCGAAACTCATCTGGGTTTGAAGCGGTGGAGGATATAGGAAGCAAAAGGGCGATTGAAACCTCAACCAGTTGGCTGCTCTTGACATCTCAGCAACTGCAAAACAGTAAAACTAAAGGGAAGCGTCCTTTATTCTACCAGGAATGTCAGACTTGAGTTGTATTCAGGGGTTTGGCAATGACGCGGGGCCGATAATCGAGGTCACTTACACCAGCCCGCTCCATTGCCTCCCTGAACTCGTTTGAAACAAAAATGCACCCTCTGTTCCATCGGTCCCGCCACAGGTGCTTGCCTTCGACCTTGGCCAAATCCACGATGACATCAACAATCATATTGATCGTGTTGAACTCAGTGGTCGTATTGAGCGAATAGTATTCTCCACCATACTGACTTTGCGTGAGTTCCATTTGGGATGCTTTGCAGTCCACAGCTTCAACCAGTTGGCAAATGTTCATAATGTAGTATTGCTTGGGAGTGGGCTCCCCAGACTGCAGCGTCATGCCAATTTCAAAAAACTCATGAACACTGGGCTCGAGTGCTTCAATCACCGCTTTCGCTTTTTCGCTGGCGATCCCGTATACTCGCAACCCAATAAAATCAGGGATATTTTTTCTACGGCTCTTTACATTCACTCGCCAGGTGAATTCTTGCAACGGCTCGCCAGTGCCAATAAGATGAGGAATAGTGCTAACCAATCAATCATCATCAAATTTCATACGAATGTTGTCTGATACTTCCACGAGTTTAATCGGCACATAAGGATAAAGTTTTGTGTCTGCGATCCAGCAAATTCTTGTCATGCGACCTCCACTGAAAGCTGAACAATCTTAATTACGGTGACAGTGCATTTAATAGGACTAAATATAATAAACCTCATCTATTTTTGGAAGTTCTCTACACAAGACCCGCAAACCGTTAAAATCCGCGTAACTAACCCCCGCCCATGTTTTACCGTGACCGTTGCATCAACGGTCCATCGGATTTCAGCGATGCCCCCGTTTCAAGGGGCCTTGCGCTCACAGGCAGTATCTCAATTTCCGGATATACCCGAACATAGGCAATCGACCGTACGGTGTCAAGGACTATTTTCTTATATTGGAAAATTTCGCGTCGTTTCCGCGCTATCGGCTGACGTTTATCCGCCCGCTTTTATGATGGCTTGCGCCTAAACCTGTTCTTAGGTGAAACTTTCTCAACAGGCCGCATGATGACCGATTTACAGCCCGCTTCCACTCCCTTTTCCTCTGGCCGCCGCTCCCGCAATGCTGGTGGGGCCGATGCCCGACGGGCGTCGCGTGTCAATCAGGTCATCCCGCCCTCGGGCTACATCCGCAGCAAAATCAAGCTTTACGAGCCGTTTTCCGATGAACAACTGGAAATCATCGAAAACAATGCCGAAACCATTCTCGAGGAAATTGGTATTGATTTCCGTGATGATGCCGAGAGCCTGGCCATGTGGAAAGATGCGGGCGCTGATGTTCAGGGTGAGCGTGTGCGCTTTCCCAAGGGCCTCGTGCGCAAGTTGTGCAGCACGGCGCCTGCCGAATTCACGCAATATGCCCGCAACCCCACCAACAATGTCGTCATCGGTGGCAAGAACACGGTGTTCGCGCCGGTCTATGGCCCTCCCTTCGTGCGCGATATCGACAATGGAAGACGCTATGCCACCATTGAGGACTTCCGCAATTTCGTGAAGCTCGCCTATATGTCGCCCAGCCTGCACCATTCCGGTGGCACGGTATGCGAGCCCGTCGATATTCCCGTGGCCAAGCGCCATTTGGACATGATCTATTCCCACATCCGCTATTCCGACAAACCGTTCATGGGCTCGGTGACGGCACCGGAGCGCGCCGAGGATTCCGTGGCGATGGCGGAAATGGTGTTCGGCAAGGAATTCGTTGACCAGAACTGCGTGCTGATCAATCTGATCAATGCCAATTCGCCCATGGTGTTTGACGGCACGATGGTGGGAGCGTTGAAAGTGTATGCCCGCGCCAATCAGGCCACTGTGATTTCGCCATTCATCCTCGCGGGTGCCATGTCAGCGGTCACAGCCGTTGGCACGCTCACGCAGATTTTGGCGGAAGCCTCCGTTGGTATCGCACTCACCCAGTTATGCCGCCCCGGTGCGCCTGTCGTGTTCGGCACGTTTGCATCGTCCATGTCCATGCAATCGGGTGCGCCAACATTCGGTACGCCGGAACCAGCGCACGTTTTGTTCGGTGCGGCCCAGCTGGCGCGGCGTATGGGTGTTCCGTTCCGCTCCGGCGGTGGTCTCTGCGGTTCCAAGCTACCGGATGCGCAGGCCGCCCATGAAACCGCCAATACCTTGTGGCCCACGATTCTTGGTGGCGTGAACTTCGCGCTTCACTCTGCGGGTTGGCTGGAAGGCGGTCTTGTGAGTTCCTATGAAAAATTCATTATCGACGCGGACCAGCTTACCCTGTTCCAGCGCTTTGCCGAAGGTGTGGATTTCTCGGAAAATGGTCAGGCACTGGATGCCATCCGCGAAGTTGGCCCCGGCTCACATTTCCTGGGCTGCGCCCACACCCGCGTGAATTTTGAAAACGCATTCTGGCGCTCAGGCATCACCGACAACAATTCCTATGAGCAATGGCGTGATGATGGCGAGAAGGACCAAAGCGTTCGCGCCAATGCCACGTGGAAAAAGATGCTGGCGGACTATGAAGCGCCAGCCCTTGATGCGGGTCTTGACGAGCAGTTGCAGGCCTTCATGGCCAAGCGCAAGGAAGGCTTGCCCGATAACGTGAGCTGAGATTTTGCTAACCGCTGCCTTCGGCCACCAGCGGGGATGCCGCAGGCGGGCCAATCGGCCTCCGGTCAGTTGTGGCGTAAATGGCAACGCCGGCGATCACCATGAGGGAACCCACGGCGTCACTCATGGTGAAGGCTTCGCCCAAAATCCATACCGCCAGCGAAATCGTGATCAGCGGCGAGATGGTTGCAACCATTGATGTGGAAATGGGCGAGATGCGCGACAGGGCCGCGTTCACGAGAAACGATGGCAACACAGTTGCAAAAAACCCGCAGCCCGCGGCCAGCCCCAAGAATTTTGGCGATGCGGAAAAATCAATGCTCTGGCTCACCACCATGTAATGCGCGATGCAGGCGAAGGCCGAGGCTGACATGGCAAGGGCGGTAAACAATGTGCTGCCCATGATGGTGATGTATTTCTTGGCAAGCAATTGATAGATCGCAAACGTCAACGCGCAGCCCAGAACCAGTGCTGTACCAATCACCGTCGCCGTGCCGCCTGCGGGCAAATCATTGATGAAAACAATCACCAATCCGGCGTAGGTGATCGCAGCGGCGAGAATGCCCCACCAGGTGAGCCTTGCGCCGAAAAACATCCACCCCAGGAACATGACAAACATCGGATAGGTGAACAGCACCAGCCGTTCCAATTGCGCTGAAATGTAAACCAGGCCTTCAAAATCCAGAAGCGCCGACAGATAATAGCCCACGAAGCCGGTGAGCAAGGCTTTGATAATCAAGCTCTGGCTCGGAGGGGCAACACCACGCCTACGCATTACATAATAGGCGTAAACACCGGCGGCGAGAAAAAACGGCAGGGCCGTGACCATCCGCAGCGCCAGCATGAGTGCGGCGTTCACTTCTTCGCGGTAGGCGAGTTTGATGAAGATGGCCTTGGTGGAAAACAACGCAGCTCCTGCGCCTGCATAAATATAGCCTTTGAGAACGCCGTGCTTTTCCATGGGCCCCCATACACGGCGGCGCTGTACTTGCGCAATTCTTTGCGTATCATGACAGTCATGCGACAATGAGGAGACCACATGACTGCCCTGCACTACCGCTCCGCGCTCGAGATGGCCCGGCTGCTGCGCACCCGCAAAATTTCTGCGCGCGAGCTTCTCAATGCGTGTCTCGATCAATATGTACTGCATAATGATAGCGTTAATGCCGTTGTTGTCACCGACATCGACCGGGCAAAGCGCGCAGCCACGGCGTCAGACAAGCGCCTGAAAAAAGGCACGCTACTTGGTGCCTTCGACGGCGTTCCGATGACAGCGAAGGAATCATTTGACTGGAAAGGCACGCCGTCCACGTGGGGTTCGCCCCACCTGCATGACAATATTGCCGAGAGAGATGCCATGGCCATCACGCGGCTCACCGCTGCGGGTGCGGTCATGTATGGCAAAACCAATGTGCCGCTGCTGCTGGCAGATTGGCAGAGTTACAACGAGGTTTACGGCACCACGAACAATCCGTGGGATGTGACACGCTCTCCCGGAGGCTCATCGGGTGGCTCGGCAGTAGCCCTTGCAACCGGCATGTCGGCGCTGGAAATCGGTTCGGACATTGGTGCGTCCCTACGAAATCCCGCACATTATTGCGGTGTTTATGCGCATAAGCCCACTTATGGCGTCGTGCCCTATGGTGGTCATTTGCTCAGCAATGTGGAACCGGGCGACATCAGCGTGGCAGGGCCAATGGCGCGCTCGGCAAAAGATTTGACTGCGATGATGAAAATTCTTGTTGGCACAAGCATCATTCAGGAACGGGGCATGAGCTTGGAACTGCCCGACCTCAAACAAAAAACGTTTAAAGATTTCCGTGTCGCCGTGATGGTGTCGGATCCCGTGAGTGAGGTTGACCAACCCGTGCAGGACATGATCGCCAGCCTTGCAAAATTTCTCAACCGGAAAGTGAAGAAAATATCCCACGAGGCACGTCCGGCGTTTACCACGCGCGAAGCCATGGATATTTTTATCGCGCTTCTTCGTTCGGCCACCAGCCGCCGCCAGACCAAGGCAGAGTTTTTGGCGAATGAAAACATTGTGGCCAACTTCGCAAGGGATGATGACAGCTACTACGCCAAGATGACCCGCGCCTATGTCATGCCGCACCGCATCTGGCTGATGACCAATGAACGCCGCCATCAGATGCGATTGTTGTGGGATGACTTCTTCAATGACTGGGATGTGATGATCTGCCCTGCTGCCGCCTCTGCTGCCTTTCCGCACAATCACGTGGGTGACCGGCATGAGCGCACCATTGACGTGAACGGCAGACAAGTTCCGACCACGGATCAATTGTTCTGGGCGGGCTATCCCGGTTGTTTCTATCTGCCCTCGACTGTTGCACCCCTGGGACTTACACCGCAAGGACTTCCCTCCGGCGTACAGATCATCACACGGCAGTATGGTGATTACACATCCCTGCGCTTTGCCGAATTGCTGGAACAGGAATACGCAAGCTTTGTTCCGCCGCCGGGGTATTGAGGAGAATTGTTCTATTTCTTCAAAACTCTTTCAAAGAACGCAATTTCCCTCACCCATGTTTCGCGCACGAACAAGTCATTGTGACCAATGCCGGGCATCACCACCATTTCTTTTGGCTCATTCGCAGCCTCAAATAATTTTTTTCCAAATTCCAGAGGGATGATTGTATCCGCGTCTCCATGACCAATTAGCAATGGAACTTTAACATTCTTGATATGCTCAACTGACCTGAACTGATCTTTCATCAACAGCCTTACCGGAAGCCACCAATACACTTTCGCGGCAACGTCTGCAGTCGATGAATATGGTGCTTCAAGGGCCAACGCACCGACTATCCTACTCGCGGCAAGCTGAACTGCAACACCCGTTCCCAATGACTCACCGACCACAACAATTGAATGTGGATCCACGGATTTGGTGATCAGCCAGTCATAAGCTGTGTTAGCATCCGTGACGAGTCCCTGCTCGGTCGGCGTTCCGCTGCTTCCTCCGTAACCCCGATAAGAAACAAAGGTGACACCCCATCCGAGTGCCCGATAGAACTGCAAGCGCTCTGTCCTGTCTCCAATTTCCCCACCGTTGCCATGGAAATAGAGAATGGTTGGATTTTCCGCTTCCGCAGGCGAATACCAAACATTGATTTTCTCGCCGTCAGGTGTCGTCAATTTTTCAACGGTTGCTCCTGATATGCCAACCATGTCGGGCGATAACTTTCTGTTTGAAGGAAAGTACTGAAGGTTCCGTTGATAGACAAACATACCAATAAGAATTGCGCTATAACCAACAAGACAAATCCCAAAGATAACTTTCAGCACGTTCACCACTCCACCAACTGCGCAGCAACATCTATGTCGCGCGTCCAGCTCCACACGGCGAGCAGCGGGCGGTCTGAGGTTTTGATTGCGTGGATTTCATTTGGGGCGTGCCAGATGATCTGGCCAGCGGATTTCTCAACAAAGCCGCCATCGCCCTGCTTCCATCGCGCTGGTCCGGTGAGGGGCCAATAGAGTTCGGGGGCGGGATGATAGTGGTCTCTGTAATGGCGGTTTGGCCCCAGCATTAATAGGCCGAGCAAAAAGTCATTGCCTTTGAAGAAACCTTTTGGACCCACAATTTCGCACCATCCATAGTTTTGCGAAAAACCTTCGCCGAGAATTTCATCGGTATTGTTTGACGACTGGCACCATTTGAGATGGCCATCGAGCGCTGCAAGGGCTGCGGCCAGGGTGGGTTCGAGCATCAGCGTTTCCGCTATGGTTTCGGCAAAATAGCGTGTGACGCCGAGGTTCTGCGGGTGCGGTTCAACGAATGCGGGTTCCCCCAGATTTTGCGCGGCAAGGCGTGACAATACCTGGCGCGCGCCTTCGCCACCACGTGCCTTCAGGCCAAGGGCAATGCCGTCGATCAGCCAGCGCGCATCATTGTAAAGGTCTTTGTTCATGGGCTGCACTTAACGGCCCGGCTTGATGAAAGCAAGCTAGCGCAGGGCGTAAACCATCCGCGCCAGTTCCACCAGTTCGTGGTCTTGCGGATAGCGCGCGGTGGATTTGCGCATTGGGGTGTTGGCGGGACTTGCCATGCGTTCGGCCAACATCTCCGGCTTGTCCAGATCAAGCCCATCGCCTTCCAATGAAATTTTAAGCCCCGAGGCGCGGACCAAATCCGCATAGGCCTTCACGGAATCCGTTGTTTTCATTGCAGAAGCCACGCGCGCGAAGGCTTCTGCTGCTCCATGGGCTGCCCACTGCATTGTGGCCAGCATGGCAAGGCCCGTGGCGCGACCGTGGGGAATGGGAGCAAGATCTGCAATCGCATGGGAAATATTATGGGCCAAGGCGGTTCCGCAATTGTCAATGGCGATGCCGCCGTAACAAGAGCCCAGCAACAACGCGCCCCGTGCTGCGAGGTCACTGGGGATGTCGATTGCCTTTTGCAGATTTTGCGAAATGAGTGTCACAGCCTGGAGGGCGTAGAGATCATTGCCGTCGGTGCGGTGCTTGTTGGTGGCGGCCTCTATGGCATGCACAAGAGCGTCAAGCCCGGTCGCCGCCGTGATGTGGGCTGGCACGCCAACCGTCAATTCCGGATCGAGAATGGCCACACGTGGTTTCAACTCTTCGCCCCATGCCCATACTTTGACTTTATCGGCATTGGCAAACACGGCCACGCGTGTGACTTCCGAACCCGTGCCCGCCGTTGTTGGAACGGCAATGATCGGCAAGATATCTTTTGGCAATGGTGTTTCGCAGAGCTGATAGCTTTGTGCGGACAGGCCTGACGCCGCGCAGGCGGCCACCAATTTTGCCGTATCTAGCGCTGAACCACCACCCAAGCCAATAATGGCCTTGGCCGCACTTTTTCGCGCCTGTGCAGAAGCCGCATCAATATCAGCCAGCTTTGGCTCACCTTTCAATCCGTCAAAAACCTGCGCATCAAAACCTGAGTCATTCAGAATTTTTACCACCCGTCCCGTGATGCCAAGGCTGGTCAACATGGGATCAGCCACCACAAGTACAGCGGCGTTCCTTTCAGCAAATTGCTCAACCTTGCGGGCGACATCTGCTATGCGCCCCGCCCCAAAGACGATTTCAGGAATACGGGAGAGCGTAAATGAGTGCATGGCAGAACCTTATATCAACATTTGCCGACGCATATGGCTCTGGTACGACGGGGTCAAGCGTGAGGCTTTCTCACCCCAAAGCTTTTGCGAAAGCCAGATGAAAGTTTTATTGGATTTCAGCCGTATGAAAATCGCGCTTCATAAATTTATGGCATCAAAACCGCAAATGAACTCCATGGGCTTGCCAAGTTGCCGATCCTTTGCTGGTGGCACTCCCCGTGATCACGACACGCCCGGCCCCGTAATCTCCCTGATGAGCTTCCGGTAAATCGCTTCGGCATAGGCTTCATAGTCATCGGCGGCGATGACGAAATGGCCTTCGCCGCCAGCAACCTGGTTTTGGAAATAGATGTTCAGGGTTGGCCATTCATTGAGAATGGCGAGGGCGTTGATTGTTATGCCTTTTGCCACCAGCCGGTCGCGCACGCTGTTGACGGGAACACCAATGTTGTTGCGGCCATCGGAGGACACATCAATGACCCGTCGTGTGCTGCGTGGTGCTGTTGTCAACACGCTGGCTGAATACAGCAGTGCGCTTGAAATGGATGTGCCACCCTGGGCCAAAGTGCGCCGGGTTGTTTTCAACGTTTCACCCAAGGCATCTGCGTCCTGATCAGAGGCAACAATAGTCCAGGGCAGAACAACTGCCTGGCTTGCTGCATCTGACCACTCCACCACACTCACGGCAATGCGCTGTAAATTGCCATGAGCGATCGCCGCTTTCACATCGGCGCGTTTGAAGGCTTCGCCAAGGCCCTGCATCTGCAAGGCAAACTCATCGGCATCCACACTGAAGGAGCAGTCAACAGCGAGCACCAGGGCCAAATCGACCTCGTCTTCAGCGCGGCTTGCCTGGTTTGGTAAAAACAGGGACACAGCAAAAACAACTCCGGCAGACAACCGCAGTCTCCACTTTGCAGTCTTGGGGGCTGGGCCACTGCTGGTCATGTTTTTTTCCTGTTTCACACGACATCCTGCGGCGCACTATAGCGGTTCGTTAGGTGTTGGCTATACTGGCCTTTGCGGCGCACATCATTAGCAGCTAACACGCGACATGCTTTCCCCAAAGAATCAAACCTTGCGTGCAGGCCTCTACATGATCGCCACAACAGCATGCTTCGTTGCTGGTGATACGTGCCTCAAGCTTATTGGCACATCGCTACCCCTTGGTCAGGTTATTGGACTGGTCGGTGTTTTGTCGACCCTGTTGCTTTGCATCATCTGCGTGCAACAGGGTATTGTCAGAACCATGCCCATGATCCTGACGCGCAGCGTTTTGCTGCGCTCCCTGCTGGACATGATGGGGTCGTTCATGTTCGTGGCGGCCCTTACACATATGCCTTTCGCGAATCTTTCGGCCATCATGCAATCGGTTCCACTCTGCGTCATGGTCATTGCAATTGTCTTTCTTGGTGAAAAAGCCGGGGCAGCGCGCATCGTGGCTGTGGTGACAGGGTTTATCGGGGTGATGCTGGTCGTAAAGCCATCGCTGCAAACATTTACAGTTTATGAGTTGCTTGCTCTTTCAACGGTCGCTGTGGTTGCGGTTCGTTATCTGGTGACCAAAAATATACCGGCCACCGTTCCCCTCATGATCATTGCCTTGGCAAACGCAGTATTTGTATCAATCGGCGGATTTGTCTATGGCCTCTCACAAGGCTTTCAAGACGTGGAAGCATGGCAGCTCACCCTGCTGTTTGCCGCGGGCATAGCCATAACACTCGGTTATATCCTCATTGTGCTTACCGTTCGCTTGGGCGAGTTGTCCGCCACAGCACCGTTTCGTTATTCGGAGGTCATTTTTGCGATTGTTGCGGGAACCGTCATATTCAATGAATATCCAGATCTACTGTCATACACCGGGATGGCACTCATCATTTCCGCTGGTCTTTATGCCGCCCATAACGAAGTCGGTCGCAGTCAAAACGCGAAACCCGAGTTGATGCCGCCAGCTTTTTAGGCAATAAGAGAAATGTAACTTCACCGTGATTGCGGAACTAAAACAATCCAAGCAACGTATACGAATTATAACCAAATCAGGAACGATGTTTTGCGCCCAAAATTACTTAGCCTTGCCACTGCCGTGCCGGAAAACATCTTGAATACCGAAGATGTCATCATTGAAGCCAGCAAGATATTTGGCGGAAGACACAAGGATTTTGAGCGTATGCTGCCAGTTTATGCAAATTCAGGCATACAACGGCGTTATTCGGCCAAGCCCTATGAATGGTTCCGCGAAGACAAGGGGTGGCCAGAGCGCTCAGAAGCGTTTTTGGAGGTTGGTTCAAAAATATTCGCTGAGGTTTCCGCCAAAGCTTTGGAGCGCGCCGGGCTTGCGGCAAAACAAATCGACACGATTGTGATGATCTCGTCCACGGGCATTGCCACGCCAACCCTGGAAGCGCGGCTGATGAGCCAGTTGGGCTACCGCGACAATGTCAGGCGCGTGCCGGTGTTTGGCCTGGGCTGTGCTGGTGGCATTGCGGGGGTTTCCCTGGGTGCAAGGCTTGCCGCCGCTGAACCCGGCAAAAACATTCTGGTGGTGGTAATAGAACTCTGCACGCTGACGTTCCGGGCTGATGAAATGTCGAAATCCAACATTATCGCCACCGCAATATTTGGCGACGGGGCTGCTGCAGCCGTTTTTTCGACAAAGGGTTCCAACTCCCACGGGGAAATAGAATGCATGGGCGAGCATACATGGCCGGATACGGTTGATATCATGGGGTGGCGCATGGACCCCGAAGGTTTCGGTGCTATTTTCTCGCGCAGCATTCCGGAGCTGGCTTTACGTGACTTACGCCCTGCAGCCGATGGATTCCTGGCTGACAACAACATGAGCTTTGACGATATCGGGGCCTACTCCTTCCATCCGGGCGGAGCCAAGGTAATTGTGGCGCTTGAAACCGCCTTTTCGCTTGAGCAGGGTCAACTTGTGAACGAACGGAAAATCCTGTCGGAATTCGGCAACATGTCAGCGCCCACCGTGTTATTTGTGCTGGAGCAGGGCCTCAAGGAAGACTTCACCGGACGCCGCTTTGTGTCGGCGCTTGGGCCGGGCTTTACAGCTGGCTTCCTGACCATGCTACAATAATACCATGTGGACAAACCTTACGATTCTTACCCTCGTAACGCTGCAGCGCCTGGCAGAACTGTTTATTGCCCGGCGCAATACCAAACGCCTTCTTGCGAATGGCGGCGTTGAAATCAGTTCCGGACATTATCCGCTCATCGTTGCGTTTCACTCCATTTGGCTGGCGGGTCTTTGGTATCTTGTTTGGGGCCATGACGTGCAGTGGCCATGGGCGATTGCCTATCTTGTTTTGCAGGCGGCACGGGGTTGGATCATTGCGGCTCTCGGAAGCCGCTGGACAACGCGCATCATTATTGTCCCGGGTGAAACACTCAACGCAACCGGACCCTACAAATTCTTTCGCCATCCCAACTACATGACCGTGGCTGCTGAAATTTTCATTCTGCCTATGGTGTTTGGCCTGTGGCTCTATGCGATTGTTTTTGGCTGCATCAATCTGGGTGTGCTGACCTACCGCATTCGCGAAGAAGAAGCGGTTCTCAAACCGCTGCGCAATCAGTTGCCGACAGACGTTTGAGCAACCCCGCCAATTTTTGCCTCAACATCGACATTACCCGCGTGCTCAAAACTCAACACAAGCTTCAGCGTGTCACCCTTTTTGAGCGGAGCTTTCAGCCCCATCAGCATGATGTGGATGCCGCCGGGTTTCATCTCAATGCTGCTGCCTGCAGGAATATCAAGGCCTGCCATATCCAGCATAGTGGCCACTCCGCCGTCTTCCTTGCTTTCATGCAGCATGGCCATGCTGGCGACCAGTGTTGTGATAGACACCAGCTTGTCCGCCGTTGCGCCGTGGTTGGTCAATGTCATGTACACAACGCCTGAGGTGGCGGTAGACACTGCCGAGGCGCGGGCGAAGGCACCGATCACCATTACGTCACTGGCCAAAACCTGGTGGGATAGTGCTACGATGGCACCAAGGGTGAGGGCTGTGGCTGTGAAAAGTTCCAAGGCAAGTTTGCGCATGAAGGGCAATTTGCGCCGGATTTGGGCGCGAGTGTGTCAAACTTTGCGCGGTGTAATGTCGCGCGGGGTGTTGGCCTTATGTCTCTTGGCCTCTCCCGTCCATGCAAAAGACCTCACCGCGATTGAACTCGTGTTGGCGCTGGATTGTTCGGCAAGTGTCAATGGGCAGGAATTTAAACTGCAAATCCTAGGCATCGCTGCGGCTTTCCGTGACCCGGAAGTGCTGCTGGCGGTCAAGAACCTGCAACCCTTTGGCGTCGCCATCGCAGTCACCCAATGGGGGGCTGCGGGGGAAACGCGCGAGGTCGTTCCCTTCACGCTGCTTGAAAACGAGCGGGATGCCAAGGCTTTCGGCTTTCGTGTTGGCCTCATTCGCCGCTGGATACGCGCCAGTGAAACCTCGATTGCGACAGGAATCAATGACGCACGCGCGCTGATTGAGGGCAATGAATTTGAGGGCCAACGCAAGGTGATTGACGTGTCTGGCGACGGTCAGGACAACAGTGATGTGAGTCTCGCCAACGCCCGCGATCTGGCCAAAGTATCCGGCATCACCATCAACGGCTTGCCGATTTCGGCCGAGGACAAAACGCTGGCGGATTATTACAAAGAAAATGTCATCGTTGGTGCGGACTCGTTTATTGAACCCGCCAATGGCTTTGAGGATTTTGCAAGAGCCATCAAGGAAAAGCTGATCCGCGAGTTACGGCCGCTGGGAAGTTAGGACCGCCATTAGTTTTGCTGCCGCACTTCGCAATTCCTTTTCCGTAAAGCCTGCAAAGCTCAGCATCAGGCCCTGTTCTTTCACACGTCCGGTGTAGTGGCTGGACAACGACTGCGCCTCGATGCCATGAACCGAGAGTTTCTCCACCAACGCCTCATCATTTTCGCGACGCGCAAAACGTAGCAAAAGCATTAGGCCCGATGGCGACGCATCAATGGTGAACCGCTTGCCCTGCCCCGCTTCCAATGCCTCTATGAGCGCAGCTCTTCTGCTTGCATAAATTCTGCGCATGCGGCGGATGTGGATGGCAAAAGCTCCTGTCGTCATGAACTCACACAATGCGGGTTGCGCCAAAAGGGATGGTGGTGCGCCGTGGTTCATGCGTTCGCTGCGAAATTTTTCCAGCATGGCGATTGGCACAACAATGTAACCCAGCCGTAGAATGGGCGAGAACACTTTGGAGAAGCTGCCGGAATAAATTACGCGTGCCTTGCGATCCAAACTCATCAGCGCCGGAAGTGGCCTGCCCACGTAACGATACTCGCTGTCGTAATCATCTTCAATCACAACGGCCTTTGCCTCATCGGCCCAGTCCAAAAGTTCAAGGCGGCGCTGCAGGGGCATTGTGACACCCGTCGGATATTGGCGGGCAGGAGTGACGAATGCGCCGCGTGCGTTTTCAGCCCGCTCCCTGCCCTTCACCACCACCATGCCATCACCGTCCACAGGTACCGCTACGGTTTTCACGCCGCCCATGGAGAACACGCGCTTGGCCGTGGGGTAACCCGGTTCTTCCATCCAGATTTTATCGCCAGGCTTGAAGACTGCGCGGTTGATCAGATCAAACGCATCCATGCCGCCTGCCGTGATGATGACCTGTGACGGCTCGCAGGAAATGCCCCGCCATTCAAAGAGGTGGCGCGCGATGGCTTCGCGTAAAGGCAGCCAGCCGAACGCGTCGTGATGCTCCAACATGGCAATTGACGGATTGCGCCAGAAGCGGCCAACCAAGCGGCCCCACTCGTCATGGGGGAAATTCTCCCAGTCCACGAGGCCGGAACGGAAGGGCTTTGCGGGCTCACGCACGCGGCCACGCGCAGGCTTGGTGACAGTTACTCGTGCTGGCGATGAATTCAGCAGAGCTTCGGGAAGTTCAGCCGCGACGCGCGTGCCGGAACCTTTGCGGGTTTCGATGTAACCCTCGCTCAACAGCTGCTCATAGGCTTCCACCACGGTTGCTCGCGCCACTTTCAAATCCTCGGCCAGCCCCCGCGTTGATGGCAGTTTGCTTTGTGGGCGCAAGCGGCCACTCAACACAAAGTCACGGATTTGCCGCGCGATCTGCGATTGGATGGGCTCATGGTCGGCGCGGTCCACGCCAATCTCGCTCACCGAGGTTGCCAAAAGTGGTCTGTTCATTGCTGCTGTTCTTGGTTCTTTCAACCAGACCATAGCCCGCGCATAGAGGTGTTTCAATACGGAGAATATGATGAGTGAAGCCCCCAGCGAGAGAACCCGCGTCAAGCGCCTGAACAAGCGTGCCAAATATGACGCCGAAACAGTGCACGGCATTCTGGATACGATGCCGATCTGCAATGTGGGCTATGTTTTCAAAGGCACGCCTTACGTGACGCCCACACTGCAGTGGCGCGAGGACGACCACATCTATTGGCACGGTTCATCGGCGAGCCGCATGTTGGAGAGCTGCGTTGAAGCCGATGTCTGCGTGACTGTGAGCATCATCGACGGTATGGTGATGGCACGCTCGGCCTTCAACCACAGTTGCAACTATCGCTCAGTGATGGTGATGGGCAAGGCGTATGTGATCACCGATCCCGCCGAGAAGGAACAGCGTTTGAAAACCTTCACCGATAAACTGTTTCCCGGCCGTTGGGATATCCTGCGTCCTGTCACCGCAAAGGAATTGAAAGCCACAACAATGCTTGGCCTCTCCCTCGATGAAGCCTCCGCCAAGGTGCGCACTGGTCCACCAGGTGATGATGATGATGATTACGCGTTGCCGATCTGGGCTGGTGTTGTGCCATTGCGGACAGACGTTTTGGCGCCTGTGGCAGATGAGCGGAACTTGGTTGGGATGGTGCCGCCAGAACATGTGACGGGTTTCAGGATTGGGTAACGTCTCAAACAGCGGGTTGTTTATTTTTACAACACTACGGCTTTACTGTCTCGCACGCCACGCCTCGAGCACAGCCGGGACTTCTGACAATGACGCGAATGTGGTGCACCCCTCTAATTCCCAAGTGTTGCGCTGCCAGATGTTTCCACCAGCCCACAGGGTGATTTCCGGAACAAGAATCTGCCGCAGTTCCGTAAGCATGGTGCGGGCAACCGTGGTCCGAATTGCGGAACTGAAGGACAAGCCCACCATATCGACGTGAAATGCACGGGCAGCCTGCACAATCTCACGCGCTGGAGTCTCAATGCCCAACGAAATGCAATACACACCTTCGACGGACAAATAGGCTTGCGCCATGAGCAAGCCGAGCTGGTGCTTTTCAGAAGGAAACGTGGTCAGCAGTATGCGTGGGCGCTGCGTATGTTGTTGCGGAATGAGTCCGATGGCATGGTGCAACAGGTGCTGCAACTGCTCTGTAAAAAAATGCTCCTGATTGATGGCGATGCGGCGAGTTGCCCAAGCGTTGCCAATTGCCACGCAAAGTGGTGTCGCAAATTCTGTAATAAATTGCTTTATCCCCATCCGCGCCAATGCCATTCTCAGATGGGTCGTGAGTTCGGCGGGCTTGTTTGCCGCGACGAGTGCAAGAACTGCTTCGAGATCATAGGGCGCAATTCCAGATTCGCTGTCGCTAACGCCGGCAAGGCATAAGTGGGCAATAAGTTCGGGCATTGAGGCTGCGACAATCTTGCCCGGGCGCATGCCGATATCCATCAGTTGACGGATGATACGGAGTTTTTCGACCTCATCGGCTGAATAGAAGCGCTCATCATTGGCATCACGAACAGGATTGGGGAAACCGTAGCGACGCTCCCATATTCTCAAGACATCTTTGGTCAATCCGGTTTCACGCTCTACGGCGCCGATACTCAGTAATAAACCTAAATCTTCCGAAATCGCCATGCCTGGTCCGTATAAAAATCACCGTTGTTTTACAGATAGTGAACTATGTAATTCGGTGCCTCGTATTGCTTTTGTTGAAAATTTTTAATCACGTGAAATACTTCAACCTGCTTGATATGTACACCATGACAAATTTCTAAAACACCAAAAAGTAAGTATCCGGATTATTATTTTGTCTAGGACAAATTTTGGTTGATTTATTTAAATTACGCGAGTATGACGTTTTTATGTCGTTTTGACATAGACAATATTTATATAAATCATCTTGGCATTACGTTCGCCAAGACGTTTTCTTATGGTTTCCTCCGGCGACTTGTGGCCTCAGCCGGTGAGCTAAGGCACTTTTTTCGGCGGACTTAAACAATTTGGGAGTGAGCAAAAATGACGGAAGATGTCGCAGTTTCAGGCGGGAACTTATTGGTTGATGCAGTCGCCCCCCCCCCCCGAACTAAGTTTAAAGCCAGCGCCAAAGACAAAGCCTAAAGCAAAGAAGATTTGGCCCGCAAAGCTTGGCAAAGAAGCAAAAACTGGCAAAAATGGTAATGAATTTTCCGGACAAGTTGAAAGCGTGCAGGTCAAAAGTTCAGCGCAGCACGGCTACGAGTATCGGTTTGATTTGATCAATAAAAAGGGAGATTGTCGCAGCTACATGCTCGACCCATCTAATCCCACGCGGCTTCATGTGTTCACCAATCTGTTGAACGCGTCATTGGCAACGAAGTCCAAAATGAGCGTTGTTTCCGTTCTCAATGCCAATGGACCGGACTATGCAACCGAGATGGAAATACGCGTCAAGCGATAAACCTGCATCAGAACTTGTTTATAGAAATCGGCTCCGCGGCCCTGGGAGTTGCAAAAAAGATCGAAGCCGATGAACATCGAGATCGAACGCAAATTCCTGTTGAAAAATGACAGTTGGAAAGCATCGGCTACTGGCTTCAGCCAGCTGCGGGATGGGTTGTTGTCTGGTCGAAAAAATAATAAAATACGCGTCAGAACAGATGCAAAAAAAGGTTTGATAACGGTCAAAGGTCCCACATCCGGCCTGTCACGGGCTGAATACGAGTATGAAATTCCGCTTAGTGATGCTGAAGAAATGCTTCTCACGTTGTGTGACGACAAGGTATGCAACAAAGTCCGGTTTTTAGTGCCCCATTCCAAGCATGTTTGGTACGTCGATGTTTATGAGGGAGTTCTTGCAGGCATCACAATTGCAGAGATTGAACTTGCACATGAGAACGAAACTTTTTTATGTCCGGACTGGATCGGGCCTGAAGTGACAGATGATCCAGCCTATGGGAAATGGGCAATGCTGGCACGATACACGGCCACCATAGACGCCGCCAATTC
>JANOVC010000083.1:0-3802 GCA_031417195.1 Rhodobiaceae bacterium
TGATAATCGCGTGTGCCTTGCAAGCCTTTGTAGAGACTGTACGCGCAGGCCGCGACCAGTAGCGGAACCACGCCAGTGAAAATGATTGTGGGCCAGATGAACCAGCGGTCAAAATATTCGCGGTGGAGAAACGGCGTCCACAGGCTGACGAGGCCGATGAGAACAATGGTGGCGATTGCGGTTACCCGCGCCTGCTTGCGAGAAGTTTCCTGTAAATCACCTTCTGTTTTGAACACCAGCCACGTTGAGCCCAAAAGCGCATAGCCTGCAACGACGGCAATGCTTGTCAAGATGCTGAACGGTGTGAGCCAATCCCACCAGCCACCCGCATAGGCGCGATTTTCAATGGGAATGCCTTGAACGAGTGCACCAAGGGCAAGACCTTGACTGAGGGCTGCAATGGTGGAGCCACTTGCGAACGCCCAATCCCAGAGAAATTGTCCGCGCTTGGTGCGCCAGCGAAATTCAAAGGCAACACCGCGCAGCACAAGGCCCAACAACATGGCCATGAGTGGCGCATAGAGAGCGGGGAACACGGTGGCATAGGCCAAGGGGAACACGGCCATTAAGCCACCACCACCAAGCACCAGCCAGGTTTCATTGCCATCCCACACCGGAGCCACGGAATTCATCATCACGTCACGCTCGTGTTCGGATTTGGCAAAGGGAAAGAGAATGCCCACGCCTAAGTCAAAACCATCGAGAAGCACATAGGCCAAGACGGCGAAGGCAATGAGGCCTGCCCAGATGAATGGAAGAAGACTGAATGTCATCATGCTCTCCTATTCTGCTGCTTCAAGGGCTGGGCCTGGCGTGATGCCAGCCGCACGCATGGGGCCGCGCTCAATATCGGGTGGCACATAGTCCGGCGATTTGCCAAACAGGCGTAAGAGATAGAACACGCCCGCACCAAACACAGCGAAATAAATGATGATGAAGGCCACCAGTGACGCCCCCACGGCTGGGGCAGCAATGGGCGAGATCGATTGTGCGGTAGTGAGCACGCCATAAACCGTATAGGGCTGGCGACCCACTTCCGTCGTGATCCAACCTGCCAGCACGGCGATGAAACCGGCGGGCGTCATGGCAAGGCTTGCGCGATGCAGCCAGCGATCCTCATAGAGCTTGCCGTTTTGAAAGCGCCTGACAAGGCTCCAAAGCCCGACGCCGAGCATTGCGAAGCCAATGCCGACCATCGTGCGGAATGACCAAAAAACGATTTGGGCGGGCGGACGCTTGTCCTTGGGAAAAGATTTCAGGCCCTTCACTTCACCATCCAGGCTGTGGGTCAGAATAAGTGCGCCCAAGCGTGGTATTGCGACTTGATAACGCGTCACCTCTGCTTTGTCGTCTGGAATACCAAACAGGATGAGCGGCGATCCGGGTGTGGTTTCATAGTGCCCCTCCATCGCCGCAATTTTTGCCGGTTGGTGCTCCAGCGTGTTCACACCGTGGAAATCACCGGCAATGATTTGCAGGGGGGCCACCACAACCGCCATCCACATGGCCATGGAGAACATCACGCGCGCGCCGCGGGACTTGTTGTCTTTAAGCAAGTGCCACGCACCAATGCCACCCACGACGAAGGCCGTGGTGAGGTACGCCGCAAGAACCATATGCGTCAGACGATAAGGGAATGACGGATTAAAAATAATCGCTAACCAATCCTCCGGCACAAACTGGCCGTTGGCATTTATCGAATAGCCTGCGGGTGTTTGCATCCAGCTGTTGACCGCCAAAATCCATGTGGCTGAAATCAGCGTGCCAAGGGCGACCATGAGGGTTGCCAGATAATGGAGACCAGCTCCTACGCGTTTTTCACCAAACAGCATGACGCCAAGGAAGCCTGCCTCAAGGAAAAATGCGGTAAGAACTTCATATCCCATCAATGGCCCAATGACCGGACCTGCCTTCTCAGAGAACACACTCCAATTTGTGCCGAACTGATAGGACATGACAATGCCGGACACGACGCCCATGCCGAAGGCCACGGCGAAAATCTTTTTCCAGTAGTTGAAGAGGTCGCGATAAACCTGTTCCTTTTTCCACAGCCACAAGCCTTCAAGCACAGCAAGGTAACTGGCAAGGCCAATCGAGAAGGCCGGGAAAATGATGTGGAATGACATCGTGAATGCAAATTGCATCCGCGCGAGCGTGAGAGCCGTTAAATCAGTGAACATAACCAACGTCCTTAAGATCCATTTGCACTATAAACGTTTTTGAGGTCCATTCGGTACAAGAATACGGGTCACATGTGACAACTCAGTTGGGTCGTTATAAGCGTGAATGTCGTCGCAGTAGTCCGTCAGTTGATAAGATGATTGAACGGGCTCGCTTAAATAGCTGGGGCCAATGGGAACTTTGCCATGGCCGCCGGGAATATCCAGGATATAAGTGGGCTGGCAAAGGCCCGATAAACGCCCGCGAAGTTCCCGCATAAGACGCTGGCCTTGGGCGATGGACACGCGAAAATGGCTTACACCCTGCGCCTTGTCGAGATGGTGAAGATAATAGGGTTTGACCCGGGCGGCCACAAGCGCGCGCATCAGGTCACTGAGGGCCTCAAATGTGTCATTCACGCCTTTTAAAAGTACGGTTTGGGAGAGCAGCGGGATGCCATTGTCCGCCATCAGAGCCAAGGCCTGTTTCACCTCGGGTGTCAATTCACGCACATGATTGACATGAAGGGCAACATAAACAGCGGGGCGGATTTTCAGGCTACGGGTAAATTGCGCGGTGATCCGTCCGGGGTCCACCAGTGGAACACGGGTGTGGATACGCACCACGGCGACATGGTCGATTGCGCCGAGTTCCTGCATCAATGATTCAAGTCTGCGATCGGACAGCACGAGCGGATCGCCGCCGGAGAGGATAACTTCCCAGATATTCGTGTTGCCGCGGATGTAATCGAGGGCGGCGCTGAGTTCTGTGGCGTCGAGTGCTGCGTCGGCATGACCCACTTTTTCGCGGCGGAAGCAGAAGCGGCAATAAACCTGGCAGGTGTGGGTGGGTTTGAGCAGCACCCGGTCGGGGTAACGATGGGTGATACCTTTCACTTTTTCATGTGTGGTATCACCAATGGGGTCGGCAAGCTCATCGTCGCGTTTGTTCAGTTCATGGAGCGATGGCACATATTGGGCGTGGATGGGATCGCTTGCATCGTTGGTTTTCATCTGGTTCAGCACATGGGGCGTCACGCGGATTGAAAAGTTTTTTGCGACCGCATCAAGTTTCTCTGCGTCGTTCACGTGAACCAAGCCTGCATTCACAAGACCTGAAACGGAGGTTACGGAACGCTTCATCCCTAGGCGGCCAGCTTCACAAGATTCTGCATGATCTGGCGTGTGCCTTTCAAGCGATCTTCCGGCGTGCGCCAGGTGCGCAGGATGACCAGTTTCATGTCGGGGCGTAACTTCGCGAGGGTGCCTTGCCCACCAATCCACTGCACGAGGGCTGTGGGCTTGGGGAACGTGTCCTTGCGGAAGCCGAGGACCACGCCCTTTGGCCCCGCATCCACGCTCGCCACATTGGCCACACGGCAGAGGAGCTTGATGGACACAACTTCGATGAGATGCTGCACTTCGTCTGGTAGTCTTCCAAAGCGGTCATGCAACTCAGCACCAAAAGCTTCGAGGTCGGTTTGTTCGTGGAGGTCGGCGAGGCGACGATAGAGGCCGAGGCGCACTTGCAGGTCGGATACAAATCTTTCTGGGATCAGCACGGAGGTTCCCACATTGATCTGCGGTGACCACGTGCCTTCGGCTTCTTCCAATTCATTGACGGTGCGCATTTTGACAAGGTG
>JANOVC010000084.1:0-34135 GCA_031417195.1 Rhodobiaceae bacterium
GACGGAAATGGTGATGCCTGGCGATAACATCTCGTTTGACGTTGAACTGATTACGCCGATCGCCATGGAGGAAAAGCTGCGCTTTGCCATCCGTGAAGGTGGACGTACCGTCGGGGCAGGCGTCGTCGCAAAAATCACGGAGTAACACCAGATAGGGGTATAGCTCAGTTGGTAGAGCGGCGGTCTCCAAAACCGCAGGCCGAGGGTTCGAACCCTTCTGCCCCTGCCAGATTTAAGGAATAAGTGATGGCCAAAATCAGTCCCGTAGAGTTTATCCAGGAAGTTCGCGAAGAAACGAACAAAATTACCTGGCCAAGCCGCAAGGAAATCATTGTGAGTACGGTTATGGTGCTGATCATGGTGACGGCGGCAGCGCTATTCTTTTTGGCGGTGGATGCCATACTCAAATGGGGCATCGACAAGGTGCTCTTTGGTCTCTAAAGAGACCGCAGAAGTTACAGGACAAGCATGACAAAACGCTGGTATATCGTTCACGCCTATTCGAATTTTGAGAAGAAAGTGGCCGAATCGATCAGGGAACAATCGGTTCAAAAGGGTCTGGGTGAGCTTTTTGAACAGGTTTTGGTTCCAACGGAAGAAATTATCGAGGTTCGCCGGGGTCGCAAGATCAAGAGTGAACGCCGCTTTTTTCCGGGCTATGTGCTTGTAAAGATGGAATTAACGGATCAGGCATTCCACCTGATCAAGAACACGCCGAAGGTCACTGGATTTTTGGGGTCCGACTCCAAGCCCATTCCGATTACTGACGCTGAAGCCAACCGCATTCTCAACCAGGTGGCTGAGGGTGTGGAAAAGCCAAAGACGAGTATCCACTTCGAAATCGGCGAACAGGTGCGCGTTGCAGATGGTCCTTTTGCTTCCTTTAACGGTCAAGTTGAGGAAGTTGACGAAGAGAGATCGCGTCTCAAGGTCGCGGTTTCTATTTTTGGCAGGCCAACGCCTGTTGAACTCGAGTATGGACAGGTTGAAAAGCTCCGTTGAGCCTTTGAATTCGTTCTAAACCCGGTGGGAGGCCTTATAAGCCGGACCACTAACCTCAAACTGCCGGAAATGATCGGCGAGGGAAGATAAATGGCTAAGAAAGTCGTTGGTTATATTAAATTGCAGGTGCCTGCGGGCCAAGCAAATCCGTCTCCACCTATCGGACCTGCGCTCGGGCAGCGCGGTTTGAACATTATGGAATTCTGCAAGGCATTCAACGCTGCCACGCAAAAGATGGAGCAGGGGTCACCTGTTCCCGTCGTTATTACGGCATTCCAGGACAAGTCCTTCACATTCGAGATGAAGTCGCCACCAGCGTCTTACTTCTTGAAGAAGGCGGCCAAGATCACGGCCGGTTCCAAAGAGCCGGGCAAGACAAGCGCTGGAACGGTGACCATGGCCCAGTGCCGTGAAATTGCCGAGCAGAAGCTTAAAGGCATGAATGCACGAGATGTTGATGCAGCAGCACGTGAAATTGCAGGTTCCGCCCGTTCCATGGGCCTACAGGTTGTGGAGTAAGGCAGATGAGCAAAGCACCAAAGCGTATTGCCAAGAATGACGAAGGTTTGGACCGTACAAAGTTCTACGGTCTTGCCGATGCAGTCAAGATCATCAAGTCAAAGGCCAACGCCAAGTTTGACGAAACCATTGAAATTTCCATGAACCTGGGTGTTGACCCACGTCATGCAGACCAGATGGTGCGCGGCGTTTGCGCATTGCCAAACGGCTCCGGTCGTACGGTTCGCGTTGGCGTGTTCGCCAAGGGCGCAAAGGCTGAAGAAGCCAAGAAGGCAGGTGCTGATGTTGTTGGCGCGGAAGACCTTTTTGAAATCGTAAGTAAGGGTACCCTCGATTTCGATCGTTGTATCGCAACGCCAGACATGATGGGTCTTGTTGGCCGTCTCGGCAAGGTTCTCGGCCCCCGTGGCATGATGCCAAACCCGAAGGTTGGCACTGTGACCATGGACATCACTGCTGCCGTCAAGGCTGCCAAGGGTGGTGCCGTTGAGTTCCGCGTTGAAAAGTCTGGCATCGTCCAGGCTGGTATTGGCAAGGCAAGCTTCAGCGAGGAGCAACTTGCTGGCAACATCCGCGCGTTCGTGGATGCCGTGAACAAGCAGAAGCCAACCGGTTCGAAGGGCACTTTCCTCAAGAAAGTATCGCTGTCTTCGACGATGGGCCCAGGTTTGAAGGTTGATCTTTCAAGCGTATCGGTTACTTAAAAACGAGTTTCCTTCTGAAAATACATTGTGTTTTCAGGAGGTAAGCCAGAGTTTCCATAACTTTGGTTCTACCTGTCCGAGATTGCAGGCGTGAACATATTGTTCGCTTAAACGCCAAGCCTGCATGAGATGGGTGTCAAAATTGAATTCGAAACACCATATAGTGTGTTTCAAGTCGGTTTAGACCTCAAGGACCTGACCTTCGGCAACGAAGTAAGGGGACAGGCAAGTGAGCGCCGCAAAGGGCCTCACCTGCTTTATGTAGGTGACGTTCGAGCGGCTAGTCCAACGACAAGGCACAATGACGTGCTTCGTCAAAAAGGAGAGAGCAAGTGGAAAGAGCTGAAAAAACAGAGCTCGTCTCAACGCTCAACGCAGTGTTCAAAAGCACCAGCGTTATCGTTGTGGCCCACAACAAGGGACTGACCGTCAACCAGATCAATGATCTGCGCGGCAAGATGTCTCTGGCGGGAGCAACCATCAAGGTTGCCAAAAACCGTCTCGCAAAGCTTGCTCTGGATGGCACTGACGCAACCGGGATCAAGGGCCTCTTCGTAGGTCCTACCATGATCGCTTACGCGAACGATCCCGTATCGGCTCCAAAAGTTGCCGCTGACTTCGCCAAGATCAACGACAAGTTCGTTGTCCTCGGCGGTGCGCTCGGCAAGACAGTTTTGGATGCTGCTGCTGTCAAGGCTCTCGCGGAACTGCCTTCACTCGACCAGTTGAGGGCAAAGATCATTGGCACAATCCAGACTCCAGCTACCCGCATTGCAGGTATCCTGGCAGCTCCTGGCAGCCAGATCGCACGCGTGATCAACGCCTACGCCACCAAAGACAAGGCTGCCTGACGGCCTGCCTATTCATTGTTGTTATAAACCGACTTAAAGAAGAGAGAACATAAAATGGCTGATCTCAGCAAAATCGTAGACGACCTTTCGAGCCTTACGGTTCTGGAAGCTGCCGAACTTTCAAAGATGCTTGAAGAAAAGTGGGGCGTATCCGCAGCTGCTCCAGTTGCTGCTGCTGCCGCTGCTGGTCCTGCCGCTGCTGCCGCTGAAGAGAAGACCGAATTTACGGTCATGCTCACCGCTGCTGGCGACAAGAAGATCGAAGTAATCAAGGAAGTCCGTGCCATTACCGGTCTTGGCCTCAAGGAAGCCAAGGATCTGGTAGAAGCCGCTCCCAAGGCCGTGAAGGAAGGCATCAACAAGGCAGATGCCGAGGCTGCAAAGAAGAAGCTTGAAGCCGCTGGTGCCAAGGTCGAGTTGAAGTAATTGGAATATTGCCCGCGGCGTTTGGCAACCTGCCTAACGCTGCGGGAAGTTTGTAAGATATGAGTCTGTCAGACGGTTTATTTGATGTTCTTGAAAAAGAGCTTCAAACAAGCCGTCTTAATCGCTTGGAAAAATTAGACTGACAAGGAAATCACATGGCTGAAACACATACGGTCGCAAGTCGCAAACGCCTCCGCAAGGTATTTGGTAAGGGCATCGAAGTTGCTGTTATGCCGAACCTTATTGAGGTTCAAAAAGAATCTTACGATCAGTTTCTTCAAGTAAAGGAACCCGTTGGCGGACGGGTGAACGAGGGCTTGCAAGCCGTGTTCAAATCCGTATTCCCGATCACCGATTTCTCCGGTCAGGCAGTTATTGAATTCGTGCGTTATGAGTTCGAGCAGCCGAAATTTGATGTTGATGAGTGCCAGCAACGCGGCATGACGTTTGCTGCACCTTTCAAGGTGACGCTGCGCCTGATCGTGTTTGAAATCGATCCTGATACCCAGGCAAAGTCGGTCAAGGACATCAAGGAACAGGATGTTTATATGGGCGATATTCCGCTCATGACGTCCAACGGCACCTTCGTGGTGAATGGCACGGAACGCGTTATTGTGTCCCAGATGCACCGTTCACCCGGCGTGTTCTTTGACCACGACAAGGGCAAGAGCCATTCTTCTGGCAAGCTGCTGTTTGCAGCACGTATCATTCCTTACCGTGGTTCATGGCTCGACTTTGAGTTCGATCCAAAGGATATCGTGTTCGCGCGTATTGATCGCCGCCGCAAGTTGGCGATTACGACTTTGCTCTATGCGCTTGGCATGAAAAGTGAAGAAATCCTGCATCAGTTCTATAACTCGGTGGAATATGCGCACACCAAGGATGGCTGGAAGACGCCTTTCGTTGTTGACCGCTACAAGGGCATCAAGCCAACAGTTGACTTGATTGACGCCAAGACCAAGGCAGTCGTGGTTGAAGCTGGCAAGAAGATCACGCCGCGCCTTGCCAAAAAGATCGCTGACGATGGCACCAAGGAATTGCTGGTGCGTGACGAAGATTTGTTTGGTCGCTATCTCGCCGATGAATTGGTGAATGGTGCAACCGGCGAAATCTACGCGGAAGCTGGCGATGAAATCGATGAGAAGGTTTTGGAGAGCCTGAAAGAATCGGGCTTTAACAAGTTAAACCTCCTCGACATCGATCACATCAACAATGGTGCCTATATCCGCAATACACTCAAGGCCGACAAGGTTGAAAGCTATGAGCAGGCGCTCATTGAAATCTACCGCGTGATGCGCCCTGGTGAACCACCAACCCGTGAATCGGCTGAAGGCCTTTTCAACGGATTGTTCTTTGACTCAGAGCGTTACGACCTCTCGGCCGTTGGCCGCGTGAAAATGAACATGCGTTTGGAGCTTGATGTTCCAGACACCATGCGCGTTCTGCGCAAGGAAGACGTTCTCGCCGTCATCAAGACATTGTGCGAATTGCGCGATGGCAAGGGTGAAGTTGACGACATCGACCACTTGGGTAACCGCCGCGTTCGCTCCGTTGGCGAATTGATGGAAAACCAGTATCGCCTCGGACTCGTGCGCATGGAACGCGCCATCAAGGAACGCATGTCATCGGTGGATATCGACACCGTGATGCCGCATGACCTGATCAACGCCAAGCCTGCGGCTGCCGCGGTTCGCGAGTTCTTCGGCTCGTCACAACTTTCGCAGTTCATGGACCAGACCAACCCGTTGTCAGAGATTACGCATAAGCGTCGTCTTTCAGCTTTGGGACCTGGTGGTTTGACGCGTGAGCGCGCTGGCTTTGAAGTGCGTGACGTGCATCCAACCCATTATGGCCGTATCTGCCCGATTGAAACGCCTGAAGGTCCGAATATTGGTCTGATCAACTCGCTGGCAACCTATGCCCGCGTGAACAAGTATGGCTTTATCGAAACACCGTACCGCACCGTTGATAACGGCAAGGTTTCCAAGGATGTGGTTTACCTCTCGGCAATCGAGGAGGGTAAGCACTTTATTGCGCAGGCCAATGTCGAATTGACCAAGGACAATCGTTTCGCGGAGGAAATGGTGATCGCCCGTAACTACGGTGACGTGTTGCCGGTTCCAGCCGACAAGATTGACTACGTTGATGTATCGCCAAAGCAGCTCGTATCGGTTGCCGCAGCGCTCATTCCGTTCCTTGAAAACGATGACGCCAACCGCGCGCTTATGGGTTCAAACATGCAGCGCCAGGCTGTGCCGTTGGTTCGCACCAATGCGCCACTGGTTGGCACGGGCATGGAATCCATTGTGGCGCGTGACTCCGGCGCTGCCTTTGCGGCCCGCCGCACGGGTGTGGTTGATCAGGTTGACGCCAAGCGCATTGTTATCCGCGCGACGGAAGAAACCGATCCATCAAAATCGGGCGTGGATATCTACACGCTTGCCAAGTTCCAGCGTTCGAACCAGAACACCTGTATCAACCAGCGTCCCCTCGTGCGTGTTGGCGATCAGGTGAAGCAGGGTGACATTATTGCTGACGGTCCATCAACGGACCTCGGTGATTTGGCACTTGGCCAGAACGTGCTCGTGGCGTTCATGCCATGGAACGGTTACAACTTTGAAGACTCGATCCTGTTGTCTGAACGCATCGTCAAAGATGACGTGTTCACCTCCATCCACATTGAAGAGTTTGATGTGATGGCGCGTGACACGAAGCTTGGGCCTGAGGAAATCACCCGTGACATTCCAAACGTGGGTGAAGAGTCTCTCAAGAACCTTGACGAAGCCGGCATTGTTTACATCGGTGCTGAAGTGAAGCCCGGTGACATTCTCTGCGGCAAGATTACGCCAAAGGGCGAGTCGCCGATGACACCTGAAGAAAAATTGCTGCGCGCAATCTTCGGTGAAAAGGCTTCCGACGTTCGCGATACATCGCTTCGCCTGCCACCAGGTGTTGCCGGAACTGTTGTTGAAGTGCGTGTGTTCAACCGCCACGGTGTGGACAAGGACGAGCGCGCATTGGCAATCGAGCGCGAAGAAATTGAACGTCTCGCCAAGGACCGTGATGACGAACTCAAGATTCTCGACCGTAACGCCTATGGCCGCCTGCATGACTTCCTGAATGGCAAGGTTGCAACGGGTGGTCCACGCGGACACAAGATTGAAGGCAAGATTACTGCCAAGAACCTGGAGGATATTCCACGTTCCCAGTGGTGGAGCATTGCCCTCGACAATGAAAAGCCGATTGCCGAACTTGAAGCCATGAAGCTGCAATATGACGAAGCCAAGAAGCGTCTTGAAACGCGCTTCCTTGACAAGGTTGAAAAGCTGCAGCGTGGCGATGAGTTGCCTCCTGGCGTGATGAAGATGGTCAAAGTCTTCGTCGCCGTGAAGCGCAAGATTCAGCCCGGTGACAAGATGGCCGGACGCCATGGCAACAAGGGTGTGGTTTCACGTATTGTGCCGGTTGAAGACATGCCGTTCCTTGAAGATGGAACGCATGTTGACATCGTGCTCAACCCATTGGGCGTGCCTTCACGCATGAACGTCGGACAGATCCTTGAAACCCATTTGGGTTGGGCCTGTGCTGGACTTGGCAAGCAAGTCAGCGCCATGCTCGATGCCTATCAGGAAAGCCAAAAGATCAAGCCACTCCGCGATGGATTGTCAAAGATCTACGGCAAGAATGATGAACTTGACGGCATGGACGACAATGAGCTGGTTGAATCAGCGCAGAACCTGCGTCGTGGTGTTCCGATTGCAACGCCGGTGTTTGACGGCGCGCGCGAGGAAGACATTGCCAAGATGTTGACGGACGCGGGTCTTGCGACCTCCGGCCAGTCCACGCTTTACGATGGCAAGACAGGCGAAGTGTTCGACCGTCAGGTCACCGTTGGCTACATCTATATGTTGAAGCTGCACCATTTGGTGGATGACAAGATCCATGCGCGTTCCATTGGTCCATACTCGCTCGTTACCCAGCAGCCGCTGGGCGGCAAGGCGCAGTTTGGTGGCCAGCGCTTCGGCGAAATGGAAGTGTGGGCGCTTGAAGCTTACGGCGCTGCCTATACGCTGCAGGAAATGCTGACCGTGAAGTCGGATGACGTTGCCGGTCGTACAAAGGTTTATGAAGCCATTGTGCGCGGTGATGATGCCTTCGAGTCAGGCATTCCAGAAAGCTTCAACGTGTTGGTCAAGGAAATGCGTTCGCTCAGCCTCAATGTGGAATTGCAGAATTCCCAGCAAACATGATTTGGTGGCGAGGGGGAAACCTCTCGCCAATCCCGACGTTAGAACAATTTGAATAACACCCCCCGCGGATCATACCGCAAAGAAGGAGCCAAGACACATGAACCAAGAGGTCATGAACGTTTTCAGCCCAGCAGTTACGGCGCAGACATTCGATCAAATTCGCATTTCCATCGCTTCTCCCGAAAAGATCCTGTCGTGGTCATTCGGTGAAATCAAGAAGCCGGAAACAATCAACTACCGCACGTTCAAACCAGAACGCGACGGACTTTTCTGCGCGCGCATTTTTGGACCCGTGAAGGACTATGAATGTTTGTGCGGCAAGTACAAGCGCATGAAGTACAAGGGCATCATTTGCGAAAAGTGCGGCGTTGAAGTCACCCTTTCCAAAGTGCGGCGCGAACGCATGGGCCATATCGAGCTCGCAGCCCCTGTTGCCCATATCTGGTTCCTGAAGTCGCTGCCATCGCGCATTTCGATGTTGCTTGACATGCAGTTGAAGGAAGTTGAGCGTGTATTGTATTTTGAACAATACATCGTTCTTGAGCCAGGCCTTACGCCATTGAAGCCACGCCAGACGCTCACCGAGAGCGAATACATGAAGGCGCAGGAAGACTATGGCGACGACAGCTTCACCGCATCCATTGGTGCGGAAGCCATTCGTGAAATGCTCATGGCCATCCAGCTTGAGCAATTGCGCGAGCAGCTGCGTGAAGAGCTGAAGGTTGCCACCGGTGACCTGAAGCCCAAGAAGCTTGCCAAGCGTTTGAAGATTGTAGACTCGTTCATCGAGTCCGGCAACAAGCCGGAGTGGATGATCCTGACGCAGGTTCCGGTCATTCCGCCCGAGCTTCGTCCGCTGGTTCCCTTGGATGGTGGCCGTTTTGCCACGTCCGATCTGAACGATCTCTATCGCCGCGTGATCAACCGCAACAACCGCTTGAAGCGTTTGATTGAGCTTCGTGCGCCAGACATCATCGTGCGCAACGAAAAGCGCATGTTGCAGGAATCTGTTGATGCCCTGTTTGACAACGGTCGCCGCGGTCGTGTGATCACCGGTGCCAATAAGCGTCCGCTCAAGTCCTTGGCTGACATGCTCAAGGGTAAGCAGGGTCGTTTCCGCCAGAACCTGCTCGGCAAGCGCGTGGATTATTCAGGCCGATCGGTAATCGTTGTGGGTCCGGAATTGAAACTGCATCAGTGCGGTCTGCCAAAGAAGATGGCGCTCGAACTGTTCAAGCCGTTCATCTATTCGCGCCTTGAAGCCAAAGGTCTTTCTTCCACCGTGAAGCAGGCCAAGAAGCTGGTTGAAAAGGAAAAGCCAGAGGTCTGGGATATACTCGATGAGGTGATCCGCGAGCATCCCGTTATGCTCAACCGCGCGCCAACGCTTCACCGCTTGGGCATCCAGGCATTTGAACCCGTACTGATCGAAGGCAAAGCCATTCAGCTTCACCCACTGGTCTGTACGGCATTCAATGCTGACTTCGACGGTGACCAGATGGCGGTTCACGTGCCACTGTCACTCGAAGCGCAGCTTGAAGCCCGCGTACTGATGATGTCCACGAATAACGTGCTGCATCCTGCCAACGGCCAGCCGATCATCGTGCCATCGCAGGATATCGTGCTTGGTCTCTACTATCTCTCCATCGTCAAAGGTGGAGAAGTGGGTGAGGGCAAGGCCTTTGGCAATACGGCTGAAATCGACCATGCCTTGGCGGCTGGCGTGATTACGCTGCACACCAAGATCAAGGGTCGCGTCAAGGAAGTTGGCCCTGAAGGTAAGGTGATCAACCGTATTATCGACACGACACCGGGCCGCATGAAGATTGGCGAACTTTTGCCACTCTCCACCAACATCTCGTTTGATCTCTGCAACAAGCTGATGACCAAGCGTGAGATTTCCAAGATGATCGACGCCGTGTACCGCCACTGTGGCCAGAAGGAATCCGTTGTATTCTGCGACCGCATCATGGCAATTGGTTTCTACAATGCCTACAAGGCTGGCATTTCCTTCGGCAAGGATGACATGGTTATCCCGAAAGCCAAGGAACGGTTGGTCAATGCGACCCGTGAACTCGCCAAGGAATATGAACAGCAGTACATCGACGGCCTGATCACTCAGGGCGAGAAGTACAACAAGGTTGTTGATGCCTGGGCCAAGTGCACGGACAAGGTTGCCGAAGAAATGATGGCCGGTATTCAGGCCGTTCAGATCGACGAGAAGACGGGCCGTGAAAAGCCAATCAACTCGGTTTACATGATGAGCCATTCAGGTGCGCGTGGTTCGCCAGCGCAGATGAAGCAGCTCGCCGGTATGCGCGGCCTCATGGCCAAACCATCGGGCGAGATCATTGAAACGCCGATCATTTCCAACTTCAAGGAAGGTCTTTCGGTTCTCGAATACTTCAACTCCACCCACGGTGCTCGCAAGGGTCTTGCCGATACGGCGTTGAAGACAGCGAACTCGGGGTATCTAACACGCCGTCTGGTTGACGTGGCACAGGATGCCATCATCAGCCAGGAGGATTGCGGCACGAAGAACTCGATCACCACCCGTCCGATCATTGATGCTGGTGAAACCATCGTTTCGCTTGGCATTCGCGTGCTTGGGCGTACGGCGGCAACCGATGTTGTCAATCCGGTGACCAATGAGGTGATCGTCCATGCCGGTGAGGAAATGCTCGAATCTCACGTTGAGAAAATCGAAAAAGCTGGCGTTACCGAAATCCGCATTCGTTCCGTTCTGACATGTGAAACCAAGTTCGGTGTATGTGGCAAGTGCTATGGACGCGATCTTGCACGCGGCACACCCGTCAACATGGGTGAAGCCGTTGGCGTTATCGCTGCCCAGTCCATCGGTGAGCCCGGCACGCAGCTTACCATGCGTACGTTCCATATTGGTGGCACGGCGCAGGTTCTTGACCAGTCGTTTGTTGAATCAAACCACGAAGGCAAGGTGACCATCCGCAACCGCAACGTGATGAAGGACTCACAGGGCCGTCTCATGGTGATGGGACGCAACGTGGCCATTGTGGTTGAAGATGCCAAGGGCAATGAACGCGCCGTTCACAAAGTAGTTTACGGCACCAAGTTGTTTGTTGATGATGGCGATATGGTCAAGCGTGGATTGCGCCTTGCCGAATGGGATCCGTACACACGCCCCATGCTGTCGGAAGTTGACGGCACCGTGGAGTTCGAAGATGTTGTTGATGGCGTGTCCCTCAATGAAATCGCCGACGAAGCGACAGGCATCACCAACCGCGTGATCATCGACTGGCGTTCAAACCAGCGTGGCACGGCGTTGAAGCCTGCCATGGTTGTGAAGGACAAGGACGGAAATGTTCACAAGCTGGCGCGTGGTGGTGAAGCCCGCTACCTGTTGTCGGTGGACTCCATTCTGTCGGTTGATCCCGGCACCCATGTGAAGGCCGGTGACGTGATGGCACGTAACCCATTGGAAGGTGCAAAAACACGCGACATCACGGGCGGTTTGCCACGTGTTGCCGAGTTGTTTGAAGCGCGCCGTCCAAAGGATGCCGCCATCATTGCCGAAATCTCGGGTCGCGTTGAATTCGGACGTGACTACAAGAACAAGCGCCGCATTCGCATTGTGCCGCAGGACGAGACTTTGGAAGCCGTGGAATATCTCATTCCAAAGGGCAAGCATTTGCCGGTTCAGGAAGGCGACTTCATTGAAAAGGGTGAATACCTGCTCGACGGCAACCCAGCACCGCACGACATTCTGGCGATCAAGGGCGTGGAAGAGCTTGCAGCCTTCCTCGTGAATGAAATCCAGGAAGTCTACCGTTTGCAGGGCGTGTCCATCAACGACAAGCACATTGAGGTGATTGTTCGCCAGATGTTGCAGAAGGTTGAAATCACCGATGCTGGCGAAACCACCTGGCTTCCCGGTGAACAGGTTGACCATGTTGAAATGGATACGGAAAACGACAAGCTGATTGCCGAGGGCCGCAAGCCCGCGACAGGCGTTCCGGTGTTGTTGGGCATCACGAAGGCGTCACTGCAGACGCGCTCGTTCATCTCGGCGGCGTCGTTCCAGGAAACCACCCGCGTTCTCACCGAAGCCGCAATCCAGGGCAAGATCGATACCTTAGAAGGCCTCAAGGAAAACGTCATCGTGGGCCGTCTCATCCCAGCAGGCACCGGCGGCATGCTCGCTCGCCTGCGTCAGGTGGCTGACAAGCGCGATGGGCTGATCCTCGAGGAACAAGCCCGGGCAGAAATTTTGCCTGCGGCTGAGTAAGTTTTCGCAATACGAATTGAAAAAGCCCGGTTGAAAGACCGGGCCTTTAATCATTCAATCCGCAAAACGCGCGTAATCTGTAAATACGTTTGCGCTGTTTACAAATCCAAAACGACGCGATCGGATACTGCCCGGGCTACACAGGCAAGAATTTGGCCTGAAGCAATTTCTTTGGCGGTCAGTGTCGTTCCCTCGGGCATCTTGACTTCACCCTCAATAATCTTGCAACGGCAAGAACCGCATTCGCCGCTGCGACATGAATAATCGATGGTTATGCCATTGGCTTCGGCAACTCTCACCATGCTTTCGCCGCGCTTGGCGGTCACACTGCGACCGGAACGTTTAAATACCAGTTCCACGGTTTCATCCGAACCAACACCTTCATCGGCAGGTAGAGCCCCAAATGACTCGGTAAAAATATTGGCTTCCGGAGTGCCAAGGTTTTCGAGCATCTCCAAAACAGCTTTCATCATTAGGGTTGGTCCACACAAGTGGACGCGTTGTGTTGCGATATCAGGAACAAAATCTTCAATGATTTCGAGTGTCAAAAACCCTCTGGGGCCTTTCCACAGGCTGTTTATTACTGTGGTCGGAATAACCAACAGCTGGAAGTTAGCATGCCGTTGACGCAAGATTTCTAACTCGTTCGCAAAAATGATTTGATCAAGTTTTTGGACTGCGTAAATCAGTTTTACAGGATGAGTCCACGCCTGTTCTGTGAGATTGCGGATTTTACTCATCATGGGCGTTATTCCCACACCACCGGCGATCAAGACGATACCGGCGGATTCCTCACCTTCAAAAGTAAATGAACCTGCTGGCCCATATACTTTCAGGAAGTCGCCAGCCCTGACTTTGTCATGCAGAAACGAAGACCCTCCAATGTGCGACTCACGCTTTACAGTAATTTCGAGATAGCGGGTCTGATTGGGTGAGGACGCGATTGTGTAAGCACGCTTAATCGGGCCTGTCGGTGTATCCAATGCCAGGGTTAAATGTTGTCCTGCGAGCCACCGAAATGGCAGAACACCACCATCAGGTGCCACAAAGCGGAAAGTGCGAACGGTTTCCGTTTCGATAAAGGTTTTTACGACCTTGAGACGACCTTCCCATCGTGCTGCTGAATCGCGTACCGCTTCTGCAGTCGTGACGCCTGCTCGTGAGGCGCGGCCAGCGTAAAAGGCCCGCGCGCTTACTGCGAGAAGAACAATGATCACGCAAGCTATAACAAAAACCTTTCCGCCATCCATGTAGTCAATTTCACGACCATTGAGGTTTGGGTTGGTCAGCAAGCTATGGAGCAAGAACGTCGCGACAGTAAAATAATTTGTATAATGAATGATTTTCCAGCGCCTGAAGCTCATACGCTTGCGCAAATACGACGTTACAACAATCACGAGGGTTCCATAAACAGCCAAGGCGCCAAATGTGTTTTCCAGCGGTTGTTTTGGACTAAAAACTGGCACCAGAATTTCAAGCAGACCAAAACCTTCTTTGGGCGCTAGCAAAAGCAATGCTGGGTGGACAAAAGCCAGCATGATCGTCGTATAAGCCAGCCAGTTATGTATGCGGAACAGCGGAATGGCGCGGTGCGGCCACGATACCACGGGGTCGTATTTGGAACCAAGAAGCATTCCCAGCATAAGACCTACACTCATCGAAGCGCATGCTGCCAATCCGAGATAGGAAACGAGATCAAGTTCAGTTATTCCAAAAACCGAAAGTAGCGTTGAATAGGTCATCAATAAATCTTCCCCTGATGTTCACAAATGAATTACGCGATCGATAAGTCGTTAGTTCACATAGAGTTACCAAGCGGCCAATAAAACGCTGCAAGTGTGACGATCTGACTTACAAATATTTAACATTGCCAAATTTGTGCCGTGGCTTGAGTCATGCGGCAAAATGCTTGAATTTCCATCACAAGAAGTGAGTGACGCCTTGCAAAATGCTGGCCCCGGCCAATATTGCTAAAATTATCAAAACAATCTTGCGGAAGATTTCAGGATTGGCCGTTTTGAAGCCCCGTGTTCCAATCCAAATTCCGATCAAGAGCGGTGCCAAAAATATCAAGGCGCGTTGGGCGGCGTTCCAGGTGACCAGGCCTTCGCGGGACTGGAAGCTGAGTCCGATGATGTCGGTTGCCAGAAAAAATGCGATCAGTGAGGCGCGGCCTGCGATGTTTCCTGCGGGGGAGGCGAAATAGAACAGGATGACGGGTGGGCCGCCAATGCCGAAGGCTCCGTTGGCAAAGCCTGAGGCGGCACCGACTGCCGTTGTTGCGATTGGGCCGGGCATGGATTTGAGCGCGAAGCCGAACCAGAGGAGGGTATTTGCGGTGAACACGAATATACCAAGGGCAATTTGCATGGGCGGAGCGGGAATGTTGGCGAGGAGCCAGACGCCAAACGGTGTGGCCACGAGGCAGCCCAAAAGTAGTGGGGCGAGGGAGCGCCAGTGAATGTCTTTCCATACCTCTGGCAACAGGCGGATGGAGGCCGCTACTTCAAGCATAAAGATGGATGGTACAACTTGAGCCGGTGGCAATATGAGCGAAAGAGATGTGATCGATAGTAGCGAAAAGCCAAAGCCAGAGAAACCGCGTACGATGGCAGCGAGAAAGATGCAGGTTATTGCATAGGCCAGTTCGTAAGTACTCACGCTGGCACACCGCGTTGCCGCCACAGATCCAGTATGCTTTCCATAATGCCCGCAAGGGTGATCAATGAGATGCCAATGGTTTCACGCCAGCCAAACGGTTCACCTGAAAGCAGTGCAGAGGTGATGGCAGCGGCACTTATCTCGGTCATAAAAAGAACGCCGACGATGGCGGGTGCAAGTTTTGGTACTGCCCACATCGATATGTAGGCACCTGCCATCCACACACAAACGACAAATAGCAAAATCCACCAAAGCTGTGACGCGACAAGAGCGAGAGGCGGCGCGTTACCGATGCCTGCGACAAAGACAAGGGGGATAAGAAGAACACCTGTCCAGATAAAGTTGTGGGGGAAAAGCTCAATCGGTTCCAAACCCTGATGATGGCGCAGGAGAACAGTGCCAGATGCCCAGGCGATGCCTGCCGCACAGGCAAACCAGTCACCAGCGTTGCGGGGCCATGGAATTTCTACTTCCGCATGGAGGATAATAGCCATGCCAACAAAGGCCACCGCAATGGCGGTCCAGCGGATCGGCGTTACGGCTTCGCCCAGGAAATAGCGCGCGAGCAACATGGCCCATATCGGGTTCAGGTAAAACAAAACCATGGCACGGACAATTTCGGTATGCAGAACCGAGAGTGAATAAAAGAATTGTGTAAGCCCCAGCGCCAAACCTGTCAGGAGCAACCACACTCCGCCACTTCTGTGGTGTTTCCAGCGCAGAATGAACAGTGGTGCCACCAGGATCGCAGGAACAGCACCGAATGTGACAAAGGTCCAGAATTTATCGACGCCGATACTGTTCAGGCCGCGCAGGGGAATCCACAGCACGCCCCAACATATGCCTGCCAGTGCAACGGCCAATTTGGCCAGGTTTTCAGTTTTCATTGTTCAGGCTTGCACTTCTTTTCAAAATCCTCTTGATGAAGACTGCAGCAGATTAAGCACACTGCGCGAGGGTTAGCGACATGTCAGAGCAACAGGGCGATATGCGGGTCGGAGATGAGTGGGGGTCAATCGCGCCTGATTATCTTGCGCGTGTTGAGTTGGCACTCGCCACCGATGACGCAAAGCAGGTGCGTGTCCTCACACGCGACCTGCACGCTGCCGACCTGGCTGATCTTATTGAAAATCTTGAACAGCATAACCGCGTTGGCCTGATTGCCGCATTGGGCCGCAGCTTTGACGTGGAAGCCCTCGCCGAGCTTGACGAGGTTGCACGCGATGAACTGATGGAGGCGTTGCCCAACGACGTGATCGCGTCCGCCATCAAGAAGCTGGATACGGACGATGCGCTCTATCTGATTGAGGACATGGACCGGGCCGAGCAGGAGGAAATCCTGTCCAAGGTTTCCAAGCAGGACCGCGCCGCGCTGAACCGGGCGTTGGAATATCCAGAGTATACAGCAGGTCGCCTTATGCAGACAGAGTTTGTGGCCGTGCCTGAATTTTGGACGGTGGGCCAGACCATTGATCACGTGCGCACGGCCAAGGATATTCCGGAAGACTTCATCGAGATATATGTGATTGACCCCGGCTTTCATCTGAAGGGTGTTTTGTCGCTTGCCCGCGTTTTGCGCAGCCAACGTGATATCAAGATTGATAACATCATGGACAGCGAACAGACAGTTTTTCGCGTAAGCGAAGAGCAGGCTGATATTGCTTACAAGTTCGAGCAATACAATCTGGTATCCGCGGCCGTGATTGATGACCGCGGGCGGCTGGTGGGCAGCCTGATGGTGGATGACATTGTGGATGTCATTCAGGAAGAGGCAGAAGAAGACATTCTACGTCTCGGCGGTGTCGGGGCTGAGGAAACCATCACGGACAGCGTATGGGAAACCACGCAATCGCGGTTTTCGTGGCTGTTCGTCAACCTGCTCACAGCCATATTGGCTTCCTGGGTCATCTCATGGTTCGGTGGCACCATCAAACAAATGGTGGCGCTTGCCATTCTCATGCCGATTGTTGCTTCCATGGGGGGGAACGCCGGTACCCAGACGATGACAGTCGCAGTGCGCGCGCTGGCCACCCGTAATTTGGGTCCTCTCAATGCAGCACGCGTGGCATTGCGAGAATGCTCGGTGGGGTTGATCAACGGTGTGTTTTTCGCCGTGATTGTCGGTATGTTTTCATGGTGGTGGTTTGGCTCGGACAAGCTCGGGTTGGTAATCGCAGCCGCCATGGTGATCAATTTGCTTGCGGCGGCCCTGGCCGGCATTGCCGTGCCACTGGCGCTTGATCACTATGACATCGACCCCGCCATTGCTTCGGGCACATTCGTAACCACCGTAACCGATGTCGTCGGCTTTTTTGCCTTTCTCGGGCTGGCTTCGGTATGGCTATCCTAAAAAACCGGTGCCGGGCGTGATTTAAGAATGTATACCATAAATAGGCTTTAAAACAGCTCAGGACGCCGCTACAGCCCGTTTCTGAGGTGTCGTGCTAGGGGTGTAGCGGACAGGGTTAAATTCCTCTGCAGGTAGCGTTTAAATGTCATAGGATTAAATTCTACTTTAGGTAGAAGCAGTCTGTTTTTAATCGGTAAATGGGAAATCATGGCCCGAAGAGCATCGTTACGGCTGGCGTTTGACGTTGCTTTCAGTTTTTACCTCGCGAATAGTGCGCGTGTTGAAATAAACAATAAACCTTTGAAAGCAGGCAATGAAATCCAGTACAGGACAGCATTTTGTAGCACTGGATCATATCAGGGCCTTGGCTGCCTTTCTGGTTTTTACATGGCATTTCACCCATTACAACACGGGCTATCCGGTAAGCTTTGATTTTGTTCCCGGCATTTTCCCGCTGGCCATTCTGGATGAGGGACATAGCGGTGTTGCGCTATTCATGAGCCTGAGCGGCTATCTGTTTGCAAAAATCATTGCAGGACGGAAAATTGTTTTCCAGCAATTCATCTGGAACAGAATGCTGAGGCTCTGTCCCTTGTTGATTTTTGTCATGGCACTCACGGGAGCTGCCAGATATTTTTTCTTAAACAAAGATATCACGCTGTTTATAACATCAATTCTCAATGGGTTTGTCTTGCCAACCTGGCCAAATGGCGGGTGGTCAATTGCAGTCGAGATGCACTTCTATCTGTTACTTCCATTTCTGCTGTTTCTGAACCGGCGGTCACACTTTGCGCTCCCGGCTTTCGTGACTGCCGCAGTGATCATCCGCGTTGGTTTATGGTTTTATTTCGGGGAAGTGCAATCCTTAGCGTATTGGACCATTGTTGGCAGGATTGACCAATTTGCACTTGGCATTTTTGCCTATGAAAGCCGGTCGTGGATAGCGGGAAAGCATTTTTTAATGGCTTTTCTTTTTGTAGCTTTTTCCGGTTTCTATTATTGGTTTGACGACATGGGGGGATTTTATAATTACAGGTCATATCCATTTCCCAGCATAACCTGGTCGGTCATCCCGACAATCGAAGGCCTATTCTATTCATTTTTTATCGCCTGGTATGACAATTCATTCAAACACGCCGACTCTTTCGGATCAAAATTCATTGCATCGATTGGCAGCTATTCCTATTCAATTTACCTGCTGCATTTCTATTTTGTATTCTCAGTTGCACGGTTCATAAATGTCCATTTAATGGACATCACAAATTTTTACGTCGCTGTATTTTGTTCCTTGACAGTATTCCTGCTGTGCTGGCCCATCGGTTACCTTAGCTTCAGGTTTATTGAATCGCCATTTCTGGCGTTCAGAACAAAATACACGGTGGACTGACATCCGATGAGCTTGGCCGCGATTTGGCTTGCCTGACAGTCCACCGGAAGACTTATTTTACGTCAATCGTTATCACTTTGGACATCACAGGGGTTTTATGCAGTTCGTGGGCGCCGTCACCCAGCACAATCTGTAGCGTGTGTTTACCTGGTGTAAGGGTGACCGAGGTTTCCGTCTGGGCCTTGCCAAAATGCAAGTGATTATCATCTGAAACGATAGCATATTCCATTTCCTCGGCAGACATCGTGGTGTCGATCAGCAAATGGTAATGCCCAGAGTTTAGCTTGGCAGGGCCTGCAGGCTCAATGGCCACGCCGCTGGACGCGAATTTCACGGTGAGTGGGCTTGCAACACTGTCACCATCCTTCAAATCTGCAAAACTGACATTGGCAGCGGCGTCTATTTCTGATGTGCCTGCAAATCCCGGCGTTGTAAAAAGCAGCGCTGAACCAAGCGTAATTCCGGCTATCAAAAAGTTATTAATTTGCATGAAGTATCCCTCAAAGTTTTAATAAAGCCGCAGTCGTTAAATTTCTAACGCAGATTACGGCAGAAAAAAGGCTTCCGAGTTAGGGATGATTAGCGGCAAGTGCCATTTTCCATGCATCTGCGCATGTTGTCGCGCAAATTATCTTTCCAGTTCTGTGCGTCTTGTGCACCGTCTTCGCCACCATCACGCGTTCCTGCACGATAGCCCAGTTTATAACCCCGCCTATAGCCGCGCTTGTAGCCCTCTATATAGTCAGGTGCGACAAAGGCTGTTTTGCTGCGGGCCGTGCCGTTAATGAGCTCATCAACATAAGACGCCATGTAAGCGCCCTTGTAACCATCCGTATATCCATCAGTGCGGCCTTTGGCTTTGCCGTTGACGTAGCCTTGGTTGTAAGACGGCGAATTCGCATCAGCTGATGTGATGCCTGTTTGCGCCACTCCAGCAAGCACGGCAACGGCCAGTACAGGTATCAAAAATGATTTGAAAAGAGTACGGCGATTTGGGTTGGCTGTGGTGGACATGTGTTTTTCCTTCGCGTTTTGAATTTGGAAATATGCGAGAACTTAATACTGTCATGCAGAAGGTGAATTGATGCTGACGCTCCCGTTCATGGGGTGTTCATCTACATTCATGTGATTTACGTTTTCGGTTGGAGAAAGTCCTTCAGCAGTTTCTTTTCCAACTCCACCAAATCTGAAGGCATTGGAAGGCCCTCATTTCGCATCTCTGCCAGCTTCTGGTGGAGCATCACTTGCAGTTCATGCACATCTTCGGGCTGGCTATTCATCTGGCCCAACAGCAGGCTGATTTGGGCTTTAATGTCTTCAAATGCCATGTGGTGAAACTCCAATTAACATGTGAAGTCTAAACGCAGAATTTGCCTTTTGGTTCGAGGCATTTATAGATTAATTTGGCGGTGGTTCAGTTTGCATTTCCACTTTTGTACATTGGGTAGAAATGAAAAGCCCAGAGCCGAACCGACAAGTATGATTCACTTAGGACATCATGGAGCTTATCCGGTTAAAAAAGAAATCAAGCCGGAACACTTGTCTCGACTTGATTTCCTAATAAAAATCAACTGTTTATTTGGCAAGACCAATCTGCTTCATGAAGTCACCATTGTCCCAGAACAGCCACTCGTGATCCATAGTACCATTCGCCCAATGACCAACAGTGACCATTCCGATGGCAAAGCGCTTACCCGTTGCTGGGATTGACTTGCCGCCACCACTATCCATGGGTTGCGAAAACGTGCCAGTCATCACGCCGGTTGCTGTTGTCCATGACCCTGAACCAAAGCGAATAGGATGTTCGTCGATTTTGATGTCGGGGGCAAACGCGAAAAGCGCTTTCAAATCTGCAATATGTTTTTCGATGCCTTTGGTCTCATGACCGTCTGGCCAAGTGACCACAATGTCCTTCGAATGGCTTTCATGTAGGCGATCCCACTTTTGGTTCGAAAACACATCAAAGTCGAGTGTGTCAAAGACCTTCAGATTCTTTTCGACGTCTGGTGCCTGCACTTCTGCTGCGGGAGGTGGTGTGGCTGGTTTTTCCCACAGTGAGTCTGCAAAAGCAGCAGTATTGAGAGCCGCACTCAATGCGAGCGTTGCCAGCGTAGAGGTTACAAAAAAGTTTTTCATGATGGAGTATCCTTGTTTTAAGTGTTGATGGTCAGAATTTGGAAAGCAATCAGGCGGCTTCGACCCAAGTGGGAGAAATGCCGGTGCCACGACCAGCGCCGTAGCCGAAATAAATGTTGAGGCCTGCAAGTGGCTCCAAGTAGCGAGCGTTTTTGAGTGGTCCTGCATCCGTTACGGCGAAGCCCATGGACTGAGCCAGGGTTGTAACCGCTGCCTTTGCCTCAGCGTCATCAGAGGCTACGAACACCATGATCTTGCCACCGTTTGGAAGCACTCCGCCTGCGCCCAGAAGCTGAGCGAACACTGTGTTGAAGCCTTTCACCAAGCGAACACCCGGAATGGCTTTTGCGATTTCTTCGGCGTTGGACGTGGAGTGACCAATGGTGAGCCCCATATAGTCAGCGGTCAGTGGGTTTGTAATATCAACCACCACCTTACCCGCGAGATTGCCAACGGCTTTCAGGGCTGGAATGGCATCGGCAGCACCTGTGGCTAGGATAATGATCTCGGCGTTGCCTACCTTGTTGGCATCAACCACAATTGCGCCGTGGTTGCTGGCGAGCGCCTCAGCAGAAGCCCTGTCTTGGCTGGTAACCGAGACCGCGTGTCCGGCTTGGCGGAGCTGTTTGACAAAGGAAGAGCCCATATTGCCCGACCCGATGACTGCGATTTTCATAATGTGACCTTTCAGTTTGAGGTTTGAACCCGGCGACATCAGCTGCGCCGTTGGTGAAGATGTATTCCTATTGAGTATCGAGAAAAATGGCGCTAAACGAACAAGATTGTTACGCTTTTTGAAACAATAGGATTGAAATGGATATATTTCGCGCCATGCGAGTCTATATGGCTGTTGTTGAGACTGGCAGCTTTGTTGCCGCAGCTCACCAGCTTAACATCTCTAACGCGGCCATCTCCCGGCATGTTGCAGCACTTGAAACGCATTTGGGCGCGCGATTGCTCAACCGTACAACGCGGCGGCTTTCGATGACCGATGTCGGGCAAGAATTCTTAAGCCGCGCTCAGGCGATCATTGTCGATGTTTCTGAAGCGGAGGCCATAGCCGGGGAAAATGCGACCAAACCTTCAGGGCAACTTCGCATCAGTGCGCCCCTTTCCTTTGGTGTTTCGAAACTGTCACAGTGGCTCCCTGGTTTTGTCGCCCGCTATCCAGACTTGAAACTGGACATTGATCTTTCAGATCGTCTTGTTGATCTTGCCACTGACGGCATTGACGTTGCAATTCGCATTGGGCGACAAGCCGCTTCCACCAATGTCATTTCGCGTCGTTTGGGTTCTGTCCCATTGCAAATTTGTGCTGCGCCGGATTATCTCGAGCGGAGAGGAACACCCACTTCACCTCACGAACTAACGGAGCACCAAACTACGAGTTTTTCTTATCTATCGACGGGTGACAGTTGGACACTGAAAAACAGCCACGGTCGAACAGAAACAATCCGTGTCAAGCCAAGTGTTCACGCCAACAATGGAGATATTTTACGAGAGCTCGCAGTTCAGGGTTATGGCATCATCATGCAACCGTCATTCATTGTCGAAAAGGACATTGCCGCAGGTCGACTCGTGCGCATTCTCGAAGACTGGAGCTTAGATGGATTGAATCTTTACGTGATTTATCTCAGTCGAAAGTTCTTGTCGGTTAAAGTTCGCGTGTTTATCGACTATCTCAGCGAGGTCGCTGGGTCTTGAGCACGACCCGATACTCATTAATTTGGTAACTTGCGTTTTGAGGGAAATAGCACTAGAACCCGCCAAATCCCGATTTACCCCCTTTTCAGGAGACAACGCGCCATGGCCCGCGTCACGATTGAAGATTGTATTGACAAGCTGCCGAACCGGTTTGAACTGGTTTTGCTTTCGGCACACCGTGCCCGCATGATTTCCCAGGGTGCGCCCATAACCCTTGACCGCGACAATGACAAGGACCCTGTGGTTTCCTTGCGTGAAATCGCCGATGAAACAATCAATAAAGATGATCTGCGCGAGGAATTCATTCACGCCATGCAGAAGCATGTTGAAGTGGATGAGCCAGAGCCCGTCAATGTTCCGCTATTGACGTCAAGTGTGGCCGGGACAGTTGGCGAGCAGATTGCTGCGACCGATGATTCGGCTGATTTTGCCCAGATGACAGAGGAAGAATTGCTGCGCGGTCTTGAAGGCATGCCACCTGCTGAAAGTCCCGGCAGCCAACGCAACGGCTACTAAGTTACCAAAAACCCAAAAATAAAATGGCCGGGCCTCTAGTGTCCGGCTTTTTTTATCGTACAGTATCAACATTATGATGCGACAATACGAATTGGTTGAGCGGGTCGTGAAGTATGACCCGGACGCGAATGAGGATTTGCTCAATCGCGCCTATGTCTACGCCATGAAGGCGCATGGCACACAGAAGCGGGCGTCTGGCGAGGCTTACTTCAATCACCCCCTCGAAGTGGCGGCCATTCTCACGGAAATGAAGCTGGATGACGCGACAATCGCGGCGGCACTGCTGCATGACACCGTGGAAGACACGCAAGCGACGCACCAGGAAATTGAAGAGAAATTTGGCAAGGAGATTGCAGCCCTCGTTGACGGATTGACCAAGATCAAGAAAATTGACCTGGTAACCAAGGAAGCAACGCAAGCGGAAAATCTTCGCAAGCTTCTCGTCGCCATGTCGAAGGACGTGCGGGTGCTGATGGTGAAGCTGGCTGACAGATTGCACAACATGCGCACCATTGAAGCGGTGAGTCCGGAAAAGCGCACGCGGGTGGCGCAGGAGACCATGGATATCTATGCACCCCTCGCAGGCCGCATGGGCATGCAAACCGTTCGGGATGAATTGGAAGACATCGCATTTGGCGTATTGAACCCCGACGCCAACAAAATTATTCGCGACCGGCTGACGCAACTGCACGAAGAGAGCGGAGATGTGCTGCGCGAAATAGAAAAAGCATTGGTCACCAAGCTGGCCGAAAACGGCATCAAGGCGGAAGTCTATGGCCGCGAAAAACGGCCCTATTCGATCTGGAACAAGATGGAGCGCAAGCATCTGTCACTTGGGCAGCTTTCGGACATTTTTGGCTTTCGCGTGATTGTCGGCACGGTCGACCAATGCTACCGTGCCTTTGGCATTATTCACCGGACGTGGCGGGGCATTCCCGGGCGTTTCAAGGATTACATCTCAACGCCCAAGCAGAATGACTACCGCTCGCTGCACACGATTGTGATTGGTCCGCACCACATGCGGGTCGAGATGCAAATTCGTACACGCCTCATGCATGAAATTGCAGAGCGGGGTGTTGCCGCGCACTCACTTTACAAGGACGCACCCGATGCGAAGGAAGCCGCGGACAGCTTTCGGGCGCCGGTTGCAGAGTCAAACGCCTATCGCTGGCTCAGGCACCTTGTTGAAATGTTGCAGGAGGGCGAGAGCCCAAAGGAGTTTCTGGAGCATACCAAGCTGGAACTGTTCCATGACCAGGTGTTTTGCTTCACCCCGAAAGGTGCGCTGATTGCCCTGCCGCGGGGAGCGACGCCAATTGATTTTGCTTATGCCGTGCATACCAGTGTGGGTGACAGTTGCGTGGGGGCCAAAGTGAACGGGCGGCACACACCACTGGTGGCAGAACTCGAGAATGGTGACGAAGTCGATATCATCCGCAGTGACGCGCAGGTGCCGCCACCCGCTTGGGAAGCCATTGCCGTCACAGGCAAAGCGCGTGCTGCCATCCGGCGCGCCACGCGAGCAGCGATGCGCAAGCAGTTTGCCGGTCTTGGCCGGGAGATTGTCGAGAAACTGCTTGCCAAGCAGGACAAGCCCTATGTTGAGAAAGAAGTGGCGAGTGCGGTTCTGCGGCTTGGCCACAAAAATGTTGATGATGCCATGGCGGCCATCGGGCGCGGCGATCTTTCCGGATATGACATGCTCAAGGCCATGGGGCTAACGGTCGAAGAAAGCCAGGTGCGGGCATCGCGACGCAAGGTTTCAGGCAAGAAATCTGATCAGGCGGAGACCAATTCTGTTCCCGTGCGCGGGCTTTTGGGCAACACGCCGTTCAAGATTTCACGTGAGACTGGCGCTGTTCCGGGAGACCGCATCGTTGGTATTACAATGCCAGGTGAAGGGGTGACGATATTTCCGATTTTTGCCAAGGCGCTTGAGCAATATGACGATCAGCCTGAACGCTGGATTGATCTGGCATGGGATGCTGCCGCCTCTGCCCAGAAGTTTCCGGCGCGGATCAAGGTTGTATTGTTGAACGAAGTGGGCGCACTCGCTCAGGTGACGCAAGTGATTGGCGAGCAGGGTGGCAATATCGATGAATTGCAGCTCATTGCCAACCAGGGAGCCCGCGACTTTTTTGATGTCGATATTCTGCTGGAAGTGCACGATGCGCGGCATTTGAATGATATCATCATCGGACTGAAATCACGCAATGCTGTGAGCTCAGTGGCACGTGCAACTGGATAGGGCGAGATGAACCACGACGACGTTTTGAACGAGTTTCGCGCAGCCGGTGCCTTGCTGGAAGGGCATTTCATTTTGTCTTCTGGCCTGCATAGTGCGCGTTACCTGCAGTGCGCGCGGGTGCTGATGGAGCCAACTCGGGCGGCACGATTATGCAAGGCGTTGGCGTCGCGGATTACCGACAAGATTGATCTTGTGGTTTCACCCGCAATGGGTGGCGTGGTTGTGGGCTATGAGATGGGGCGGCAACTCGGTGTGCCCGCCATTTTCTTTGAGCGTGTTGATGGCAAACTGGCATTGCGGCGCGGGTTTGACATCGCGCGGGGTGCGCGGGTTTTGATGGTGGAAGATATTGTCACCACTGGCCTTTCATCGCGGGAATGCATTGCCGGGATTGCCGAAGAGGGTGGTGTTACTGTGGCTGCGGCCTGCCTGATTGACCGCTCTGGCGGAAAGGCAGATGTGGGTGTTCCCTTGCATGCGCTGACCCGTCTTGAAATTCCGGCTTACCCGGTGGATGCACTGCCGCCAGAACTTGCCGCCATTCCTGCGATAAAGCCGGGCAGCCGGGGCCTGAGCAAATGATCATTGGCCTTGGCAACGACATGGTGGACATACGGCGCATTGAAAAAACGCTGGAACGCTATGGTGAGCGGTTTGTGCAACGAATTTATACGGAGATTGAGCAAAAAAAATCGGATCTCCGTGCGCAAAGGGCCGCGTCCTACGCCAAGCGGTTTGCTGCCAAGGAGGCCTGTTCCAAGGCACTTGGTACCGGCTTTCACTGCGGCGTGTTCTGGAAAGACATGGGCGTGGTCAATGAGCCGTCCGGTCGACCCACGTTGCAGCTGACGGGCGGGGCGAAAGTGCAACTCGACCGAATCACTCCGGCTGGCCATAGAGCCCAAATTCTGCTCACAATTACCGATGATTACCCTTATGCGCAGGCCATCGTCATGATTGAGGCCGTTCCCATCACATAACTGTGGTTTATCAGCAACAGTATGGCGGCTTGCAAGTTGCTTCATTGCAACTCACATAGGGTTAAGGCTATAGCCCAGCTTTGATGCATAGAAAGATGTTATGTGATGGCAGCAGCACAGGATACGCGCCAGAAGTCTGAAGAAGGAATTTGGGAAACCATAAAGGTCATATTCCAGGCTCTTTTGATCGCTTTTTTTGTGCGCACTTTCCTGTATCAGCCGTTTAACATACCATCTGGTTCAATGTATCCGACACTGAAGGTCGGCGATTATCTTTTCGTTTCCAAGCTTTCCTACGGTTACAGCAAGTATTCATTCAATTTTTCTTTTGGTGGCTTTGGGCAAACGTGGATTACCTGTTGTCCTATTGATTTTCCGGGCCGCGTGGTTTTGGCTGACACGCCAAAGCGCGGTGATGTGGCGGTTTTTAAGTTGCCGACTAATACGGAAATTGACTACATCAAGCGGGTGATCGGTTTGCCTGGTGACCGCATCCAGATGAATAACGGTGTGCTGTTCATCAATGGTACCGCCGTTCCAAAAAACCGCATTGAAGATTACGTCGATACGGAAGCAGGCGGAGAGGGCGGTGGACATGCCGTTGCCCAATATGAGGAAACGCTCCCGAATGGCGTGAAGTATCATGTGCTGGATGAGAATCAGGCCGGCGAGGCGGACAACACGATTGAATATGTGGTGCCAACCGACCATTATTTCATGATGGGTGACAATCGTGATAATTCGCAGGATTCGCGTTATCTTAACCTTGTGGGTTATGTTCCGGTTGAGAATTTTGTGGGGCGGGCGGATATTGTTTTCTTCTCTATTTCCCGCGGCGCGAGCCTGCTTCAATTCTGGAAGTGGCCCTTCGAAATTCGTTGGGGCCGCTTCCTGAATTTGCTCTAGGCCGGGTATTTTGGTTCGGTTCACACCTAGATTTTTTGAACAGATTGCCGAGCGGCTTGCATTCACGTTCAGCAACCAAGGGCTTTTGCGCCACGCGCTGACTCACAGCAGTTCCAAGCTGAAGCAAGACGATTACCAGCGCCTCGAATTTTTGGGAGACCGGGTTTTGGCACTTGTGATTGCGGAAGAGCTGTTTCGGCTCAATCCCGATTATCGTGAAGGGGACATGGCGAATTTGCACAGCAACCTTGTGCGTGGTGAAATTTGTGCCGAAGTGGGCAAGGAGCTTGGGCTAAGTGATTTCATCATTGTGGGGCACAGCGAACAGCGCAAGGGCGTTAACCTCAATGCCTCCGTTGTGGGTGACGTGGTTGAATCAGTAATCGGGGGCATTTATCTGGACGGCGGATTGCAGGCGGCCAAAGACTTTATTTTGCGCAATTGGGCCCGGCATCTGGCGGAGCGCAAGTCGGTCAGCAAGGATGCCAAGACGTTTTTGCAGGAATGGGCGCTTGCCCGGAGCCTTCCGATACCGGATTATAAAATTCTCAAGCGCGAAGGATTGGAGCATAGTCCGACTTTTACCGTGGCATTGCATGTTAAAGGCAAAGAACCCGTGGAAGGTGTTGGACCTTCGAAGCGTTTGGCGGAAATGGCCGCTGCAAGTCATTTTTTGAAAAGTTGGGAAATTCGTTGATGGCTGAAACTGAAACCAATTGCGGATTTTGCGCCATCATCGGTGCGCCCAATGCGGGGAAGTCCACATTGGTCAATCAACTTGCGGGCTCGAAGGTTTCCATTGTTTCGCACAAGGTGCAAACCACGCGGGCACGGCTTCGTGCCATTTTCATGGAAGGTGCTTCTCAGGTCATCGTGGTCGACACGCCTGGAATTTTCACACCCAAGCGCAAGCTTGACGAGGCAATGGTGGAGAACGCCTGGAGCGGATCTTCAGAGGCTGACGTTACCGTGTTGCTTGCGGATGCGCGTCTGGGGCGTAATGATGACATCACCCGCATTATCGATGGATTGAAAGCCAATGGCACCATGGCCGTGCTGGCGCTGAACAAGGTTGACCTGTTGCGCCGTGAAGTGTTGCTTGAAATTTCCAGACGCTTCAATGAGGCATATGATTTCAGTGCAACCTTCATGATCAGTGCACTGAAGGGTTCTGGTGTTGATGATTTACGCAGACATGTGGCGGCCATGATGCCAAAAGGGCCATGGCTTTATCCCGAGGATCAAGTCGCGGATGTCCAGATGCGGTTTCTTGCCTCTGAAGTGACACGGGAAAAAATCTATCTGCGTTTGCATGAGGAGCTGCCGTATTCCTCCACCGTTGAAACCGAGACATGGGAAGAACAGCAGGATGGTTCGGTTAAAATTGGGCAGGTAATATTTGTGGAGCGCGACAGCCAAAAGGCGATTGTACTGGGCAAGGGTGGGCAGATGATCAAGACACTTGGGCAGTTGGCGCGGGAAGAGCTGGAAAAATCACTTGAGCGCCGCGTGCACTTGTTCCTGTTTGTGAAGGTGCGTGCGAACTGGACGGAAGACCCAGAGCGCCTGCGCATGATGGGCCTTGGAACCTGAGGCGGGTCCCCCATGCAATGGCGCGATGAGGGCGTAATCCTTTCCGTTCGTAAGCATGGTGAAACCAGCGCCATTGCCGAAATCCTGACGCCTGAACACGGGCGTTGCCTGGGGCTCGTGCGTGGCGGACGGTCACGCATCCAACGCCCTGTACTGCAGCCTGGAAATTTTGTCGGCGTGGTGTGGCGGGCGCGCATTGAAGATCAATTGGGCACTTTTGTTCTGGAACCGCTTAAGCTGTCGGCCGGGACCATCATGGAAGACGCGTTCCGTCTTTCGGGGCTCACCACGTTGACAGCACTTACACAAACCTTGCCGGAGCGCGAACCCCATAAACGGCTTTATACGGCTTTTCAAATTGTGCTTGATGCAATGGACCGGGATGAGCATTGGCCGGCATTGTTGGTGCGGTGGGAGCTTGGGTTGCTTGAAGAACTTGGATTTGGGCTGGACTTGAGCAAGTGCGCTGCAACCGGGGAGGCCGTTGACTTGCATTATGTGTCGCCCAAGACCGGGCGCGCGGTTGGCAAAGAGTCCGGTGTGCCTTACCATGACAAACTGCTGCAGTTGCCAGCCTACCTGATGGGGCGGGGCGAGGCGACATGGGAAGACATATTGTTGGGGTTCAAACTCACCGGCTATTTTCTTGAACGCCATGTTTTTGAGCCGCGTGGAATTGACATGCCGCAGTCGCGCAGCTGGATCATTGCGCAGCTAGCGCAAAGGCCGCATTGAAGTAGCCGGTGTGGGGTCTAGAAGGGCGTTAAGGATCAGATATGCTGGGACGATTAAATCACATTGCTATTGCGGTGCCTGACCTGGAGCAGGGGGCTAAAATATATGCCTCCTTGTTGGGTGCCAAAATTTCAGCACCGCAGATAGAGGCGGCCCACGGTGTTCGGGTGGTGTTTGTGGAATTGCCGAATGCCAAGATTGAATTGCTGGAACCCTTTGGTGAGAGCTCGCCGATAAGCGCGTTCCTTGACAAGAACCCATCGGGCGGCATGCATCATGTATGTTATGAGGTTGCAGACATTACGGCGGCGCGGGACCACCTGGTTCGTGAGGGCGCGCGGCTGCTAGGGGACGGCAATCCCAAAACCGGGGCGCATGGCAAGCCGGTTCTGTTTCTGCACCCCAAGGATTTTTGCGGCACACTTATCGAACTGGAGCAGGCATGAACATCGCATCCGCCATTGCCATCTATTTTATCATCTGGTGGATGGTGCTGTTCATTGCGTTGCCATTTGGCGTTCGCAATTCCCATGAAAGCGGGGTCGTTGTGGATGAGGGGCATGAAGCGGGAGCCCCGGTGAACCCCAAGTTGTTGCGCAAGGTCATGATGACGACGGTGATTGCGACGATTGTTTTTGTGATTTTCTATTATGCAAAAACGCACGGACTTCTCACAATAGAAAACCTGCCATTTTTCGACACGATGCCGAAGCCGAATTGACAATAAAAAAAGGCGAAGCTTTCACTCCGCCTTTATCAGTTCATTTGGTCTTCCTTTTTCTACCGATCCGGATGGATCGATGGGGCAGCTGTCTTACAGTTTCCTGTTTGCGCGCCCGGAAGTGTCCTCCCCAAACCTGGGTTCACTTTAGCAGTTTACCATCGGTTTCTGTTATTGGAGTAGAAGCTAGCACATGGATTGGCGCTGTCACGTGAAAAATGACGAAAATGTGTCACCTGACTGAAAAATCCCTCGGCTTGTGTTCCAACGGGTTTCCCTTAAAAGGACGCAAACACGATTTACACGGGGATTCTCATGCGTCTTTCGCACTATTTCATGCCCATTTTACGCGATGATCCGAAGGAAGCGGAAATTGTTTCGCACCGGCTGATGCTGCGTGCAGGCATGATCAGGCAGGAAGCGGCGGGCAATTACTCGTGGTTGCCGATGGGATTTCGCGTTCTCAAAAAAATTGAGCAGATCGTGCGCGAAGAGCAAAACCGCGCCGGTGCCTTGGAAGTTTTGATGCCAACGATCCAGCCTGCCGAGCTGTGGAAAAAATCCGGGCGCTATGATGCCTATGGCAAGGAAATGCTGCGTATCAAGGACCGGCATGACCGCGAGATGCTGTTTGGCCCCACCAATGAGGAAATGATCACTGACATATTCCGGCAGGGTGTTCAGAGCTACAAGGACCTGCCGCGCAATCTCTACCATATTCAATGGAAATTCCGCGACGAGGTGCGTCCGCGTTTTGGCGTGATGCGCGGTCGCGAATTTCTGATGAAGGATGCCTACTCGTTTGATATCAGCCGCGAAGCCGGGCAGCACGCCTATAACAAAATGTTTGTGAGCTATTTGCGCACGTTCGCACGGCTTGGCTTGAAGGCGGTTCCCATGCGGGCAGAGACGGGGCCAATTGGTGGTGATGAAAGCCATGAGTTTTTGATTTTGGCGGAAACGGGCGAGAGCGGGGTTTTCTTCGACGGTGATTTCCATGACATGGACTGGAACAAGGTTGATGTTGATTATGATGATGTGAATGCCGTTGCCGCATTGGTAAAGGGTTTTACCTCCAAGTATGCCGCTACTGACGAAAAGCATGATGTCGCGGAGTTTGAATCGCGCGTGCCCGAGGGCAAACGCATGACAGGCCGTGGTATTGAAGTCGGCCATATTTTCTTTTTTGGCACGAAGTATTCCGAACCCATGGGCTGCGAAGTTCAGGGGCCAGATGGCAAGAAGATTGCGGTTCAATCCGGTTCCTACGGCATTGGGGTTTCGCGTCTTGTGGGCGGAATCATTGAAGCGAGCCATGATGCGGCGGGAATTATCTGGCCGGAATCGGTTTCGCCGTTTGATGTGGGGCTGATCAATATCAAGGTTGGTGATGCTGCAACGGATGCCGCATGTCTTGAAATTTACAATGTGCTTCAAGCGAAGGGTGTTGATGTGCTTTATGATGACAAGGATGGCGGCGCAGGTGGCAAGTTTGCTGCGATGGACATGATTGGTTTGCCATGGCAGGTGATCGTTGGTCCGCGCGGGCTCAAGGAAGGTTATGCTGAGGTGAAGAACCGGAGGACGGGTGCGCGTGAGAATGTGCCTTTGGCTGGTGTTGTCGCGCGGTTTGGGGCCTGATGGAGAACGAGCTTCCCGATACGAAACCTTTTGCCGGTTTTGAATGGATGATCGCGCTGCGTTACCTGCGGGCGCGGCGCAAGGAAGGGTTCATTTCCGTCATCTCACTTTTTTCGTTTCTCGGCATCATGCTGGGTGTTGCCACATTGATTGTCGTTATGGCGGTGCTGAACGGGTTTCGTGCTGAATTGCTGGACAAGATTTTGGGTTTTTCCGGCCACGCCACGATTTTTATGCAGGATCAGACGCCGATACCAGGTTTCAAGGAAATCCAGGCCCGGCTTGAGAAAGTAGATGGTGTCAAGCGTGTGATCTCTCTGGTGGAGGGGCAGGCGATGGCCTCGTCGCTCAAGAGCAGCACGGGCGCTCTGGTGCGCGGCATCAACGAGGCTGATATTGAAAAGCTGCCAAGCATCAACAACAAAGACCTGATCACATCCATGGCGGACTCTGCCATTCCCGATGCAAAAGCCACGTTTAAGGGCTTTGACAAGTCCGGGGGCATTGCCGTTGGTGAAGGGTTGGCGTTTCGCCACCAGCTTGGGTTGGGCAGTACATTGACGATTATTTCGCCGAATGGCCCCGATACCGTGATGGGTACGGCTCCCCGCATTCGCGATTTTCCCGTGGTGGCGATTTTCAAGATCGGCATGTCGGAATATGACGACAACATCATTTACATGCCGATGGCGGACGCGCAGGAATATTTTGTATCCGAAGAAGGTGCCACCGGGCTCGAGATCACGGTTGATGATCCCGACAATATTTCCGCTGTTGTTCCGGCTTTACGTGAGGCGGCGGGACCTGGGCTTTGGATCAACACATGGAAGGATCGCAACCAAGCCTTTTTCAATGCGCTGGCCGTTGAGCGCAATGTGATGTTCATGGTGCTGACCATGATCATTCTGGTGGCAGCGCTGAATATCATTTCCGGTCTTATCATGCTGGTGAAGGACAAGGGGCATGACATTGCCATTTTGCGTACCATGGGGGCCACGCGTGGGGCTGTACAGCGAGTGTTTTTCATTACGGGTGCAGCCATCGGCGTTGTGGGAACGCTTGCGGGACTGCTGCTGGGAACGCTGATTTGTTTGAATGTGGAAAGTATCCGGAAATTCATTCAATGGGTTTCCGGCGTTGATCCCTTCAACAAGGAAATCTACTATCTCGCGCAGTTGCCTGCCAAAATGGACCCGGTGCAGACGTTCTGGATTGTTGTCATGGCGATGGTTTTGTCGTTCATTGCAACACTCTATCCTTCCTGGCGCGCAGCGAAGCTCGATCCGGTCGAAGCCCTGAGGTATGAGTGATGATAGCGGCCCTTGAGCTTCGCAGCGTTGACCGTTCCTATGCCGAGGGTGCTGGGCGGTTGGATATTTTCAAGGGGTTAAACTTAGCCGTTCATTCCGGCGAGATTGTTGCGCTCGTTGGCCAATCCGGTGCCGGTAAATCATCGCTGCTGCATATCGCGGGGCTTCTGGAAGCGCCAACGGGTGGCGATGTTTTCATTTCCGGGCAGAATTGTTCAGCGCTTGATGATGAGGCGCGGACGCGCATCCGGCGGATTGGCATTGGCTTCATTTACCAGTTCCATCATCTGTTGCCTGAGTTTACAGCTCTTGAAAATGTTGTCATGCCGCAGCTGATTGCGGGTGTTACGAAGGCTGCTGCGATGGCGCGGGGCAGGGAACTGCTGGCACGGCTGGGTTTATCTGCCCGATTTGAACATCGGCCGGCTGAACTTTCAGGCGGTGAACAACAGCGCGTGGCCATTGCGCGTGCCATTGCCAACAGGCCACTGCTTTTGCTGGCCGATGAACCCACCGGAAACCTCGACCCCGATACGTCACAGCGGGTTCACGAGGAATTCCTGCGACTGATCCATGACGAGGGATTGGGGGCCCTTATCGCCACCCATAATATTGATCTGGCCAAACGCATGACCCGGATTGTCAGCCTGCAGCGCGGGGTTCTTGTGGATGGCTTGGTTTAGGTCTCCCACCTCCTTCTGATCTGGTCTAGGCTTCCTGTATGACCGCAGACTCAAATCCTCCTATCTTCATTCACCTGCGTGCCCATTCCGCCTATTCGCTGGCGGAAGGCGCTTTGCATATCAAGCAGATGGCGGCGTTGGCTGGGGATGCTGGCATGCCTGCGTTGGCGATTACGGATTCTGGAAACCTGTTTGGGGCTTTGGAATTTTCCGACGCACTTTCGGAAAAGGGCATTCAACCGATTATTGGCTGCGCTTTGCGTGTCGATTTTTTGGAGACACCACCAGACCGTAACCAGATTGTACCCCGCAAATTGCCGCCGATTGTTTTGCTGGCAAAAAATGAGTTGGGTTATCGCAATCTGATGAAGCTTTCGAGCCGCGCCTTCCTGCAGACGCCGGAAACCGAAGTGCCGCATGTTTCTTGGGCAATGTTTTCTGAACTGAGTGAGGGGCTGATCTGCCTTTCCGGCGGACCGGACGGACCTGTCAACGAGGCGATCATCCAAGGCCAGAGCGTCCTTGCGAAACAATTACTGGAGAGATTG
>JANOVC010000085.1:0-11217 GCA_031417195.1 Rhodobiaceae bacterium
CTTATTTGCAGGCGAGGAAATCCTTGTCCATGCTGGCAAGGAGTGTTTTTGAAATGCCACGCATGGCGTCAACATAGGTATCAGCTTGCGTCGCATCCACATAGACCGTGCCTGAATCAACGAACTTGGCAGTAAGCGCATTTGACTTCCAAGGCGCATCGGCCTTGATCGTGCAGCCCGAGCGCAACTTGTCCAGCACATAGGAACCGATATAGCCTTGACCATAAGGGTTTTGCAACATCGTGCCATTCACAAAACCGTCCTTAATGGCCTTGATCACAACTTCGTCGTGGTCAATGCCAACCATCTTGATGCGCTTGTCACCAATCTTGCGCAATGAGTTGGCTGCTGTCACTGCAGGCACCCAAGCCGTGGTTACGATGCCATCCACGCCTGCCGCATTGGCGGCAAGAAACGCATTGATTTTTTCTTCTGCTGGTTGCGGAGCATCGATGTCAGCAATCACTTGCATCACAGTCACAGCACCATTGGTCTCATCGGCAGCTTTTTGAACAGCGTCGATGCGAAGCTGAGTGTTGGGATCAACAAGGAAGCCAGTAAAGTGGGCAATTTTGCCCTTGCCACCCATGGCCTTGATCAATTCCTTGGTGCCAAGATAAGCGGAGTTACCAGTGTCGGTGCCCATGCAGAAGAGTGCTGGGGTCGGGTCCTTCAAGCAACCTGCCAAAGCCAGTGCCTGTCCGCCGTTATCGACAAGTTCTTGCACCACCGGGCTGGTCCCAACAGCATCACCCGGGAAAATCAGGAATGAGTTATAGCCCTGCGTCAGCAGGCTTTCGAGCAACTGGCTTTGCTGCGACAATTCCCATTTTTGTGGCACACGATAGTCGCCCGCACCAATGCCAAAATCTTTCACGGCATCTGCTCCAGCCTGTTCCCAAGCGGCAAAGTAAGGATGTGGGCCACCAGGTACGAGTGCGACCTTGGTGTCGGAACCTGCAAATGTCAGCCCAGCCGTCAACGCCAGCGTCGCAGCAGTCAGTGCGAAATGAATTATAGTTTTCTTCATTGGTCTCTCCCAGTTGAACGGCATCAACATTGCAACGTTGTGCCAGAGTCAGTATTCTAGTATACAAGTGGATAAATGGCAAGAATTGAAAGAAACAAATTGATTGAGTATAGGAATTTATGAATTTGGCCAACATTGATGCTAGAATAATCTCCGTTGCCGCAAGTCAGGGATACTTCGCACTCGACCGCCGCTTGCCGGCCGCCGAACAGGTTTACCGTCTGTTGCGCAATGAGATCATCACTTGCCGGATTGCCCCAAACGAAGCGATCAGCGAGAACCGAATTTGTAGAATGTTTGGCGTGTCTCGCTCACCAGTCAGGGTTGCCGTTACCCGCCTCGCAGAAGACGGACTGATCGAGATTTTCCCCCAGCGCGGCACATTCGTCGCTCCCATAAAATTGAAACAATTGCGCGAAGCACAGTTTGCTCGCTCAGCGCTGGAGGTTGCACTTGCCGAAGAAGCGGCGCGCCATTGGACGGAACAGCATTCGGTAGAGGCTCGACTTAATCTTGACCAGCAAGCGCATCATGCGAAATCTTGTGACAGTCGGAGTTTCTTTCTCGACAACGAGACTTTTCACCAGCTTATTGCACGGGCAGCCCTGCTCGAAGGCGTGTGGACGACAGTGCAAAGCGTGAAGACGATTTGGGATCGCATTGGGCATTTGGCAAATCGTGTACCAGCCCACACTTTGGAAATTATCGCTGAACATAAAGTCATCGTCCAAGCACTTGCCAATCGCAGTTCCAAGGATGCAGCCGCCGCAATGAAAACACACCTGCGTTCAGTTGATCACGCAATTGCCAGGCTTCAACCTCTTCATGCGAGTTATTTCGTTGAAGAATAATTTGTGTTGAAGAATTACCCGCTGGCAGAGCGGTCAACTGACTTCAAACATTTGGCTAAAACCGGCCATCCCAACCCTTCCGGGTCAAACACCAAACTTGGCGACCAACCCCGGCATCCACGCCCAACGCGACGCCGCAGCCGGATTCACGATCAGAAAGATATTGCGCGGGAACGCGGGAGCGTCCGGCATTTCGAACAGGTGGCCTGCCCTAAGATGCGGTAAAGCCAAGCGCCGCGGCAAATAGCCTGTACCACCCTTTTCAAGCATGTAATTCAGCGCCCAGATGGCCGAGCCGAAGGTTACCCTTGCTGTACCTGCATCTGAAAACGCCAAGGCGTGCTTGGTGAGAAATTCTGCCCCAAGATCAACATAAATATAGCCGGGGTCAAACCGCACCGGCCGGTCAGGTTCGGTGGCATAAAGTACAAGGTCGTCAGGCGGCAGGCGGTAGACGGTCTGATTTGCCGGTGCGGCCAGCCGATAGGTTAGCGCCACATCCAGAAGCCCTGCACTGAGCTTCCGGTAAAGCTCTGCCTGGTCCCCCGGCCAGACCGACAACGCCATTCTTGGGTTTCCACCGTTCACGTCGTCGAAAATCTGTTTGCCAAGGTCCGGCCACAAGTCAGGGTCGCAACCGAAATTGCAGACGGACTCGGTTCCCTGTGGCTGGGCCGTTTCCTGCCGCGCTTGCCGCCAGAGACCGATCATGATTTCCGCATAGCCGAGCAATTTGGTCCCGGAAGCGGTCAGGGTGACCCCGGATTTCTGGCGGTGCAGCAAGGTGGCCCCCAGTTCCTGTTCCAGCGTGCGCAGGCGGGCAGTGACAGTGGATTGCGTGACATTCAGTTGCTCGGATGCCCGCACAAGACTGCCGGTCTCGACGATGGATACAAAGGTTTGAAGCCCGACAATGTTCATTAAACCTCCTTCAATTCGTTTTTTCCGAACTTAATATGCCAAAAATTTCGTTATGACAATATGTCGCTGTCTGACAGATTAGCTTTGCCGCACAGGAGAATAGCCAATGATAACCACCTCAGGCACAGCCCCCACGCCTTTAGCGCGCGATGCATTTGTGCGTACGATGCGCCGGGTCGCCAGTTCTGTTGCGGTAGTGGCCACCGATGGGCCGGCGGGTTGTCACGGCGCCACCGTCAGCGCATTTTCGTCGGTATCGGCGGATCCGCCCATGATTCTTGTCTGTTTGCGGTCAGGCAGCCGGATCGCCGAGGCCGTCACGACCAATGGCAATCTTTGCGTCAATGTTTTGCCGCAAGATCGGCATGACCTTGCAAACCGCTTCGCAGGCCGTGATGATCATCTGGTTGAAGATCGGTTTTTTGGCGTCGACTATTTTAAGGATGAGGGTACCGCGCCAGAGATTGAAGGTGCCACCATCTTTTCGGGTTCAGTCGAACAGATTGTTCCCGCCGGTAGCCACAGCATCTTCATTTGCCAAGTCCAAAGCGTGCGTGAGGGTGCTGCGGCTCCATTGGCCTATCTTGACGGCAACTACCATTCCGTTGTGCCGCAAGTCACAGCCACCCGATGTGACAAAAATCGCCCAGCGAAGACGCCGCAATGACTGATCTCAAACACTACAAGATGTTGATTGATGGGGAATGGGTAGGCGCCAGTGATGGCGCGACGTTCGAAAGTGTCAATCCGACCACGGGCAAAGTCTGGGCCTTGATCCCAGAGGCAACGGCGAATGATGTTGACCGGGCGGTGCAGGCGGCAGACCGGGCGTTCAACCACGGCCCATGGTCCACTATGACAGCAACACAGCGCGGCCATTGTTTACGGAAGTTGGCTGATCTGCTGGTCGACAAGTCCGAGGCTTTCGGCACGATCGAGACCATCGACACCGGCAAATTGCTGAAGGAAACCCGCTGGCAGGCCAAGTACATTGCCGAGTTCTTTCACTTTTTTGCCGGTTGCGCTGATAAGATCCATGGCAAGACCCTAGCGATCGACAAACCCGATATGTTTGTTTTCACTAGGCGCGAACCACTTGGCGTTATTGCCGCTGTAGTCCCATGGAATTCTCAGTTGTTTCTGTCTGCGGTGAAGATCGGACCCGCTCTGGCCGCCGGGAATACTGTGGTCTTGAAAGTGTCGGAGCACGCGTCTGCCCCAATGCTGGAATTCGGCGCGTTGATTGAGACGGCGGGAATACCGCCGGGCGTGGTCAACATCATCAGCGGCCATGGAGATCCGTGTGGGCGGGTGCTAACCGCGCACAAATTAGTGGCGCGAATATCCTTTACTGGCGGGCCAGGGGCAGCGCGGCAGATACTCAATAATTCCACTAATAATTTTGCGCAAGTCTCACTGGAATTGGGCGGCAAGTCCCCCATCATTGTGTTTGATGACGCCAATCTGGACAGTGCGGTGAATGGTGCGATTTCCGGCATCTTCGGGGCCACAGGGCAAAGCTGTGTTGCGGGCTCGCGGCTGTTGCTGCAAGAGACGATTGCCGACGCCTTTCTGGAACGGATGGTTGCCTTGGCGGGCCAGATCAAGATTGGCGATCCACTTGCGGCGGAAACCGAAATGGGACCAATCTGCACGCAAGCTCAACTGGACTGCGTTGAGCGCGAGGTGGCCCGCGCCGTCGTTGAAGGTGGGCGCATCCTCTGTGGTGGTGCCCGTGTGGCGGGTTTGGCCGGGCGGTTCTATCAGCCTACAATCATCGATTGCCCCAGTCCGGACCTGCACATTGTCGATACCGAAATGTTCGGCCCGGTGCTGAGCGTTTTGCGTTTTAAAGACGAGGCCGATGCCATTCGTCTGGCCAACCAAACCGAGCATGGGCTTGCGGCAGGTATCTTCACGAAGGACGGCGCACGGCAATTGCGTATGGTCAAGGCGGTCAGGGCCGGCATTGTCTGGGTCAACACCTACCGTGCCGTCTCGCCGATTGCCGCGTTTGGCGGCATGAAGAACTCCGGCTACGGTCGCGAAAGCGGGCTTCAGGCGGTTTACGATTACACCCGGCCCAAGACGGCCTGGATCAACACATCAGATGAACCGCTGGGCAACCAGTTCGTTGCGCGCTGAAGGAACCTGGGCATGAAATTTCAACTCGCAATCAATCTCGAGCGGATGGACGAAAGTCTGGATATGAAGGACGTGGCGCGCCATACGCTGGAGATGGTTCAGATGGCCGATCAAGGCGGGTTCAACATCGTCTGGGCAGCAGAGCACCACGCGCTGGAAATGACCATAGCCCCTAACCCATTTTCAATACTGGCATGGTGGGCCAGTCACACCGACCGCATCCGTCTGGGCACAGCCTGCGTTGCGGCAGCATATTGGCATCCGATCAAGGTTGCTGGTGAAGCCGCATTTCTTGACCTCATCTCAGGCGGGCGGTTGGAGTTTGGTATCGGCTCAGGGGCCTATCAACGTGAGTTCGACAGGATGCGCCCGGGACTCAAGCAACCTGATGCTTGGCGCTACATGCAAGAAATGTTGCCTGCCGTTCGCGCCCTGTGGCAAGGGGATTATGAACATAAAGGTGAGCTATGGTCCTTCCCCACCTCAACCTCTTGCCCCAAGCCGCTGCAAGCCGATGTTCCGGTTTGGATCGCTGCTCGTGCACCCATGACTTATGATTACGCTGTTAAGAACGGATGCAACATTATGTCCTGGCCTTTGACTCGCGAAATGTCGGAGGCCGAGTTGTACATGTCCCGTATCGCTGACGCGATGGCAGCCAACCCCGGCAAACGGCGTCCCACAATGGCAATGATGCGCCAAACGGCAGTTTATGATCGGCAAGAGGATTGGATGGTTCCTGTCAGCGCCGCCCAACACGTGCTGTCGCAGTTCGAGAACCTGTTCAAGAACATGGGCGATGTGGAGAACGGCTTTCCAAAGTCAATCCCGCTTGATCAACTCGCCAACCGCGCCGAATACAACCCTGAAATGCTGAGCCGAAACCTGATGTTTGGTACACCGGAACAAGTGATCGCCAAACTCAAGCTTTACCAGGCATTGGGTGTTGACGAATTTATCTACTACGCCAGTCTTGGTCTTGGTCATGCCGAGCAGAAACGTTCCATGGAACTGTTTTGCAAAGAAGTAATTCCTGCCTTTATGTGAGAGAAAAAATGCCTGCCGAAATCCGCCGAACCCTATTGCAAGTCCAGACCACCCGCATTGAAGGTGGCAAGGCTGTGCCAATACCTACCAAGCTGGTCGCAGCTCTTGCAGTAATACGCAATCCTTGGTTCGGGCGTGGTTGGGTCGAAAACCTGACGCCTGAAATTCGCGATGTATGCCCCGAAATCGGCAAACTGCTGACCAACATGATTCTTGAGGTGACGGGCGACAAGCTGGAGGGCTATGGCAAAGCCTCCGTTGTCGGTATGGGCGGCGAGATTGAACACGCGCAGGCGCTGACCCATTCACTGTGGTTCGGTAACCAGTTCCGTGATGCGGTTCAGGCCAAGACCTATCTGGTTTTCACAAACACGCGCGGTGCTGCAGGCTGTTCGCTGATGATCCCGTTGATGGACAAGGATGATGGCGGGCGGCGCTCGCACTACCAGACAATCCATCTGACGGTGCCCGATGCCCCTGCCGCCGATGAGGTTATCGTGGCACTGGGCGCATCAATCGGCGGACATCCGCTGCACCGGATCGGCGACCGCTATCAAGACCTGCGCGACATGGGCCGAGACGTTGATAATCCGGCGGGGGTCTAGCAATTGACCCGCAGCAAGACCGACACAAGCTATGATCTGACCGGGCCGTTCGGTGCGCCAGTTCTGGTTCTTGTGCACGGGCTTGGCCTGACGCGTGCGACGTGGGATGAATTTGTGCCTGTGTTCGCAGGGCGCTACCGGGTACTGACCTATGACCTCAGCGGCCATGGGGAAAGTGCCATGCCTCAGTCAATACCTAGCTTGACCTTCCTCTCCGATCAACTCGTGGTCTTGCTGGACGAATTGGGAATTGCCCGTACCACCATCATAGGCTTTTCGCTAGGCGGCATGATCAACCGCCGCTTTGCAATTGACCACCCCGGTCGCGTGGAAGCGCTTGTCATCTTGAACTCACCCCATGAACGCGAGCCCGAAGCGCAGCGCCTTGTCGAAGAGCGCGCTGCCCAAACTGGAGCGGGCGGCCCCGGCGCCACCATAGACAACACGCTGGAGCGTTGGTTCACGCCGGAATTCAGGCAAAATTCAGCTGTTGCGGTGGCAAGGATCCGGGCTTGGGTTCTGGACAATGACCCTGAAAATTACACGCGGCACCGCCAGGTTCTGGCCCATGGCGTCGTCGAACTGATCCGGCCAAAGCCTCCCATTACGGCACCTACACTGGTGATGACTTGCGAACATGACAGCGGCAGTACGCCCGCCATGGCCCATGCCATAGCATCAGAAATCGACGGATCTAAAACCTTGATTGTGCCCGGTTTGCAGCATCTTGGGCTGATCGAACGGCCCGAAGTTTTCATCCAACCTATCCTGCAGTTTCTGGAAGGCGTTACAATGCAATCACATGAAGTCAGGGCCACAGCATGACGACTATGACCGGCGGACAAGCGGCCGTTGCGGCCTTGCAGACCGAAGAGGTCAAACATGTGTTTGGCCTGATCGGCTCGGCTACGATGGAGATGTTTGACGCGCTTTATGATGCAAAGGACATCAATTTCATTGGCGTGCATGACGAACGCACTGGCACCCATATGGCCGACGGCTATGCCCGGGCCAGTGGCAATCCTGGCGTTATCCTCGCGGGACAAAATGGACCCGGAGCAACCAATCTGGTAACCGGATTGGCCCAGGCGGCGGCGGCGTTTTCGCCCGTGGTTTCCATCGCGGGTGCGATTTCGTCAGCGCATCTCTACCGCGATGCTTTCCAAGAGGTTGACCAACAGGCGCTGTTCAAACCAGTGACGAAAAAGACCTGGACCGCCACCAGCGCTGAACGCGTGCCTGAAATGTTTCGCGAGGCATTCCGTGTTGCGCTGACGCCACGCCGGGGCCCGGTGCAGTTGAATCTGCCGCGTGATGTGCTCTCTGCCTCTGCCGATTACCCCGCATTCCAGGCCCCACAATCCTATCGGTCCCAGTCGGTTCCGGCAGGTGCGCATTCTGTCATCGATCAGGCAGCGGCACTTCTGGCGAGTGCCACGTGCCCGGTAATAATCGCGGGTGGTGGAATCAAGAACACCGAAGGCCATGCCCAGGCTTTGGCCTTGGCCGAGGTGTTACACTGCCCCATCGTCACCTCCCCCGGCCATGGCGATGCAATCCCCTTCGACCATACGCTCAATGCCGGCCAAATGGGACCGCGCGGCAACATCGTGGCGTCCCGTCTGGTGCGCGAGGCGGATGTGATCTTGGCTTTGGGCACGCGGATTGGCTTCAATGCCACCTTCTACAGCTATGACAACATCAACCGGGATGCCAAGATCATCCAGGTCGAGCTGGACCCCACCGCCATTGGTCGCCATTTTCCGGTCGAGATCGGCATCTGGGCCGATGCGCCAACCGCCGCATTGCAATTGGTCGCAAGCTTGAAGCTTTTAAAAAATCGTAAGCTGGCAGACCAATGGACTGCCGCTTTCAAAGCCGAACGCAGCGCCTACCTCGCCAAGCGGGATGCCGACGCGCAGGTTGACGTGTTGCCGATCCAGCCCTCGGGCCTTTTCAAGACCTTGCGGGATGTGCTGCCCCATGACGCGGCCATCACAATGGATGCAGGAACACTGTGTTTGCAGGCGACGGACGCTTTGAATTATTGGCAAGCCAAAAGCCTTTTCACCCCGCTGGATTTCGGATTGGTCGGCTTTTCCTTTGCCTGTGGCTTAGGCGTTAAGCTGGCCCGGCCCGAACGGCCCGTGATCAGCCTCATGGGCGACGGCGGCTTTGGCATGACGGTGTCGGAGCTAAGCACCGCTGTGGACCATGGTATTAACACCGTGACGATTGTGATGAACAACAAATGCTGGGGTGCCGAAAAGGCCTATCAGCGCGATTTCTTTGGCGGCCGCTACATTGGTGCTGATGTCAGCAGCCCCCCGTTTGACGCGTTGGCTGAGCTTTATGGCGCAGCCGGGTTCCGGGCCGATACGTTGGCTGGCGTAGCTGAGGCGATTGAAGCGGCTCTCGCTTGCGGAAAACCCGCAGTGATCGACGTCGCCGTTGATCCCGCAGCGCTCTACTCTTTCCGCCGCGACAGCTTCAAGCACCGAGGAGGATGATACTACAATGACCGCCGCAAAAACCTATCCGCATATGGAAGCTCAGAAAGCCACCGGTGACTGGAACACCGCCTGGGATCTGTTCAAAGATCTCGATCCTGATTACCTCGAAGCTTTTCTGGCTTTTCGCGCTGTGCCGCAGCGGAAAGGACCGCTCGAACAAAAATACAAAGAGATGATCTTTATCGCCATCAACGCGTCAACGACCCATCTGCACGGGCCGGGTGTGCGCCGCCACATCCAGAACGCCTTGCGCGCCGGAGCGACCAAGGAGGAAATCCTGGAGGTGATCCAGTTGACCACCATCCTGGGCATCCATTCCATGGCCCTGGCCGCGCCAATCCTGCAGGAGGAAGTGGAAAAGTTCAGCCATGGAACCTAGGCCGTTCAACGACACAACAATCACTTTTCAATCGCGCCAGACACCAGGAAACCCGCCGAGGACGGGCCCCTGCAGGAACGTGGAAATATGAAGTTTGTTTATCCGAATTCATATTCCCCGTTCGACTTTGTTCCTCAGAAGGGCTGAAGCCCAACCTACGTCGCTCGTTAAATCTACTCAAAAAACAAAAAAACTGGAGGATAAAAATGAATACGAAAATTGTAACTGCTGTTGTGGCAACCCTTGCTTTGACCAGCCCGGCGCTTGCCGCCGACCTGGTCGTTGGTGTTCCGAACTGGCCGTCGGTGACTGTCACGGCCAACGTCATCAAGGCCGTCATCGAAAAGAACATGGGATTGACGGTCGAATTGCAGACCGGCACCAACCCGGTAATCTTTGAAGCCCTGGACAAGGGATCAATGCAAATTCATCCTGAAGTCTGGCTGCCCAACCAACAAGGGCTGGTCGACAAGTACAAGGGCAAGGTGGAATTGAACAGCCATGGTGCCCCAGCGGTTCAGGGCATGTGCGCCAACAAGGTTGCGGCAGATGCCGGCTTCAAGGATATCAGCGATCTGGCGGACCCGACCAAGACCGCTCTGCTGGACAGCGATGGCAATGGCAAAGGCGACGTTTTCATCGGCGCAACAGGCTGGGGCTCTACGTCAGTCGAACACGCCCGAGCGCAGGGCTATGGCTACGGTCAAGTCGTTGACCTCGTCGAACTGGATGAAGGCGTGGCTTATGCGCAACTCGACACGGCGATCAAGGCAGGTAAACCTTGGGTCGGGTTCTGCTATACCCCGCACCACCTGTTCACCGTGCATCCGGAAATGAAAATGCTGTCAGAGCCTGCCTACGACGCCGCCAAATGGAAGATCGTCACCCCTGATGCGGACCCCGACTGGATGAACAAGTCGAGCGTTGCCATGGCCTGGGCGCCCGCCTTCATCCAGCCCGCTTTCTCCGCTGACTTGAACGCGTCCAAGCCACAAGTTGCTTCGATGCTGCGCAACATGGACCTGTCGTCGGCAGATCTTGGTGCTTTCGCCTTCTCGGTCGTCGTTGACGGCAAGGATGCAGCAAAGGTTGCGGCAGAATGGATTGCGGCAAACCCCGCCCGTGTCACTGCTTGGCTTAAGTAACGGAACAAGGCAAATTGAACAGCGGGCATGGCAATGCGCTGCCATGCCCATGACTTTGAGAGCGGTTGGAAAAGCGGGCATGGCTGAGCTTGTCATCGAGATGTCTGGCGTTTGGAAAATATTCGGAGCCGCCGAACGGGTGGCGCTGGCTGATGCCAAGTCAGGGGCTTCCAAAGCCGATATTCTGGCGCATCACAAATGCGTCGTGGGCATTGCCGATGCTTCCATTTCCGTGATGAAGGGCGAAATCTTCTGCATCATGGGCCTGTCGGGCAGCGGAAAATCCACACTACTGCGCCATGTGAACCGCCTCATCGAACCCACAGCAGGCAATATCCATGTTTTGGGGCAGGATGTGCGGGCGCTGTCGCCGACCGCTTTGCGTCAACTCAGGGCCGAGCGGATCGGCATGGTGTTTCAGCATATGGCGCTGCTGCCGCATCGGTCGGTTGCCGACAATGTCGCTTATCCCCTGGAACTGCGCGGCACACCAAAAGCCACGCGCTGGCGGGTATCGGCTGAAAAACTGAACTTGGTTGGCCTGCAGGGATACGGCGACCGCTTGCCACGGGAATTGTCTG
>JANOVC010000086.1:0-8552 GCA_031417195.1 Rhodobiaceae bacterium
CTTGTTCGTGGCCGGCTTCATCGGCAGCCCGAGGATGAATTTCATCAAGGCCGTGGCATCCCCGGGTAAAGATGGCAGCATCGACGTGCAATTGCCGGGCACAGTTAATATCTCGCTCCCGGCCCAAGGCGCCGCGTTGAAGCCAGGACAACCTGTTACGCTCGGCATCAGGCCCGAACACTTGAGCATCGCGGGAAAGAACGGCGCAACGCTTCCCGCCACGGTGCGGCTGGCCGAGTATCTCGGTTCGGAATCGATGTTCTATGCCTCGCTGGCCGATGGCAGTGATATTTCAGTCAAGGCCGACGGCTTGGCCAAGGCGGCGACCGGTTCGGCCCTGGCCATTGGCATTCCCGCCGCCGCCTGCCATCTCTTCGATGCACAGGGCAACGCCATTCTGAACGGAGATCTCACCCGCTGATGCTCGGCGTCTGATATTATCCGGAACACTGGCCGGAAGCCTGGTGGGCGGAGGACGCGCGCCGCATGCGCGAGACCGGCATATCCTTCGTGCGTATCGGCGAGTTTGCATGGTCCCGCTACGAACCAAGACGCGGAGCGTTCGATTGGGGCTGGCTTGACCGCGCCATGGATGTTCTTGGTAACGCCGGCCTCAAGATCGTTCTCGGCACGCCCACCTGCGCACCACCGAAATGGCTCGTCGACGACAATCCGGATATGATCCCGGTAGATCAGGAGGGTCGAAAACGCGGATTCGGCTCGCGCCGCCACTATACGTTTTCAGCTCAGTCATACTGGATCGAAAGCCGGCGCATCGTTGAAACCCTATCGAAACGCTATGGCAATCATCCGGCTCTTGTCGGCTGGCAGACCGACAATGAGTATGGCTGCCACGACACCATCCTGTCGTGGAGCGAGACAGATCTCAAGGCCTTCCGGCATTGGCTGAGACGAAACTATCAGTCGGCTGAACAATTGAACGAGGCCTGGGGCAATGCTTTCTGGTCGATGGACGTCAATGACTTCGACGACGTTGTGCTGCCCAACCTGGCGGTGACGGAAACCAATCCTGCAGCGCGCCTCGATTTCTGGCGCTTTCATTCCTCGCAGGTCGCAGCCTACGATGCCATGCAGTGCGCGATCATCAGGTCCAACTCACCGGGGCGCTGGATCACCCACAACTTCATGGGCTTCTTCAATGAGTTCGATCATTGGCCTTTGGGCGAACATCTTGATTTGGCTTCCTGGGATTCCTATCCAATAGGCTTCACTGAAAAATTTCCCTTCCCTGAGGATGAGAAAAACAAATGGGCTGAAACCGCCCACCCTGATATTGCGCCCTTTCACCATGACCTCTATCGCGGTGTGGGCCGTGGCCGGTTTTGGGTGATGGAGCAACAGCCTGGCCCCGTGAATTGGGCGCCATGGAACCCGGTGCCAAAACCCGGCATGGTTCGGCTGTGGACATGGGAGGCGTTGGCCCATGGTGCGGAGGTTGTAAGCTATTTCCGCTGGCGCCAGGCACCTTTCGCACAGGAGCAAATGCATGCGGGGCTTAATCTTCCGGGCCTTCATGAGCTCTCCGTTGGTGGACATGAGGCAAAAGAAACTGCCAAAGAACTTGAGGCACTTGGAAAACTACCAGATACAACACCCGCCAAAGTGGCCGTGGTTTATGATTATGAAGCGTATTGGATGACCCACATCCAGCCCCAAGGTGTGGACTTTCGCTATGAAGAAATTGCCTTCCGTTTCTATGAAGCTGTGAGAAGACTGGGTCTCGACGTTGATTTTGTTCCACCCGGTGCTTCGCTCAAGGGTTATAAACTGGTGATCGTGCCGCCCCTGCCCCATGTTTCGGAAAGCGCATTGCAAAGCTTCGCAACGACAAATGCGACTGTGCTTTACGGCCCGCGCACGGGTTCAAAATCCAGACATCTTTCAATTCCTGAAGGTCTGGCGCCTGGGCCTCTGCGGGAACTCCTGGGTATTCGGGTAACGCAGGTCGCATCACTTCGCCCAAATCTTGTCGATGGCGTCAAAGGCAAAGTAAATGGCGGTGCTGCGAAATGGCGTGAGTATCTGGACAGCAATGCGACAGTGCTGGCCCGCTTTGACAATGGAGACCCGGCATTTACTGCCAAAAACAAACACCACTATCTCGCGTGTGTGCCGGATGAGAAACTGCTTTTTTCCGTTCTGGCGCATGTCAGCAAAACCGCAGGTCTCAAAACCACCAAACTTCCCGCACATATCCGAATTCGCCGACGGGGAAAACTGACATTTGCGTTCAACTACGGCGAGACATCGTGGAGCGCACCTAAAGGTGTAAAAATTGTTCTGGGCAGCCGCAGGATTGCCCCCCAATCATTGAGCATATGGACCGTTTGAAGCGCTTGCCTGTTTGTTGATCCGGGACTAACCACAGCGGCATGACGACTGATCAACACATCACAAGTTGGCTTACCGCAGTTCGGAATGCCGTGGCTTCGTCCAGCTTTATCAAAATGGAGCTGCGCAAACCATTACCAGCCGCCGGGGATCTCAAATCTGTTGATGTGCGTTTGATATTGGTCAAACGCGAATTGAAACTCAGTTTCACCTATCATTACAAGACACGGGATATCGTCAAAAACCATGGGATTGATGAGAGCGTTGTGTTGCTTGCTGAATTGCTGACAACTTCTTTTTCACAGGGGCGGCTGTTTGCATCGGGTGAAGATATCCTGTTTTCAGGAGGCACTGTTTTACGGTTTGCAGCAACACAGAAAAAGCTGCCGGTGCTTGCCCACAACCGTACCAAGGAACGATTGATCGAGGGAGCGGGCAAGGCATATTTACATGCTTTGGGTTTGACGGATGCGGCGGGTTCTGTTCACAAGAATTCACAGGACAAGTTCCGACAGATCAACAAATACGTCGAGATATTGGATGGCTTGATCAAGCAGATGCCGCCACGCGATGTTTTACGCATTGTCGATATGGGGGCTGGCAAGGGATATTTGACATTTGCCCTGTATGATCACGTGGTGAATGGGATGGGGCTCAAGGCCGAAATTGTGGGTGTTGAGTTTCGTAAGGACCTTGTGATGCTATGCAATGGCATTGCAACGGCTTCGGGCTTTGGCGGTTTGCGTTTTGAGCAAGGCACGATTGCCCAGCATGATTGCAGCGGCGCTGATATCGTGATTGCCCTTCATGCCTGCGATACGGCGACCGACGATGCCATCAACAAGGCCGTGCGGGCGGATGCCGCCCTGATTGTTGTAGCACCCTGTTGCCACAAGCAGATCCGCCGCGAGATTGCCAAAAATGAAAGTGGCAATAGCCCGCTGGAATTTTTGATGAAATATGGCACCTATGTTGAGCGCGTTTCCGAAATGGTGACTGACGGGATGCGGGCGCAGCTTATGGAGCTTGCCAGTTATCGCAGCAATTTGTTTGAGTTCATTGGCGATGCCCATACGCCGAAGAATGTGATGATCGTGGGGAGCAAGGTTGCACCGCGGTCCCAAGTGGAACGCACGAAGATTTTGGAGTCACTGGCTGAAACAAAACGGCAGTTTGGCATCGGCACACACCAGTTGGAGCGGCTGTTGGCACAAGGCCCTGATAAATTATTGTGATTCAAAGACCAGAGCGGCAGCACCGATAAGGCCGGAGTTCTCGCCAAGGGCGGCGTGGGTGACGCTCACATCCCTGAATGCCGGCATCGCATAGGCGCTTATTTGGGCGGCTATGGCGGGATGCAGCACGTCAAAATTATTGGCCATGCCGCCGCCCATGATTATGATTTCAGGACTGTAGAGGTGCAACAGGCTGACTATGCCGATACCGAGGATTTCGGATTCTTCGGCGACGAGTTGCCGCGCGAGTGCATCATCTTGGGCTGCGGCTGAGAATACCGCATGGCCATCAATTGTTGTGCCACCTGCACCGAGGCTGGTTGGCGTTGATTTGGCACGATCTCCGGCGCGTTGGGCGAAAGCGGTGCCGGAACCATAGGCTTCCCAGCAACCCAGATTCCCACAGGCACAGCGCAAGCCGTTTTGAACGATGGTCATGTGGCCGATATGGCCCGCCATGCCTTTGCGGCCGCGGAGCAGCTTTCCATCGGCCACCACACCACCACCGATGCCTGTGCTCACCGTGACATAGACAAAATTATTGTAACCCTTCCCTGCCCCGAAGCGCCATTCGCCAAGAGCGGCGGCGATGCAATCATTTTCAAGTCGCAGGGGGAGATCGAGCTTTTGCTGGAGCAAGGCGGCGAGCGGAACATTGTCAAATCCGGCCAGTGTTGGAATTGAGAGCGCCACACCTTTTTCCGTGTCGAGGGGACCGGGCGATGCAAGGCCAACGCCTTTGATATGATCGCTGGCGATACCTTCTGACATGGAAACGACGGCTTGATGCAGTTGGACAATGACAGCGTCGGGACCAGCCGTTGCGGCGGTGGCCACGGCCGTTCGCTTCAAGATGTTGCCTTGCGCATCAATCACGGCGGCGCGAAGCTGGGTGCCGCCGAGATCGAGGCCAATTGCGAGACTGGACATGACTTGCGCTCCTCGAGACTACAGGGCGTGCAGCCACGCCATGCGGGCAGCGAGGTCTGGCGCGTTGAAGGCGAGAGAGCCGAGGACTACGGTTTCAGCACCTGCGTCCCGCAAAATCGGCACGGTATGTTCGCGGATGCCACCATCGGCGGCGAGGACGATGCGTTTTGGCGCTTTTGCTTTTTGAATAAGCACCTTGGCTTCCTGCAAGCGTTGCCCTGCACTCTCGTTCAACCCCTGCCCTTTGACGCCAATTGCCGTGCCGAGCAGCGTCAGAAAGCGTAAGCGATTGAGATAGGGCGCCACTCTGCTGACGGGGGTTTCGACTTTCAGCACCATGCCAGCGGCCACGCCTTTTGCATTCATCAGATCAAGTGCATCAGCTGCAACGCTTTCATTTTCCACATGGATGCTGATCAGGTCGCAACCCGCTTCGATGAATTGCTCGATTTGGGAGAGAAGAACGCTATCAGCGCACATGAGGTGGATGTGAATTGGAACGCTGGATAGCTTGCGCAACGCAGTGACCAAATCAGGGAAGAACAACAGGGCTGGCGCGAAGTGGCCGTCTGCCACGTCCACATGTAAAACATCGGCATGGGGGGCTATACGGGCGAGCTCGTCGCCAAGATGGGTGAGGTTTGCAGACCAGACGGAATATTCCCCAATCATGCGATTGGTTGGCAGACTGTCGATCCAGTTTTTATTGGTGTTGGGCATTCAAGACATTCCTTTGGAATTGAACTGATGGGGGAAAAAAGTGACTGACATTGGTCAACAGCCCACTTCGTTGACCAAGAAGCGGTGCACATCGGCGGCTTCACTGGCGGCCAAACCGTGGGTTATGAGCGGGCCTTCAAAGCCTGCCGATTTTAGACATTTGATATAGTGGGGGAAATCAAGCACGCCTTTTCCGGCAGCTACGAACTCTCCGGTTGCTGTGCGGTCCTTGGCATGACCCATGACGATGCGGTCGGCAAGCAGTTCAATGGCATGGGCGACGATGTGACGTTGACGCTCCAGTGTTTCTATTTCAAAGAGATTTGCGGGATCGAGAATAATCTTCAGGCGTGGGCTGGCCACTGCATCAATGAGACGACGGGCGCTTTCAGCTGAGTTTACGATGTTGGCAAGTTCCGGTTCAATGCCGAGATCGACTTTGAACTGGTTGGCAATTTTGACTGCGGTTTGCATTGAGGTGAGGAGATCGCTCCATGCCTCCGCGCTATTGTTGTCGGGGTGGAATTTCCATTGATCATCGGAATCGCGCGTGCCTGTGCAGAGGGTGACCAGTGGGATTGCGAGTGCTTGGGCGGCTTGGGCTATGACGGCGAGCTGCCTGTGGCCTTGGTTGCGAATGGCAACATCAGGATGGACCATATTGTAGGTTCCCGAGAGGGCGATCAGTTTCACGAGGTTGGCAGTAGCGGCTGTTGATATGTCTGCTATCACGTCACTTGAAATTGCGTCGGGCATGGCAGGCAGGCCGGAACATGCCATGTTGTATTGAGCTGTGGTGAAGCCTGCATTTTTAACGGCTTGGAGTACGGCGTGTGGTAACGTGCCGCTGAAGGTTTTTGCAAATATGCCGAGCTGCATTACAGCCCTCCGGACACATCTGCCAGAGCGACCCGTTTGCCACTTTCAACGGAGCGTGCGATGGCAACCATGGCGCGCACAGAAGCGATGCCATCGTCGATATCAGCACCTTGCATTTTGGCACCCTTGAGAATGACATCGGCAAAGCCTTCAACCTGCCTGCGGTAGAAATGCCCATCGGGGCCTAACACGCGATGCGTTGCGCCGTCGGCCTCGCGAAAAATATCGACGTCGCTGGATTTGTAGAACCACGGGTTATAGGTCTTTCCAATGATGCTGCCATTCTGGCCATAGATTTGGAAGCCTTCATGCCAATCCATGCGCACGGCAATGGTGAGGTCGAGGTGGCCGAGCGTGCCATTGGCAAATTCAACGTCAACAAACCAGCACAACAGGCCACCGCGATCTGACAAGCGTGCTGTAACCGATATGATATCGCCACCAAAATAACGCGCGGTGTCGATCAAATGGCAGCCATGGGCGAGCATATAGTAGCGCCGCAAATCGGCTTTTGGATTACCTGCGGGTTTTCGCGCATTGGAACTGGTGACCACGAGGGGCTGCACGGCATCGGTCATCGCATAGCGGTGGGTGCTGTCACAATACCAAGCCTTGAGGGCAATGAGCTCGCCCATCTCTGTATCAATAAATGTTTTGGCGGCCTGCAGCCCGGCATCGAAGCGCTTCATGTGTCCGACTTGAAAAATCTTGCCGGATTTCGCCACAACCTGTTTCAGGGTTTCGGCTTCCTCCACAGTGATGCCAACGGGCTTTTCACACAGCACATGTTTTCTCGCTTCAAGGGCACGAATGGAGGCTGGAACATGGAACGCGTCCGCCGTTGCGATGATCACAGCATCGATTTCCGGATCGGCCAGCATGCGGTCATAATCGGCATAGGTACGGTTGGCACCATGGATGATTGCCATACGCTCACGAAGATCGTCGGCCACGTCGCAAATCGCCGCAAGATCGGTGTTGCGGGCTTTGGTGCAGCTTTCGAAATGAGCGGCCTGGGCAATTTGGCCAGCGCCTAAAACACCAATACGTAACCGTTTTTCTTCCTTCTTCGGCATGGGGCCGTTCCTTGAATTTAAGATGTAGGGGGCTTTGCGATGGACTGCAGCGTAGCAGGATCAGCCCCGTCAATCCAAGCCATCACTGCACGGGCGAGGTCCGCACCCGCGACGCGGAAGCTCTCGCGGATGTAGATCATTTCCGGACGGAAGAGATCGAGGATATGGCTGGACTGTTTGGTGACGAGGTCGATATCTTTACCTATGGTGAGGCCGCCATCAATCAGTCCGGCGCATATGGCAATGGCAGATATAGTGGCGCTGCATATTATTGCGTCCGGGCAATTATCGCGGTCGGCGAGTTCGCGACCTTTGGCGGCAATCTGCATGGTGTCATCATCAATGTGCACGTCTCCTAGTACAACCTCAGTGAGGCCGAATTCCCGAAGGCCCGCTTCGAATCCGGAGCGCGTATGTTTCTGATAAGTGAGACCCGGTGGAGGGCCAACTAGACCCACTCTCTTGCGGCCACGACCCGCCAAAATTTTTAACGCTTCATAGGCGAAAGCATGATTGTCGAAATCATGATAGGGGTGGACCACATTCATGTCAGTGCGGCCATGGGTGGCAAAGGGCATCTTGTGAGTCATGAGATAACGCACGCGCGGGTCATCAGGTTGGGTGCGTGAGATGATGACGCCATCCGCCGAACCCGTCTCTACGATATAGCGCACAGGCTCCATGGGGTCATTCAAGGAATAAGGGGTCACCACGAGATGGTAAGATGTGCCCGCCAGTGCATCGGAAATGCCGTAGACCATTTCAGATACAAGCCCCATGCCTTCTTCCTTCGTATTGAGAACAAGAGCAATCACATTGGTCTTGCCAGTGCGAAGGCGAACACCTGCCCGGTTTGGCCGGTAGCCGATTTGCTTGGCCACGAGTTGCACGCGCTGCTTGGTGGCGCGGCTGATGTCGGGCGCGTCCTTAAGAGCTTGCGATACAGTGGACACACCGAGTCCGGTCATGAAAGCAATGGTCTTTAACGTGGGACGTATGGCTTCTGGCTTGTCATTATTTGGCATGGTTTAAGGCCGCCCCCTTGGCGCACATGTTTCTTGCTAGCATCGAGATGGAAAGTAAAATAGGTCTAACTGTAACGATACAGATCGTTTATTTACACTGCATTGCAACATTTTATTAAATTTTTAATCCACTGTACTGAATCGTTGCAGAACGAAATTTTTTAAACTAGCTTTAATTCGTAAAGTAAAAAAAATGGGAGGAATACAACATGAATTATAAATCAATGGTTGTAGCTTTGGCTGCCACCGTTTCAATGGCTTTCGTCGGTGCAGCACATGCTGCTGACGTTGAAGTTACGCACTGGTGGACATCTGGCGGCGAAGCTGCCGCCGTT
>JANOVC010000087.1:0-5239 GCA_031417195.1 Rhodobiaceae bacterium
ATCACTAGGCCCGCAAACGCTGGTTCCTGGAGTGCGACCCGTTTCGATGAAAGCGCGGCTTGAGGTGCTGGCCGCGCATCCGCTTGGTTCTGACAGGCTGCAAAAGCCCTGTGACATCGGCCTCTTTGACGATGTGGCACGAAACCAGATGGACCTGTTCAGCGCCAATTTTTCAACCCGAAAGGACTAAGATCATGGACTTGATGCATATCCCCTTTAGTGAACTCTCAATCGCCAAGACCAATGTCAGGCATGGCGTGCAGAAAGCTGACTATGAAGATTTAATCCCCAGCATAAGGCAACGTGGCATTCTGCAACCGCTTTTGGTCAGAAAGAACGGTAAAGGCTATCTCGCAGTGCAATCCTTGGAAAAGGAAGGCTTGGAGATTGAAGTCATTCCTTGCGCCATCATGACAAAGGGTGATGATGCAGCAGCAGTCGAAGCCTCGCTCATTGAGAATATTGCCCGACTTCCCATGGACGACATGGACCAGTTTGAAGCCTTCCAGCAGCTTCTCAAAGAAGGCCGTACCATTGAGGAGATCGCCAACACATTCGGCGTAACCGAAATCATGGTGAAGCGCCGCTTGGCCATTGCCAAACTCAAAGCCAGCTTTGAAGCCAATGGCTGGAACCGTGTTGAGGTCATGGAGAAAAACGAACAATTTAACGAATGGGACTTTGAAAAGACCACCAAGAAGAAGGGCGGTGCAATTTTTATATCCGTCACCGACCGCGGCGAAGTCGAAGCCCATGAGGGCTATCTCACACGCGCCGAAGTCCGCAAGGCGGAGGCGAGAGCCACGGGAACGGTAAACACGGATGCCAAATCCGAAAAGCCGGATCTGACCAAGCCGATGCAGAACTATGTTGAACTGCACAGGTTTGCCGCTGTCCGGCTCGAACTCTTGAACCATCAGCAAATTGCCTTGCGTCTTGTGCTGGCGCACATGATTGTGGGTCCAAATTATGGATGGTGAAGCCCGAACCGATGAGGGCGGTAAAGCCAGAGATTGAAGCTTCATTTGCTGCCAATCCCGCAACCAGACCTTTTGAAGAACGGCGCAAGGAGTTGTTGGCTCTTTGTGGGTTTGAAGAGGACCGCAGCGAATTGGTCCGGCCCAATGGTGACGACTACAGCCTTGCAAGTCTCTTTGCCCGCCTTCTCAAACTTCGTGGCGACAATGTCATGCGCCTTCTCGCATTGGCTATGGCCGAAACCTTGGCCTGTGGCACAGCCACGGCAGAAGCCACAGCCATGACCACCAGCGCCACGCTCTGTGATTGGCGTCCCGATGACACATTCTTTGATTTTTTGGCTGGCAAGGACGTGGTGCAAGCCATTCTGGCAGACATTGCGTCCCCCGCTGTTGCCGATGGCAACAAGGGCGAAACCACCAAAGTGCAGAAAGGCATCATCAAGGACTTCTTGCACGGCACCAATGGCCGTGAACACAAGATGGATTGGCTGCCGCCTTACTTCCAGTTTCCGTCCAAGGCCTACACGGAGCGCGGCGGAGTTGGTGCCGTCGATAAGTGGGACGCGGCGGCAGAATTATTCAACACGTAGATTTGTTCCCTCAGTCTAAAACTTACGAGCAGACCTTCGGGCCTGCTTTCTTCTTTCAGAAAACACATGCCAATTTGGTTTGTCGTGGGTTTCAGTTTGAAATTCTGCATTTGTGCGCTGACCGGACATGCATGATACATGTCATAAGCGACGCGAATGACCCAAGGCTGACATTGTGCAACCAATCTTTGGCACATTGAATTTTCAACTACCCTCGCGTAGAACCTCTATATGGATTGGGCAAAAAACATATTCCCTTTCGAAAATCGCATGGCGCCAACCCGTTTTGTGCGCCGCTTGTGGCGCGCGCCAAGCACACCAAAGCCAAATATGATTTCCATTGCCAATCCTTTGTGGGGAATTGTCATTGAGCAAAAATCATCCGGTGCCAAAACCGCTTTTTTGCTCGGTCCGGAAACCACTGCCACTACTGTCGATATTCCCCAGGATGCCGAATATTTTGGAATTGAGTTTGATCTGGGATCCTTTGCTCCATCCCTACACATGGCCCAGTTGACGGATAGTGCTATTTCCTTGCCGGTTCTGTCTGACGGCACCTTTTTGCTGTTCGGCGAAACTGTGGAGATGCCGACATTCGATAATGCTGATGTGTTCGTCGATCACCTTGTCCATACCGGACTTCTCGTCGGCGATGTCACGGTCGAACAAGCCTTGCTCCGCCAGCCTGTTGCCCTAACTGACCGTTCAATTCAACGCCGCTTCATGGCAGCAACGGGCATGACTTATGGCACGATACGCCAGTTGGACCGTGCGACACGGGCGGCGGATTTGCTTGGTCAGGGCACGCCCATCCTCGATGTGGTCGAGACAGAAAGTTTCTCCGACCAAGCCCATCTCACGCGTTCCGTGAAAAAATTTCTGGGCAAGACGCCAGGTGAGATTCTGCCTGCGCTTCGCTAGGCCTGTCGTTTTTATTCAATACGGGGCTGGCAGCTTCTGGCTAATCTTCATCCATCGAAACCCTAATGGAGGACATCATGGAAAAGCGTACATTTCTAAAGGCACTTGCAGGGACCATGCTTGCGGCAGCCATAGCGCCCGCCGCATTTGCAGAGGACGCCGTGAAATCCGGTTATGCTCAGGTCAACGGCCTTAAATACTATTATGAGATCACCGGCAAAGGCGAACCGCTTTTGGTTCTTCATGGTGGGCTTGGTTCTATTCACGTGTTTGGGCTTGTATCGCCTGCATTGGCTGAAGGCCGCCAGATCATCGCTGTTGATCTCCACGGCCATGGGCACACACAATTGGGAACCCGAGACATCAGTCTGGTCGATCAGGGAGCGGATATGGCCTCACTGATCAAGCAGCTTGGATACGCCCAGGTTGATGTGATGGGATATTCTTTTGGTGGCGGTGTGGCATTCCAATTTGCGGCCCAGAACCCAGGCATGGTGCGTCGGCTGGTTCTCGTTTCAGCGTCCTATGCCCAAGATGGCTTTTTTGCGGAGATGCTGCTCATGCAGGCTAAGCTCAGCGCTGCGATGCTGCCAATGATGAAAGAAACACCCATGTACAAAACCTATGTGGAAGTGGCACCGAACCCTGATGAGTTTCCTAAACTTCTCGATAAGATGGGCGATTACATGCGCAAGCCCTACGACTTTTCCGCAGATATCGCGAAGCTCACAATGCCTGTCATGCTGGTTTATGGCGACAGTGACATGATCAAACCTGAGCACATGGTGAAATTCTATCAGCTCCTCGGCGGCGGGTTGAAGGATGCGGGCTGGCAGCGCGAACATATGTCAAAGAACCGTCTCGCCATCCTGCCCGACGTCACCCATTACGAAATGACTGTATCGCCACAATTGGTGCCTGCTGTCCTGCCATTTCTCAACGGCAAGACCGCCGGACAATAAAGACCGACAACTTATTCACAGGAGCATATCATGAAAATTACCGTTGAAAAAATCATCAAAGCCCCGATTGCCGAGGTTTGGGATGCCTATGTAACACCGGAAGACATCAAGCAATGGAATGCGGCATCTGATGATTGGCACACGACCATGGCCACCGTCGATCTTCGCGAGGGCGGAGCGTTTTCCTCGCGCATGGAAGCCAAGGATGGCAGTTTCGGTTTTGACTTAGCTGGGACTTATACCAAAATAATGCCTCATAAATTGATCGAGTATTCCTTCGGCGACCGCACTGGATCAGTTGAGTTCATTGCGAATGACAACGCGGTGACAGTACGTTCCACCTTTGACGCAGAAAAAGAAAATCCTCTGGAAATGCAGCGTCAGGGCTGGCAGGCAATCCTAAATAATTTTGCCAAGCATGTTGAATCGCGCAGATAAAGTACCGGGCGATGTCTCCTTTTGGCGCTTCGCGTCGTTTTAATTATTAAAACATCTCGTGGGCAATTGCGCTTAAAGCAGATATGGCCAAGCCAGTGTTGATTGTAAGACCCTGAAATACATGCTGATCTATTAGCGCTTTGTCTTGTCAGTTTTGGTGGCTGGTATTCCTGATCGCAGCGAAAAGATTTCATTCGTCGGTACCCGCAGCACCATGGAGATTGGCAAAGGGTTTCTTGGGGCCAAACTCAGGGGCAGCGATGGACAGGTTAACATATTCCTTGTTGCAGGTTTAGCTTTTGCAAGTCCAACTTCCGCCGATCTCATTGGTTTCTGTCACCATGCGAAAATCGGGTTGGTTAACAGCGGTCTTCTGCATATTGGATAGGGTATCGCTTTCAACTTTGACGCTGACAACGCGCAGCTGATCCGTGTAACGTGCGTCAGTTTGCTTCGTCACATAACCAACTGCATTCAACGCTATCCTTTGGCTTTGCTCGAAGCCCTGTTTCTCAGGCGTGCCCTCAGAGACCTACATCTGTCCAAAGCCGGTCCTGAAACCCTGTCCCCCCAGTTTTTCCCCGCCGCTTTGCGGCTCCTCGCGGACGCTGAAAGCAGAGCGGCAAGTTTGCGATCCAAATCAACAATTGGTAAAGTAGGGAAATTGGTGAATCCTTTGGGTTTGACAAAAGAGCAAATGCTGACGCACTTCGTGCTGCGCGGTTTAAACTTGAAGTTGGGGAGTTACGTCTCAGCGTCGGCTAAAATTCTAAAGACGTGCCCGTTGCTAGGTTCACGGTATAAGTCAATTCGCGAACCGTCCCAATGGTAATCGAGGTGTCGGCCTTGAACGGCGTTCGTTGCGAGATCAGGGTAAAACAGACCAACGCATTCGCCACCTTTATGGCGTGCGCTTGGGTATACCACACCATCCGAACCTGCAGCACGCAATTGCGCAGCCAACACTTGGCTAACAGCGTAGCTGTCTGGGTCAAGCGCCGGCAACTGGTCAGCATCAGGCTTGCGCAGATCGTGCAGCTGAGCATCAATGTCTATAATGATCTCCCTGAATTGTGATGTCCAACCTGCAACCTCATGCGTTCGCGTCATAAAGCGCTCGTGGTGATGGATGGTTTCTAGCAAAGCGACTTCAAAAATATTTCCAGCGTAGAGAACGCCAAAACTGCCATCACTGAATCTGCTTTTGCGATCAGAGCTCACATGACAAAACGGTGCCATGAGATAGGTTGCACCAGTTCCTCCAACACGGCGCCCTTCAGGAACAAGGTCTAAGTTGCCGATATTCTCCATCAGCCGGGGATTGGTTTTTTGTTCGGCAGATATGAGC
>JANOVC010000088.1:0-5510 GCA_031417195.1 Rhodobiaceae bacterium
CCGCTGCCATCCGTCCCGCCATGAGTCCCATGGCCGCACTTTCAACATAGCCCTCAACACCGGTAATTTGTCCCGCAAAACGCAAGCGCGAACAGGTTTTTAACCGGAGTTGCTCGTCAAGCACCTTAGGGCTGTTGAGGAATGTGTTGCGGTGCAAACCACCAAGCCGCGCAAATTCCGCATTTTCCAAGCCTGGAATCGTGCGGAACACCCGCACTTGGTCTGCATATTTCAGCTTTGTCTGGAAGCCCACCATATTGTAAAGCGTACCAAGCTTGTTATCCTGCCGGAGCTGCACAACAGCATGGGCCTTCACCGTGGGGTTATGCTCATTTGTCAGCCCCCGCGGCTTCATGGGGCCGTGGCGTAGAGTATCAGGCCCACTTTCAGCCATTACCTCGATGGGAAGACAGCCATTGAAATATGGCGTGGATTTTTCCCACTCCTTGAAATCCGTTTTCTCACCGTCCAGAAGTGCACAAATAAACCCTTCGTATTCCGACAGTGTCATCGGACAATTGATGTAATCCTTGCCTGTTCCGCCAGGCCCAACCTTGTCATAGCGTGATTGAAACCAGGCCTTGTCCATATCGATGGATTCACGATGAATGATAGGGGCAATGGCATCAAAAAACGCCAGATTATCTTCTCCCGTAACGGCACGAATGGCCTCGCCAAGAGCGGGGGAAGTAAGTGGTCCGGTAGCCACAATAACGCTGTCCCAATCGTCTGGTGGAAGCCCTTTGATCTCATTATACTGAATGGATATGAGAGGGTGCGCTTTCAGTGTGGCGGTTACCTCGTCCGAAAACGCATCGCGGTCTACTGCTAACGCACCACCTGCTGGCACCTGATGCCGATCCGCCGTCGCCATGATCAGCGATCCTGCCTGACGCATTTCCCAATGAAGCAGGCCCACAGCATTTTGATTTGCATCATCCGAGCGAAACGAGTTGGAACAAACCAGCTCGGCAAATCCACCTGTCTTATGCGCATCGGTCCCCACCTTGGGCCGCATCTCGTGTATTACAACTGGAACACCAGCCCGCACACACTGCCACGCCGCCTCCGACCCCGCCATTCCGGCACCAATGATATGAATAGGTTTTGTCATAAATGTGCAAATAGCACAGACATTTGCGTGAAACAAACTCACGGCTTGCAGAAATTTCAGAGGAGGGGCAAGACGGCGTGAGGAGTAATCAAATGTCAGCCGTTCTTGAAGATATTACAGTCGAACTCACCGCTATCCAAGCCCAATCCCTTTGGAAAACCGAACGGCCAATTCTTTCGCCGCAGAGTTCTCATATTGAGGTTGCAGGTGGCCGTAAGGTTCTGAATTTCTGTGCCAATAATTATCTGGGGTTGGCGGACCATCCGGACCTAATCACAGCCGCCAAAAAAGCCTTAGACAGTCACGGGCTTGGTATGGCGTCCGTTCGTTTCATTTGTGGAACCTCTGACCTGCATACGCAATTGGAAGCCCGTATCGCCGACTACCTGGAAATGGAGGACTCCATACTCTATGCCGCGTGCTTTGATGCGAACGGTGGCGTGTTTGAGCCACTCTTTGGTGAGCAGGATGCGATAATCTCAGATGCGCTAAACCATGCCTCGATCATTGATGGCATCCGCTTGTGCAAAGCGGCTCGCTATCGCTATGCCAATGGCGATATGACCGATTTGGAAGCACAACTTCGAAAAGCCAAAAGCGAAAACAAACGCCGTATTGTGATCGTGACGGACGGTGTGTTTTCTATGGACGGCTATTTCGCCAAGCTGGGCGAAATTCGCAAACTGGCCGATGCCTACGATGCTTTGATCATGGTTGATGATTGCCACGCCACAGGTTTCACGGGGCCGCAAGGCAGAGGAACACCCGCGCGGGCAGGGATTAAGGTTGATATTCTGACCGGAACGCTGGGTAAAGCCTTGGGCGGCTCTGCAGGGGGCTATATTGCCGCGGCAAAACCCATTGTTGATCTGATGCGTCAACGCTCGCGACCCTATCTTTTCTCCAATGCCTTGCCGCCGCCCATTGTTGCCGCCGCAATCAAGGCGATTGATCTCGCCGAAGCAGGTGATGATCTGCGCACCAAACTCTTCGACAACGCCAAACGTTTCCGCGACGGTATGAGCAAAGCTGGATTTCATTTGCTGGCAGGCGAACACCCGATTATTCCTGTGATGCTTGGCGAAGCCAAACTCGCACAGGATATGGCGGCAAAGCTCTATGAGCGCGGGATTTACGTCACCGGATTTTTCTTTCCCGTGGTACCTCAAGGCAAGGCGCGGATCAGGACGCAGATGTCCGCTGCCCATTCAACGGATGATATTGATGCCGCCATCGCAGCCTTCACCGCAGTTGGTCAAGAATTGGGAGTAATCTGATGCGCGCACTGGTGAAAGCCGAAGCCAAGGAAGGTCTTGTTTTGCGCGACGAACCCGTTCCCCAAATCGGCCCCGACGACATTCTCATCAAGGTTGCCAAGACAGGCATTTGCGGAACCGATCTTCACATCTGGAAATGGGATGATTGGGCGCAGAAAACCATTCCTGTCCCCATGGTCGTGGGTCATGAATATGCAGGCGTCGTGACGGATATCGGCAGTCATGTGCGCACCGTGAAAGTGGGAGACCGCGTCTCTGGCGAAGGCCATCTCATCGGCATGAAAAGCCGCATGGCAAGGGCCGGGCACTTCCATCTCGATCCCGAAACCAAGGGCATTGGCGTCAATGTGCCGGGAGCCTTTGCCGAATACCTCAAATTGCCCGCCTTCAACGCCATCCATCTGCCACCCGAAATCGATGATGAAATCGGCGCAATCCTCGATCCGCTTGGAAACGCGGTTCACACCGCCTTGTCGTTTGATCTCGTTGGCGAAGATGTGTTGATCACGGGTGCTGGCCCGATTGGCATTATGGCCGCAGCCGTGTGCCGTCATGTCGGTGCCCGCCATATCGTGATCACGGACGTGAATGACTACCGCCTTGAACTCTGTAATCAAGTGACAGACGCAGTCACCGTCAACGTTTCCAAGGAAGATTTGAAATCAGTGATGCAACGCATCGGAATGCGCGAAGGCTTTGACATTGGCCTTGAAATGTCAGGCGCACCCAAAGCCTTTGACCAGATGACGGACCACATCATCATGGGCGGCAAAATCGCCATGCTCGGTATTCCTTCGCAGCCAGTGCCCGTGGACTGGAACCGTGTGATCTTCAAATCGCTCACCATCAAGGGCATCTATGGCCGTGAAATGTTTGAAACCTGGTACAAGATGATCGCCATGTTGCAATCAGGTCTGGACGTCCGAAAAGTCATCACCCACCGCATGAAAGCCGCAGATTTCGCCACCGGCTTTGCCTTGATGAAGCAAGGCTCCTGCGGCAAGGTGGTTTTGGACTGGAGCTGAGAATCACAAAATGCTGTCTGCCTACGGAACCCAAAAAGGCTGCCTGACGGAGTTTCCTGCCGGAAACACCGTGCCGAATGGTGTGGTGTGGCTTGATTTGGTCGCTCCTACGGCGGAGGAGGAGCGCGTTGTAGAAGAAGCCTTAAAGATTGACATTCCAACCCGCGAGGAACTTGCTGAAATCGAAGCATCCAGCCGCTTGTATCAGGAGGATGGCGCAGCCTTCATGACGGCAAATCTCATCCGCCGGGGGGAGAACGACAGGCCTGAATCATCTCCGGTAACCTTTATCATCAAGGGCAATCAGCTCATCACCATCCGATACCATCATCCGCAAGCCTTCCCGGTTTATGTCCACCGCGCCATGAAACCACAAACCACCGCGATGACGGGTTGGGGCATTCTCTTGAGCCTCGTTGAAGCCGTGGTTGATCGCGCCGCTGACCATTTGGAACGGGTCGGTATGATCATTGATGATACATCGCGCGCCACCTTCAACACGGGCCGCACGTCGAAAGGCCGTAAATTGCGCAAGAAGAACATGAATTTTTCGGAGCTGCTCGAAAACATTGGAGAAGAAGGCGACTTCAATTCAAAGATGCGCGAAAGCCTCGTGTCGATCGGGCGCATGACGGCTTTCATGCAGGCCATTATTGACCAGACGCGCCAGACGAAGGAGACCAAGGAAAATCGCGGACGCGTGAGGGTTATCCAACGGGACATCCAATCCCTCACCGATCACTCCTCTTTCCTGTCGGGGAAAATCAGTTTCTTGCTCGACGCCGTGCTCGGCATGAGCGCCATTGAACAGAACAACATCATCAAAATCTTCTCCGTGGCATCGGTCGTTTTCTTGCCGCCAACCCTCGTCGCCAGCCTTTATGGCATGAATTTCAGATTCATGCCGGAGCTGGATTGGGAGTATGGTTACCCCGTGGCGATAGGTCTAATGCTGATGTCCGCCTTCCTGCCGTGGCTCTATTTCAAGCGCAAGGGCTGGCTGTAATGCCAACGGTACTCTGGGTTGCCTTCGGCGGTGCCATAGGTTCCGCCATGCGCTATGGCGTCAGTATCTGGTCAGGTCGTTTGTTGGGGGCAGAGTTCCCGTGGCATACCTTCATTGTGAATGTTCTCGGCTGTTTCACGATAGGCGCGCTTATTGCTCTCATGGCGCTCAAGCTGAATGTTGGCGCTGAAATGCGCAGCTTTCTCACCACGGGCATTCTCGGTGGCTTTACGACATTTTCCGCTTTTTCCTTGGATTTTGCGCTGCTCGTTGAACGCAAATCTTACGGAGCCGCCGTTGCCTATGGTGCCGGTTCCGTCATCCTGTCGCTTATTGCTGTATTTGCAGGTCTGGCTCTGGTACGCACCCTCGCATCATGACTGATGTGAAACGTTACATTGTGGCACCCGATGAGGATGGCATTCGCTTGGACAGATGGTTCAAAATCCATCTTCCACAAGTGACCTTCGCCTATCTCAACAAACTCACCCGCACAGGCCAGGTGCGCGTGCAGGGTGGCCGCGCCAAAACCAGCACGCGCCTGCAAGCCGATCAGGAACTTCGCGTTCCCCCCTTGATGTTCGACACACGCCCCGCCGATGCGCCCAAGGGTGACGCGAAACCGCTCACCCGCGAAGAAACTGAACTCTTCGAAAGCATGATCATCTTTGAGGACAAGGATCTCTACGTTCTCAACAAGCCCCCCGGTTTTGCCGTGCAAGGTGGCAGCAAGACCTTTCAGCATCTCGATGGCTTGCTTATGGGCATGGCCAAGAAATCCGGTGAAAGACCCTTGCTTGTCCATAGATTGGATCGTGATACCTCTGGTGTTATTGTCGTCGCCAAACGCCGCTCCATCGCGTCTGCGCTCGGCAAACTCTTCGCCACCCGTGCTGTGAAGAAAACCTATTGGGCCGTGGTCAAAGGCCTGCCGAAGCCGCCACAGGGTCGCATTGATGTGCCATTGATCAAGGCACAGGGGCCTGATGGTGACCGTGTTCGGCCCGGTGAAAAAAATGACGAGAACGCCCAGCACGCCATCACCTATTATGCTGTCGTCGATCAAGCCCCGCCGATTACCGCTTGGG
>JANOVC010000089.1:0-4185 GCA_031417195.1 Rhodobiaceae bacterium
GCGACGAAGTAGCAAAGGCAAAGGCAGCATTGCCACTGGTCGAGCTAGAGGTGCAAGCAAACAGCGCCCTTCCAACGCGCGGGTTCTATAAAGCCTTACAGAGCAAGGCGACGCAGGGCGATTGGGCACTGATTGCGGAGATCAAGAGGGCCAGCCCGTCCAAAGGTCTCATCCGCGAAAATTTTGTGCCTGCCGAATTGGCTGTTTCCTATGAAGCGGGTGGTGCTGCCTGCCTCTCTGTTCTCACCGATGGCCCCTCGTTCCAGGGCGCTCCGGAATTTCTCGCCTATGCAAAGGCGGCCTGCGCCCTGCCCGCCTTGCGTAAGGATTTCATGCTCGATACCTATCAGGTTGTGGAAGCCCGCGCGTGGGGTGCCGATTGCATTCTGCTGATTATGGCGATGATTGATGATGGTTTGGCCCGTGAGCTTGAGGCGGCCGCGCAGGACTGGAATTTGGATGTGCTGATTGAAGTGCATGACCAGCCGGAGCTTGACCGTGCACTGAAATTGGCGTCACCGATGATCGGCATCAACAACCGCAACCTTCACACTTTTGAGGTGACGCTGGATACCACCATCACACTTGCGCCACGCGTCCCGAAAGATCGTATGATCGTAGGTGAAAGCGGATTGTTTGCGCCCGCTGACTTGGCCAAACTCGCAACCGCAGGTGTGAACACATTTCTGATCGGTGAAAGTCTCATGCGGCAACATGATGTGGCTGCTGCAACCCGTGCTATACTCGCCAAACCATGAGCAAACTCACGCACCTCGATGCCACCGGAAACGCCCATATGGTGGATGTGTCCGACAAGCATATGACCACCCGTTCGGCTACGGCCCGCGCCCGTGTTATCATGCTTCCTGAAACACTCGCACTGATTATATCTGGCACTGCCAAGAAGGGTGATGTGCTCGCCACGGCCCGTATTGCCGGCATCATGGCGGCCAAGAAAACCCATGAACTCATCCCTCTCTGTCACCCGCTGATGATCAGCAAGGTGTCGGTTGATTTCGTGCCCGATGAAAACACGCACTGCATCGACGTTATCGCGACCGTGAAAGTCGAGGGCAAAACTGGCGTCGAAATGGAGGCACTCACCGCTTGCTCTGTTGCCTGTCTCACGCTTTATGATATGTGCAAGGCCGTTGACCGCGGCATGAAGATTACGGATCTGCGGCTGGTGGAAAAATCCGGTGGCAAGTCTGGCACGTTCACGGCGGAATAGCACATGGCCCTCATGCCCGTCGAAGAAGCCCGCGCCCGCATCCTTGCCAATGTGAAACCCATGGCGCCTGAAAACGTGGAACTGGCCAAAGCCTCGGGCCGGGTGCTGATCAAACCGTTAACCGCCAAGCGGGATCAACCGCCATTTGATGCGTCTGCCATGGATGGCTATGCGGTGCGGTTCGAAGAGGTTCCCGGAACGCTCAACGTCATCGGCACCAGTGCTGCGGGCCACGCCTTCAAGGGCAAACTCAAAGTGGGCCAAGCGGTTCGCATTTTTACGGGAGCGCCTGTTCCTGCTCTTGCCAGTGCCGTGGTCATTCAGGAGAACACCGAGGCCAGTGGCAAATCAGTTGTTGTTCTGCAAGCTGTTCGTGATCAACAAAACATTCGGCCAAAGGGTTTGGATTTCAAAAGAAGTGAAACACTTCTGCCCATCGGCATTCGCTTGAACGCCCGCGACATTGGATTGGCCGCCGCGATGAATTGTGCATCCGTCAGTGTACGGAGGAAGCCTATTGTGGCGGTAATGACGACGGGCGATGAGCTTGTGCTGCCGGGACAAAGTCCGCGTGCTGACCAGATTGTATCCTCCAACTGCAACGCGCTTGTTGCCATGGCGATGCAGTACGGAGCCGAGGTCATCAACTGCGGCATCATTCCGGACAATCTCAAGGCCACGACACGCGCTATCATGAAAATGGCGAAGGCAGATATTTTGGTTACGACGGGTGGTGCATCCGTCGGTGACCATGATTTCGTGCAGCAGGCGTTGAAAAACGCAGGTGTAAAAATTGATTTCTGGAAAATTGCCATGCGACCGGGCAAGCCTTTCATGTATGGCCGCAAGGGCAAGCAGCATGTGCTGGGTCTCCCCGGTAATCCGGTTTCGGCACTGGTATGCGCACGGCTGTTCTTGAAACCTTTGCTTGATGCGATGCTGGGACTACCCTTTGCTGACGATGCGGTGATGGCCCGGCTTTCGCTTGCGATGGCTGGCAATGACGGGCGGCAGGATTATGTGCGGGCGCGGCTTGAGATTGCTGCAGATGGTTCGCGCAGTACGGCCCCATTCAACAAGCAGGATTCATCGATGCAGCGCACGTTCAGGGACGCGCAGTGCCTTATCATCCGCCCGCCAAATAGTGGGGAAGCGCCTGCGGGAACGCTTGTTCCCGTGTTGATCCTCGATTTTTAACGTTACGGAAAGTAAACAGTTGCAGAACTAAAGCGGAACTTGTATGAATGTTGTGGGTTTGTTCCGAATCCGCATATTTTACAAAGGCTGATCCCCATGCTCACGCGCAAACAACTTGAATTGCTGCTTTTCATCAACGAGCGCCTCAAGGAAGAAGGTGTTCCGCCATCTTTCGAGGAAATGAAAGACGCATTGAACTTGCAATCCAAGTCTGGCGTGCACCGCCTTATCATTGCGCTAGAAGAGCGCGGGTTTTTGAAGCGCATGGCGAACCGGGCGCGTGCGCTTGAAGTGATCAAGCTGCCGGAATCCCATTCGCCAAGTCTTACGTCAAAGAAGTCAGGCTTCTCGCCCAACGTCATTCAGGGCAGTCTTGGCAAGGTGAAACCGATGCCTGCGGCCAATGATGGCATTCCACGCTCGGTCATGGTGCCGTTGATGGGTAAGATCGCAGCCGGTGTTCCCATTGCTGCCATTCAGGACCATAGCCACAATATTTCCGTGCCGCCTGAAATGCTCGGTGGTGGGGAGCATTTCGCACTCGAGATCAAGGGCGACTCAATGATTGAGGCTGGCATTTTTGATGGTGACACGGTGCTGATCCGTAAAGGTGATACGGCCAATAATGGTGAAATCATTGTAGCACTGATTGATGATGAAGAAGCCACACTCAAGCGCCTGCGCAAGAAGGGCGAGTCCGTTGCCCTTGAAGCCGCCAATCCCGCCTATGAAACCCGTATTTTTGGCGCGGACCGCGTGCGGGTGCAGGGCAAGCTGGTGGGCTTGCTGCGGAAGTATTGAACAAGCGCTCTCTATGGCAGTCCTCGGACTTGATCCGAGGATCAGCTTTGCCACCCAGACTTTGCCTCGTTGCAGTTGCTGGGTCATCGGCTCGGGGCCGATGATGGAGAGAGGTTGGAGAAAATAGTCCTTGACAAGGAGTTATGTATAGTCCTAGTGTGGATGTGTTCAACTTAACAAGGAAGCCACCATGGACTGGGCCGGGGCCATCGACCGCAATAGCACAGCGCTCAAAGCCATCATTGATACCCTGTTTGCCCTGCTGGGGCTGGCAACACGGCTTTCGCCTTCGGTGCACCGCCGCATCATCCGCAGCTTGCGGCCCGCAGAATCGGCGGCACGGCGTCTCATTGTCATTGCGGCCCGGGGTATTGTGGTCGCGGTCACTTCTGTACATGTGAAGCCAGCGCCTGCGAAGCCTGTCGGGTCGCCCGCGTTACGTCCAAAGGGCACGCTGAGGGGATATTCCTTCCAGCTGTTTGATCCGCGCAAACCCCTCAGGATGATCGCCAAGCGAAAACGCTTCCGGTTTATCCCCCGCATTCATGTCCTTGATTGGAACTATGATCCCAGCATATCAGCCCAGTTTCCTCCGCCACGTCCGCCAACGCCGCCCGCTCCTCCGCCGCCACTGCCACCCGATGGCCTTGTGGATGCGTCCCGCATCACCCGCAGGCTCCAGGCCCTTGAATCAGCCCTCGATGATCTTCCGGGCCAGGCCTTGCGTCTCGCGCGCCTGCAGAAGCGGCGCGAGGCCAATCCAGGTCCTATCTTCAGGACTCCCATCCGGCCCGGCCATCCCCCCGGATTTCGCCGCAGAAAGCGTCGCGAGGTCGATGAGATCCTCGTCGAGTGCCACTACCTCGCCATCGATGGCCTCAAGGTCGATACCTCCTGAAAACATCAAAGCGAAAGCAGAAGCACCGGCTTTACCGGAGGCGGACGCTTGCCTCAAC
>JANOVC010000090.1:0-129903 GCA_031417195.1 Rhodobiaceae bacterium
AGACACCGTGCGATCTGGGGCAATGTAAGAGCGAAGCTGGAGTAAAAATCGCTGCAAAAGCGTGGGTGCATCTTGCGCCAAACCGCCGGACCACACGACCGGCATATCTCGCGAAAGATTGCATCCACGCATCCCTTCGCCATCCGAAAACGCAAAGAACCGTTTTCACAAGAGGCAGAGCCATGTCTCCATGCTCATTGAAAAGTGAAACTGTATTAAAGCCGTTTGATACTGGTAACGGGTCCACCCGTTGGTGCGATGCGTGCGATTGCCTCCTGCAAGGGTTCCTTCACGGTCATCATGTGAAAGCCATTGGCATGCAGCAGTGTCTCGCTGTCAGCCATGATCCCCACATGGCCATCCCAGAACACAAGATCGCCGCGCCGCAAGCCATCGAGATCATTGATCATGAGGCTCTGACCCAATTGTTCTTCCTGCATGTCGGCATCTCGCGGCGACGCGATGCCACACGCCTCAAGCGACACTTGAACCAGTCCCGAACAATCCAGACCACAGCTCGATTTGCCGCCCCAATAATAAGGCACGTTGAGGTATTTTTCGGCAACACCTACAAAGTCCTGCGCAAAGCTGTCGATGGGTTGGATGTGTTTGCCGAACACGAACTTGCCATTGGCAAGCTCGGAAAAATTTTCATCACTTCGGATAACCTGAAGCCGCGCATTCATCGGTATCTCAACAACGGGCTGTGTCTTGATATTGGATTGGGGATACATGAACGTGAGCGGTACAGCGACCTGATGCGTAGGGGAGGTGAGCTCGTGCGACACAGCATGTCTCGCAACATATCCCACATATCCATCGCGCTTGAGCTGGCACCAGACCCAATCGTCGCCCACCTCAAATGCAGCCATCTTTTCACCAAACAGGGCTTGCGTGATTTGCATGCTCGCGGCGTCGGATTTGCGGTGAAGCGTAACGCAAGATGCCACCACTTCCATCACAACACCTTGCGTAAATCGGGCAGCCTCCACACGGCCTTCCAGTTTTTTGTCGGCAAGGTCAGAGCGATAGGCGTGAAGGCGGGTGTCGAGTTTTGTCATGTCTCACAAATTCTTTGAATGGGCGCCGATAAGATCGGCCAAGCGGTCAAGATAGAGTGCGCCCTTGACCGTTCTTTGAACAAGAACATTGCGCCTGTCTGTTTCGTCGCGGCGGCGTGTTACGAGATCAAGTTTTCCCATCGAGTCCAACGCCCGCGTGATGACAGGTTTTGAGACATGAAGCTTTTTGGCGAGATCACGAATCGTGTGCGGCGGGGCTTCCATATAAATTGTCAAAAGAATTGATATCTGACGGGTTGAGAGATCGGCTTCATCGACATGGACCTGGGCAAGATTTACATCGTGCCAAAGCTTGAGAGCCTGCGCCGTTCCCAACGGGATTGCCATATCTGTTCCAACAATCGTTACGGATGCGTTTCATTTCCACCCATTATCCGGCAATTGCAAGCTTATTTACGGTAACGTTCAGAAATCAAGGCAAACAGGGCGCGAATGCCCTGGGCTTCACCACCTCTTGGGCTTCCGGGCCTGGCGCTTGGTACCCAGCCATAGATGTCGAAATGAACGTAGGATTTGGCTTTCTCAACGAAACGCTTCAGAAACAACGCGGCAGTGATTGAGCCTGCTAAGCCTGAATCAGAACTGTTGTTCATGTCAGCCACGGACGATTCAAACATTGCATTGTATGGCTCCCAGAATGGCATGCGCCATAGCGCGTCTCTCTCCTGCAATGCGTGCCGCGAAATATCTGCGGCCAACACATCATCATCTGTGTAGAAGGGTGGAAGTTCGGGACCAAGCGCTACGCGCGCGGCACCTGTCAGGGTTGCCATGTCAATGAGAAGATCCGGGGCTTCTTCGTCAGCCAAAGACAGTGCATCACTGAGAACGAGCCGTCCCTCAGCATCTGTATTGCCAATTTCAACGGTAAGGCCCTTGCGGCTCTTCAAAACATCTCCAGGGCGAAATGCATTTCCTGCAATCGCATTTTCCACCGCCGGTATGATAACGCGCAAGCGCACAGGCAGTTGGGCTTCCATGATCATTTGTGCCAAACCCAAAACATTGGCAGCGCCACCCATGTCTTTCTTCATGAGGGCCATGCCCGAAGCCGACTTTATATCCAATCCACCTGTATCAAAACATACGCCCTTGCCCACGAGTGTTACTTTTGGTGAGCGCGCTGCCCCCCATGAAAAATCAATCAGGCGGGGATAACGTGGGCTGGCCTTGCCTACATCATGGACCATTGGAAAACTTTTTTTCAAAGCCTCTCCGGCAACGACAGACATTTTAACAGAATGGGCAGTAGCCAGTTTTTGGGACGCGGCTTCAAGCTCATCGGGACCCAAGTCATTGGCCGGGGTATTGATGAGGTCGCGCACGAGGTAAGTGGCATTGGCTTTGCGAACCACATCATCATAGTCAACATTCCTGGGACATACGAGCTGCGGAATTTCGCGTTCTTGGGATTTGTAAAGATCAAAACCATAAGCTTCAAGGCACCAGGCAAGCTCCAAATGCTTGGGTGTTTGATTTTTAAAAGCGTAAATACCAGTCGGAAGCTGGCGGCAAAGACGGGATAAGGCAAAGCCATCGGACGTTTCGCTTGAACCAATCATTATTTCGGCAACCGTGCCATTATCACCTGGGAGATAGAGAATGGTTCCGGAAAAACCCGTAAAATTCTGGGCATCAGCCCAGTTCCGGGATGCTTCGGAAAGTTGTTTTTTTACCTTAGGCCAAGAAGTCCTGGTAACGAGACGGAGCTTTGTTGTGTTCTTGCCACCGGATTTCAGCAGTATTTTTCGGGCATCTATCATTGCTTAACTCGTTTCATCGCTTTAACCGGCCTTACCTGACCTTAAATATGGTTAATGTTTTATTATCACATGGGCATCATGATTAAGTAGATTCGTTTTACTGAAAATACCTGGAGCTTGAGTGATGACGTCGGTGTTTCGCAACCGCATAAAAAACCTGGCTCTGCCGGTCATATTCATGACTTACGCCGTTGCGATTTCTGGCTGCCAAACCAAGTCTGCCGGTCTTGACGGCGTCGACAACATTAAAACCTCCAGCACCAATCCTGCATCCTTCACCAAGACCTCGGAGCTTGGCACCCGCTGGAATGCGGACAAGAGCAATGTGGAACTGGGTTTGGCCTATGCCGACGGGTTGGAGAAGTTAGGGCAAATAGACCAGCAATTAACAGTTTTGCAGGCCCTTTCAACGGGAAACCCAACCAACGCAAAGCTGCAATCAATTTATGGCAAGAAGCTTCTCGCCACAGGACACGCGGGGGAAGCCGTACCCGTCCTTGAATCACTAGCCACAAGCGGTGAAGGTGATTGGCGCACTTTTTCTGCGTTGGGTTCGGCATACGACCAACAAGGCCAATATACCCAAGCCCGCAAATCCTATCAAAGTGCGTTGGCCTTACAGCCCAACCAGATATCGGTACTTAACAATATGGGCATGTCATACGCACTTGAAGGCAACCTGAAGCAGGCTGAAGCAACATTCCGAAGCGCCCTGAACCTGCCCGATGGCAAATCAATGCCAAGAATCAAGCAGAACCTTGCCCTTGTCGTTGGCCTGCAGGGACGCTTTGACGAGTCGCGCAAAATTGCGAGTGAGGATCTGCCGCCGGACCAGGTAGAAGCCAATATGGCTTACTTACAAAAAATGCTGGCCCAACCCAATACATGGCAACAATTATCGAGCAAAACACCGGGCTGAAAATCACACGCCGTGAAACAAAAAAGGCGCGGGAATATCGCGCCTTTTCTTTTGACTGGAATTGATCACTTTATTTGCATGACCAAAATGAAGGATGGTGCCAGAACAACGGCGAAAATTACCGGCAAGAAGAACAGAATCATTGGCACCGTTAATTTTGGCGGAAGTGCTGCTGCTTTCCGTTCAGCCTCTGACATTCGGTTATCACGGTTTTCCTGAGCCAAAACACGAAGAGCCGTGCCGAGCGGCGTACCATAGCGCTCTGACTGGATAAGACTTGTTACAACAGATTTCACGGTAGGAAGCCCTGTGCGTTTACCCAGGTTTTCGAAAGCCTTGCGGCGGTCCTGCAAGTAAGACAACTCCGCTACGGTAAGTGTAAGCTCCTCAGCCAGCGGTACGGAACCGCTACCTATTTCGCGGGCCACGCGCTGCATTGCAGGCTCCACGGCCATCCCTGACTCTACACAGATCAAGAGCAGATCAAGCGCATCAGACCATGATCTTTTTATTGAATCCTGGCGCCGTTTTTTCATATTGTTGAGGATTATGTTGGGTAAGTAGAAGCCCAAAACCAGACCAACCATCGCAGCTACTATGCGCATATTGGGGGCAACACGATCAGCAAAAACAGTAGATGTGTAAATAAAGACCATCAGGGAGAGAACAATAGGTGTTATGAGCCGGATGCCAAGAAATGTGACAAGATGGCGCTCACTTCTCATACCAGCTTGGCGCAACATTTCCCGCGTGCCTTCCGCTTCGAAAACCTTGCGCAGGTTCAATGTTTCAACAATTACACCCACAAAGCTTCTTTGCGGTTTTTCACGGAGTTTGGCCTCACTTCCCGACAACAAGGCTTTTTGCTGGGCGCGGAGCTTATCACGTTCAAGGGATACGCCTTTAATGCGGGCACCAAGCGTGTCATTCTCGAAATACGGAGCAGCAATCGTGAGCACCGTTCCGAAGGCTGCAAACCCAACCAGAATCGTGATCATTACATCTATTTGTACAAGGCTTGAGAGGATGTTCATCATGTTAGGAAAAGCCTGGAACTAGAGGTCAATGTTAATCATTTTACGCATGACGAGAACGCCTACGAGCATCCAGCCACCGCTTATCGTCAAAACAATGTGGCCTGTTTCGGTGTAGAGCAGCGGATCCATGTAGGCTGGATTCAAAAACATCAGGCCGCCCATTATTATGAAAGGAAGTGCGCCAATGATCATGGCAGATGACTTTGCTTCTTGACTTACAGCCCTGATCTTGGCCTTCATTTTCTTGCGGTCACGCAGCACCTTGGAAAGATTGCCAAGAGCTTCGGAGAGATTGCCGCCTGTTTTGGTCTGGATGTTCATTACAATCGAAAGGAAATTCACCTCGGGCAAAGGCATGCGCTCAACCATTCTTTCAACTCCTTGGTCAATCGAAATACCAATCTTCTGTCCCTCAACAATTTCAGAAAACTCTGGGCCAACAGGCGGGCCGGACTCGGTTGCGATAATGCGCATGGCGTCGTTTACAGGAAGGCCAGATTTCAGACCACGAACCATAATATCTATCGCATCGGCAAAGTCATGTAGAAAAATATTTTGACGTCGGGTCCGCACATATTTCAGGACCCACCGTGGGAGACCAAGAAACCCGACAACTGCGGCAGCAGCCGATACGTACCAAGCCAGACCAAACATGAGCGGTACAAAACCAAAAATCAGTCCGAGAATAATGGAGAATACCCAAAACATGCGTGCGGTCAGATCGAGGCCTGACTGCGAAATGAGAGCTCTAAGTGTGAGGCGCTTTTTGCGCTGCTTCTCGCGGTCATTAACCTGTTTAAGTGTTTCCTGTATCTGCTTGCGGCGGGTGTCTTTCGAATCTTCAGTTAACCTGGAACGAAATGACTGCTTGGCCGGTGTCTTGGTGTTTGACGTTACGTTTTGAATTCGCGTTGATGCTGTTGCACCAACAAACATGGGGTAAAAAATTGCAAGCGCCAACCCCCCGACAGCAACAGCAATCATGAATATAAAAGCAATTTGTGTAATGTCTTGGCCAAAAAACATATCCGTCGTCATCCCTATTGTCCCGCAAGGCAGCAACTGCCATGCAGACCGTGTAATCTTTAATCCTGTTCGTTGCGCATCTCGGCTTTTTCCAGCGCCTCGGCCAGGCGCCGCTCTTCATTGTAATACCGCGCACGGTCCCAGAAATGTGGCCGGGCAATTCCGGTTGACCGGTGACGGCCAATGATTTTGCCATTTGCGTCTTCACCGACTATTTCATAAACAAAAAGATCCTGGGTGATGATAACGTCACCTTCCATGCCTACGACTTCCGTCACGTGCGTTATGCGGCGTGAACCATCTCGCAAGCGTGCGGCCTGGACGACAACATCGATTGAACCGCAAACCATTTCCTTAATGGTTTTGGATGGAAGCGAAAAACCACCCATTGTAATCATTGATTCGAGACGGGAAAGAGCTTCACGTGGACTGTTGGCGTGGAGCGTTCCCATTGAACCATCGTGGCCTGTGTTCATGGCTTGCAGCAAATCGAAAGCTTCCGGCCCACGGACTTCACCCACGATAATGCGTTCTGGTCGCATACGGAGACAGTTTTTAACGAGATCACGCATTGTGATCGACCCTTCGCCTTCCAGATTGGGAGGGCGGGTTTCAAGACGCACCACATGAGGCTGTTGCAGCTGGAGTTCAGCGGCATCCTCACAGGTGATGATGCGTTCGTCATGATCAATGTGACCCGTCATACAATTTAACAGGGTGGTTTTACCGGAGCCGGTACCGCCTGAGATCAGGACGTTACAACGAACACGTCCAATGATTTCAAGGATGGTTGCGCCTTCGGGTGTGATTGAACCGAACTTCACCAGGTCGTTAAGTTTGAGACGATCTTTCTTGAACTTACGAATTGTAAGGCATGGGCCGTCAATTGAAAGCGGTGCAACGATGACGTTGACGCGAGAACCATCCGGCAAACGTGCGTCGCATATTGGACTCGCTTCGTCCACACGGCGACCGATCTGGCTTACGATTCTTTGGCAGATGTTGAGGAGTTGACCGTTGTCGCGGAAACGGACGCCCGTTTGCTGCATCTTACCAGCAACCTCGATAAAGGTCAGGTTGGCACCGTTGACCATGATATCTGAAATGTCATCACGCGCGAGCAATGGTTCAAGCGGACCATAGCCGAGAACGTCGTTGCAAATGTCTTCGAGCAATTCTTCCTGCTCGGCAATCGACATGACAACGTCTTTTAGCGTGATGATCTCATTGACAATGTCGCGGATTTCGTCACGTGCAGCATCGCGGTCAAGCTGGCCGAGTTGCGTGAGATCAATTGCATCAATCAGTGCATTGAAAATGGTGCTCTTGATATCGTAATAATTTTCCGATTTTCGGCTGGATATTGCATGGTCGACCTTTGGGGCCTTCGGTGCGGCAGCTGGAATTGCCGTGGAACCTGGCCGTGCTGCCTGCCCGCTGAACTGACCTGCAGGAGCGGGATTCAAATCAGGTATATGACTTGGAATTGCTGCTCCACCTGCGAAAGCATCAGGTCCGCCATTTATTGCCGGAGGTAGGGGTAAGCCTGATTTCGGTTGAGCGCCTGCGTCGCCTCTTTTGCCAAACATTATTTTTTCCTCAGCATAGGCAATTTATTGAAAAGGGCACCAAGTCCGGACTTCGGAGCTTTTTCCGGCTTTTCCATGCCCACAAGAGTATGCGTGAGAGACGTTAGCAACTCAGCTGTTTTTGATTTTGGTGCAACTTCAAAGATCATCTTGCCATTGCTTTGGGCCGCGCCAAATGACTGCGGGTCATGCGGAATAACAAGCGAGGGCTCAGCTCCAACGGCCTTTGCAAAATCAGCTGCCGGAATTTCGGGGCGCTTTGGCACGCCAAACTGATTGATTATCAGACGCGGCGGCTTGTCATTGTTGCGTGAAGCCTTGAGAAGCTCAATTATATTCTTGGTATTTCTTAGGCTTGCCAATTCTGGTGTTGCGGTAATGATGACTTCATCGGCATGCAGAAGCGTGTGCTTGATCCATGGCGTCCACATATTGGGAACATCAACAATCACATTAGGCACACTGTGGCGGATAACGTTGAGAATTGTTTCAATAGCTCCGGCATCGATTGTTGTGTCGCGTTCGACACCGCCAGGACCGCTCAGCAAGCTCAGCTTGTCACCCAATTTGGTTAACAGCCTGTCAAGCAATGTTGCATCGACACGGTCCGGTTGATTGAGAGCATCAAGAATGCCACCAGAAGCATCTTGGTTGAAGTTAAGGCCTGCAGTGCCGAAAGCCAGATCAAGATCGGTAATTACCGTTTCAATGCCATGGCTGTTTGACATGGACCAGCCTATGTTATGGGCAATCGTGCTTGAACCCACACCACCTTTTGCACCGACGAACGCCACAATGCGGCCCAATGGTTCCGCTTTGGGATCCCTGAACAACCCGGCAATGGTTTCAATCAACTGCATCTGACCGATGGGTGCCACAATGTATTCGCTGACACCTTGGCGAATGAGTTCACGGTAAAGGATCACATCATTCAAGTGGCCAATTACGATAACTTTGGTTGTCGGTTGGCAAACCTGGGCGAGTTGGGAAAGCTCAGTCAGGATGCCATCACGCGAACTATGGGACTCAACAACAAGCACATTGGGTGTAGGCTGTGACTGATAGACTTGAACGGCTGCCAGAATGCCTCCGAGCTGTATTGTCACGTGGGCCTTTGACATTCTCCTGTCCATGGCAGAGGCCTGCAGAGTTTCAGCGGTTTGCTGATTATCACAAAATGTATGGATATTGATGCGCGGCACAAGCGCCACAGGAAATTCCTGAGACTGCAATGCGGAGGTGTTTTGAGTAGCTGCGTTGATCATTTTTTGACCTATTCCAAATCTTTTAGTGCATCAAATCCGATAAGTTTACGCTGTTTATTAAGGGCTGCCCGACGCTGCTGCGCTGGAGGTTGACGACGATGTCGAACCAGTAGCTGCCGCACTTGCAGTCGCAGAAGGGATACGTGTTGAAGCAATTGACGGAGTTGTCGCCCGAGGTACAATAAAGTCTTCGGGATTTACAACCTGGGCGGCTATATTGTTTTGCACGGCACACCCCAAATTAGAGTAAGGCTCGTTGGCTGACGTATCAGCCAAATTGGTGGACCAGTCGCCGCACTCTTTTGTAACGGCAACAGCACGCACATAACTCAATTGTATCGGCGCTTTCACCGGGCCCGGGTAAGTTCCCTGAACAATCATTGCAGAGGAAATTCCGCTCTGCAGAAGCAGTTGATAAGTTTGGCTCGCAACCTGCCGCGATGCACCGCCACTTGATGGCCGCTGAATTGATATCCTGGAGGCGGTGGCATTTTTTGCAGAACGCGCAAATCCTGAAATGGCATTGATTTGTGATGGTTGAAGTGACCCGTACTGCGACGAAACTTCCAGCTTTATTGGCGCTTTTGCCACCTTGATCGGGTACTGCTCATAATGGGCTACAGGCGCATATTGATCATCTGCCGCCAATTGTTCGGCACTACAGCCAGCCAGTGATGAAGACACTGCAAGCAAAATGACAACATTCGTTCTGGAAGCGGTTAGTTTTGATAAAATCTTGAACATAAAAATCTCCGCTCACGCTTATTCTACAATGAAGCCGACGTTGCCGTGGTAAACGCCGTCAGGGTTTTTGCCGGCAGTGCCGTAAACCTTATTCAGGCGGCCGAGCAAAATTGTCTGCCGGTCTGTGGCAATATTCAAGTTGTCTGCCGGTGTATTGAGTTGCTTCTCAGCCACTGAACCCACAAGATAGGGCGTTACAATAACAACCAACTCGGTTTGGTTGCTGGTGTAGTCCCGACTGCGAAAGAGCGCGCCGAGTACTGGAAGTTTTTTCAATCCTGGCGTTCCATCAACGAGCTGACGTGTGGTATCCTTGATCAAGCCGGCGAGCATCATCGAGCCACCGCTTGGAAGTTCCACGACCGTTTCAGCACTGCGTGTATCGAGTGTTGGGAAACCGCTGACTTTTATGGCACTGATTTCACTCACTTCCGTACTGATCTTGAGGTTAATGCGGCCTTCAGACAATACCTGTGGTGTAAAACCTAGCGTTACACCGTAATCCTTGAAAGTTACAGTACAGTCCCTCACACCACCAGTAAGCGTACATTTTTCGTAGGGCAACTGGCCGCCAGCATGGAATTTCGCAGACTGACCTGAAACCGCAGTCAGGTTTGGCTCAGCCAAGGTTTTTAAAAGCCCATCTGATTCCAATGCACGCACTACACTCGTAACACTGTTGGAGCCATTTGCGTAAACACCCTTGTAACCTGCTTCAGGCGTAATGGAGGGTATTACCCCGCCAACCTGCGTTATACTTGCCAGATTGACGGCAAAACTCCCCACTTGGAGAAGTGCCTGAAGGTCAACGCCAAATTGTTTCAGGACGTTGCGTTGAATTTCAACAACGCGAACCTTGAGCATAACTTGGTCTTCACCAGTAATTTTGATTGTATTCACGACACCTGCGGGTGCAAATTTCGTAGCGATTTCTTCGGCAAATTTTGCCTCTGTCACGTTGGGTGCAGTGCCGCCCAAAACAACATTACTGTTTATGGTATCAACGGTAATTTTGGTCCCCGGGATGCTGCGTTGCAAAAGCTTCTTCAAGGCAGTCGTATCAGTTGCAACTTCCAGATCCAGATTCAGAATTTGCTGGCCGTTGTCATCGAAAAAGAAGATGTTTGTCTGGCCCACGCCACGAGCAAACAAATACGCCGTGTTTTTGGAACGAACGACAGCATCGACGATAGTGGGGTCACCCACAATTACATCATGTGCATTGGCGGGAAGGCGGATCACAATTGATTTATTAAGACCAATGCGAACGAAATGACTGTCATTTTCAGCCGCACCCTGGACAGTGTCCATGTCGCTGGCGAAAGCGGACTGCTGACGAAATGCGCTTGCCAATGGCAGCAATGCCAAAGAACACATCAACAGGGTGGCCCATTTGAGGCCTTTGCGCCCTGCAAAATATACAGATGAATTATGCTTCTTTGCTAACATGACTTGCTGCCTCAACGATTAGACGTATAGGTTTCGATGCCGTAACGGACGAAAAGGGTATCGGTACCTTTTCCCTTTTTTCCTGAATATTTATCTGCCAGCTTGGGACCCTCTTGTTCCATGCTCTTGCCATCATTTTCAGCAATCGAACGCAGGGCCAGCGAAAGCTCGCCAACAGATTCAATCTGCGCAATAATCTCTGATTGCCTCGGGTCAAGCTCGAGGGTTGCGGTTTTTCCCTCGGTGACAGTTACACTGTCGCCTTGGGCATCTTGTTTGTAGGTTTGATTGACAGCAAGAATCCGCACATTGGTAAGCACGGTTTCACTAACGATAAGCTTGTCTGACGACTGCTGGTTGGTGATTTTTTTTGTGAGAATAACATCAACGCGATCGTTGGGAAGAATGAAGCCGCCCGCAGCGGAATGTTCAGAAATTGCCACGGAAATTGCCCGCATGCCTTTCGGCAATATGGCACTCATAAACCCTGTCTGGCCCGGAAGGATGACTTTTTTGTCAATAATCGTTTCACCCTCGTAGACCGCAAGTCTGGCACGGGCAGTTGTATAGGTTTGCTGGGCGTCCGGCTTTTCTTCACGCGTAATCATTGCTTCCGAAATGTTTCCTGCAGGCCAGGCTTTCCATGCAGTAGAACCATCGGCGAATTTTTCACCCATCTGGATATCTTTTGCTGCCGTCAACACATCAATTGTTTTGATCTTATTGATTTCAACCACTTCTTTTTCAGGCTTTGCGCCTATGAACCCTTTGGCCAAAAGCCCTGCGACCACTGCTGAACCAACAGCCAGCCCTAAAATGACGACGCGCATTTTACTCATTTCGTACCCTTACCCCGCGCACTTGGCGCCAATTGATTTTCTGACTTTCGGACGGAATGGTCAAATTTAGGTTAACGACCACATTTCGAACATAAATTTATTAACCAGCAGTTCCCATCCACCAACTCTGTGGGAACGCCAAAATGGCTCCAATTGCAAAGGCATAACCATAGGGAACATTGGGTTTTAGTTTCCTGAGTTTGGTAGACCATTTTACCTCATGAATTTCCCAATCCATTGAAATCATTGACCAAATTCCAACAAAAATTGCCAATATGCCGCCGGCAAAAACAGTCAGTACAAGAAAAGGCAGTGCTTGTGCTGTGCCAAACCACAAGCTTGCTGCCGCAAGCAGTTTTGCGTCTCCGCCACCGAACATGCCCAATGAAAAAAATAAAAATCCGATTACAAAAAATGCGGCGCCAACCAAGACGTGGAGGCCAAATACGTCAAGCGGCATGCCAGTTGCCCATGCCATGGGGAAGAACAGAGCTGCGATGGCAAGTGTAAGCCAATTTGGAATGCGCAGAGAAAGTGCGTCACCAGCACCAGCTATAATCATAAGAACTGGGAAAAGTGAAATCGACAGGAAATGTACCATGTGGTCCTCAGGCTGACATAGGTGAAGATTTACGCCAAGGCTTCACATTCACATGTCTGCCGTAAAGACGGAGTTAACCTTTTTTGAAATTCCACCAAATAAAAAACCACCGGAAAAAATCCCGGTGGTTTCTGTTTCGAAACCTGCACCGCTGTTGTGCGGTGCAGGCAAACGGTATTACAAACCAGTGCTGATGCTTGAGCCAATGCTGGTGAACTTTGCCTTGATGATGCCACCCAAGGTTGGCATTACAGCTACGAGGGCCAAGGCCATTGCTGAAGCGATAAGAGCGTATTCAATTGCAGTTGCGCCCGACTCATCGTTCATGAAAGATACAAACTTGTTCATTTAATTCTCCAAATATATTTTACAGCACCTAGTTCCTCTGTCAGGTACTTCATGTACCGTCTCTGTGAACCATGAGCAGACACTAGACGTCACAAATTAACATCAAGTAAATCTGACTAGACATCTGAGTATCCCTTGTTCAATGTGGAAAACTTGGTTACTAAATATAGTAATTAATCATTAAAATCTTAAATATGATCCAATAAGTGGGTAAATTATTTGTTGTTGTGATACTATAATTTATTTTTACTTTTATTTTTCGAATATATGTTTATATTATAGAAAAAATTTGTAAAATATACTTGATTTATATTTGTGTTTATCCTGGTTATATTATCATAGTAGCCAGAAATCAATTACAGGCATTTCTTGTGATCATGCTTGTCTTCTTTTCCGTCTTGGCTACTTGAGCTATCGCATGAATGACTGAAGTCGATATTGGAGGACTTCCGGAATGAAAATCCATGTCAAAAGAATACCAAAAACAAAAAGGCATAAACCCAATTCAATGACCTTTGATAATTCAGGTTATGAAATACATTCAAGAAGTGTTGAATTGATCTTTGAAAATGCCAAAATGGCAAATTCGTAACAAAAGATTCACCATTCACATGCAATTAATGGCGAAATAGATTCCGTCGCACATACCAAACTAAGGAAAATTGAAATGAAACTGTTGTGCATCACTGCTAGCGCGTTGGCACTCGCCCTGTTATCTGCTTCTTCGGCGTGGGCAGCGGAAGAGCTCAATATAAAAACTGATCAAACCCAACTTATCACTGTATTGGGAGATCCTGGCACTGTGATTATAGGCAACCCAAGTATTGCGGATGCAACTGTGCATGGCTCCAAAATATTCTTACATGGCAGGGCATTTGGGACAACAAACCTGATTATCCTTGATGGAGAAGGAAATCAGATTTCAGCATTTGACCTGACAGTGTATAATAACAACAGCAATAGTGTCGTCTTATTCAAAGCTGGCAACCGTTACACCTATGGCTGTGCCCCGCTCTGCGAGACCACCATGCAAGTCGGCGATGACTTTAGTTGGACCTCCGAAATTATAAAGACTAGCGAGAAGAAACTTGATCTGGCTACTGGAAAGTCCAGCGCGGCTTCTGCTGCTCCCCCCGCGTCATCCCAGTAAATATTCATAATTTTGAGCTGCTGGGAACATTACCTGCGCGCGCAACGCATAGCATCAAAAACATGTAGAATTTTAATGAATAGTTTCAGGCTTATGAAACAGCTCTTCGTTAAAATTAAAACCATTCAAATGGAAGTGGTTTGCAAAATGAAACACTGCTTCAATGCTGGAGATGTATATGTGGTGTTTTGTCAATAAATTTCGCCGGAAAATGGTGCGGCCCCTGCTAAAGTCCGAAAGTGGCTCAGCAGCACTTGAATTTGCAATGGTCATATTTCCATTCATATATGTCATGGGGTGTATCACCGAAACGGGTGTCATGCTGTTTACTGAATATGTAATCCAATCCAGCGTTCAGGACGCTGCCCGCCAGATCAGAACTGGTGGGGCACAAACTGCGGGCTTAAGTGCTGCCGCTTTCAAAGCCAAAATATGCTCGAGCGTGAGCATATTGGTGAATTGCTCATCAAAAGTTACGGTTTATGTCAAACCAGCTGGCAGTTTTTCGTCACTTAAATCCACGCTGCCAAGCGCACTCAATGTCGGACCGAAGCCAGACGGCTCGCCCAACCCGACATCATTTGATTGCGGCCAAGCCTCGCAACCTGCTGCCGTGATTGCAACTTATGACTGGACCTTCTCATTGCCCTTCATGAGTTTTCTGGGGAACATCAACGGCAATGCAGCTCGCCGTCTTTCTGGCGTGGCTATTTTCCGGAATGAGCCCTATCCGTCCAGCACTCCATCCTGTTCATAAACAATAACGTACGAAGTGAGATTGAAATACCATGATCCGCAAGCTTAATATTTTCCTTCGTAACAACCGAGGTGCGGCTGCAATCGAAATGGCAATGGTGTTTCCATTCCTGTTGCTGCTATATTTCGGTCTTGCAGATCTAACAGGCCTTGTCTCACTCAACAGAAAAATAAGCTACGCCGCAGATGTGATGGCTGATCTGGTTACACGCAACAATACTTCCATTCTAAAGGCTGAAGTTACTGATTTCTACAACGCAACCGAATTGGTGATGTCACCACGCCCATCGTCAACGGTGCGTGTTGAGCTTTTTGGCTACCGCATATCCGGATCCACTGTTTCTCAAATCTGGGCTGCAAACAATGGCCAAGGTTCATCATGCGGTGCATCACCTTCGACAGGCACAATGCCAACGCTCATGACCGCCAAAAATGATCTTATCATTGCACGGGTTTGCACGACGTACATACCTTACGTTGCATCTTTTCTTGGGCAAAGCATTCTTGGTGCAAGCTCGTTCAAAGTCACTAAGTCTGTTTTAAGACGCCCACGCGGATCATTGCAACTCACCTGCTATCAAACGGCTGTTAACGGAACAGTTTGCTCGTAAACTGATATTGATGCCTTAAAAGAGGGAACCCGAATCCAGGTTCCTTTTTGTTTTTCCGCGGGATTTCCCGGTAGATTGAGTTCATGATATGTAGGCGACCGGAGCCTTTGTATTGGAAATCACTGTATTTTTAGCTGTCATAGCAGCCGCTTTCATGCACGCAAGCTGGAACCTGCTGGTCAAGCTCAAGCTGGACCGTTTTCTTTCACTGTTTCTCCTGCAAACGCTTATGGGCTTAATGGGTGCGGCCATGTTGTGTCTATTTGCCTGGCCGTCGAAAGCCAGCATTCCCTATGCGTTGGTTTCTGGGCTTTTACACACAGGTTATAACATTTTTCTTGCCCGCAGTTATCGCAAGGGGGACTTGAGCCAAGTCTATCCAATCGCGCGTGGCACAGCGCCACTGCTAACCCTTTTGGTAACGTGGTTGGTAACCCACGAGCAAGTCAACCCTCTTACAGCAGTTGGCATCGGTGTGTTGGTGACCGGCATCTGGCTGGTGGCAGTTGGCAAGTCAAAGTCCTTGCATCTTGACCGTACGACCCTGTTTTTTGCTTTGGGAACCTCAGTGTTTATTGCCGCCTATACCGTGGTTGATGGGCTGGGTGGCCGCGCATCGGGTGCCGCCTCAGGCTATACAGCCACTGTATTCATGCTCGATGCGGCATTTCTGGGTGTCGCTGGTGTGTATATGCGGGGGACTGGAATTTTTCGCGAAGTAGCGCCCTATTGGAAAAGCGGTATTGCTGGTGCGCTGCTGTCGGCTGGGGCCTATTGGATTGTGATTTGGGCCATGACCAAGGCCCCGATTGCAGCCGTTGCAGCTTTACGCGAAACCAGTATCCTGTTTGTCATTCTCATGTCTGCCAAATTTCTCCAGGAAAGCCTGAGCTGGGGTCGGATTCTTGGCGGTGTGTTGGTTGTTCTTGGCGCTGTTGCCCTGCGCCTATCTTGAGTTCAAAAGCTGGCTCACATTGCGTGTGCCCAAACCTGCCGCGACGGCTTTTGAAAAAATAGCTTCAACTGCATCCACCAAGGTCGAATCACTTCCAAACTGGGCAGTAAGCTGCTGGAAATAAACGATATCCTTGTGGGCGTTGTCCAACGCAAACTTGTAACCATCGAAATTCCCGTCCAAGGCAGGCTCCACCATTTTGCGTAATACACCTGAATTTCCGGAGCCATTCAGCATGGCTGCATAAAGCTTTTGCCAATCGATGTTACTGGTGCGTGCAGCTGCAAATGATTCAGCAACGAGGGCAATCATTCCAGTGACAAGATAGTTAGAGATGAGTTTTGCCGTGTGGCCAGCACCTACTGGCCCCATATGATGAATAGTCGTTGCGAAGCTGGAGAATATTGGTTTTATCTTTGCGAATGTTTCAATGCTTGCACCGCACAGGACACCAAGCTCGGATTTTGCGGCCTGTTCCGGGCCACCTGTTATGGGTGCGTCAGCATAGGAAATTTTCAAGGCATCCAACTCATGGGCAATCTGGCGCGTGCTTGATGGTTCTGAGGTTCCCATGTCTATAATGATCTGTCCTTGGGCAAGACCCGGTTTCAAAAATGAAATTGTTTCCTTAACAATATTCGAATTCGAAAGGCACAGCATGATGCAGTCATTACCGTGGGTAATTTCCTGAACATGAGAAACTTCCTTTGCCCCACGTGATACCAGATCATCTATCGGTACACGGTTGCGGTGGGCAACAACAGAAACCTGATGGCCTGCTTTCAGTAAACCAAGCACCATGCCGTGTCCCATAAGACCTGCTCCAACAAAGCCAATTCTCATGCTTGCCTCCCAATGTTCCCGTGCTATTTGTCCTACAAAAGGAGCACGTTTCATTATGGCGTTACATAAGAATTTCATCAATGGCGAATGGTTGGATGGGTTTGAGGCAAAACCAAATTTCAACCCCTCGGACATCACAGATGTCGTGGGAGATTTTGCGCAAGCCGACAAACACCAAACTGAGGCCGCGATTGCAGCGGCACAAGCTGCCGCTGCTCCGTGGGCCAATACCACACCGCAGCAGCGTGCTGATATCCTTGAAACCACTGGCATAGAGCTGCTTGCCCGAAAAGAGGAAATAGGCCGCCTGCTTTCGCGTGAAGAGGGCAAACCTTTGGCAAACGGCATTGCTGAAACCACCCGTGCCGCCCAGATTTTCAAATTCTACGCGCAAGAAGCATTGCGTATTGAAGGCGTATCAATTGTATCCATTCGTGCTGGCGTTGACGTGGCAGTTACGCGTGAACCCCTCGGCGTTGTGGGCTTGATTTGCCCATGGAATTTTCCTATTGCCATTCCGGCATGGAAAATGGCTCCTGCCCTCGCTTATGGAAACACGGTGGTTTTCAAGCCTGCCGACCTTGTTCCAGGGTCTGCCTGGGCATTGGTTGAAATCCTGTCACGTGCGGGCCTGCCAAAAGGAGTATTGAACCTTGTCATGGGTCGCGGCTCCGTTGTTGGCCAAACCATGATTGAGTCACGCAGCGTAAATGCCATCTCATTCACAGGTTCCGTGGAGACCGGTGCCAAGGTTGCGACGGCCTGCTCCATGCGTGGCGCGAAATACCAACTTGAAATGGGAGGAAAGAACCCGCTCGTTGTCCTGGATGATGCCAATATTGATGCCGCAGTTGCCGCTGCCATCGACGGCGCTTTTTATCAAACGGGTCAACGTTGCACGGCATCATCACGCCTTGTTGTTCAAGATAAAATCCATGATGCATTTGTGGAAAAAATGATTGTCGCAATGAAGGCACTCAAGGTTGATCATGCCTTGAAAGAGGGCACGCAAATTGGTCCCGTCGTGGATGAAAACCAAATGGCACAGGATGAAAAATATATTGGCATTGCGCGTAATGAAGGTAGCGAATTGGCATGGGGAGGTGAACGGCTCAACCGCGACACCAAAGGGCATTACTTGTCACCTGCACTGTTTGTGAACACCAAAAACAGCATGCGGATCAATCGTGAGGAAGTGTTTGGCCCGGTGGCTTCCATCATCAAAGTGGGTAGCTATGACGAGGCACTTCATGTGGCAAATGACACGCCGTTTGGCTTGTCATCCGGCATTTTCACAACATCACTGAAGCACGCGACCGACTTCCGCAGGAAATCCGCTGCGGGCATGGTCATGGTCAACCTGGCTACAGCGGGTGTTGATTACCACGTACCATTTGGCGGACGTAAAGGTTCCAGCTACGGTGCACGTGAGCAAGGCCGCCATGCTGCTGACTTCTACACGTCGATCAAAACGGCTTACACATTTGCAGGTTAAGTTGGTGTTTCACAGCAATTCAATATCACGCTCAAGGAACACCTGCCGAGTCGCCTCGGCAGAACCATTCAAGTCAATCGCACGACATGCTTCCTCAATGACGATGGTCTCAAATCCCATGGATTTGGCATCTTCTGCCGAATACCGAACGCAATAATCAAAGGCTAGCCCCACAAGAAAAATCCGCTCAAATCCCCGTTCCTTCAAATAGCCACCGAGCCCTGTTGGCGTGACATGGTCATTTTCAAAGAATGCGGAATAGGAGTCCACATCATGGCGAAAGCCCTTGCGAATGATAAGTTCCGTCTGCGGAATATCCAGTTCACGGTGAAACATGGAGCCGTGTTTGCCTTGAATGCAATGGTCCGGCCACAAGGTTTGTGGACCATAAGGCATTTCAATCTGTGAAAATGGTGCCATGCCCTTATGAGTTGATGCAAATGAGGAATGCCCAGCAGGATGCCAGTCCTGTGTCAGCACAATGTGTTTAAAATTTCTGGAGAAATCATTGATGAAAGGTACAACGGCATCACCGTCGGGAACAGCAAGATTACCGCCGCTGCAAAAATCATTTTGAACATCAACGACAATCAGGACTTCATTTTCTGCAGTATACATTGGAATCTCACTGGCTCAAGGCGGCTGCACATCCCTTAAAGGCAGGGAAGCGATCAACAATGACATAAACCGGAATGGGGCGCATGATATAAGCCAATTTACCCTTTTCCTCAAAAATGGCTCTGAAATGGCCTTCCTTCAGGTTACCAACAATAGAAGGCGCGATTCCACCAGCGAGATAGACACCGCCTCGGGCCTGCAATGTCATGCAGGCATCTCCTGCAATGCGGGCAAGCCAGATTATGAACTGGTCCAAAACTTTTTTGGCATCACCGTCTGTTCTGGCGACGGCTGCCTGAATAACGGCTTCAGGGCTAGCGAGCTTTCCCTGTGGTGAAAGGGTTTTATACATCAGATAAAGACCACCGCCTGTGATCGCATCCTCGGACGTGAAAACCGTATTGGGCTTGCGCATTTTTTCACGCCAGTCAAATTCTTCGCGTGTTTCTGTCGGCAGAGAAATGTGGCCAGGTTCACATGGCAACGCCATCCAGCCCCCTTGTTTTAAAGGCGCAAGTGCGGCCATTCCCAAGCCCGTACCCGGACCCAGGACAATTTTTAACATGGGTTGGGTTACCGTTTGGCCACCGATCTGAACGATGTCATCACCCTGTAAATGAGGAAGGGCAAGCGCCAAGGCTTCATAATCGTTGAGAAGGCGAAGGCGTTTTGCCTGGGCTGCTGCCCGCAGACTCTCGGTGGAAAATGTCCAGTCACGGTTGGTAAGGGTAATGCGTTCGCCGTCGACTGGTGCAGCTACTGCTATGGCTGCAGAAGCCAACGAACTTACGCTACGATTTTTCAGATACTTCTGAATAGCTACTTCAAGAGATGGGAAATCGTCATTACGCAGTGATTCCATATGTTGAACCGCCATGGACCCCTCTTCCACCAGCCCGAAACGTGAATTTGTGCCGCCAATATCGCCAACAAGAGAGAATTCGGTCATTTTTACCCCTGCTTTTCACTGCCACGCAAAACGCATTTCGGCAAGCCATCTGTTGATCTGGCGATTCGGCGAAACTTCCGCTAGGAAACGGGCGAGCTAAAGCAATTGGGATTTCCGTGACTGATCAAATTCAAACCGAGGTTTCGCGCAGGCGCACCTTTGCCATCATTTCCCATCCTGACGCGGGTAAAACCACGCTTACGGAAAAGCTGTTGCTGTTTGGCGGTGCCATTCAATTGGCGGGACAAGTGCGTGCCAAAGGTGACCGCAGGCGCACACGTTCTGACTGGATGTCGATTGAAAGGGCGCGTGGCATTTCCGTGGTCACTTCGGTGATGACCTTTGAATACAATAACTGCGTTTTCAACCTGCTGGATACGCCGGGCCACGAAGACTTTTCGGAAGATACCTATCGCACGCTGACGGCGGTTGACGCCGCAGTTATGGTGATTGACGGTGCCAAGGGCATTGAAGCGCGCACCCGCAAGCTTTTTGAAATCTGCCGCCTGCGCGACATTCCGATTATCACATTCATCAACAAGATGGACCGTGAAACACGTGAACCCTTGGATATTCTGGATGAGATCGAAAAAATTCTTGCCCTTACCGTGGCCCCCATGGTGTGGCCCATTGGTATTGGCCGCGCTTTTGTCGGCACCTATGATCTCCATACCCCTCGCGTGCGAAGGCTTGATGCTGATCCCGCCGGGCAAGTGGTAACTGGTCCCGATGATCCTCTGTTTGCAACGCTTCTGCCGCCCGACCAACTGGTGACATGGCGCGATGAAATGGAACTGGTGCGCGATCTCTGCAACAGCTTTGACCGGAAGTCATTTCTTGAAGGGCATTTATCACCCGTGCTGTTTGGCTCGGCATTGCGAAACTTCGGTGTGCGCGATTTACTTGATACACTCATTACACATGCGCCACCGCCACGGGACCAACAATCACGCCAGCGTATTGTACACGCCGTTGAAGAAAAAATGACGGGTATTGTCTTCAAGATCCAAGCCAATATGGATCCCAATCACAGGGATCGTATTGCATTCATGCGGCTTGCTTCCGGCAAGCTCACACGCGGCATGCGGGTGAAGATTGTGCGCACTGGAAAATCATTGGCACTCAACGCGCCGCAGTTTTTCTTCGCGCAGGATCGTTCACTTGCCGAGGAGGCTTTTGCAGGTGACGTGGTGGGTATCCCAAACCATGGCGTACTTCGGATTGGCGATACGCTGACCGAAGGTGAGGACATTGTATTCACAGGTGTGCCAAGTTTTGCACCGGAGATTTTGCGGCGCGTGAAACTGGGTGATCCCATGAAAGCCAAGAAACTTCGCAGCGCGCTGGAAGAGCTTGCTGAAGAAGGTGTGGTTCAACTCTTCATCCCGATTGACGGTTCTGCCGCCGTGGTCGGTGTCGTGGGTGCTTTGCAGTTGGACGTTTTGGCAGACCGCTTGGCCAATGAATATGGTGTTCCTGTTGATTTTGAGGTGACCCGCAACGAGGTCATGCGCTGGATTGCGTGTGATGATGAGAAGAAGCTCGATGATTTCATCGCGGCCAACAAGTTTTCCATCGCCAATGATCTTGATGGATCGCCTGTTCTGATGGCGCAATCAGCGTTCAGCCTGAAATATGTGCTTGAACGTGCGCCTGAAATCACAGCCACTGAAATCAAGGAAATGCACAAGGCCAACTAAGGGGGCGACCATGTTTCCAAGTGATCTTGACCTGCCTCATGCAGTTGCAGTCCTCTTGCTGTTTGCCATGTGGGGACTTTATGGACCCATTTTAAATACGCTGGGTCGCGGAACGCTGAATGCACAATTGCATGTGGTGCGTGAGCGCTGGATGCGCATGCTGCTGAAAACCCATCGTGAGCATCGTACGTTTGACGCCGTCATGCTGGGACATATATCCGGTTCAATGTCATTTTTTGGCTCGGCAACACTGATCGTTCTTGCGGGTTTGCTTGGAACTCTTGCCAATATCAGCAGACTTTATGCGGCGATGATGGAAGTCAAATTCATTCCGGTGATCAGTCTTGAACTGTTCGCCATCTATTTTGCCGCAATTACATTCATCATGGCAATAAACTTCTTTTCATTCACATCTGCGTTGAGAAAGCTTGCGTACACCATTGCGATGATTGGTGGGCTCAATGAGGCTCCGGGCAACAATCCGCAATCCCAGATCATGATTTCACAAACAGCAACCGTAATGACGCAAGCTGTACAAAGTCTCAACACTGGCATTCGGGGCTTTTATTTTGCGGTGGCCGCAATTTTTCTTTTTGCCGGTCCCTACTACTGCATTTTCATGACGCTGCTCATAAGCTTCATTCTTCTTTACCGTCAGGGACTTTCCACAACAGCACTTGCCATTGAGCGCTATGTTGATGCAATGAACGAACTCAACAAATAGCCTATTTGAGTTTTGAGGCTTCACGTGCAAGGGCTTCAATGCCTGCCCAGTCACCAGCCTCAATAAGCTTTTTCGGCACCATCCATGAACCGCCAACGGTGATGACATTGGCCAGCTTTAAATACTTTGGAGCAGACTCCAATGTAATGCCACCGGTTGGGCAGAACCTGATCTGTGGGATTGGGGAATTCAGCGACGATAGATAGGCCGCGCCGCCTGCAGGCTCTGCAGGAAAGAATTTCTGAAAGCTATAGCCGTGCTCGAGCAGGTTCATGCACTCCGACGCCGTTACGCCACCTGGTAACAAGGGCATTTTGACGTCTTTTGCAGCCTTCAAAAGGTTCGGTGATGAACCAGGGGACACGGCGAAGGTACACCCCAACTTATCCATATCCGCCATTTGTTGTGGTGTGATTACCGTTCCGACACCAACGCTCGCGCCTTCGACTTCCGCCATGATGGCGCGGATGGATTCGATTGCAGCGCTAGTACGCAATGTGATTTCGACAACAGGTAATCCGCCTTTTACCAATGCTCGTGCGAGTGGCACGGCGTCGACTAAGCGATCAATCACCATCACCGGTACGACGGGGGCCGATGAGAGGATGGCTTCAATGCCTGCCTGCAAGTCTCTTGTCATGTCATGCGACCTCAAAAATTGTAGCGCCTTGGTCAGCGCGACCTGCAAGGTTGCGGAACGCGGCGAACAGCTCGCGTCCGGTACCGTGCATGTTTTTGCCCAAATCCGCAGTTGCGGGGAGACGTGCGGCGAACTCTTGCAGGTCAACAAGAATTTCAAGCCGTCCCGCAGTGGCGTCAATACGGATCACATCACCATCCCTGATCTTCGCGATGGCTCCACCATCTGCTGCCTCGGGCGTCACATGGATTGCCGCTGGCACCTTGCCAGACGCACCCGACATGCGGCCATCAGTTACCAATCCCACGCGGAACCCCTTGTCCTGTAAAACACTCAACGGTGGCGTCATGCGGTGCAGTTCCGGCATGCCATTGGCCTTCGGTCCCTGAAAACGCACAACGGCCACAACATCCCTGTGCAGCTCACCAGCTTTGAAGGCCGCGTGCAATTCTTCCTGTGAGTGGAACACGCGCGCGGGCGCTTCGATCACGTGCCGGTCTTCCGAAATGGATGATGTCTTGATCACAGCATGACCAAGCGGACCTTCCAACACGTTCAAGCCACCTGTGGACTGGAATGGATTGCCACAACTGCGCAACACGCTTTCATCATGGGATTTCGTTGCGGCGGGGTGCCACTTGATTGTGCCCGTACTTTCCAGTTTCGGCTCGACCAGATAACCGTTCAAGCCCGCTCCCATGATGGTTTTCACATCCTCGTGCAGAAGTCCTTTTGCCAAAAGCTCGCGGATCAGCAAGCCCATGCCACCGGCGGCATGGAAATGGTTCACATCAGCTTTGCCATTGGGATAGATGCGGGTCATCAATGGCACGACATGTGAAAGCTCAGCCAGATCTTTCCATGTCAGGATCACACCGGCTGCGGCTGCCATAGCGATGATGTGCATGGTATGGTTTGTCGAGCCGCCCGTTGCCAGCAATCCGACAACGCCGTTCACGACGGCTTTTTCATCATAGATTTGGCCGATGGGCGTGTAATTGTTGCCGAGTGCAGTGAGTGACAGCGCCTGTTGGGCCGAGGCCTTGGTGATTTCATCGCGCAGTGCCGTGCCCGGATTGACGAATGTTGAGCCTGGCAAATGAAGACCCATGATTTCCATGAGCATCTGGTTGGAATTTGCCGTGCCGTAAAACGTGCATGTGCCTGGTCCATGGTAGGACTGTGCTTCGGCTTCGAGCAGCTGGCCCCGCGTGACTTTTCCTTCGGCATAAAGTTTGCGAATGTTACCTTTTTCATCGTTCGGCAGACCGGATGTCATAGGGCCTGCGGGAATGAAAACGGCTGGCAGGTGACCGAAAGACAACGCACCCATGATCAGGCCGGGCACGATCTTGTCGCAGACACCGAGATAGACTGCCGCGTCAAACATCTGGTGCGAGAGGGCAACCGCCGTCGAAAGGGCAATCACGTCGCGCGAGAACAGCGACAATTCCATGCCGGTTTCTCCCTGGGTGACACCATCGCACATGGCGGGAACGCCACCTGCCACTTGCGCAGTTCCGCCCACACTGCGGGCAGCCTCACGGATGATGTTGGGATAATGCTCAAAGGGTTGATGCGCGGAAAGCATGTCGTTGAAGGATGTGACAATGCCAAGGTTAGGACCTGCACCGTTGCGCAGTTCGTTCTTGTCATGGGGGCCACAGGCGGCAAAGCCATGGGCGATGTTGGCACAACCCAATGACTTGCGCTTTGGCTGGGTGCTGATGGCCGCGGCTATGCGCGCGAGATAGCGTTCACGCGATGGTTTGCTGCGTTCGATAATTCTTTCGGTTACCGCAGCAACGGTGGAATGGGCAAACATTGGTTTCACTCCGTCAAGGGCACCAGTACAGGGTCACTGGTCGCTGTGATCTTAAAATGGCGCGCACGGGCATTGCTTCCGTAGGGCCTTCGCCGAGTGCCTTGTTTAACACATCGCGCTTTTCCTGTCCTTCGAGATGCAGGCAAATCAGGCTTGCATCGAGCAGGGATGGCAGTGTTAACGTGAGGCGCGGCTCACCTGAATTTGGCGCAGATATGTCAATGATCCGTCTCTTTGCAGCGGGGTCAATCGCCTGCTTTAAGTGATCACCATTTGAGAAGAATGACGCGGTGTGTCCATCGTTGCCCATGCCCAGTATGACAACGTCAATTGTCGGCACTTTGTCGGCATCAGGATTTTCGAAGAGGTGAACAAACTCCGCACCAGAAGCGCGGTTCTGGATCAGATTTTCACGCACGAGTTTGGCGTTTGAGCGTGGGCTGGATTCAGGCACCTTGCGCTCATCCACGAGTGTAATGACAATCTTACGCCACGGAATATCAATGCGTGAGAGGGTTTCAAAGAACAGTTTGGGCGTGGTGCCGCCGGATACGGCGAGACAGGCTTTGCCCTTCGCCGCCACATGGTGCGCAAGCGCATTTGCAACGTCCGATGCCAGCGCCGATGCGAGGCTTCCGCGGCTTTCAAACAATCGCTCTTTCGCGATCATTCGGCTTCGCTCTCATACCATGTGCGGCCATCTCTTTCGATAAGAGCGATGGCAGCAGATGGGCCCCATGTGCCTGACGTATAAGACTTGGGAAGCTCAGGAGATTCTTTCCAGTAATTCAGAATGGGGTCAATCCAGTTCCACGCTGCAGTCACTTCGTCCCTGCGCATGAACAGGGTCTGGTTGCCGCGCACTACATCCATCAGCAAGCGCTCATAGGCATCAGGGTTGCGGACACCAAAGGCATCGGAGAATGTCATGTCGAGGGGAACCTGACGCAGGCGCATGCCGCCGGGTCCTGGATCCTTAATCATCAACATCAACTTCACGCCTTCATCGGGCTGCAGGCGGATGACAAGACGATTGGATGCAATCGGACCTGCACCCGTTCCGAATACTGAATAGGGAACAGGTTTGAATTCCACGACGATTTCAGAAAGGCGCGATGGCAGGCGTTTGCCAGACCGCAAATAAAATGGCACGCCATTCCAGCGCCAGTTTCCGATCTCTGCTTTGATGGCCACATAGGTTTCCGTCTTGGATGTGTCAGACTCCAGTTCTTCCAGATAACCTGAAACAGCACCGCTTGCGGAAGCCCCGGCGCGGTATTGTCCGCGAACGGTATTGCTTGCGAGTGTTTCTTCCGTCAATGGCTTCAGGGACTGCAGGACTTTCAGTTTTTCATCCCGAACCGAGTCCGCCTCAATGGACGTGGGTGGTTCCATCGCTACAAGACACAGCAATTGCAGCATGTGGTTTTGTACCATGTCACGCAGCGCGCCCGCGGTGTCGTAGTATCCGGCACGACCTTCGACGCCGAGCGTTTCGGCCACCGTGATTTGCACGTGGTCGATATGGGCTGCATTCCAGAGCGGCTCGAAGAGGGCATTGGCAAAGCGCAATGCCATGAGGTTTTGAACGGTTTCTTTACCGAGATAATGGTCGATACGGTAGATCGAAGGCTCCGGAAAGATGCGACCGATTTGTTCGTTGAGTGCTTTGGCTGACTCGCCATTTTTGCCCAGCGGCTTTTCAACGACAACACGAGACTTAGGCGTTACCAAATTGTGGGTTCCGAGGCGTTCACAGATCGGGCCAAAGAGGTCGGGGCCAACTGCCAGATAGAAAACACGGATGCGATCCTCATTTGGCTTCAGGATTTTTTCAAGTTCAACCCAACCCTGTTCCTGGCTGGCTTCGGCCGCAACATATGACAACCGCGCGAGAAACCGCTTGGTCATTTCGGGCGTGCGCAGATCGGCGGCAACATAGGCTTCGATGGCCACAAGAGCGAAGGCCTGGAACGCCTCGCTGGTCATGGCACGACGCGAGGTTCCGATGATACGGGTATCGGACTGAATTTGCCCCTGCAAATCGCGGTGAAACAGGGCGGGGAGAAGCTTACGCTGGGCCAAATCTCCCGTGGCACCGAACACGACGAGGTCAAACACATCAACGGGGATCATGCGGGGAGTCATATTATCGTCAATTCCAGATTTGAGGTACGTTCATCAAAACGCCGATCTACACGTCGCAGGCTTTCTTGGCAATAAATCTATTCCATTGAATTATTGATTTTTTTGACAGGCTGGGCGAAGAGGATATCTGTACCATATTTTGCGGAGAAGAAAATGATCGTGTGTTGCGGCGAAGCCCTTATTGATATGTTGCCGCGCACATCCGCCGAAGGTGTGGCGGTTTACCAACCCTTCAACGGGGGATCGATTTTCAATACCGCGATTGCCTTGAGCAGGCTTGGCATCAAGACCGGATTTTTTACAGGACTCTCCACGGATTTTTTTGGTGACAGCCTGAAGGCCGGATTGGAAGCCAGCCACGTGAGCCTCAAATATGTTAAGGTCTGGGACCGCCCGTCGACACTGGCATTTGTGAAACTCGATAATGGGCATGCGCGATATTCCTTTTTCGATGACAATTCGGCGGGTCGGATGTTGACCAAGAAGGATTTGCCGAAGCTTGCAGCGGATGTTGAGGCGCTGCACTTTGGCTCCATCAGTTTGATACCGGAACCCGGAGCTTCGACATTGGAAGCCTTGATGAAGCGCGAATGCAAGAAGCGGGTAATTTGTTTTGATCCGAATATCCGGCCGACTGTGATCAAGAATCGCAGGGAATATCTGGCGCGGGTGAACCGCATGATTGCGCTCAGTGATATTGTCAAGATTTCCGATGAGGATGTGAAGTGGATGACAGGCAAGGATGACTTTGCAGCAACGGCCAGGAAATGGCTGAAGGTGGGGGCCAGGGTTGTTGTCATCACCAGGGGTGGTGAGGGTGCGGAAGCGTTTACGAAGGGGACTTCAGTGAAGATTGTATCGCCCAAGGTGACTGTTGTGGATACAGTCGGGGCTGGTGACACGTTTACAGCTGGTATTCTCGCTTCCCTCTCAAAGGCGGGCAAGTTGACGAAAGCAGGCATGGTTGACCTTGATGAAGCAACACTGCATGACGCGATGAGCTTTGCGGCGCGGGCGGCGGCGGTGACGGTTTCGCGCGAGGGTGCCAACCCGCCTTGGGCCCATGAACTTTCCAGTTGATGCGGTTGTCCCGCAGTTACGGGATGCCTTAACACAATCGACCTCTGCCATTCTTGTAGCGGAGCCCGGTGCGGGCAAGACCACGCGGGTGCCTCTGGCGCTGCTGGATGCGCCGTGGCTGAGGTCCAAGAAGATCATCATGCTGGAGCCGCGCAGGCTTGCGGCGCGGGCTTCGGCCAAGCGCATGGCAGAGACGCTGGATGAAGATATCGGCGAGACTGTTGGATACACCGTGCGGCTGGATCGCAAGGTCTCTGGCCGTACCCGCATTGAAGTGATCACCGAAGGTATTCTCACGCGTCGACTACAGAACGATCCCGAATTGAAGGATGTTGGACTTGTGATTTTTGACGAGTTCCATGAGCGCAGTCTGGATGGGGATTTGGGACTCGCTTTGACATTGGATATGCGGGCTGGCCTGCGCGATGATCTGCGCATTCTCATGATGTCGGCTACGCTTGACACGGCGCGGCTGTCGCAACACCTCGATAATGCTCTGATCATTCACGCGGCAGGCCGGATGTTTCCGGTTGAGACGCGCTATCTCGCGCGCGCGGACCGCAAGACTGTTTCGGCGGATGCCTGCAAGGCGGTGCACTTGGCATTGCGGGAGACCAAGCAGAGCATTCTGGTGTTCCTTCCCGGTGAATCTGAAATCCGGCGCACGGAGGAGATGCTGAATGGAGCTGACCTGCCTGCGGATGTGATCGTGCGCCCACTGTATGGGGCGATGGGTTTTGCCGAGCAGGACGCGGCACTTCTCGCAGCACCTCCCGGTATTCGCAAGATCGTGCTGGCCACGACGATTGCCGAGACGAGTTTGACCATTGATGGCATTGGCTGCGTGATTGATACGGGCTTCAAGCGGAGCCCGCGCTTTGATCCGGCCAGCGGCATGACGAGCCTGGAGACGGTGCGGGTGAGCTTGGCATCTGCTGACCAGCGCCGGGGACGCGCGGGCCGCTTGGGGCCGGGAGTTTGTTACAGGCTTTGGCCGGAAGCCGAGAGCCGTGCGCTGGCGGCGCATGACCAGCCGGAAATTCTGGTGAGTGATCTGGCTCCGCTTGCATTGGAGTTAGCCGCCTGGGGCGTGAATGACGCTTCGACACTGTCTTGGCTTGACGCGCCACCAGCCGCTGCCTTTGCACAGGCGCGGGATTTGCTCACCGAGCTGGATGCGATTGATGGGGGCATCACAGCAATGGGCCGTGCCATGGTGAAAGTTCCGCTACATCCGAGGCTTGCCCATATGGTGGTGCGTGGGGCTGAATTGGGAGCGGGTGGGGCGGCGGCGGAGCTTGCGGCTTTTCTGTCGGAGCGAGATGGTCAGGGCCGCGATGCGGGTGCCAATATTGCCGCACGACTTGCCGCCACGCGGGGCACGGCTCGCCAGCGCATTCAGGCCTCGGCCAAGCAGATCAAGCAGATCCTTTCGATCAAGGCGGATACATCTGACATCAGCGAAGGTGTTTTGGTAGCGCTGGCATGGCCGGACCGGATTGCCCAGAAGCGTGGCGGCGAGCGGCGTTACCGGCTTTCGGGTGGTAGTGGCGCTGTTCTGCCGGAACATGACGCGCTGACCAAGAGTGACTTTCTCAGCATTGCCACGACCGACGGCGCTTCAGGGGACCAGAAGATTTTTCTGGCCGCAGCGCTTTCCCGCGACGAGATTGAGATGCATTTTGCGAGTCACATTCGGCAGAGTGAAGATGTGGTGTGGGACTCACGGGCGCAGGCCGTGAATGCATCCCGCGTGCGCAAATTGGGCGCGCTGGTTCTTGAGGAGCGCGTGCTCACCGACGCCAATCCAGAGGCGATGGCGCTTGCCATGACGCGGGGTATTCGTGAGATGGGCTTGCGGGTTCTTCCGTGGACGGATGGTTCCAACCACTTCCGCGCGCAGGTGATGTTCCTGCAGCGCCTTTTGCCTGAGGAGGGCTGGCCTGATCTTTCCGATGATGCGCTGCTGGCATCGCTGGAGGTGTGGCTTGCGCCCTATCTCGCTGGCATCACGCGAAAAAGTCATCTTGATCGTTTGGATATGCTTGCCGTCATCAAGGTGTTGGTGCCCTACGACTTGCAGCGGCAGATCGATGTGCTGGCGCCGCGCCGCATTGCCGTTCCTTCGGGGAGCAATATCAGCATTGATTATGAGACGGACGGTGATCCGGTGTTGCGGGTTCGGCTGCAAGAGATGTTCGGGCTGGCGAAGACGCCGTCGATTGCGCGGGGCCGGGCGCAGCTGCGCATTGAATTGCTGTCGCCTGCGGGCCGCCCTGTGGCGGTGACGAAGTCGCTGGAAACCTTCTGGACCAATGGCTATCCGGATGTGCGCGCCGACATGCGCGGGCGCTACCCCAAGCATTCCTGGCCCGAGGATCCGATGACGGCGGTGGCCGTGGCGCCCCGGCGGCGATACTAAAAAATTCAGGGCGGTTCACCTCGCGGAAAAAATGGAGGGGAATGCCCAAGTGTGGCTCCTTGCCGGTGGAAAAGCTTTTTGTAAAGAAATGGCGTGAAGCCACAGACTTCAGACGCAGCGATTTTGGCTTTGAAGTCGCTCTTACATTGCCCCAGATCGCACGGTGTCCACCCCCAAGACTGGAAAAACTTTTCGATTCTTCCATGCTGTCTTGGCGGAACTGTCAGTTTCCCGCTGAGGTTGTTTAGCCATCGAAGGCGCTCGGTTCGTCGTAACCGAGGGTCTTGCCCAAAGCTCCCGGAGATGGGAGGCGCGTTACACCTCCACCCGCAGGCGCTGCCTTCTGAACCGCAATTTCGGAACGCTGTCGACACTGTCCCCTCTTCTCGGTTCAGATGGAGGCGATATAGACATAATAGGAATGTACTGTCAAGGATAAAAGTATTATATTTTGAATTTTGTTGTGTACGTGTTGCACCAAAGATCCCTCATCCCAGTGGTTTTGTAAAAACCGCGGATCCTTGGGGCGGTGAACCAGCTTCTGCAAGGGGTAAAGTCTGGGTGGCAGGGTCAGGCCCTGCCATGGAGAGTGGGTGGGGAGACTACCTTTTCCGTAATCGAACAGCAGTTTAATAAATGTGGGGATGACAGAGGTGGGGTGGTGTTTCTCAAACAATGGGAAGCGCCCCTCTTTTGCCCTCAAGAGGAATTATTTTTCTCACTTCACCTCTCCATTTTGTCTTCCCCGCATTTATTGCGCGGACCCATCTCACACCATTATTGGTGTCTGAGTGCGCTGAAACATGGGTCACCGGAACAAGTCCGGTGATGACGAATATTGGGGGCTGTCAACCATAACGAACATTAAAAACAAAGGGAAGCGTCCCCCTTGTTTCATTCCGTCATCCTCGCCGTCTCATTCCGTCATCTTCCTCGCCCTCTTCCGTCATTCTCCGCGAAGGCGGAGGACCCAACTTGACAGTGGTGAAGTTGGGTTCCCGCCTGCGCGGGAATGACGGGTGTGGAGAGGGAGCAATATTGGGGATGACAAAGGTGGAACTGACGTGAGAGAGAACTGCTAACATCGCAGTGCATTGCGCAGCCAAGCGCTAAAAATAGAGAAATAAATTGTAATTTAATGCACTGTCACCGTAAATTTCTTTTTATCAATTTATTCTTACAAGTTGAATAACTTGCCTGACTGGATAGTATTGACTATTACTAAAACAAAATGCCATGGGGTACATAGTGATTGCCAAACTGCGAAGCATCTTAGTATTTGGTTTCTGCGTCCTCGGCTCCACCGTTGCAATTGCGAACTTTCACTACAGCTCTTCGTGCACTGTTACTCCCAAGTATTGTAGAGTTATAAGCAAAACTACCGAAAGCACTTTACTTTTGGATAGGCAGAAAGCACAACTTGAAAGCCGGGGTTTCGCGATGAATGAAAGCTCAATGTCTGAAGATCGATTTTGGGAATTGATTGACCTATCATCCGAATATGAAGCCGATCCTGCTCGTCAACTCGATGTTCTAAGGAAAGCACTACTTGATCTTTCTCCGACGGAACTTGAGGCTTTTGAGCGAACTTTTCAACAAGAACAGCTGCGCGCATACACGTGGAAGCTTTGGGGTGCCGCGTACGTTATAAATGGCGGTGCCAGCGATGACGGATTTGAGTATTTTCAACGTTGGCTCATATCCAAGGGCCGTAAGATTTTTAACGCTGCAGTATCTGATCCAGATTCGCTAGCGGACATGCTAGCCGATGATACTCAAGGGCCGTGTGAGTTTGAAGAATTTGCATACGTTGCCAGCAAAGTATGGCAGGAAAAAACGGGTATAAACCCGTGGGAAGATTCCAAAGGTCGCTTTCCCTATACAGGCGCACCTCCTTCGGATAACCCGACAGGTAGCCCGTTTAAAGAAGACGAAAATTTTCTGGCCAAAGAATATCCAAAGCTTTGGGCGAGATTCGGAACATCATCTTTATGATAACAAACGATTTCTCAGTTACTCCGTAGCAATTCACACATCCAAATTCGCGACATTGAGCGCATTTTCGCGGATGAAGTCTCGTCTTGGTTCCACCACGTCACCCATAAGCTTGGTGAAGATGTCGTCGGCCTCATCAAGCTCGGACACTTTTACGCGGAGCAGTGAACGTACATTCGAATCCAGCGTGGTTTCCCAGAGCTGGTCTGGGTTCATTTCGCCCAAGCCTTTGTAGCGTTGCATGGAGATGCCTTTTCGGCCTGCGGCGAAGACGGCTTCGAGGAGGTCCAGCGGGCCGTGGATCACCGTGTCGAAATCCTTGCGGCGGAGTTTGGCGGGTCTTGCGTAGATTTCCTGGAGATGGGCTGCCTTCTTGTCGAGCCTCAGCACGTCTGCCGAGCCGATGAGCCTGAAGTCGATGGCCGAGCTTTCCTTGACGCCGCGGACTTCGCGGGAGAAGGCGAGGCCGCCGTCATCCATCACGGAGCCGGTCCAGCCGCGTTCGGTTTCTTCCGAGATCACGTCCAGACGCTTTGCAATATAGGTGGCGGCCGCACTGGCGTGTTCGCTGTTGGAGATGGCTTGTGGATTAAGCACTCCGGCAATGGCGGCCTGCTCGATCACATTCTTGGCGTAGCGTGAATGCAGGGCTTCCAGTGCCGTGCGGATGGCGAGGGCTTCTTCGACGATGCCGCGCAGATCGGTGCCGCCGCGCTCGCTGCCATCGGCGAGTGACAGCACGGTGCCATCGAGGCCGGTTTCCACGAGGTAATCTTCCAAGGCTTTCGCATCTTTCAGATATTGCTCGGACGAGCCGCGCTTGACTTTGTAAAGCGGTGGCTGGGCGATGTAGAGATAGCCGCGGTCAATCACTTCGGGCATCTGGCGATAGAAGAAGGTGAGCAGCAGGGTTCTGATGTGTGCTCCGTCCACGTCAGCATCGGTCATGATGATGACCTTGTGGTAACGCAGTTTTTCGATGTTGAAGCCGTCGCCGTTTTCATCGCGGCCAATGCCCGTGCCGAGTGCCGTGATCAGTGTTCCGATTTGTTCGGAGCTCAGCATCTTGTCAAAGCGCGCGCGCTCGACATTGAGGATTTTACCGCGCAGGGGAAGTACCGCCTGATTTTCGCGATTGCGCGCCATCTTGGCGGACCCCCCGGCGGAGTCACCTTCCACAATGTAAAGCTCCGTCATGGCGGGATCGCGGTTCTGGCATTCCGCCAGCTTGCCGGGCATGCCTGCCATATCCAGCGCACCCTTGCGGCGCGTGAGGTCACGGGCCTTGCGGGCGGCTTCCCTCGCGGCGGCGGCTTCGGCCACCTTGTTCACAATGGTTTTGGCATCCGCCGGATGTTCTTCAAACCACGCGCCCAATTGTTCGTTGATGAGGCCTTCGACGACGGGGCGCACTTCGGAGGACACCAGCTTGTCCTTGGTTTGCGACGAGAATTTGGGATCGGGCACCTTCACCGACAATACGCAGGTCAAGCCTTCGCGCGCGTCATCTCCCGTGATCGCAATTTTTTCTTTCTTGGCGATGCCGGAGGAGGCCGCATAGGTGTTGATGACGCGGGTGAGGCCGCCACGAAAGCCCGCCAAATGCGTGCCGCCATCGCGCTGGGGAATGTTGTTGGTAAAGCACAGCACGTTTTCGTGGTAGCTGTCGTTCCACCACAGCGCGCATTCCACTGTGAGGCCATCCTTCTCACCGGTGATGATGATGGGGTCTTTTATGGCGGATTGTTTGGCGCGGTCGAGATAGCGCACGAAGGCCTGGATGCCGCCTTCATAAAACAGTTCCACGTCCTTGGGTTCAACGCCGCGATGGTCGCTTAAGAGAATGCGAACACCGGAATTGAGAAAGGCGAGTTCGCGCAGGCGATGTTCGATGGTGGCGAAATCAAATTCGGTTTTGGTGAAGGTGGCAGGCGACGGCAGGAAGGAGACTTCGGTGCCTTGCTTGCCTTCGGCTGATCCCACTGTTTCCAGCGGCGCATCGGCATCGCCATGGGTGAAGTTGATGACGTGGGTTTTGTTGTCGCGGTGGATGGTGAGCTTGAGCCAGATGGAGAGCGCGTTCACCACAGAGACACCAACGCCGTGCAGGCCGCCGGACACCTTGTAGGAATTCTGGTCGAACTTTCCGCCTGCGTGAAGCTGGGTCATAATGACTTCGGCAGCGGAGACACCTTCAGATTTGTGAATGTCGGTTGGAATACCGCGGCCATTGTCTGTCACCGTGCAGGAGCCATCGGCATTGAGGGTGACGGTCACACGGTCCGCATGGCCTGCGAGCGCTTCGTCGATGGCGTTGTCCACCACTTCATAGACCATGTGGTGAAGACCCGAACCATCGTCCGTGTCGCCGATATACATGCCGGGGCGCTTGCGCACCGCGTCAAGGCCCTTGAGCACCTTGATGGAATCTGCATCGTAAAGGGGTTTTGCCGGCTCAGTATTTTCGTGCGACATCAGGCTCTCTTCATTTCTGTCATCTTGCCTGCGTCCACATGGAAGCACTGGGCATTTGCGCCCAATCCGGCAAATAAATGGTCGTCAGTTCCGGTCATCCAGGCTTGGCTTCCCAGTGCCTCAAGGCTTGCAAAAAGACCCTCGCGGCGGGTGCGGTCCAGGTGGGCTGCAACTTCATCCAACAATAGCACAGGTGCAGCGCCGGACACAGTTTTAACTGCACGGGCCTGGGCTAAAATGAGGCCTATCAACAAGGCTTTTTGCTCACCGGTTGAGCAATGTGAGGCGGGCATGTTCTTGGGGCCATGGACGACGCTGAGATCACTGCGGTGGGTTCCCTTGGTGGTGCGACCCGCGGCGCGATCAAGCCCACGCGAATCAAAAAGCATCTTACGATATTCGTCTTCCGCACGCACGGCTGGCATTTCCGCGACAAGCCGTTCGATGTCACCTTCAATGGCGATGAGGCTGTGGGGAAAAGCGGTTTGCCCACGGTTGTCTTCAACGTGTTTTTGCAATGCTTCCATGGCGGCAAGACGCGCTGCCGCAATGGCCACGGCGGCCTCGGCCATATGGGCTTCGAGGCTTCCCATCCACACCTGATCGGCGCGGGGCTCCTGCAGCAGCAGATTGCGCTCGCGCATGACTTTTTCAAAGACCGCCACGCGCGAGGAATGTTCGGGATCGAAGGTGGCGACAAGGCGGTCCATAAAGCGACGACGGTCGCCAGCGGGACCAGCAAAAAGTCGGTCCATGGCGGGGGTGAGCCAGAGCATGCGCATGTATTCGCCAAGCGCACCGGAGCTTTTCTGCAGGTGACCATCGATGAGCACGACGCGGCCCGTTGTGCTGCTGTCGGCTTCGCCCGATGCAACACTCCAACCCGTTCCGAGTTTGACGTCGTGGCTGGGGGCGGTGACTTCCGCCGCGATGGCCCAGGAAGTGTTGGCGGAAATCAAGGCGAGTTCATCGAAATTTGAACCGCGCAGGCCACGGCCTGGTGAGAGCAGCGAGATGGCTTCGAGCAAATTGGTTTTGCCCGCACCATTGGGACCGGACAGCGCAATGAGACGCGCGGAGACATCCAACCGCAAGCCAGCGTAATTGCGGAAATTCGTGAGCGTCAGACGCGTAAGGAGAAGGCCGAATGAATCAGTCATAGGCCTTCACGTTTACACCCGCATTGGCATCAACACATAGAGGGCTTGATCGTCCGATGGATCTTTTACGATAGTGGGCGAGCCTGCATCGGCCAGATGGAAATGGATGTTCTCCGATTTCACCTGGGCTGCCACATCCAGGAGATAACGGGCGTTGAAGCCGATATCGATGGGATCGTGGTCATATTCCACCGCGAGTTCTTCTTCAGCGGAACCGGAGTCGGGATTGTTCACCGTGAGCGTCAACTTGCCCGCTGAAATGTTCAGCTTCACGGCCCTGCCCTTTTCCATGGAAATGGTGGATACGCGGTCCACGGCGGAAGAGAAGCTCTTGGCATCCACATCCAGCACCTTGTCATTGTTGCGCGGGATGACGCGCTCATAATCCGGGAACGTGCCATCAATGAGTTTGGAGGTGAGAACCAAATCGCCAACCTTGAAGCGGATTTTGGACGACGAGAGCGCGACTTCAACTTCGCCCGTCTCACCTTCGATAAGCTTCACCACATCAAGCACGGTTTTGCGCGGAACGATAATGCCGGGCATGCCGCCAGCACCTTCGGGCAGCGGAACCTGCGCCTGGGCCAGACGGTGGCCGTCGGTGGCAACCGCGCGGAGCAGGCCTCCGGCCTTTACCTCATGCAGATAAATGCCGTTGAGATAGTAGCGCGTCTCTTCGGTGGAGATTGCAAATTTGGTTTTGTCGATGAGGCCTTTGAGGTCTTCACCCGAAATCATGAAGGTGTTGGTGAGATCGCCGCTGGCCAAATCCGGAAAGTCTTCCGGCGGCAGGGACTGCAGCGCAAAGCGCGACTTGCCCGCGAAAATGGAGACGCGGGTTGAATCCGGTCCCTGATCAAGTTCGAGCTGTGCGCCTTCGGGAAGCTTGCGTACGATGTCGTAGAGCATGTGGGCGGGAACCGTTGCAGCGCCTTCGCGGCCCACTTCGGCCACCACATTTTCCACGATTTCAATATCAAGATCGGTTGCAGTGAGGCGGAGGCTGGCTCCTGCGGCCTGGATCAGCACGTTGGACAGAATGGGAATGGTGTTGCGGCGTTCAACAACGCTTTGTACGTGGTTCAGCGCCTTGAGAAACGCTGTTCGTTCGATCGTCACACGCATAACCGGAAATTCCCTGTCCTAAAAATGCCTACCCTCGTGGGGGCTGTAAACAATGGCCTGTTTAGCGGCGGCGTTCAAGACTTTTGGCGGGAATTATTGCTGCTCGACCAACCTTATCAACAACGCAACTTCCTTGGCGAGCCGGTCATCCGTCTTGATCTGGTCGTCGATCTTGCGCACGGCGTGGAGAACGGTGGAATGATCCCTGCCACCAAAGCGTCGGCCGATTTCCGGCAGCGACCGCGAGGTCATTTTCTTGGCCAGATACATGCCGACCTGGCGTGGCACAACGATGGAACGGGCGCGGCGCGGCGACAAGAGATCGGTGCGCGCGACGTTGAAGTGACGGCCCACGATTTTCAGAATATCATCAATCTTGATGCGGCACTGATCGGGGTTGGCCGACATGTCACGCAACACCATCGAGGCGAGATCGAGCGTGATGGGCGACTTGTTGAATTGCTGATAGGCGACAACGCGGTTCAGTGCGCCCTCAAGTTCACGGCCACCGCCAGTGATGCGGTTGGCAACGAATTCCAACACATCATCTGGAATCACGATGGAATGATCGCGCATGTTCATAGCGATGTAACGACCGAGAACGATTTTACGCCGCAGTTCGAGGTCCGGCAATTCAATGTCGATCACCAGTCCGCCCATGAGGCGCGAGCGCATGCGCTGGTCAATGGTATCAAGCTGGGATGGCGGCACATCAGCGGCCACAATCACCTGACGGCGCGAGTCCACCAGGGAATTAAACGTGTGGCAGAATTCCTGCTGCATGGTTTTGCCCTGCAGGAACTGGAAGTCGTCAATCAATAGCACATCAACGGATTGGAACTGGTCCTTGAAGGAAATCGTGTCGCGCTGGCGCAGGGCCTGAATAAAACTGTACATGAAGCGCTCAGCGGTGAGAAACAGCACTTTGCGCTCGGGATGTTTTTCGCGGATGCGGTGGGCCATGGCGTTGAGCAGATGGGTTTTGCCAAGGCCTGCAGCGGAATGGATGAAGAGTGGGTTGAAGGTAACGGGTGAGCCATGGGTGGCGTCGGATACGCGGCATGCTGCGGCGTGGGCCAATTGATTGGAAATTCCGACGACGTAACTGTCAAAGGTTTGACTTGAATCCAGCGATGTGTTGCGCTCGCCTTGTGTGAGAAAGTTTGCCGTTGCGGTGACAGTGGCACGCGTGTCCTCATAACTGGCACGGGGGCTTTCAATGTGGCGTTCGACGATTTCCACATTGCGCTGGGGTGCGACTTGGCCCCGGACGCGCACAAGAATTGAGTCCAGCTGGCCAAATTCACCTTCGGCAATTTTCTGCAGCTTGACCACATAATGGTTCTCAATCCAGCTTTTCAGAAAGCGGGTGGGTACCGACACAATCAGCCTCAGATTGCTGTGGTCTTCCGCGTCCATGCGGCCAAACCAGCTGGTAAAGAGATCGTCACCCAATTCAACACGCAGCCGTTGCGCCACACGTTGCCATTTTTGTTTCAGTTCGATTGCCACATCAGTCATTTAGAATCCGCATTCTTTAAATTGTTGCGCCGGTGTTTGCTCATGCCTACGGCGTCCGGAGATCACTCAAGACACAGTTCCTCAAAGCTGCTTTTCACCTCAAAAAGCAGCCTACGCATAACCAACGCTGTTCACTTACCTAAAGGGATAAACCCCGCCCCCGAAACCCTGTCTTGCCCCTAAGTTCAGACTGCTCCTGCACAGCCTGAGGTTTGATACCCTGTCGCCATTTTAACCCGATGCCTTGTTTTGGTTGGCCTCGTTGAGGGGAACCTACAAAAGCCGGACTGCACACTGCAAGATGAATCATGTGTTGTTCCGTACACGGAGCGAGCCAGTGGCAGCTGCACTTTGTGACCAGATTTAGAAAAATTTGCTAACTCTATGATGTGACTTTGTGAATCAGCAGGGGGTAAAAGCGCTTTGGCTTTGAATGCAGCGCAACACGTGGGCCGATTGCGTCAGAAAAATGTTAACTTTGCAGCCCGGGTTTTGATCTCAATCGAAGGTGCTTTGGCAACGTATTGAAATGTATCGAAAAAACCTGACAAATAAAGTCCGTTCGCGGACAAACAAAAACGCGCCGGAGAAGCTCACGGCGCGTCTTTCCAAACTTACGTGAGCAAATATCAGGCCTTGATGGCGCGGATACGGCTCGTGAGGCGTGACACCTTGCGGGATGCGGTATTCTTGTGGAAAACGCCCTTTTGGGCGCCGCGCATGAGCTGTGGTTCTGCGGTTTTCATGGCCAGCAAGGCTGCTTCCTGGTTTCCGGCGCTGATTGCTTCTTCAACCTTGCGAAGCGAGCCGCGCACCATGCTGATGCGGTTCTTGTTGATGACAGCACGACGGGCAGAAACCCGGGTTGCTTTTTTTGCGGATGATGTATTGGCCATTTCTTTATCCTGATCGCTGAACGGTTCAAAGCGGCTGAAACACTGGATTTCCATGGGCTTTTGCCAACAGATCGCCGTCTCTAACCAAATGAGATGGGCGGTGTATAGCCAGACAATGGGATGGCGTCAATTGCCCAATAGGTCGGTCCGAATTTTCGAGGATCGAACATCGCCGCCGCCTTGCTGCATCCGCATTGCCCTTCATTGCAGAAACGAAGTTCCAGCATCCCAATTGGACGCGATGGGCCAACAACAGAAGTAAAGCGCCAGCACCTCAGTTGGTGCGATGGGGTCTAATGGGGAACGCGGCAATGCCAATTCAACCACTAACAGCTCACGAACTTTCTCCACTTTTCTTCACGTCTTGCAAAATCCATTTCGCTTTGATCAGCGCAATTCAATCGAAGCGACGACGCCCCAAATGCGGAGTCAATAAAGACACAGTGATGCGGGTTTACCGAATCCTTGTGGGCGTGGGGGCGAAAGTGTTCGCAGGTCACACACATGCGCTGCGTTGAAATATCTCCACTTTCTTGCAAGGCTCGAATAATTTTGATGAGTGACGCCAGAAAATCTTCGCGCTCATTATCAGAAAGTGTTTCTGCGGCACCAGCCAAAAAATCCGTCCAGCCAGCAGCGCGAGTCGCCAGACGTTTGCCCTCTTTGGTGAGCTTCAGCGTCACAGAGCGCTTGTCATCTCCGCTCCGTTTTTCAACCAGTGCTTTTGCCACGAGTGTTGAAACGGCATCGCTAGCCGTAGGTGCTGATACACCGAGTTGATGTGCAAGTTCACTCAGGCGCGTGTTTGAAGGAGCATCAGCCAGTCGCGCCAGAACTTCGCCCTGCGTCGGCGTGATGCCTTCGTCAGCAGCACCCTTCCAGGATTTAGCTTTCAGTGCCAGCGCCAATCGCCCAAGCCCAGACGCAATGCGCTTGGCTATGGCATCAGGTTGAGTTAGCATAGTTAGGACTCCTAATAAATATCTTGACATGTCTTTCTGTATTTGTTTTGTTAGCACTCCTAAATGATTTTGTCCAACGCCAATGCAACTATGAGAGGACCACACTATGCCAAAGACTTCATTTTCAAATAGCGCCATCGCCGCTGCTGCTGCACTTATGTTGGCCATGCCAACCGCTGTTGTGGCTGAAACAATTGCTGCCAACTCAGGTAACGTCAGCCAAGCTGAATTCGATATTGTTAATACAGAAATTACGCAAACGGTAGACACTGTCATTTTCAAAATTACCGTCAACGGCAAGGCTGGCACCAGCAAGCCAGCCGCCAGCGGCAAACTGGCCGGAAGTTCTGTCTACTCTTATGTCTGGCCGACAAGTTTAAACTCATCAACTGTTGGCTTTGATGCTGATCAAGGCATTCTTGCACTTGCCGTTACAGCCCATCCAGATTTTGATGATACACCTGTGGTTGACGAAAACGGCGATGGTAACAAAAGCAATGATGGCAATCTCTGGCACAGCCATTGGGTTGTTCTAGGTCCAGATGATGCTTGCGGCACAGGAAGCCTCAAGGTGAAAGACATTCCGGCAGGCGTAAAGCCGAAACTGCCGGCCTCATGGCCGGGCCTGCCTTTGCTGATTGACAGTCCGGGATTTGAGCCAACCGTTTCAGAATCAGCGGTTAGCGTAAAAGTGCCTCTTGTAACGCTCGGCGATATCTCCGCCATGAAGTTTGATGGCGTGACGGCGGGACTGCGCGTCAATGCATCTGCCCATGCCCCACTTTTATGCGTCGCCAATGTATTTGACATTGCTAGCGGTGATTTGAGTTTGCCGGGCACCCCAACAAAACAGTAGAACGAGAAACAAATGAAACAAGAAAATCGGCCAGCCCCTGAATGGGTGACAGAACAGTGGTTAAATACTGAATTCCCTTTAACGCTGGCCGCCTTGCAGGGGCGCGTGATTGTGGCAGGCGCATTTCAAATGCTCTGCCTTGGTTGCGTGTCGGAACTCGTTCCGCAACTTCGCCAAGCTCATGCACTTTTCAAAGGTACGGAAGTTTCGGTGCTTGGCTTACACACGGTATTTGAACATCATGATGCAATGGGGCTCGTGTCTCTCAAGGCATTTCTTCACGAAAATCGCGTCACATTTCCTGTCGCCATCGACCAACCACAAATGCCGAATCTGCCTATTCCGAAAACCATGGAACTTTATGCCATGCAGGGAACGCCCACCATATTGTTGATTGATCACAAGGGCAATCTCCGGCGTCAGACCTTCGGTCATATCCCCGACATGCAATTAGGGGCAGAGATCATGGCACTGCTGAATGAAACGAATGATTAGTCGGCTTTCAACAGTGAATTCCGCTTCGGATCATTTGCATCGGTTCAGTCATATCGTGTAGTTGTCTGATGACGGGTCAAAAGCGAAACTTCAACCTGCCCCTTCCCTTGTCAATTGCCCAGTGGACAAATTCCCCGTGCATTGGTTTATAAGCCAGCACAAGTGAAAGGAATTCTTGATGTATAGTGAAACGCGGCCCTGGGGGTCATTCTATGTGTTGGATGAGGGCAAGGGCTTCAAGGTGAAGCGGATTGCCGTCAATCCGGGGGGGCGACTTTCCTTGCAAAGCCACAAGCACCGCGGCGAACATTGGACGGTTGTTTCCGGGATCGCCACGGTGACAGTGGGCGAAACAGTAAAAGATTTCACGCGCTCGCAATCCATTGATATTCCTTTGGGGGAAAAACACCGGCTGGAAAACCATCACCCGGACATGGTGGAGATCATTGAAGTACAGTTTGGCGACTATCTCGGCGAGGATGATATCATTCGTTATGATGACGTGTATAACCGCACATGACACATCGTATCGGCATTGATTTGGGCGGCACCAAAATCGATGCGGTATCTTTTTCACCGACGGGTGATGTGGTTTTTGAAAAGCGTGTGGCAACGCCCCGCTCTTATGATGAGGTTGTGGCAGCGATCAGGTCACTTGTCGGCGAAGCTGGTGAAGGAACCGTGGGCATTGGTTCGCCAGGTTCCGCCTCACGCAAAACCGGCCTGTGGCGCAACGCCAATATCACATTCTGCAATGACCGTCCGTTCCAACAGGATTTGGAATCAGCGATTGGCCGTCCGGTAAAAATGGAAAATGACGCAAATTGTTTTGCCTTGTCCGAAGCCATTGACGGTGCCGGACAGGGTTATCCCGTGGTGGCCTTCTTTACGGTGGGCACCGCACTTGGCGGCGGGCTTGTTGTGAATGGCAAGCTGGTTGTTGGTGCCAATGGCGAGGCTGGCGAATTTGGCCATACGGCACTGCCCTGGCCCAATGAAAGTGAATGGCCATTGTTGCCGTGTTTCTGTGGCAAGGCCGGCTGCGCTGAACAATATGTGTCCGGCACCGGATTGCAACGCGATCATTTGAAAGTGACCGGCGAAGATATTTCCGGCAAAGACATTGTCATGCGGGCGCGTAACGGTGATGAAAATGCCAACGCATCGCTTCTGCGACTGCAGGACCGCTTCGCGCGCGTTGCCGCAAACATTACCTGCGTTGTCGACCCCGATGTTTTCATCATCGGCGGCGGGCTGAATAAATTGCCCGAGCTTGTGGAAGAATTGCCACCTCTGATTTCGCGTTACAGTTTTTCAGGAACAGCTGTTGCCAAAGTGGTGCGCGCTGTACATGGCGAAAAAAGCGGCGTGCGCGGTGCGGCAAGGTTATGGGGCTAAGCGCTCCTATCATCAAGATAAAATATATTTTTTAACCCGTCTTTTCAGGCTTCATTCTTGAGATGCTTACGGACCAAATCGAGATCATCAAAATAGTTGTTTTTCTCGAGGCGAATATCCCTAGCAAGGCAAACCAGCAGCGTTGGATCTTGATTCCTGACATCTGTTACAAGATCAAACTCTTGAGACGAGGCAATGCTATCAAATGGCCAAAACGTATTGTTCTTAACTATATTTGGGCGATGGAAAACGGGCCTTAGTGGCACCCCTCTGGAGTTGAAGAATTCCCATACTCCACTCTCAACATCAATGCCTTCGCAATCTCGCCGAACAGTAGAAATCGTATCGAAAACACTCAACACTCCATCTTCACCAATGGCAAATATCAAATTCTCCACTCTCAATTTCCCTAAGAAATTTCAGCGCTAAGGCTTTTCCCACTTTCCTGATTTTTCGGACCTGAAAAACGCGTCGATGATTTTCATGTTCTGGATGGCGTCTTCGATGCCCCAGACCATTTTTTCTTTTTTGCGAATGATCCGTCCGAAATGTTCGGCTTCCATTTGATACTGGTCTGACACGGGCATGTCGTGCCAGATGCCCACGTTCATTTCCATGCCTTGCACGAAAATACGGTTGGGTTTGTCTGGTGGTGCGTTGAAGGGAATTTCAACTTCAATGCGGCCTTTGGTGCCGCCGATGTGGGCGCGCTGGTAGGGTGCCATCTGGGTTGAGATGGCGAATGTGAGTTGCCGACCGTCACCGAAATCGGCGATGCCGCTGGCGGTCCTGTCTGTTTTGAAATTGGGATCACGGTCAAAGGTTGCAATCACGCGCAAGGGTTCGCAGCCAAACATGAAGCGCGAGACGGTGATGGGATAACAACCGATATCATAAAGTCCGCCACCGCCAATATCGGCCATGTTGCGGACGTTTTTGGGATCGCGGTTGAAATAGGTGAAGAACACCTGCATGGCGCGGAGTTCGCCTATCTTGCCCTTGCGGGCCAAGGCGCGGGCTTCGAGCCATTGCGGGTTCTGCCGCACCATAAAGGCTTCCATCACATGGATACCCTTTGGCACCTTGCGGAGTTGTGCTGCTTCCTTTGCCGTGATGGCAATCGGTTTTTCGCACAACACATGCTTGCCTGCGCGTGCTGCTGCCAGCGTGAGCGGCACGTGCAAATGGTTGGGGAGCGGGTTGTAAACCGCTTCAATATCTGGATCCGCCAACATTGCTTCATAGGACCCATAGCTGCGGGGAATGTTAAACTGCTTTGCTGCGGCTTGTGCCGATTTCAATTTGCGCGAGGAGATTGCAACAATCTCAACATCCTTGCTCATCAACATGGCCGGAATAACTTTGTCTACGCCGATTTTTGCGGTTGAGATGATGCCCCATTTCACTGGTTTCATGATGTTCCCCATTTCCATTTCACGCGACTATAGGTCGCTTGCCTCGATAAGTACACGGAGTGTCGTTTTTAACATGCGGGGCTGGAATACTTAGCTTGACGAGCAATGGGTGTTTCGCGCTAGTCTCCCTGCATCATCCGCAAAATTGATAACTCAGCGGATATCACAGGGAGACTATAATAATGACGTCATTCGCAACCAAATTTTTGACGGCGGCAACACTTGGTGTTGGCCTGTTTACAGGTGCCACATCGGCATTGGCAGGCGACGCCGCATCTTGCCAGAAGGTTCGCCTCTCTGATGTGGGCTGGACAGATATTACGGCCATTACCGCCATGACCGCGGCCATTCTGGAGCCCATGGGCTATGAAGGCAATATCAACCAGCTGGCCGTTCCAGTGACTTTTGCTTCCATGAAGAGCAAGGATATCGACGTGTTCCTTGGTAACTGGATGCCGTCGATGGAAAATGACATCAAGGCTTACCGCGAAGATGGTTCAGTTGAAACCATTGGTGCGAACCTTGAAGGCGCCAAATATACTTTGGCCGTGTCACAAGGCATCTATGATGCCGGCCTAAAGGACTTCAAGGACATTGCAAAGTTCAAGGACAAGCTTGACGGCAAAATCTATGGCATCGAGCCCGGCAATGATGGCAACCGCCATATCCTGGATATGCTCAAGGATCCGAAATTTGGACTGGACGGTTTTGAGCTTGTGGAAAGCTCGGAAGCCGGCATGTTGGCGCAAGTTGCAAAAAGTACCCAATCCGGCAAGGATATCGTATTCCTTGGCTGGGCCCCACACCCGATGAATGCCAATTTCAAAATGGCCTATCTCACCGGTGGTGATGATTTGTTCGGACCCAACTTTGGTGGCGCCTCGGTGTTCACCACCGTGCGCAAGGGATATGTGGCGGAATGCCCGAATATCGGCAAACTCATTACAAACCTGAAGTTCACGATGGACATGGAAAATCTTGTGATGGGCGAAATCCTTGACAAGGGTGCTGATCCAAAAGCTGCGGCACTTGCCTGGGTGAAGGCCAATCCCGATGCCTTGACCGCATGGCTTGACGGCGTGACCACATTTGACGGATCGGGTCCAGCACTTGATGCCGTCAAGAAGGGCCTCGGCCTCTAAGACTTTGATTTCAGGGCGGACCGGCAGACAAAAAAATGCACCGGTCCGCTTTTATTCATTTCAGACTCACGCTGGGAAGGGTCTTTTTGATATGGAACAGCTCGTCAATTTTTTAACCGCAAATAAAATTCCAGTCGGCTCTTGGGGCAAACAGTTTTTTACATTTCTGACAACCAATTTTGAATGGTTCTTCGACTCCATCGCGCGCGGGCTGACGTTTGTTCTCGAGGGCCTCGTTGACATTTTCCTGTGGTTTCCACCCCTGGTTCTCATTGCTGCCATCGCCTTGCTGGCATGGTATCTACAAAAATCATGGAAGCTTGCGGCTGTTGCAGCACTCGGGTTGTTGTTCATTGTTAACCAGGGCCTGTGGAAAGAAACCGTTGAAACGATTGTCTTGGTCGTGGCCGCAACAACGGCCTCAATGGCAATTGGTGTTCCCATCGGAATCTGGGCCGCGCATAATGAGCGCCTCTACAAGTTCCTGCATCCCGTGCTTGATCTCATGCAGACCATGCCGACATTTGTTTATCTCATACCCGTTCTCATTCTCTTTGGCCTTGGAGCGGCGCCGGGTCTTATCGTAACGGTTATATTTGCAGCCCCTGCCCCTATCCGCCTTACCCATCTTGGCATTACATCCGTGCCAAAGGCGCTCATCGAAGCGGGTGAAGCCTTCGGTGCAACCAAACGCCAGCTGTTGTGGAAAGTTGAGCTGCCATCAGCATTACCCACCATCATGGCGGGCCTTACACAATGCATCATGCTCTCGCTTTCCATGGTGGTTATTGCGGCATTGATTGGTGCTTCCGGGTTGGGGAAACCCGTTGTGCGCGGATTGAACTCACTCAATATTCCGCTTGGTATTGAAGCGGGGCTTGCCATCGTCATTCTCGCCATCATTCTCGACCGCATGTGCAGGGTTACAACGGGAGCAAAATCATGAGCGTTGCCGTTGAATTCAAGAATGTTGATATCATTTTTGGCAAAGACACGCGTGAAGCCATACGCATGCTTGACGCGGGTGCTGCACGTTCTGAGATCCTTGCAAAAACCGGCGCAGTGCTGGGATGCGCCGGTGCCAGCCTCACGGTCAATGAGGGCGAGATCAGCGTTCTCATGGGGCTTTCGGGATCGGGCAAATCCACACTGCTGCGCGCCGTGAATGGACTGAACAAGGTCGTGCGTGGCAATGTGCTCGTGCGCGATGGCGACAAGATGGTTGATGTTGTTACCTGTGACGAAGCAACACTTCGCCATGTGCGGCAGGGCCAGGTGGCCATGGTGTTTCAGCAATTCGCACTTCTTCCGTGGCGCACGGTGGCAGAGAATGTGGGTTTTGGCCTTGAACTCGCCGGTGTTCCAGATGCTGAACGCAAGGTGCGGGTTGACAAGCAATTGAAACTTGTTGGCCTTGACCAATGGGCTGGCAAATTTGCCCATGAGCTATCAGGGGGTATGCAGCAGCGTGTAGGGCTGGCACGGGCGTTTGCGACGGAAGCGCCGATCCTTCTTATGGATGAACCTTTCTCGGCACTTGATCCGCTTATCCGCACAAAATTGCAGGATGAGCTTTTGCAGCTGCAGAAGACATTGAAGAAAACAATTGTCTTCGTGAGTCATGACCTTGAAGAAGCGCTGAAGATTGGTAATCATATCTCCATCATGGAAGGTGGCCATATCGTGCAGACCGGCAGGCCAGAAGACATCGTGCTGCGGCCAGCAAATGATTATGTGCGCGAATTCATCGCTAATGTGAATCCGCTCAGTGTGCTGACTGCATGGAATGTGATGCGCGGAAAAAGTGAACTGGAGAAAGACAAAAGTGGTTGGATCTGGTTGGATCGGCGGAAAACCACACGCTTCAAACTTGACCGCAACAACAAATTTGCTGCCGTTGAGCGCGACGGCGCGTCTGCAACCTGGATATCATGCGCAGATGCTGACAAGTCCTTTGATCCAAAGTCACGCCCGGTATTTTGGGCAACGCCGGGTACATCACTCAAGACGGTGATGTTGGCCATGCACAAGTCTGAAACAACTCCCGTTGCTCTTTGTAATGACGACGACACCTTTGCAGGCGCTATCGGCGTGCGCGATGTGTTGCAGGCGGTGTTAAGACGATCAGAGTAACCAGCTCGTTCCCGTTTTGAGGGCGGGAACTTTAAGGTGAGTCGCAATTGTTTGGCCGATATCGGCGAAGGTTTTGCGGCGACCGAATGAACCGGGCTGCATGCCCTTGGCATAGCTGAGAACCGGCACACATTCGCGGGTATGGTCCGTGCCTTTCCACGTGGGATCATTGCCGTGATCGGCGGTGAGGATCATGAGGTCACCATCTTTGAGCAAGGCCATGGCTTCGGGCAGGCGCGCGTCAAAATATTCAAGCGCTTCGGCATAGCCTTGGGGGTCACGCCGATGGCCATAGAGCATGTCGAAGTCGACAAAATTGGTCATCAGGAAACCGCCGTCTTTGAGCTCTGGCATTTCCCTTCGTGTTGTATCAAACAGCGCCGCGTTGCCCGACGCCTTCACTTCGCGGCCTGTGCCGGAGTGGGCGTAGATGTCACCAATTTTACCGATGGTGATGATGTCGCGTTGCGCTTTCGTGAGTACGTCAAGCAGCGTGGGTGACGGCGGGAGAACGGTGTAGTCCTTGCGGTTTCCCGTGCGGGTGAAATTTTTTTTGTCAGTTCCGACAAAGGGGCGTGCAATGACGCGGCCTATGTTCATGTCATAGGACAGCTGTCGTGCGACATGGCAGATTTCATAGAGGCGTTCGAGACCGAAACTTTGCTCGTGGGCTGCGATCTGGATGACGCTGTCAGCACTGGTGTACACAATGGGCTTGCCCGAGCGCATATGCTCCGCGCCAAGTTCTTCGATGATCTCAGTGCCAGACGCGTGCTTGTTACCAAGAATGCCGGAGAGACTGGTTTGGGCAATCAATGCATTGGTGAAGGTTTGTGGGAAGGTTGGAATGGTGTTTGGAAAGTAACCCCAGTCAAATAACACGGGCACGCCAGCGATTTCCCAATGGCCGGATGGCGTGTCCTTGCCATGCGACACTTCTTCGGCGATGCCCCATTGGCCCGTGAGTTTTGCAGGTGGGAAAGGATTTTTTCCTGACGCCAATTCCAAGGCGTGACCCAGGCCGAGGGCTGCCATGTTGGGGAGCTGTACACCTGTTTTTTCCACGATGTGACCAAGTGTGTTAGAGCCCTCGTCACCATATTTCGCCGCATCCGGTGCGCCGCCAATGCCGACGCTATCGAGCACGAAGAGAAAAGCGCAACTCATGGGGCAATGCGCTCGAGAATGGGTGGCAAAGATTCTGCACCTTTGCCAATGACATAGGCTTTGCGCACGATGGCTGCGGCACGTTCAAAGCTCTGTTCATCACGCGCATGAACCATGCAGAGCGGTGTTTGTCCGTCGCAGCTTGTGTTTTTACCTGCGAGGCTGGACAGACCAACGCTGTGGTCAATAGTGTCTGCTGCCGTACGCCTTCCACCGCCGAGTTCAATGACAGCGAGACCCAAATCGCGGGTGGTAATTGACGTCACGAAGCCTTCATCATCGGCATAGACATGACGAACAATGGGCGCGGCTTTGAGATATTTTTCAGGATACTCCATAAAATCTTTTGGACCGCCGAGGTGGGTGACCATGCGGGCAAAATGTTGTGCTGCTTTGCCGGACGAAAGCACATTTCTGAGTTTGGATTGCGCATCCGCTTGTGACGATGTGATTTTGGCTGACATAAGGAGCTCAGCACCGAGTGCCACTGTAATTGTTTCAACGCGCACATCTTTCAAACTTCCATTGAGGAACTTTACCGCGTGTAAAACTTCCAGTGCATTGCCTGCGCTATGGGCCAGTGGTTCATCCATATCCGTGATCAGTGCCGTGGTTTTGAGGCCAGCACCGTTGGCAACAGACACCAAACTCTTGGCAAGTGTTACCGCATCCTCGCGCTTTGCCATGAAGGCACCGGAGCCGGTTTTCACATCCATCACCAAATGCTGCAAACCGGCGGCGAGTTTTTTCGAAAGGATGGAAGCCGTAATCAGTGGAACGGATTCAACTGTGGCCGTCACATCTCGTATGCCATAGAGGCGCTTGTCGGCGGGTGCTAAATCTGCGGTTTGGCCGATGATGGCAGCGCCGGTTTCTTTCACAACTTTCCTGAACAGTGCGAGATCGGGTTGCGTCACGTAGCCTGGAATGGAATCGAGCTTGTCCAACGTGCCGCCCGTGTGGCCGAGGCCACGGCCTGAAATCATTGGAACATAGCAACCACAGGCCGCCAGCATGGGGGCCAGCATGAGCGAGATATTGTCGCCAATGCCACCGGTTGAATGCTTGTCCACCACAGGCCCCGGCAAATCCCAGTTCAGCACCGTGCCGGAATCACGCATGGCGAGCGTCAGGCCCACGGCTTCCTGCGGTTCCATGCCATTGAAAAACACCGCCATGGCGAACGCCGCCACTTGGCCTTCGGAAATTTCCCCCGTGGTGAGGCCGGTGATAAAGGTCTTCACCTCGTCGCTAGTCAGCGGCTGGCCATCGCGCTTCTTTCGGATAAGTTCTTGCGGGAGCATCACTTCAGGTCTTTGAGAAAACGGATGAGCAAGGTTTTCATGCGCTCGGCTGCTTTGGCACCCTCGCGCTTGGTTTCCTCATGGGAAGGTGACGCGCCCTCTATGCCTGCCGCGAGATTGGTGATTACCGAAAGAGCTGCAACACGCAGACCAAAGCGGCGCGCCAGAATTGTTTCCGGCACGGTTGACATGCCAACGGCTGTACCACCCACGAGCCGGAACATTTTGATTTCGGCGGGTGTCTCAAACGAGGGACCGGAATACCAGACGTAAACACCGCGATGAAGTTTCAGTTTTTCCGATTTTGCGGCGGCCTTCATGGCTTTCTGGAGTTGGGGATCATAAGCGTTCGTCATCGGCACAAAGTTTTCATCACCGTGGCTGCCGATCAACGGGTTCATGCCAGCCTGATTGATGTGGTCGGTCAACATCATGATGGAGCCGGGGCGCATCTTGGGATTGAGCGAACCAGCGGCATTGGTGAGGATGAGCGTTTCAATGCCTGCCGCTTTCAATGCTTCGATCACGGGCCGCATAACGGCGGGATTGCCGCTCTCGTAGGCGTGGGCCCTGCCCGCCAACACCACGATTTCCTTGCCACCCACTTTACCAACCACGAGCTCACCCGCATGGCCGGAAATTTTTGGAACAGGAAAGCCCGCAAGTTGGCTATAGGGAATGCGAACGGGGTCTTTCACCGCATCAGCAAACGAGCCGAGGCTGGAGCCGAGAATGATTGCGGTTTTGGGGGAACGGCCTTCAAGGCGGTTAAGGAGTTCGCTCATTGCTGGTCATCTCCCGATTTAAAACGATCAATCTTTCTCAATGCCCCGGCCCGCAAATTGCTTGCTATTGAAGCGACAATTTTTTCCGTAAAGGATTTTCCAAAACGTCCGAGCTGCTTTGCATTTGCGTTGTAGTTCCATGACAGGCCGATTGGATCAATATTGCATTCATGAACATGGACAAATGCTTTTCTCATTGGATTTAAACCGCTGCGACGGATTTCGATTTCAGGTATTTCAATGCACGATAGTGCATCGTCGGACATCTGGTCACTTATCGCAGCGATCACCAAAAATACCGTACCATCTTTACTGGACGTAGTGATCGCAAGACACGATGTGCGTTCTTTTGGATTTTCCATTCCCGCATCTTCTTCGTGCCCCCAAAGGTAGGGATAGTAAAAAACGTCTCCCGATAACGGTTTGCTATTTGTCATAATCGTTGTTTTCAGCGAAACCTTCCAGATTTGGCAGTAACCATTCCAAAACATCATCTGGTGGATTGTCAGCGCGAATGACACGACGCGGATTTTTTGGTTTACTGATTATGCTTTCGAATGTTTCAACACTCATCAACACGTAACGCGGCTTGTTGTGCTGGGTGATCGTGATCGGTGCGTGGCTCGCGGCATGAGTGACATCGCCGATTTTACGTGAGAGGTCGCCTGTTGAGAAAGACTTCATGATTTGAGCTCCAAAAATACGCTTTATACAATAATATCGTTAAATACACAATATACGTAAATTACGTATTTAAATTCTCCGGTCCGAAAGACTCTGGCAGCAGTTCGTTCAAAGTCATTGTTTTCATTACGCGACCGTCTTCGCCGCACATGTGGATTTTGACCTCACCCGCAGCAAATTCCCTGATCTTTTGGCGACAGCCGCCGCAGGGTGTGCAGAGCAGATCACCGCTACCGATCACGGCCATTTCTGTAATGGCGCGTGCACCCGACATGACCATTGCAGCGATGGCGGAGGTTTCGGCGCACCAGCCTTGAGGGTAAGCCGCGTTTTCGATGTTGCAGCCGCCATGGATTTTTCCATGCTCGTCGCGTACCGCTGCACCCACCAGAAATTTTGAATAGGGAGCATAGGCCCTGAGGCGGGCTGACTTTGCCGCCGCGATCAAATCTTTCATGTCACCTGTCCTTTGAATAGGGTGTGCCCGAGGCTTTTGGCGGCACGGATTTTCCGATGAAGCCTGCAAGCAGGATCACGGTCAATAGGTATGGAAGCATATTGATGAACTGCACCGGAATTTGCACGCCGAAAACGTGCTTTCCCTGCAAAAAAGTGCCGCTTGCCTGCAGAAAGCCGAACAGCAAGCAGGCGCCGAGTGCTGGCCACGCCCGCCAATTGGCAAAGATGAGGGCCGCAAGCGCCATGAAACCGGTGCCAGCGGTGATATCGCGCACAAAGCTTGAGGACAGAGAGGTGGAGATAAAAGCTCCGGCAATACCGCAGAGAACACCAGTGATCAACACCGCCTTGTAACGCAGCAACGACACGGAGATGCCTGCCGTATCAACCGCATGGGGATTCTCGCCCACGGCGCGCAAGCGGAGGCCAAAGCGCGTGCGCGCCAATGCCCAGGCCGTAACGGGAACGAGGATGAACGCAAGATAGGTCAGGATGGAGTGGGAGAGAAAAATTTTCGCGAAGACGCTGATCACCGGAATATCGGCAAGCGCCGGGAGGCCTGGCACATTGATGGGAAGGAACCGACCTTGAGGTGGCAAGGCCGGAGTGCGACCGCCTTCCTTGAACCACTCATTGCCAAGCACCACGGCAAGGCCTGCTGCCAGCATGTTGATGGCGACACCCGAGACCACCTGGTTGCCGCGCTGATTGATTGCCGCATAGCCATGCACCAGTGCGAATGCCACGGATGTGATGATGGCAAAGGCGAGCCCGATCCAGGCCGAGCCATAGATGGCAGAGGCGGACGCGGCGGCAAAGGCAGCGATGAGCATTTTACCTTCAAGCCCGATATCTACGATGCCGGAACGCTCGGACCATAATCCCGCAAGGCATGCAAGAATGAGTGGCACCGTATAACGGATGGTGGATGCGAGGATTTCAACATAGAGGTCCATCACGTCAATCCTCCGGTCGGAGGAAGAGAGCCGAAAGCCACGGGCGGAAGGCATATTCGAGAGCGCCCATGAACAGGATGACGAGGCCTTGTATCACCACGATCATGTCGCGGTTGATCTCGGGCTTGGCAAAAGAAAGCTCAGTACCACCCTGATAGAGAAGGCCGAAAAGCATGGCGGAGAGCACAATCCCTGCGGGGTGCGAGCGGCCCATCAAAGCAACGGCAATGCCGACGAAGCCCGCACCCTGAACAAAGCCAAGCAGTAGCCGGTGCTGTGCCCCAAGCACCTCATTGACCGCCATCAACCCGGCCAATGCGCCGGAGATCGCCATGGTGATCATCACGATGCGGTCCGGCTTGATGCCGGCATAGATAGCGGCCTCAGAATTGGCACCCACGGCACGGATCTCATAACCAAGCTTGGTGCGCCACAGAAGATACCAGATGATGATTGCCGCCGCGATGGCAAGAAAGACGGTGAAGTTGAGCGGCGTTGACGGCAGGCGCATGTCGAAAAAGGCCTTGGCCACTTCGCGGAAGCTCATGATGTAAGCACCGGTGATCTCGCGGCTTTCCACTGCCATCTTGCCCATGGGCCGGAACCAATAATTGATGAAATAGCCCATCAGGCTCAGTGCGATGTAGTTGAACATGATGGTGGTGATGACAATATGGCTGCCACGTTTTACCTGCAGCACACCGGGCACCCAAGCCCAGAAAGCACCTACTGCCACGGACGCAACAATGGCGAGCGGGATCACGAGAGGCCAAGGCAAAAACTCCAGTCCAAGGCCCACCGCTGCCGCGCCAAGACCTGCCATATAGGCTTGCCCCTCACCGCCAATATTGAAAAGCCCGGCGTGGAAGGCAACGGCGACTGCAAGGCCCGTGAACACGAAGTTGGTGGCGTAATAGAGGAGATAACTCCAACCCTTGATTGAACCCACTGCACCCTTCAGCATAATCCACATGGCCTCAAGGGGATTTTCACCGATGATCAGGACAACAACGCCCGAGAAAATGAGCGCTACAAACAAATTCAGCAGCGGTATCAAACCCACATCGACCCAGGCGGGGAGCTCGTCGCGCCCGCCCATTACGCCGCTGCTTTCGTGACGCCAGCCATAAGGAGACCCAGCTCACGTTCATCGGCAGAAGCATCGCGTTCGCCCATGATCCTGCCGGCGAACATGACTAGGATGCGATCCGAGAGTGAGCGGATTTCATCAAGTTCCACAGAGACGAGGAGGATCGCCTTGCCCTGGTCGCGCAGTTCAATGAGGCGACGATGGATGAATTCGATGGCACCAATATCGACACCACGCGTCGGCTGGCCAACGATCAACAAGTCAGGGTCGCGCTCGATCTCGCGGGCGAGAATGATCTTCTGCTGGTTGCCGCCGGAGAATTTTGCGCTCTTGAGCAGAGGGTCGCCGGGGCGCACGTCGAATTCCTTCATCTCGGCGCGGCAACGCTCGACCACGGCACTGCGATCAAGCCGGAAACCCCTGCCGAGAGATTCTTCAGTGTGCCAGCCGAGGATGCTTGACTCAGAGGCGTCGAACGAAGAAATGAGGCCGCGGTGCTGGCGGTCTTCCGGCACGTGGGCGAGACCTTCGGCGCGGACGTGGCGGGGGTCGCCTAAAACGCCGATGTCTTTTCCCTCAAAAATAATCTGACCCGATGTAGGCTTTGAAATGCCGCTGATGAGTTCAAGAAGTTCCGATTGGCCATTTCCGGATACACCCGCGATACCGACAATTTCGCCACTCCGCACGGTGAATGAGATATTGTCCACACGCGTTGTGCCCTTGCGATCCCTCCACGTCAGATTCTTCACATCAAGAATGACGGCGCCGGGCTTCGCAGAGCCTTTTTCAACTCGCAACAAGACGCGTCTTCCAACCATCAGTTCAGCCAGTTCGCCAACCGATGTGTCTTTCGTTTCTTTGGTGGCGACGAGTTCACCACCTCGCATGACGGAGACATGATCGGTGATCGCCATGATTTCGCGCAGCTTGTGCGTGATGAGGATGACGGTTTTGCCCTGATCTCGCAACTGGCCTAGAATACGGAACAAATGATCGGCTTCGTCAGGCGTGAGCACGCCCGTTGGTTCGTCAAGAATGAGAACTTCAGCGCCACGGAACAGGGCTTTCAGAATTTCAACACGTTGCTGGAGTCCTACGGGCAATTCACCCACGATGACATCGGGGTCAACATCAAGCTCATAGTCACGGGCCAGCCGTGTGAGTTCGATGCGGGCTTTGGCAAGGGCCGGGCCAATGAGATTGCCACCCTCTGCGCCAAGCACGACATTTTCAAGAACCGTGAAGTTATCAACCAGCATGAAATGCTGGTGGACCATGCCGATGCCAAGTGCAATCGCAGTGGATGATGACGTTATTTTTGCTGGTTGTCCGCGAACCCTGATCTCGCCCTTGTCTGCGGCATAGAAGCCAAAGAGAATTGACATGAGTGTAGATTTGCCGGCACCATTTTCGCCGATGATGCCATGGATTGAGCCTTGCCCGATTGACAGGGTCACGTCCTTGTTGGCGTGAACGGCACCAAAGCGCTTGTCAATTCCGATGAGTTCGATTGCTGGGGTCATGGTCATTTCGAAAGACCCCCTCCCACCAAAGGGAGAGGTTCGGGATTATCAAGCGTTCCGTTTATTCAACGGGACACTTGCTGTCTTCCATGTAGTCGTGAACCTTGATGGTTCCGGCGATGATATCAGCTTTCGCCTTGTCAACGGCGGCTGCCATTTCAGGTGTGACCAAGGCCTTGTTGTTATCGTCCATCGCGACACCGACGCCATCCTCAGCCAAACCAAGGGACTGGATGCCGGGCTTGAACGTGCCATCCTTGCCGGACTTCATCACGTTGTTCACGGCTACGTCCACGCGCTTGAGCATGGAGGTCAATACCTTGCCGGGATGCAGGTAATTTTGGTTGGCATCAACGCCGATGGACAATGCGCCACCGTCTGCCGCTGCCTGCAACACACCGAGGCCCGTTGCACCTGCTGCCGCGTAAACCACGTCAGCCCCTTGCGCCATTTGGCCCTTGGTGATTTCACCACCCTTCACGGGATCGTTCCAGGCAGCGCCGGTATCACCGGTCATGTTCTGGAATACGGTTGCATCTGCCTTGGCGGCTTTCACACCTTGGGCATAACCGCAGCCGAAACGGCGGATCAATGGAATATCCATGCCGCCCACGAAGCCAACCTTGCCGGACTTCGACGCCATCGCGGCCATCATGCCGACGAGGTAAGAACCTTCCTGCTCCTTGAACACGATGGATTGTACATTCGGCAATTCAACGACCATGTCAACAATTGCAAACTTGAGGTCTGGATATTCCTTGGCAACTTTTTCCACTGCTGCTGCTTGGGCAAAGCCAGCAGCGATGATGGGGCTGTAGCCTTGGTCGGCAAAGTTACGAATGGCTTGTTCGCGCTGGGCTTCATTGGCAATTTCAAATTCGCCATAGGCGGTGCCGGATTCGGTTTTGAATTTCTCCGAACCGTTGAACATGCTTTCGTTAAAGGATTTGTCAAACTTGCCGCCGATATCGAAAACGATGGCTGGCTTGTTATCGGCAGCGTAGGCCGAAACGGCCATCACTGTGGAAAGGGCCAAAGCGCCCAGTAATTTCTTGATCATAATGTACTCCCTGTTTTTGATCGGCTGATCAAGCCTTGGGTTAATTGACGCCAAATCCCCGCCATTTGCAAGTGGGCAAGCCTTACCTTCCGGCAGTTGTCCCAAAGTCAATTGGCAGTGCCGCACCGGTTATCGGCGCTAGTTTTGGCGAGGCGATGGCAAAAACAAAGGCAGCGATTTCGCTAGGCCGCGCAAAGCGCTGGCGGGCGCCTTGTGGATAGGTTGTTTTGAGCTTTTCGAGATAGGCTGCCGGATCACCATGCCCGAATTTTTCTGCCTGAAACTCAAGCATCGGCGTTTCCACATCACAGGGACAAATAGCGTTCACGCGAATGGCTTTGGGGGCCAATTCGAGTGCGAGCGCCTTGGTGAGCAGCACCACCCCGCCCTTGGAGGCGCAATAAATAGCCGCTCCGGCATTTCCCATGAGACCCGCATCAGACGCGATGTTGATGATCTGGCCTTCAGTTTTTTCCAACTCGGGGATGGCGTAGCGACAGGCGAAGAAGGTTCCTTTCAAATTGATGTCGATGGTGCGGTCCCATTGGTCTTCGGTCATCTCCGAAGATTGTCCCTCGACCCAAACGCCCGCCGCGTTGACCAACACATCAAGCCTGCCGTACTGCGCGACAGTTTTTGCAATCAGTCTCTCGCAATCGGCAACTTTTGATACGTCGCCTGGAATGAAGAAATAATTTTCGGGGAGCTTTTCGGCTTTGAGATCAGCAATGGCAATGTTGGCACCAGCATTTGCAAATTCTTTTGCAATGGCCCTGCCCATGCCACCAGCACCACCGGTAATCAGGACCGTTTTATCCGACCAGTTTTCAGTACCAGCCATCGACCGCGCCCTTGAATTCGACAATCGTATTAGCGCCATCGACAACAAGCATGGTGCCGTTGATGTAACTGGCTTCCTCACTCGCCAGGAACAGGTTGGCGGCGGCGACCTCCTCCGCGCGACCCGGGCGCCGCGTTGGTGTCGCCTTGCCGGCCACTATCTCAAACTTGCTGGATGTTCCCGTGGCAATCCAGCCCGGCAGAACGGCATTGCATGTTATGTTGATGCCGGCATTTTCGATCGCGGTTGATCTGGTCAGTCCGGTCATTGCTGCCTTTGCCGCAGAATAACCGGCAGAGTTGGGATTGGTGACCATGGGTCCTGTTACGGAAGCCACATTGACGATGCGGCCATATTTTTGCTTCTGCATCACAGGCAGAACGCCGCGGGTGACGTTAAAGGCCGTGGTAATGTTCAAGTCGAGATGGCGTTGCCATTCAGCATCGGTAATTTTTTCGAGCCTTGACCATTTTGTGCGCAGGCCCTGTTGAACCATGCCGGCGTTGTTTACAACAATATCAATCCGCCGAAATTTCTGGCGCACGGATTTGATGAGCGCTGCAACCTCATCCGGCTTGGTGAGGTCAGCGATAAACGACTCGTGGCCGTCACCCAATTCTTCGCGTCGATCAAATATGCGCTTGCTGGTCGACGTGACGACTACAATGGCACCCGCTTTTGCCAATGCCTTTGCAGTTGCAAAGCCTATGCCTTCTGCACTTCCCGCACCTGTTACGAGCGCTATTCGACCTGCTACACCTGCCATGACAACCCCTTGAAACACTCTGTTAGCTTTCTCATATTAGGTTTCGTGAGGCAGTGCCAGATGGGCTGTTTTAATTTCGCCGCTTTCACGAGGGCAAAGGGTCATGAGCAGAATATCCGTGTTTTCGTCGCCGCTGTTGCTGGGATTTGATGATGTTGAGCGCCTTTTGGAGCGCGCCGTCAAAACCTCAGGCGAAGGCTATCCTCCCTACAACATTGAACGCCTGCCAACCGATGGCATGGAAGTACTTCGGATTACAATCGCTGTTGCAGGTTTTGCACGCGATGATCTTGAAATCACCATCGAGGACAACCAATTGAACATCAGAGGCCGGACACGGGACGAAGGTCCAAAGGATTTCCTGCACCGTGGCATCGCGGGCCGCCAGTTTCATCGCGCTTTTGTGTTGGCAGATGGCATGGATGTCATTGATGCCACACTTGTGAACGGGCTCCTCGTCATAAATTTGAAAAGACCGGAACCAACAAGCGTTGTCCGCCGTATAGAGATCAAGGAGTAGGGATATGAACAAGGAATTTCAATTGAGCGTCGAAGAGTTGGCACAGCTCGGCAATGGCGCGTTGTCCTATATTCGCGAAGTTGAAGGCCGTGACGTGATCCGCATGGTCGGAAATCAGGCACAGGTTGCCCCGGACGCAAAGCTGTTCTGCCTGTTCAACGCGAATGGTTCACCGATTTCGATTTCCGGAACGCGTGAGGCCGCGGCCGATAGTGCTGTTGAGCATGAGCTGGTAGCCATCAGTTTGCATTAAAAAAATATTCAAAACACAAATCCGCCACTTCCGTGAAAACAGGAGTGGCGTTTTTTTGGATGGAATGTGCGTTTCTGTAATGAGCAGAATGCATATCGAGGGCATGAGCATAATTTTTGAAGAGATATGGCTTCGTACCGCTTGTCGTCATGGCCACCTCCTTGCCCAGTTTGCAAATGGTTCCCGTTTTCCATGTTGTCATAAAGCTGATTGCAAACATTGTTTGAGTCAGTATCGAATCAATTCAAGGTTAAGCGGAATAAAGGGGACGCTTCCCTTTGATTCGGACGGGCTTATGAATTTTGAAGCCTTCGGACTTCAGCGTCAACTCAATCGACTGAGCTTCCAGCTGTGTCGTCTTTAATCAGCAATATCGCCAAGCAAATCCTGCTATCATATTCTTCATTGCTTCCTGCTTGACAACCGGGGGGGGGTGACAATCTATGGTTTCCACGGGAGGGTGATCTTGGTTCGATTTTTTCGTAACAAGTGGGTGCGGCGTTCGGCGCTAGGGGTGCTGACACCTTTGGCGCTGGGTTATGGCTGGTACGTCTACAACTATCCCACCTGCACCTTCCGCTACAAAATGACAGCCGAGGTGAAGACTCCCGATGGATTGAAGACCGGGTCGAGTGTGATTGAGGTGAGTTATTCGCACAATGCTGATTGGGGGGGAGGCGAAAGTCCCGATCTCAACATGACAGGTGAGGCAGTCTATGTGGATTTGACAAAGGGAAAAAATTTATTTGTTACCCTTACGTCACATGAGTCAGGCCGTGAGGTTAACCTAGACCGGAATTACTCACCTCTCGAAGGTGCGCTGGACGCTTACGCTATTCCTCTGAAAGTATTTGGTCTCAGATGGCGGTTTGGGAGGGAACGTGCGATGTGTGCGGCCCTTAGCCTCGTTCCGATCAACCAACGCTTGCCAGTGTTGACTGAAAATATGCCTACCTTGGTTTCTTTCGGCAATTTAAGCGACCCTGATTCTGTATCTGTGGTTCAACCCGACGGTCTCGCAGGTGTGTATTCAGGATACTTTTTGCAACGACTGACCGTGGTGCCAACAGAGTCAAAGCCTGTCGAGATAATTGAAAGCGTCTTACCTTGGCTGAACAGCAAAAAGCCTAGTGACGGAAGTGTATCTTGGAGAATCAATGATACGCTCATTGATCGTTTACAATACGGCTCATTCAAAAAACCGTTTTAGGAGATTTACCAATGAATCGTGATTTGACTTTGGCAGTTCTGTCAATGGATGCATATTTTGATGGTCAAAGTTTAGGACTTGCGACAAAAATCCAAAGCCAATCGGCTGATGGTGGCTTTGCCGCTGTTGCCTACAACTACAATGGCGAGACCATCATTTCCTATCGCGGTACTGATGGTGGCAGTGACGTACTGAACGGCTGGGTCGGTGGGCTTGGATTTAATGCCACACAAGCTGGTTTGGCGGTAGAGTTTTACAGGGACGTTGTCTGGAGTGACTCAAACGGAGGCACAGACTTTCCCTACTCGACGGCAGGTTCCGTTACTTTTACAGGTCATTCTCTTGGTGGAGGCCTTGCCGGGCTGATGGGCAGCCTTTATGGCGCAAAAGCGGTTATGTTCGACAACATGGCGTTTCGCAGTGCCGCAACTTCGATTTCCGCCAATGCAGTCTACGACTTGAATTTGATGTTCGACGTCTATGGCACAGCAACACCCGTTGCTCCCAATTCCAGTGGGGTGTTCGGCCATCGCATGGATGGCCAATTCCTGAACTTCCAAAGTGAGGGAGAGATGGTTGGCTTGAATGTTGACTGGGGACTTGGCCCGTTTGATCTTCATTCCATCGCACTGCTGGTATTGAACATGTATGCAGAGCAGCAGGGGCTGATTAGCTCCGATGCAAAAGCAATGACCAAATACATTGGCACCGAACTGCTGGCCGAGGGCCGCGTCACCGATATCGCATATTCAGTTGTTGACGAAGGCACGATGCCGAAGGGCAATGTGGCTGCGCGTGACTTGTTTGATGACATGGCGGATGTAGGCCAGTTGATTCTGGCGAACAAAAACATGGCTGTCGGCGCTGACGGTGAAGACAACAAGAAAAACCTGGGCGAAATCATTGTCGAATTTGCCAACCTGCATGCAGATGGCAAGGCAATGGCTGCATCCGGCCAAACGCAGTTTGGTGTGTTTCACAAGGGAGAGCAGGGGCTATTCCTTTCACTGGATGATGCGGCTTGGGGCACTTCGGTCTTGCAAGGCTGGAGCGACATGAAGAGTCATGCCATTGAGCAGATAACAGCAACGGGAAATGTTTTGCCGGCAGCTGCGAAAACGATCCTCGACAACGTGAACTACGCTTATTTCCATAATGGCGGCACAATTGATATTGCATTGAACGGTGATAATCCGCTGGTTCAGACCGGGCAGCTCAACAATGCTGAAAATGCGGGCGGCGCTGTATTTGGGAGCAATGAAAACGACAATATTTCGGGTGGCAATGGCAATGATTTCATTCGCGGCGGCGATGGCAGAGATGTTCTAAGCGGCGCGTCAGGTAACGACGCGCTTTTGGGTGGCCGGGGCAACGACACGCTCGTTGGCGGCGATGGCGTTGATATACTTCTGGGCGGCGAAAGTTCTGATGTTTTAATTCTTGGTAATATTGATGGGGTGAATGCTCCAGGTTATGTGACCGGGTCTGGGGTGATTGACGGCGATGCTGGGTCGGATTACCTGGTTGTGACGGGGGCTGTGGGCAGCACGGTAACGGTTGGCAAGGGCGATGCGGATGACCGCCTGCTGGTGCACACGAGCCTGCTGGGACTACCGGATGCCGGTGGCGGCAAGATTGGCATGTTTGATCTGCTGGGCGGGGTTTTTGAAGCTGCGATCGGCCTTGAGGAATTTGCCACGCGTGAAATCAGTCTAAACTCAAATCTTTTCAGCAATAATCAGGGAAGAGCGTATCGTGTATTCTTTTACTCTGACCAAATTGATAAGTCGCATTATCCAAGTGGCGGCGAGACATATGCCGCTGCCGGTGGCCATCCCTATAACTTTACAACAGACATTTTGGCCAGCGTTAACTCTCTTTATGTGATCGAATATCGACATTTTGTGGATGACGGGCATCTCGAAATACAAGTTCTTGGAGCACTTCCTGACTCCTATATCAACAACGACCCCGTCCTCAATCCTGACGATTCTATACGGTCTGTTCTTCAAACCATTGTAATCAATGATTTTCAAGAAGGAGATTATGGTATTCATCTCGGTGATGTGTTCCTGCCGTTTGGCAACTTGGCCATAGGTGGCATACTCCCATACAATTCGGATTATTTGGGTGCGTTCGATCCAATTGCTGTCGCAGCGTATAATACTGCCATCAATCTGATTTCAGCCAATGCTCTTGCTTATAGCCTTGCTTCCGATGGTGCCCTTCAAGGCGCTGCATTGCGCTCGGCTTTTTCTGCGAGTTCGGCAATACCTGAAATCACAGCCGATCATCTCGTGATTGCCATCGACGGGTCTGACAAGGCTGACACACTTCAGGGCAATGGTGTTTCCGAGCGCATTTCGGGTGGCGCAGGAAATGACATCATCAGTGGAGGTGCCGGGGCAGACCAGCTCAACGGCGGAGATGGTGTTGATACACTGGATTATGCATCATCTGCTGCGGGGGTGATCATCAATCTGGCACTCGGCACGGCCTCCGGCGGCGATGCGCAGGGTGATGGCTTTGTGCAGTTTGAATACGTGTTGGGTTCACAACAGGTGGACCAGCTGATAGGCGATGACGGCATCAACCGCCTTGTCGGAAACGGTGGCAATGATGTGCTCAATGGCGGGGCTGGCAATGACATTCTCATTGGCGGCGCTGGAGCGGATACGCTCATTGGTGGTGACGGAGACAGGGATGTGGCGGATTACAGGGGTGCGTCTTCCGGCGTCACCGTCCATCTGGTTACAGGCGGTACGGCTGGTGAAGCCGCAGGAGACACGTTCTCCGGTATTGAATATGTCTATGGATCGGCTTTAAATGACACGATCACCGGCAATACCGGCATCAACAGGTTGGTTGGCGATGCGGGCAATGACATCCTGAATGGCGGCGATGGAAACGATATTCTCGTGGGCGGCACTGGTGCTGACACGCTCATTGGCGGCGATGGCGCGCAGGATGCGGCAAGCTACCAGGATGCCATCGCAGGCGTCATCGTGAACCTTGTCTCTGGCGGCACGGGTGGGGAAGCCGCAGGCGACACGTTCTCCGGCATCGAATATGTTTATGGTTCAGCCTTCAACGACAGCCTCACGGGCGATGCCGCCATCAACCGTCTCACCGGTGGAGCTGGCAACGACGCGCTGAATGGTGCGGCGGGCAACGACTATCTGCTTGGCGAACTTGGCAATGACGTTGTAACAGGTGGCGCTGGTGCCGACGTGTTCGTGTTCGACAAGAGCTTTGGCCAGGACACGATTACCGATTTCTGGGCGGGAACGGGCCGCACGGACCGCGTCTGGATTACCAATACCGGCATTCACAGCTTTGCCGACGTTCTCTCACATTCGATAAACAGTTTCGGCGGTGTTGTGTTTACCGTGTCGGCTGAGGACAGGATAACCTTCAGTGGCATCACTGTCGCCCAGCTCGTGGCCGATGATTTCCTGTTTGTGTGATTGAACCCACAAGACACCAAACTGGCTATGCCGCAGAAGCTGTCGCTGATGGTTCCGTCAGGATCGAATAGAGGCCTTCGGCCGTATCCGTTCCGCGCAGCTTGGTGATCGTATCGTTCTCACGCAGCAGCCTTGAAATGCGGGCAAGCGCCTTCAAGTGATCCGCACCTGCGTGATCCGGAGCCAGCAATACAAATACCAAATCCACGGGCTGGCCATCAAGCGAGTCATAGGCAATCGGGGTGGCCAGCCTTGCGAACAATCCATAGACGCGGTTGATCGACGCCATCTTGCCATGGGGAATGGCAATGCCCTGACCAATGCCAGTGGAGCCAAGCTTCTCACGTTGCAGAAGCGTTTCGAAAATAATGCGGTGGTCAATGCTGACAAATTTTGTCATTGCCTGCGAGAGTTCCTGCAGGAGCTGTTTTTTGGTTTGCACCTTGACGCTTGGCAGGATGGCGCGGGCGTCGATGATGTCTGCGAGGTCAGTCATGCAACAGCTCTCCTCAAGCCGCCGGACGGGGGTCAACCCAGCCGATATTGCCATCACTGCGGCGGTAGACAACGCTGGTTTGCCCACCCTTGCTGTTTCTGAACAACACAAAGGGTACACTTGAAATCTCAAGCTGCATCACGGCCTCACCAACCGTAAGTTCAGGAACCTTGGTAATGCTTTCGGCAATGACGACGGGATTAAGGTCCGTTGGCTCCACCGCCTCATCGTGGCCAGCCTGGATGACGTAGCTTGTGGCGTCTTCATTGCGCACGGGTTCGCGACGATCCTTGTGATGGTCCTTGAGGCGCTGCTTGTAACGCTTCAACTGCTTTTCAAGGTGTTGGGCGGCGGCATCAAAACTTGGATGCGCATCATGGGCCGAAGCATGCGCCTGCAGGACAAGACCCGTTGCCAAATGCAGGCTGCAATCGGTCTGGAAACTTGAGCGCTGCTTTTCCAACGTTACATGGGCATGCACAGTGCCATCGAAATATTTCTGGCGGAATTGGTGGAGACGTTCTTCCACATGGGACCTGAGGGCATCGCCGATATCAAGATTCTTGCCGGTAACTTTTATGTGCATGGCTGTGAATATCCTTCTCCGCCACTCCCCTTATAAGACATGGGCGCGCGTATTGCTAACGTCAATAGTTTTTGAAATGAACCCCGGTGGATTTTTTAGCCAATGGCTTATTCTTTAATCGCGGCGGAAACTAGCGGCGCGGGCAAGTGAAGTCAATCGCTTCAGCGACCGCCGGACTGGGCTATTCTGCGGCGCTGGATGGAGGAAGGAATATTCAATGATTCCCTATACTTGGCGACAGTTCTCCGGGCAATTTCGACACCCAAATTCTTGAGATTTTCCACAATTGTATCATCGGAAAGTACGGAATTTTCCTGTTCGCCCGCGATCATTTCCTTGATGCGTTGGCGTACTGACTCGGCTGAATGACTATCACCGCCAACCGTTGATGATGCAATGGCGGTGGTGAAAAAATATTTCAGTTCATAGGTGCCGCGCGGTGTTGCCATGAATTTGTTGGAGGTGACGCGGCTCACGGTCGATTCGTGCATCTCGATTGCCTCAGCCACTGTTTTCAAGTTGATGGGCCGCAAGTGCTGCACACCGAGAACAAGGAATGCATCCTGCTGGCGCACGATTTCACGGGCCACTTTGAGAATTGTTTTAGCGCGCTGGTCAAGACTCTTGATCAGCCAGGTTGCATTGGCCTGGCATTCGCTCAAATAATTCTTGTCTTCTTCGCGTGATGCAGTGCGCGACACCTTGCTCAGATATTGATTGCTGAACAGCACACGCGGCAGGGTATCGTTGTTGAGTTCCACCAGCCATGAACCGTCCTGTGCGGCACGCACGAAAACATCCGGCACCACGGGCTGCACGGGTTCGGAGCCAAACGCATTGCCGGGTTTTGGATTGAGGTGCTTCAACTCCGCGATCATTTCCTTGATGTCATCAAGGTCGACCTTGCAAAGATTTTTCAAAGCCGCAAAATCGCGTTTTGCAACAAGGTGAAGGTTTGCCACGAGAACCGCCATGGCAGGATCAAGCCTGTCACGCTCACGCAATTGCAGCGCAAGACATTCCTGCAGGTCACTCGCAAACACGCCAACCGGATCAAAACTTTTCAGCTTTTCCAAAACCTGCGAAACATGATCGGGTGTTGTGCCGAGATATTCCGCGATATCGGTAGGGTTGGACGTGAGATAACCCGCCTCATTCACCATGCCGATCAGATTCTGGCCAATGATGCGGTCGGAGGGATCAAGAACATTCAAGTTCAGTTGACCGGTGAGATGTTCAGCGAGTGTTGCTGTCTTTGTAAGTGACGCGCTGAAATCATATTCATCGCTGTCGAGCGAAAGTCCGCCGCTTGGCCGTAGCGATGCCCAACCGGAATCTGCCGGTGCCATGCTTTCGCGACTTACGGAGTCAGCGCGCGCTTCGTGGGTGTAAACATTTTCAAGATCCGTATCGAGAGTGCGAAGCTTGTCTTCCTGCGATTGGTTTGCCCCTAATTCAGCAACCATGTCATTGTTGTTTGACGAGACTTCCTGTGCTTCGGGCTTTGCAACATCACTGCGTTCATCGCGCTCCAAAAGCGGATTACGCTCGAGCTCGGTTTCAACATAGGCCTGCAGTTCGATGTTGGACATTTGCAGCAGCTTGATGGCCTGCTGCAATTGCGGGGTCATGACCAGTGACTGGCCCTGACGCAAATCCATTCTTTGCATCAATGCCATTACGCGCAATCCATCTTACAGCGAGAATTCTTCGCCGAGATAGTAGCGACGTACATCCGGGTTGCTGACGATTTCATCGGGGGTGCCTTCGGCTAGAACCGAGCCCTCATGGATGATGAGCGCCCTGTCGATGAGGTCAAGGGTTTCCCGGACGTTGTGATCCGTAATAAGCACCCCGATTCCCCGAGCGGTGAGCTGTCGCACCAGCTTGCGAATATCACCGATCGCAATCGGGTCAATTCCGGCGAAGGGCTCGTCGAGGAGCATGAATTTGGGGTTGGCTGCAAGGGCGCGGGCGATTTCCACCCGGCGACGCTCTCCGCCAGATAGTGAAACAGCCGGCGAATGCCGGATATGGGTAATCGAGAACTCATCTAACAACTCACGCAACACACTTTCGCGTCTGGATCTGTTGGGCTCGACGAGCTCAAGAACAGCGCGAATATTATCTTCAACCGAAAGTCCCCGGAAGATCGAGCTTTCCTGAGGCAGATAACCAATGCCCAAACGTGCCCGTTGGTACATCGGCAGATGGGTTATATCTGCCCCGTCAAGACTGATCGTGCCCTGGTCGGCGGCAATCAGGCCAGTGATCATGTAGAACACCGTCGTCTTGCCAGCGCCATTGGGACCGAGAAGGCCTACGGCTTCACCACGCCGAACGTTAAGTGTCACACTGCGAACGACGGGACGGCGCTTGTAGCTCTTGGCGAGCATGGTGGCGACAATTCCTTCGCGCGCGGGCTGACTTTGGGAGTTCGCCCTGCTCCTCGGCGACTGGCCTTGGGGCTTCGCGATCTTCGTCCGGATTGGGGCATTACGCGCCACACCCGGACGCAGATTACTTCCAACTTCGTCGTTCTGCGTCACTTGATTACCGCCTATTTATGTTAATTTATGATGAACTTCGTCAATTTGGCGCAAAACTGCCGGTTACGCGGCCACCCGACATGACGGTTTTTTTGGTTGTGAGGTCAACATTGAGTTTTGGCCCCTTCAAAACCGTCTTGCCCTGAACCACTTTCACATTGCCGCCCACCACCAGCTTATTGGCGATCACATCCATTTTTGCCCATTGGCCAGTTATCACCTGGGTGGATGTGGTGATGGTAACATTACCGGTGCAGTCCAGCTTGCTCACCTCGGATTTCATGGTTCCATCGGGCTGTTTCACATCGGCGTAATCAACCACCATGGTGTCCGACTTGATGCGGCCATCAGTGCGCACTGCGTCCACGGCTCCGCGGAATGTTGCCTGTTTGCCGCCCTCGGCGATTTCCATTTCATTGGCCGTTACTTCGACAGGGCCGGTTTGGGCAGCGGAGGCCACGTGACATGGCAAGGCCAAAATGCCCAACACCACCGTTGCGCGCATCAATTTCTTCATCATGGTGCTTCGTCTCCCTTTTTGGCTGCTTCCTCGAAGCGGGCTTTCACCCCATTCAAGAACACAATGGTCTTTCCGTCATTGGTTATTTTCATGCCATTGGCTTTAATGGTGCCAGTGCCCGTTTCAACATTGACAGCTACGGTTGAAACAAGATCTTTGGTTTGCATGTCGACATGGGCCTTGTCCATGGTGGCGGTAAATTTACCGGCCTGGATGATTTTCACATCGCCTTGCATATCCAGCTGCTTGCCCTTTGAATCATACACGGCGGTCTGCGACAGCATCTGGTAGGCCTCACCGGATTTCTTCCTGAAATTGAAAACAACCATTTCAAGATGGGCCAAATCCGCATTGTCCTTGTCCTGATAGCCCTTTTGGGCCGTCACCTCATAGGGCTGCTGTTCTTTGTCAAATCCTGAAATGCGCGACTTCTCACCGGTAATCTGTTGCGGTTTTTCAATTGTGATGGCGATTGGTATCTGTTTCGGCATAAAAACCGAAAAAAACCCCGATTGACCCATGAAAAGCAGAACAAGGCCAAGCCCCACGCCCGCGGCAACCCAGCTTAAAATTGGTGCCAGCCGGGCACGGCGTGTGGCCGCCTGCAACATTTTGTCTGTCGTGTCTATAAACGGCTCAGTGTGCGAAGACATCTTCTTCGGTCCAGCCCGCCAAATCCAATGCAGCCCGCGTCGGCACAAAATCAAAACAGGATTTTGCCATCGCGCTGCGGCCTTCACGCTCCAGCATCTGGTCGAGACGGGCTTTCAGCTCATGTAGATACAGCACGTCCTGTGCCGCATACTGCTTTTGTGCATCGCTCAATACATGGGCGCCCCAATCGGAGCTTTGCTGCTGCTTGTTCAGTTCAATGCCGAGCAATTCCTTTACCAAATCCTTCAGGCCATGGCGGTCCGTGTAGGTACGGGTGAGCCTTGAGGCCAACTTGGTGCAGTAGAGCGGGAATGTGTCGACTTGAAGATATTGCTTCATCACGGCCACATCAAAACGGGCGAAATGGAAAATCTTGGTGACTTTGGGATCGGTCATCAACGCTTTGAGGTTCGGCGCATTGTAGCTGGCGCGGTCCATCTGCACGAGATGGGCATTGCCGTCGCCGGAGGAGAGCTGGACGAGACACAGCTTGTCGCGGTGGGGCAGAAGCCCCAGGGTTTCGGTATCAACGGCCACGGCCCCGCCAAAATCCAGTCCGGCGGGCAAATCACCCTTGTAAAGCTTGATGGCCATTCAAAAATCGTTCCTCAATATTCAAAGAAACGAGGCTTACAAGAGTGGGGGAAAATACTCAAGATGGGGCAATAATAACAAAATCATATGTTTGGAATTTAGTCCTTGACAGCGTACGGTCAATCCGCTATGTTTGGGTATATTCCAGAATTGAAATACTTCTGATGATGTAAACACACTACATTTTGATTCACCAGTCCGTCTCCGCTCGTTGAGCTACGCCGGACACGCGTAGCCCCACTGGGCGAAGCGTGGTGCCCTGAAGAGGACTCGAACCTCCACACCTTTCAGTACACGGACCTGAACCGTGCGCGTCTACCAATTCCGCCATCAGGGCAATGGCGTTCTCTTAACGGGGGGCGGGATGGATTGTCAATGAGAGCGGAGGGGATTGCGCAATAATCGGATTCAGTGCCAATATCTTTCAAATACTTAAAAAACAGACAGGGATCGAAAACATGACATTCAGGACCATTTCGACATTTCTATGGGGCGTGATTATTGCCCTTATTGCCAGCATTTCTGTGGCACAGGCCGAGAAACTCGTGATTTCCAACTGGGACGGCTACATGCCCAAGGACATTGGCGAGAAATTCAAGGCTGAAACAGGCATTGACCTGGAAGTTGCGGTGCATGCCACGAATGAAGAAATCATGGGCAAGGTGACGGCTTCCGGTGGCGAGGGCTTTGATGTGTTGTTTGTGTCCTCGCCTTTCGCCGAGGCACTGAACAAGCTTGGTCTTCTCTCACCGATTGACCACGGGAAAATTGCGAACCTTGCCAATCTCTACCCGGAAGCCAACCAGCTTCAGCACGATCCGGGCAACACATTTTCGGTGCCCTATACATGGGGAACCACCGGGCTTTGCTACCGCTCGGACCTGGTGAAGGCTGAACCCACGAGCTGGAACGACCTGTTGAACCCGAGCGATGACCTCAAGGGCAAGATCACCATGCTGGCCACGGACCGCTGGCTGATGGCGGCGGGATTTCTGGCGAACAATCTTTCGGTGAACACCACGGATCAGGCCAGCCTGGACAAGGTGCGGGACCAATTGGTGGCCACCAAGAAAAACCTGCTCGCCTATGATGACACGACGTTCTACTCAAAGCTGGTGTCGGGAGAGGCCATGCTGGTTGAAGCCTGGGATGGCTGGTGCAATTATGGCATCGCCCAGAATGACAAGATCAAATATGTGATTCCGAAGGAAGGATCTGATCTTTGGGTTGATACGATGGTGATTACCAAAGCTTCGAAGAATCCCGAGGCTGCCGCGAAGTTCATCGATTTCATCATGAAGGCCGACAACGGGAAATGGGTTGTTGAAAATATCATGTACAAGTCGCCGAACAAGGCCGGCATGGACGCGCTCGACAAGACCATGTTCACCAAATACCCGAACATGGCAATTACGCCGGCTGATCTCCTGAAACACGAACAGCTGCGTGACTTGGGTGAAAACATGAAGGCGTTTTCGAAAACCGTATCGGAAATCATGGCGGCAAAGTAAGGGCGCCCGACATCAACACCCGCGTCATTTCATGGCTGCTCATGGCACCGGGGCTGGTGTGGCTCACGGTGCTGATGATTGTGCCGTGCCTGCTCATATTTGTTTTAGCGTTTTTTGAGCGCGGCATTTATGGCGGTGTTGACTGGAGTGCGTTCACCTTCGAGAATTTTGGCCGAGCGATTGACCCGCTGTATCTCACGATTTTTCTCGACAGTGGACGCATTGCCGGGCTTGCCACTGTTCTGGCGCTGCTCATTGGTTACCCTGCTGCCTATGCCATTGCGCGTGCGCCGGAGCGCTGGCAGACGTCACTGCTGTTTCTTGCGATCCTGCCATTTTGGACAAACTATCTGATCCGCACCTATGCGTGGATTGTGCTGCTGAACCCGGTGGGCGTCATCAACAATGTGCTGATGTGGCTGGGCGTGATCTCGCAGCCGCTGCCACTTCTCTATAACGAGTTCGCCGTCATTCTGGGGCTGGTTTACAACTACACGCCCTTTGTGATCCTCGCCATCTATTCTGCCTTACAACGGCTCGATCCCTCTTATGTTGAGGCATCGCGCGATCTTGGCGCGGGTGCGATAACAACATTCTTCAGGGTTACGCTGCCACTTACGGCGGCGGGCATTGCGGCGGGTTCGGTGTTTGTATTTGTGCTTTCCATCGGGAATTTTGTGACGCCTGACCTTCTGGGCGGCGGCAAGCTGCAGATGATCGGAAACTTGATTTATGACCAGTTTCTCACGGCGCGGGACTGGCCGTTCGGGGCAACGCTTTCGGGATTGTTGATCGCACTCATGATGGTGTTGCTAATGGCGCAGGCGATTGTTGCGGGGCGGGTGAGGGGTGACCATGTCTAAGTGGCTCACCGCGCATCTCGGCCTTACCTTTGTTTTTCTCTATGTGCCGATTGCCACGCTCATGGCGCTGTCGTTCAACAAGGCAGGGCTTCCAACGGTATGGTCAGGTTTTTCATTTGAATGGTATGCCAGGCTTCTCCACAACCCCAAGATTTTGGCATCGGCGTGGAATTCGGTCATCGTTGCCAGCATTTCAACGCTCATCGCGGTGGTGCTTGGAACATTTCTGGCGCTTGGCGTTGAGCGTGCAAAGCCATCGGCAACGCGCGATGCCCTGCTTTTTGCCCCGATGATTGTTCCCGACATCGTGCTTGCCATAGCGCTTTTATCATTCTTCACACTGCTCAAGTTTTCACTGGGACTGCATTCCATCATCATGGCCCATGTGGTGTTCAATATTGCCTTTGTATGTGCCGTGGTGCGCGCCAGGTTAAAGGGGTTTGACTGGTCGCTGATCGAGGTTTCACGCGATTTGGGCGCCGGACACCTCACCACATTCCGGCGCATCACGCTGCCGCTCATTCTGCCTTCGGTGATTGCGGCGGCCCTGCTGGCCTTCACGCTGTCCATCGATGAATTCATCATTGCCTATTTTACCGCCGGTGCGGGACAATCATCGACAACGCTTCCCATGCAGATTTATTCCATGATCCGCTTTGGCGTGACGCCGGAAATAAATGCCATGGCGAGCATAGTGATGTTTGTGAGTTTTGTACTTGTGTTTTTCGCCCAGCGCCTGAACAGTGGGCGCGTTCCGGGCAGCTGATATTTATTTTGAGGGAGTGGAAGATGGCAAAAAAGCCTGCGATTAAGAAAACAAAAAAAGTGATCGCCCTGTTTCCAGAGGCTGCCTTTGGGCCTGCCCTGAATTCCGTGGGGATTGGGCAGGCGCTCAAGAAACTTGGCCACAAGGTGGTGTTTCTGTCGGACCCCGGCTTTCTTGATATCTACAAGGGCTATGGCTTTGAGGCCCATGCGGTGAACCTCTCCGAACCCATGCCACCCGAAGAGATGGCGAAATTCTGGGTGGATTTTATCAATGGCCATATTCCGAATTTCCGCAAAAGCCCTTACGACCAGATTGACAATTATGTGAAGGGCTGTTGGGAGATGATTGTTGAAACGGCCAAGTGGGCGGAGAAGGATTTGCCCGGTGTTCTGGCCGCGGTGAAACCCGATGTGATCTGCGTTGACAATGTGATCCTGTTTCCAGCCATCAAGGCCTATGCCCGCGCGCACAAGAAGCCATGGGTGCGCATTATCTCCTGCTCGGAAAACGAGATTGAGGATCCCGATATTCCGCCGCATCTTTCAGGCTGTGGCGAGACAGATAAAAAGGGCTTTGCCAAATACCGCAAACATTTCAACGCAACGATCAAGCCCATCCATGAGGCTTTCAACGGATTCCTGAAATCGGTTGGCGAGAAAAAATATCCCTTGGGGCAATTCTTTGAAGCCAGCCCGCACATGAACATCCTGCTGTATCCATCGGCGGTGAAGTTCAAGCGAAAGCACAAATTGTCGGCAAAGCAGTTCCAGTATCTTGAGGGCTGTGTGCGCAAAGACGTGCCTTACAATGTGCCGCAGTTTGCAACCAACAATGACAAGCCATTGCTCTATGTGAGCTACGGCTCACTTGGCTCAGGCGATACAGAGCTTTTGAAACGTGTGATTGGCGTCATTGGCAAGATGCCAGTTCGCGCCATTGTCAATGTGGGTGATTATCTTGATCAGTACACGGATATTCCCGCCAATGTCGTCGTTGACAAGTGGTTCCCGCAACCCTCGGTCATCCCCAAGGTCGATGGCGTCATCCACCATGGGGGCAACAACTCCTTCACGGAATGCCTGTATTTCGGCAAGCCCGCCATCATCATGCCTTACGTTTGGGATGGCCATGACAATGCAACACGCGTTCAGGAAACCGGGCATGGCTTCAAGGTTGACCGCTACACCTGGACCGATGAAGAGCTGTCCTCCAAGATCATGACGATGCTGACGGACAAGAAGATGAAGGCGAAGCTGAAGAAAACCTCAAAGGCCATGCGCGCCGAACACGGGCCCACTAAGGCTGCGAAGGTGATTGATGGCCTTACGCGAAGGAAGATTGCGTGATGCCGACAAAACTTGACAGCTCAGCTCCCCATCTTGAAGCGCCTGCGATCTATGCGGGACCGCTCAAGGATTGGGGTTATCAGGCCAATCCAATTGCAGGACATTCCAAGAGCGATGGTGTGTTGCTTCACAAAGGTGCTGATGGCCAGCCTGAAGTTGGCTTGTGGCAATGCTCGCCCGGCACATGGCCATTGGACATTCCACGCGATGAGCTTTGTCACTTCGTATCTGGCAGGGCAACCTACACCCACGAGTCCGGCGAGGTGATTGAGGTGGTTGCTGGCACCGTGGTGTTGTTTCCGGCGACGTGGAAGGGTATCTGCACTGTCCACGAAACCATGCGCAATGTTTATATGTTGAGTTGACCCCATGACACTGAAACTTGCTTCCTCCGCCCCCCATCTGAATGACCCTGCAACATATGCGGGCCCGTTCAAGGATTGGGGCATCATTCCCACCATGATTGAAGGGGAATCGCGCACCAGCGGCCTTGTCATGTTCAAAGGCCCCAAGGGCGAAAGCGAAACCGGCATCTGGATTTGCACGCCGGGCTATTGGAACTGCCATGTGACCAGCGATGAATTCTGCCACTTCCTGCTGGGCCGCTGCACCTACACACACGAGTCCGGCGAGGTGATTGAAATCACGCCCGACACGGTGGCGTTTTTTCCCAAGGACTGGAAAGGCGCCTGCCGCGTGCACGAGACAATCCGCAAGGTCTATATGATCAGGTAGTCAAGGGGCAGCCGCGAGCCCAAGTTTTGCTGCCACGTGATGCAGGCGTTTGTCGCGTGTCCACACAGAGACGCCGCTTATACTGGCCGAAGCAGGCGGACTAAATTTGGCGTATAGATAGTGGTCATTCTGGTTTTGATCTTCGCCTCGCGGCGGCGTTGGCTTTTGGATCACTGCCGCCCAAGGCAGCGAGCCTTTTGCCGCTTTTGCGTGCGACAATGGACTTCAATGCTTCATGCACAAGTGCTGACTTTTCCTTGAGGCCTGTATATTCTTGAGCTTTGGCAACGAGTTTGTCATCCAAGGCAATCGTGACACGCATGATTTTTCTCCATTAATCCGCATGGGTGTTTGATTGATTGATGCTTTTTTGAATGATTGTAAATTAACATTTCCAGACCTTTCAAATATACCCAGAAAACCGACACCCAAAGCGTCTGACGTCCATTTGAATACAAAAACACCTTTAAGACCGTCCTGCCCGCAAAGGCGGGCATCCAACTGTGTCATTGTAATTTAAGTTGGATTCCCGCCTCCGCGGGAAGGACGGATTATGGTGAGAACAATCAGTCTTAGCGCATTGTGCGCTAAAGCTAAGAGGCGGCAAATAGGCCCTTTGATTTGGAAATGGGCAGCGCTAAAAGCGGTAGCAATTCATTTAACAGCGGATCAAAATTGTGACCTCAGCCACCTCAGACAAAATCGTTACCCTCATCGGCGGTTCAGGCTTTGTGGGGCGGCATGTGGCGCGGGCTTTGGCCAAGCGGGGGTACCGGATTCGCGTGGGTTGCCGGAGGCCGGATTTGGCGGGGCATGTCCAGCCCTTGGGGTCCACGGGGCAGATCATGCCCATTCAGGTGAACGTGCGCTACCCTGCTTCGCTGGCGGCGGCCTGTGACGGTGCCTACGCGGTGATGAACCTCACGGGGGTTCTGTCCAGCGGTGGGGTGCAGAGCTTTGAGGCCGTGCATGTATTTGGGGCGGAGGCTTGCGCCAAGGCCGCGCGCGCGGCGAAGGCTTCGGTGTTCATTCAGATGTCAGCGCTTGGGGCCGACGTGAATTCCAAAAGTGAATATGCGCGCTCCAAGGGCGAGGGAGAGGTGAGGGCAAAGGCGGCGTTTCCGGGTGCTGTCATCTTGCGGCCCTCCATCGTGTTTGGACCGGAAGACAATTTCTTCAACCAGTTTGCTGGAATGAGCCGCTTGGCTCCCGCACTGCCGCTGATCGGCGGTGGCATGACCAAGTTCACACCAGTGTTCGTGGGCGACGTGGCAGAGGCCGTGGCCAAGATCATTGATTCGGGTGAAGCCTCAGGCAAGACCTATGAACTGGGCGGACCAGAGGTTTTCACTTTCAAGCAGCTCCTACAATTTACGCTCGACACCATTGGCCGCAAGCGCTTGCTGCTGCCCGTTCCGTGGCCCATTGCCAAGGCTATGGGAACGGTGATGGGTATATTGCCCGGCGCACCGCTGACGGCTGACCAGGTTGAACTGTTAAAGACTGACAACGTTATATCGGATGCCGCGACGCGCGATGGTCGTGATCTCAATGGTCTTGGCATCGCGCCTAGCAGCATTCAGGGCATTGTGCCGAGCTATCTCTATCGCTTCCGCAAGGCTGGTCAGTTCACCGCGCCCAAAGGAATGCCGGAATAAATCAGGCCGAGCAGTGCGCCACCCAAAATCACGCGGTAAATCACGAATGGCAGAAAACTGACTGTACGGATCATCCGCATGAGCAATGTGATGGTGCCCAACGCAATAAAGAACGTGAGAATTCCTGTGAGAATGACGGGGCCGGAAATGCTTTGGCCGCTTTTCAGTGCATCACCGATGATCAGCAGGGATGCTGCCCCATTGGCGGGAATTGACAGCAGAAATGAAAAGCGCGCGGCTTCCGGGCGCACGAAACCAAGACCTCGCGCTGCCGTCATGGTGATGCCCGACCGGCTGGTGCCGGGGCTGAGGGACAGGGCCTGCGCACCGCCAATGATAAGCGCGGATTTCCAGTTCATGTCACTCACCACGCGGCGCATGAGGCCATAGGCATCGGCGGCATAGAGCAGAATGCCGAAGACAATCGCATTGATGGCAACCAGAGTGGTGCTGCGGATGTGGTCATCGAGATGGGTAAGTTTCATCAACAGACCAATGACGATGATGGGTATCGTACCGATGATCACATGGAACGTGAGCAGGGAATTCTGCGTGGTCTTGCGCTTGACGATATCGAGCACGCCCTTGAACATTGCCACCACATCGCGCCAGAAATAAATGATCACGGCCAAAAGCGTTCCCAGATTGGTAACCATATCGGTGAGCACACCCTGGTCCTTCCAGCCTGTGAGCGCTGGAACGAGAATGAGATGGCCAGATGAGGAAATGGGCAGGAACTCGGTGATGCCCTGAATGAGGGCCAACACGATAATCTGTTCAATCGACATTCCTGCGTATTCCTTAGTAGGCGGCCAATAGCGAATCGCTTGCTGATAGGCGGTTATCGGTCTTATAGGGTTAGGATATATCCGGCAACGTGGCCTGGATTACTTTTTGTTATGGTTTCAGAATGATTTGAGTTTTCCCATGCCCGCACTTCTGCATTTTCCACTTGATCCGTTCAGCCGACGCGTTCGCTTGGCGCTGGTTGAATATGGTGTGAAATTTGATCTCACCGAGGAAAAGCCATGGACGCCAAGCCCTGGTCTTTTCAACGTGAACCCTGCAGGCACTGTGCCGGTGTTTCTCGAGGATGGCGGTGCTGCGGTGAGTGGCATTGAGGCCATTACCGAATATCTGGAAGAAACACGCAGTGGCACGACAAGCCTCATTCCCGGGCCTGCCAGTGCCCGCGCCGAGGTGCGCCGGTTGATGGGATGGTTCGACACCAAGTTCTATGCGGAGGTTTCCGAACCCATCATCACCGAAAAAATCATCCGTCGTTTCATGACGCGGGAAACGGGAGGGGGTGCGCCAGACATGGCGCGGGTGCGTTACGGCATGGCACGGCTGCGCGACCATCTCGATTACATCGGCACGCTGGCTGACCACCGCTCGTGGCTGGCGGGCGAAGACATTTCGATTGCCGATCTTGCGGCCTCGTCGCATCTCTCGGTGATCGACTATCTCGGCGATATTCCGTGGGCGGAGTTTCCAGTGGCCAAGAGATGGTACCAGCGCATCAAGTCCAGACCCTCGTTCCGGCCATTGCTCGGCGATACCGTGCGCGGCATGGCAGCCAGCAGCGATTATGCCAACCTCGATTTCTGAGCAGCTGCGGGCGAAAGCCATCACCGAGGGGTTCAGCGCCATTCGCGTAACGTCTATAGACGGATTGCCGGACACGGCAACACGCCTGCATGATTTCATATCACACGGCTATCACGGCGACATGGCTTGGATGGCGGAAACCGAAGAGCGGCGCGCATCACCAAAAGCCATGTGGCCGGAGGCGCGCAGCGCTGTGATGTTTGCCATGAACTACGGGCAGGACATCGACAGTTTCGCGCGGCTGGAGAAAGAGTCTGACGGTGTGATTTCGGTTTATGCGCTGAACCGTGACTATCATGACGTCGTGAAAGGCAAGCTCAAGAATATTGGCGAGTGGTTTGGCCATGCGACGGGGGCTGCGGTGAAGGTGTTTGTGGACACCGCACCGCTGATGGAAAAGCCGTTGGGCGAGGCTTCAGGCTTGGGCTGGCAGGGCAAACATACCAACCTTGTGTCGCGGGAACTGGGTTCGTGGTTTTTTCTGGGATCGATGCTGACGGATTTTGAATTGCCCGGTGACGCCCCCGAAATGGATCATTGCGGAACATGCCAGGCCTGCCTTGATATTTGCCCGACACGGGCGTTTCCCGCTCCCTACAAGCTGGATGCGCGGCGCTGCATTTCCTATCTCACCATTGAGCACAAGGGGCATATCGCGCGCGAATTCCGGAAGCCGATGGGCAACCGGATTTATGGCTGTGATGATTGTCTGGCGGTGTGCCCGTGGAACAAATTTGCACAGTCAGCCAGTGAGGCCAAGCTCAAGGCGCGCGAGGATTTGATTGCACCATCGCTTTCAGACTTGGTGCGGCTTGATGATGTGGCGTTTCGAAAGCTGTTTGCGGGTTCACCCGTCAAACGCATTGGGCGCGACCGTTTCGTGCGCAATGTGCTGATTGCGGTTGGCAATAGTGGTGACAGGACTTTGGCTGCGGATGCGGAGCGGCTTCTGCGTGATACGTCTCCACTGGTGCGAGCGATGGCCGTGTGGGCGATCGCACAATTGATGCCGTTTGAATATTTTGCGTTCCTGCGGGAGCAACATGAGGTTGGTGAAGAGGATTCCGGCGTAAAAGCCGAATGGAATTTAACATGAAGCATCTCCTGTGTTTCGGCTTTGGTTTTTCAGCGCGGACTTTGTGTGCGCGGCTGAACCCTGCAGACTGGAAAATATCAGCGACAAGCCGGACGGCGGAGGGTGTTGATAAAATTAAAGGTGCTGGCTTTTCGGGATTTTTGTTTGACGCCGATTTCGTGACCCCGTCCGATGTGACGCATATTGTTGCCTCGGCACCGCCCGATGATGCAGGCGACCCCGTGTTGCGATTGTGTGCTGGTCAGTTGCAGGCGTTGCAGCATGTGCAGTGGGTGGGTTATCTCTCGACCACGGGCGTTTATGGCGACAAGGGTGGGGATTGGGTGGACGAGGACTCGACTTTGGCACCCAACACAACGCGCGGCGAGCGCAGGCTTTTGGCAGAGCGGGCATGGCTGCAACTTGACCTGCCCGTGCATGTCTTTCGCCTTGCCGGCATTTATGGTCCCGGTAGCAACCAGTTGGTCTCGATGAAAAATGGTACGGCCAAGCGAATAATTAAAGCGGGTCAGATTTTCAGCCGCATCCATGTGGAAGACATTGCGGGCGTATTGGAAGCCTCCATCGCAAGGCCACATCCGGGACGCGCCTATAATGTGTGTGACGATGAGCCCTGCCCGCCGCAGGACGTGGTGGCCTATGCGGCGGAACTTTTGGGACTGCCGCTACCACAGGAAATCGCTTTTGAAAAAGCCGCGCTCTCACCCATGGCAAAAAGTTTTTATGCGGATTCAAAGCGGGTGCTGAATACGCGCATCAAAACGGAATTAGGATATGAACTGGTTTATCCCAATTATCGCGTGGGCCTCACGGCTTTGCTTAGAGCGTAATCCCGTCTGCCCGTTCTGCCAGCTGCAAAACGGTTTCACGGATGAGGTTCAAATTGCCGGGTGTGGAAAGCCGGTGGTCGCCACCCTTGATCAGCGTCATCGTAACGTCGGGGCTGGTGAGCGCCTCGAAAACTTTCAGCGCGTGGGAGGTTGGCACGTCCTTATCCCTTGTGCCTTGCAGGATACGCACCGGGAATGGCAGCTCAAGTCCTTTGTCCAACAGCAAATGGCGTTTGCCATCTTGTAAAAGTTTGAGCGTGATCGGATAGGGGTCGCCGTACTCAGAGGGGCGCATGTAAACGCCACGCTCTTCCAATGCCTTGCGTGCCACTGGTGAAAACTCTTCCCACATCAAATCCCGCGTCATGTCTGCGGCGGGGGCAATCAGCACAAGGCCTGCAATGCGCTTGGCGTGGCGAGGGTCGTCACGCAACAACATGCGGGCCAGAAGCAACGCCAACCAGCCTCCCATGCTGGAACCAACAATCACGCGCTTGGCGTTTGTTTTGGTGAGGAACATGTGGGCGGATTGTTCGAGCCACCCGGAAATCGTGCCATCCGTAAATATCCCTTCCGACTGGCCGTGACCGGAATAGTCAAAGCGGGTGGCAGGCCTTCGGGTTTCACGCGCGAGACTGGCCAGGGCTTCTGCTTTTGACCCTGTCATGTCGGACATAAACCCACCCAGCCAGAAAAAGCCAGTATGGTTCATGTTGTCCACAGGACCATCCTGCAGGAAGGCCAATCTGGAGGCTCCGGGGCCGTGTTCAAAATCCACACTTGGCATCTAAATTACCCATTTTTCCGCGGCCCGCTTGACGTGAACCTTGCTTCAAGGTCTAAAGCACACCATTTAAACGGTAGATTTCGGATTCGATAGCCGAAAGACCACAATATGGAGAACTGATACAGTTGAGCATACCTCCAAGGAAGCCAACAGTTACACGCGGTGCCACCCCCCCGACCAAGGAAGAAGGCAACAAGATCAACCACCGCATTGATGCGCGCGAAGTGCGCCTTATTGGTGCCGACGGTGTGAATGTGGGCGTTGTGCCTATCCGGCAGGCAATGGCCATGGCCGAAGAAGCGAACCTGGACCTGGTTGAAATTTCGCCAGATGCCGTTCCGCCCGTTGCCAAGATCATGGATTACGGCAAATTCAAATTTCAGGAACAGAAAAAGGCTGCCGAAGCCCGCAAGAAGCAAAAGGTCATCGAGATCAAGGAGATCAAGATGCGCCCGATGATTGATGACCACGATTATGACGTGAAAATGAAGGCCATCAAGCGCTTCTTCGAAGACGGCGACAAGGTAAAGGTGACCCTGCGCTTCCGTGGCCGAGAAATGGCCCACCAGGAACTTGGCCACCGGTTGTTGAACCGCGTGAAGGCCGATACGGTTGATATCGCCAAGGTTGAATCTGATGCGCGCTTTGAAGGCCGCCAGATTGTGATGATCATCGCGCCGAAATAAATGTTCCATCGCTGGCAAAACCTTCAGTGGTTTTGTCAGCTTTTTTATGCTCCTTAGAATTAGTATAAGCCGGGAAAGTCAAGCTGATACGGTACGGGATTAATTTCTTTCGCGCCGACAAGCTCATATACGTTTCCAATTTTTGATGTTTCCCTAACCGATGATCTGATCTGTTTTAAATTTTCAGACGCAACGTAAGTACGGCCACGTTTTTCGCCGACCGGTATGAGCAATCCAATTTCGCAGAGTCGCTTCAAATCACGACTGGCCACCACCTCTGAAATTTTTGCCTCCGCGCGATACCTATTGTTTCGAATTATATAGCCCAGCGCTGCATCTATAAGTGGCGTTTCTGCCCGCTCAGGCAAACCAGATTCTTTCACAATTTTGGTAACCTGCTCCCACACAAGTCCGATTTCGTTGTTTCTTCTTATAAGTATTGCACCTTGCTGATAGTGTGCATGCAGACAAAACCGGACCCATGGCAGCGCAGAATTAGCTGGGTTCCAAATACCCTTACCGGTAGATGCAAGAATTTCATAATAGCTTTGCGTATTCCGTCCCAGCCACTCTTCGATACTGCAAAATATCGGACTAAGAATTCCATCTCTGGTCAATAAAAGCGTTTGAAGCGCTCTTGCCATTCTTCCGTTTCCATCTTTGAACGGGTGAAACATGGTCAGGTTCAAATGTGCCATGGCTCCTCGCACCATTGCATCCGTTTCGACGTTTAGTTTCATTTGTTCAATAAGCGCGTCGACCAACTCCGGCACGAGATCCGAGCTTGGTCCTTCGTAGACCTTTTGACCATCATCTTTGACCACGTAAATCGCGCCACGCCGCCATTGGCCAGGCAGCTTTGTCATATCGTAACTGATCATCATGAAATGCAGGCTCTTGAGAAGCTGCCGGTTGATTTCATTAAGGGGATCATCGTGGATTTGCAGGATGTAAGTCATTGCAGTTCGGTAACCCACCAAGGCTTTGACGGTTTCGGCTTCAACTGATTCAGATTTCTCGTCGTCAATGATCTCAATTGCTTCAGCAAGGTTCGTATTGTATCCCTCGATACTGTTTGACCCCTGCACCGCGCGCGCGAATGTGTTTTTCCGCAGCGCGCCTCTCCAGCGCACCGGCGTTTGGTTAATGAGATATTTTAGTTCAGCCCTTTGCTTGTGGATCAATGTCAAAACCTCGCGGTCTGCTTGCTCCAGAACAGGCGTTTGGTAAATCATGTCGGTTATCCTGTTTTATATCGTCATAACGACGATATAAAACATACTTATCGGCGAAGTCAATTTATATAACCTACTTAACTGGTATAAAGCAAGAACGCCGCTCAAATGCTTTCCAACCCGTTGCATCCCCCCGTAATTTCTGCTTTACACCACGTCTTAAGCCGCCTGGCCTGTAAAGGGCATGCCATGGCGGCTTGTTATTGCTTTGAAAGGACTATTGCAAAATGCCCAAGATGAAAACGAAATCGTCGTGCAAGAAGCGCTTTAAAATGACCGCTTCGGGCAAAATCCGTGCTGCAGGTGCTGGCAAGCGCCACGGCATGATCAAGCGCACGAACAAGCAGCTCCGCAACCAGCGCGGCACCATGGTTTTGTCTCCCGGTGATACGGGAATCGTCAAAATCCACATGCCATACGCGCGATAAGGAGAGCACAACATGCCACGTACAAAAGGCGGCGTCGTTGCCCGCAAGTCCCACAAAAAAGTTTTGAAGGCCGCGAAGGGCTATTTCAGCCGTCGCAAAAACGTTTTCCGCGTTGCCGTTCAGGCCGTTGAAAAGGCGGGCCAATACGCCTACCGCGACCGCCGCACCAAGAAGCGCAATTTCCGTGCCTTGTGGATCCAGCGCATCAACGCTGCGACCCGCGAACTGGGCATGACCTATGGCCGGTTTATTTATGGCTTGAGCAAGGCCGGCATCGAAGTGGACCGCAAGGTTCTCTCGGATCTCGCGATCCATGATGCTGCAGGCTTTGCAGTTCTTGTTGAAAAGGCCAAGGCTGCTCAATAAGGAAACTGACATTTTGAATTCCTTGGCCGGGCCGTTGGTGTGATGAACACAAAAGGGTCCGGCCAATTTGTTTTAGGGGCCGCTTTTTATGAGTCTTGAACACGATATTCTAAACCAGATTGCCGGTGCTGCGGATGAGGCTTTCCTTGAGGCCATTCGCGTTGGCACACTCGGCAAGAAGGGTTCCATCTCGGAGCAGATGAAATCATTGGGTGCCATGTCGCCGGACGAGCGGAAGACTGCTGGTGCTGCCCTCAATGTTTTGAAAAACACAGTGACCGATGCGATTGCAGCGCGGAAAGCGGTGTTGCAGGCAGCACAGTTGGAATTGCGGCTGGCTTCTGAAAAAATTGATGTGACGCTATCTACGCGCGCTGAATTGCGCGGCACCGTGCATCCGGTTTCGCAAGTATGGGAAGAAGTTGTCCAGATTTTTGGCGACCTTGGGTTCTCGGTTGCGGAAGGTCCGCATATCGAAGATGATTTTCATAACTTCACGGCGCTCAATATTCCGCAGGAACATCCAGCGCGGCAGGAGCATGACACCTTTTATTTCAACGAGAAGGCCGATGGCAGTCGCATGGTTTTGCGTACGCATACAAGCCCTGTGCAAATCCGCACGATGCTGTCGTCCAATCCACCGATCCGCATCATTGCGCCGGGACGCACCTTCCGTTGCGATAGTGACATGACGCATACGCCAATGTTCAACCAGATCGAAGGCCTCGTGATTGATGAGACAACGCATATGGGTCATCTCAAATGGATTCTGGCGGAATTCTGCAAGAGTTTCTTTGAAGTGGAAGATGTGAAAATGCGGTTCCGCGCTTCGCATTTCCCCTTCACGGAGCCGTCCATGGAAGTGGATATCAACTGCTCGTGGGAAGGCGGCCAAGTGAAGATTGGCCAAGGTTCGTCATGGCTGGAAATTCTGGGTTCCGGCATGGTGCATCCCAATGTGATCAAGGCCGGTGGGCTTGATCCTGACAAGTATCAGGGCTTTGCCTTTGGTATGGGACTGGACCGCATCGCCATGTTGAAATACGGCATCCCTGATCTGCGTGCCTTCTTTGAAGCGGATTTGCGCTGGTTGCGGCATTACGGGTTCAAGGCCTTGAATGTACCGACGTTGTCGGGGGGATTGTCGTGATCACGGCTCTCAATGATTATCCCCTTCTCCCTGCGTTGCACAGGAGAAGGGAAACGCTATCGGCATCTTCAGTCTACTCCCGCAGCCCGTCATCCCGGAGAAAGTTGGTACACAACTTAGTTGGTTTTGGAGGTTTTGATGGTTGAGGAACTTTCAACAGTTGCAAACTTCCTAAAGGACTATGGAACCATAATCGCAATCCCCGCAGCAGCGCTGGTGGGTTCAATAGCTTATGTGTTTCAAAAATTTACTGATCAAAAAGCAGCGCTAATTGAATTGCGTCGAAAATCATACACGGCGTATCTTGAGTCACTGTTCAACCTAATCGCCAAAATTAATCCAGAAAACAATCATATTTATAATCTTAAACTTATGGAGCTTGCGGCGGTCGCATCTGATGAAGTAGTTCGACAAGTAGCTAGAGTTCAAATGATTTTTGATAACACTGTCTCCGGACCTGCTCAGGTGGATCCAGCTAACTCCAAAATAATTATTGGAGAAGTGGTTTTGGCAATGAGAAAAGACTGCTTTGAAAGTAGTAGGCTAACTGTTCCCGAAATTATCAAAATTACACCAATTGGTTATAGCAAATGAAATTCACTCTTTCCTGGCTCAAGGATTATCTCGATACTTCGTCAACACTTGATCAGATCGTTGATGGTCTTGTTGGTGTTGGTCTTGAAGTTGAGGATGTTGCCGACAAGACGAAACAGCTCGCGCCTTTCAAGGTGGCTTATGTGATTGAGGCGGCGAAGCATCCGAATGCGGACAAGCTGCGGCTTTGCAAAGTGAAAACCGACACAGGTATCATTCAGGTTGTGTGTGGTGCGCCGAATGCGCGGACGGGGATGAAGGCGATTATCGCGCTTCCCGGTGCGGTCATTCCATCAAGTGGCGAAACGCTTGAGCTTGGCAAAATCCGTGGCGAAGAAAGCCAGGGCATGATGTGTTCGGAGCGCGAGTTGCTGCTGTCCGAAGAGCATGACGGTATCATTGATGTTCAGGGTGATTGGCCCGTGGGCACCTCTGCTGTCGTCGCACTCGGTCTTGATGACCCGATGATTTACGTGAAGGTGACGCCGAACCGGCCGGATGCACTTGGCATTTATGGCATTGCACGCGATTTGGCAGCCAAGGGTTTGGGCACGCTGAAGCCGCTGGCTGGAAAGCCTGTTGTTGGTACGTTTGAGTCACCTATCAAGGTATCACTGGCGCTTGAGGATAAAACGCCCTGCCCGCTCTTTGTGGGCCGTTCTTTCAAGGGTGTTAAGAACGGACCTTCACCGGAGTGGCTGCAACGCCGCCTGAAGGCCATTGGCTTGCGCCCGATTTCAACGCTGGTTGATATCACCAACTATGTTACCTTCGCCTATGGCAGACCTTTGCATGTGTTTGATGCGGACAAGGTGCAGGGGAATATCTGCGCGCGCATGGCGCGGGATGGTGAAAGCCTCGCGGCTCTTGATGGCAAGAGTTATACGCTCACGTCCGCCATGACGGTGATTGCAGACGACGCTGGTGCTGAAGGAATTGCCGGGGTGATCGGTGGCGAAGTGACGGGCTGTTCGGAATCCACAACGAATGTGTTTCTTGAGGCCGCCTATTTTGATCCCTTGCGCACTGCCGCTACGGGCCGCAAGCTTGGCATCGTGTCCGATGCACGCTACCGCTTTGAACGCGGCGTTGACCCTGCCTTCACGCAGGCTGGTGCTGAAATTGCGACGCAGATGATCCTTGATCTCTGTGGTGGCACAGCATCGAAGCTGGAGATTGCGGGAGCTGTTCCCAACACGGCGCGCTCTTTCACCTTGCGCGCATCACGGGTGAAAGATTTAGCCGGTGTCAATCTTCCGCTCACGGAGCAAAAGCGAATTCTGAGTGACTTAGGATTTGTCTGCACGGAAACTGCTGCCGGTCTGGACTGCGCAGTTCCCTCATGGCGGCCCGATGTGCATGGTGAGGCTGATCTCGTGGAAGAGGTGGCTCGCATTTATGGTGTGGACAATGTTTCAGCCGTTGCCATGGAGCGCGCGCATCCGATTGCAACACCTGTTCTCAATGTGTTGCAGAAACGCATGTTGGCGGCGCGGCGCACGCTTGCTTCACGGGGCTTCAATGAAGCGGTGACCTGGAGCTTCATTCCGGAGGATCATGCCAAGCTGTTTGGCGGTGGGCAGGCCGAGCTCAAGCTTGCAAATCCCATCTCGTCGGAACTCTCCGACATGCGGCCCACGCTGCTGCCCAATCTCATTGCTGCCGCTGGCCGTAATGTGAAGCGCGGGTTTGCCGATCTCTCCATCAGCGAAATCGGTCATGCCTATGCGGGGGACAAACCGACAGACGAAACCTTGCGGGCGGGCGGTGTTCGCCGTGGCTCTGCATCTCCCCGCAATTGGCAGGGTGGTGCGCGGCCCGTTGACGCCTTTGACGCAAAGGCGGATGCGCTGGCTGTGCTCGAAGCTGCGGAGGCTGCTGTTGGCAGCCTGCAAGTGGTGGCAGGTGCACCCAGTTGGTATCACCCCGGTCGTTCCGGCACCATACAAATGGGGCCACAGAACAAGCTGGCCTATTTCGGCGAAATTCATCCACGTGTGTTGGCAGCCATGGATGTGAAAGGCCCGTTGGTGGCTTTTGAAGTGGTGCTGAATTCCATTCCAGTGCCGAAATCAAAATCGGCGACGCGTTCGGCATTGAATGTTTCAGACCTTCCCGCTGTGACGCGTGACTTTGCGTTTGTTGTGGATGATGCGGTGGAAGCCGACAAGCTGATCAAAGCGCTGCGGGGTGTCGACAAGGCGCTGATTGTTGATGCGGCTGTGTTTGACGTGTTCAAGCTTGACGCGGGCAAGAAATCTTATGCCGTTGAAGTCACTTTGCAACCGAAAGACAAGACCTTCACGGATGAAGAGATTGAGGCTGTGTCACAGAAGATCATTTCGGGTGTTACGAAGGCAACAGGTGGCGTGTTGAGGGGTTAAACCCACTTGAACACCACGAACCCCCAGATCAACGAGATTATCAATGCGCCCCAGAGCGGTGTTCCGACAATGCCGAGCCAACCCAAAAAGATGAAGCAGCTGCCGAGCAGCGTGATGAACAGGCGGTCGCCGCGCGTAGTGTCGAGCCTGAAGATGCCATGGCGGGGATCGCCGCCCGGCGCATAATATTCCCATACGCCCATGGCGGCAATGCTCGCGAAGACGAACACGAAGAACAGCGCCGTGGGCCATGTCCACGCCATCCATGAGAGCAGAACGTTTTGCATGATAACCCCTCTTTACACGCGGCCGAGGGCGAAGCCCTTGGCGATATAGTTGCGCACGAAATAAATGACAATGGCACCGGGAATGATGGTGAGACACCCGGCGGCGGCGAGAAGACCCAGCTCATAGCCGGAGGTTGATGCGGTTTTTGTCATCACGGCCGAAATCGGTTTGGCCGCGACGGATGTCAAGTTCTTGGCCAACAGCAATTCGACCCATGAGAACATGAAGCAGAAGAAGCACGCCACGCCGATGCCTGCGGCAATGGTTGGGATGAAAATGCGGAAGAAGAAACGCGGGAAGGAATAGCCATCAACAAAAGCGGTTTCGTCCAGGGCCTTTGGAACACCGGACATGAAACCTTCGAGGATCCAGACGGCCAGTGGAATGTTGAACAGCGTGTGGGACAAGGCCACAGCCCATGGCGTGTCAAACAATCCCACAGCGGAATAGAGCTGGAAGAAGGGAAGCACGAACACAGCGGGCGGTGCCATGCGGTTTGACAGCAGCCAGAAGAACAGATGTTTGTCACCCAGGAAACGGTAGCGCGAGAACGCATAGGCTGCAGGCAAGGCTACGGTGACGGACAGCACAGTGTTGATCAGCACATAGGTGATGGAATTGATGTAGCCGTTGTACCATGTGGGATCGGTGAAAATCTTCGCATAGCTTGCCGTGGTAAATTCATGGGGGAACAGCGAGAAGCCACCAAGGATTTCATTGGTTGTCTTGAAGCTCATGTTGAGCAGCCAATAGATGGGCAGCATGAGGAAGACGATATAGATGATGGGCACGAAGCGGGTTGCGGATTTCATCTCAAGCGTCCTCGTTTTTCATCATGAGGGTGTAGAACAGCCATGACACAGCCAGAATGATAATGAAGTAGATGAGCGACATGGCGGCCGCTGGCCCCAAGTCAAATTGGCCGATGGCAGTTTTCACGAGATCAATGGACAGGAATGTAGTAGCACTGCCGGGACCGCCACCGGTGAGCACGACAGCTTCGGTGTAAATCATGAAGCTGTCCATGAAGCGCAGCAGCACGGCGATGGTGAGCACATGCTTGAGCTTCGGCAATTGGATGAAGCGGAACACAGCCCAGGTTTTGGCGCCGTCCACCTTTGCCGCCTGATAATAAGCGTCAGGTATGGAGACGAGGCCTGCATAGCAGAGCAGCGCCACCAGTGATGTCCAGTGCCAGATATCCATCAAAACCAGCGTGAACCATGCGGAGATGGGCTGGCGGGTGTAGTTGTAATCAATGCCGAGCGAGTTGATCGCCTTGCCGAGCAATCCAATATCGGGCAGCGCCATGATATTCCACATGGCGCCCACCACATTGTAGGGAATAAGAAGCGGCAAGGACATCAACACAAGGCAGACGGAGACCCATGGCCCTTTGCGAGGCATGGTGAGCGCAATGCCGAGGCCCAATGGAATTTCAATGGCCAGAACGATGGCTGAGAAAATGATTTGGCGGATCAATGCGCCATGGAAGCGATCGGAATGCAGGACCTGTTCAAACCAGGTGACACCTGACCATGTGAACACATTGTCGCCAAAGGTTTCCTGAACGGAATAATTCACCACCGTCATCAACGGGATAAGCGCGTTGAAGGCCACAAGAATGAATACGGGTGCCACGAGGAACCAGGCTTTTTGATTGACTGTCTTGCTGCTCATAGGCGTGCTCCCACCATCCAGCCATTTTCATAGACCTGCGTGTGGCTGGCATCGAAGCTGAGATGGGTTTTGCCCGTTGGTATGCTTTCGCCTTCCGGCACCAACAGCTTGATGCTGCTGCTGTTTGCAGCGCGGGTTTCAACAATGCGGAAGCGGCCTGCATCTGCCACTTTTACAATATCAACCGGGATGCCCTTCTTGGCGAAGTTCACAAATTCAGGCCGAATGCCGAGTTCAAGTTTTTGGCCGCTGCCTTTGTAGGATTTTGCGTTCACCGTTGCGATGTCCTGGCCAGCAAAGGTGGCTTTGCCACCTTTCACTTCACAGGGCAAAACATTCATGCCGGGCGAACCAATGAAATGGCCAACGAATGTGTGCATGGGGCGCTCGAAGAGTTCGATAGGTGTTCCGGTTTGCACCACTTCACCATCCTTCATTACAACGACCTGGTCGGCGAAGGTCAGTGCTTCGGTCTGGTCATGGGTCACGTAAATCATGGTGCGTCTGGTGCGTTGATGCAGCTCTTTCAATTTTGAGCGGAGTTGCCATTTCAGATGGGGGTCAATCACCGTGAGCGGCTCGTCGAACATGATGACGTTCACATCAGAACGCACGAGGCCGCGACCAAGGGAGATTTTCTGCTTGCCATCGGCGGTGAGGCCAGACGCGCGATTGCCCAATGTCTTTGTGAGATCGAGCATGCCTGCGATTTCGCGCACGCGGCGGTCAACTTCGGGTTCGGCCACACCGCGGTTGCGCAGCGGAAATGCGAGGTTATCGTAAACCGTCATGGTGTCATAGATCACCGGGAACTGGAACACCTGCGCAATGTTGCGTTCTTCCGGCGTAGCGCGGGAGACATCCTTGCCATCGAACAAGATGCTGCCTTCAGTTGGAATGAGAAGGCCGGAAATCAGGTTCAGCAACGTCGTCTTGCCGCAACCCGATGGACCCAGCAGCGCATAAGCACCACCATCGGCCCAATCCAGTGACATTTTTTTCAGCGAGTAATGGCTCTCCTCGGTGGGAAACGGCAGGTAACTGTGTTTCAGGTTTTGCAGGGTGATCTTGGCCATCAGGCGATGAACTCATTGTTGGCGCCGAAGAACAGCGACTGGTCGATATCGACGAAAAGTTTTGCGGTTTCACCTACATTGTAGGGGTGGATGCCGTGGGACTGGGATATCCATGTCTGGCCGCCAACATTGCAATGGATGATGCTTTCAGATCCTGAAAGCTCCGTCACCAAAACGCTGCCTTCAAACTTTCCGATGGCTTTACCATGGCCGACGGTTGCGATGTTGTGGGGCCTGATGCCGATTGTATAATCACCATCAGGCAGAAGCTTTTCGGCGCGGCCCGCTGGCCATTTGGTTTTGCCGAAAATCAGAATGTCCTTTCCGCGCTTGGTGATTTTTGCGGTGTTCATGGGCGGCTCGGAGAACACCTGCGCCGAAATGAGGTTTGCGGGATTGCGGTAGACTTTTGACGTCGGGCCAAACTGCGTGATGCGCCCCTGATCCAAGGTCGCCGTATTGCCGCCAAACAGCAGGGCCTCGGACGGCTCCGTTGTGGCATAAACCACGATGGCATCGCGGCCGGCAAAAAGCTTTGGCAGTTCTTCACGCATTTCTTCGCGCAGCTTGTAATCGAGGTTGGCGAGCGGTTCATCGAGAAGAATGATGTCACTGTCTTTCACAACGGCGCGGGCAATTGCCGTGCGTTGCTGTTGGCCACCTGAGAGTTCAGAGGGTTTGCGTTTGAGCATGGGGGTCAGGCGCAGGAGGTCTGCGGCCTTGTTCACGCGGCGGTCGATTTCAGTGGCATCCATTCCCGCCACACGTAAGGGCGAGGCGATGTTGTCGTATACGCTGAAGTTCGGGTAGTTGATGAACTGCTGATACACCACCGACACGTTGCGCTTCTGTACGGGCAGCTTGGTGATGTTCTTGCCCTTGAACCAGATTTCGCCGGTTGTTGGCTTTTGAATACCTGCAATGAGCTGCATGAGCGTGGTTTTGCCAGCGAGCGTGGTGCCAAGGAGGATATTGAACGAGCCGTTCTCGAACGTCACATTGGTTTCATGGATGTGAACGTCTGCGCCAACGCGCTGGGTGATGTTCTTGAGTTCAAGAGCCATAGCGAGTTTGCTGCCCATTTCGTATTGTAAAATAACATCTGCACAAATAACCGGGATGCATCTGAGACACACCCCGGCTTCTTGGGAGGAACTTTGTTCCTTACTTGGCGGCCCAGCGCTTCACGAGATCCTCGTAAGCAATGGTTTCGCCAGGTGGCTTTTCGTTTTCAAGCTTGGCATGCGGACCACCGTCCTTGCCGAGCCACATGGCAGCGTCCTTCACCTCATTGAGGCGTGGACCACAACCACCATAGGTCTTGTTGGCTTCGTCAGCGGCCTGCATACGGCCCATGATCTGGTCCATCTGCTCGGCCAAACGATCCATGGCCTGCTGCGGGGTAAAGGCACCGGAGTTCACGTCTCCAATGTTTTCCCACCAGAGCTGTGCCAGCTTTGGATAGTCGGGCACGTTAATGCCTGTTGGTGACCAGTTTACGCGGTCAGGCGAGCGGTAAAACTCAACCAAGCCACCAAGCTTCGGTGCGCGTTCCGTGAACGATGCGTGGTTCACCGTCGAGTTGCGAATGAAGGTGAGACCAACCTGGCTCTTTTTCACGTCAACTGTTTTTGAGGTCACGAACTGTGCGAACAACCAGGCAGCCTTGCGATTGGCAAGGGGTGTGGACTTGAACATGGTCCAAGAACCCACGTCTTGATAGCCAAGCTTCTGGCCTTCTTTCCAATAGGGGCCATGTGGCGAAGGGGCCATTTTCCACAGTGGCGTGCCACTGTCGTCAACGGTGTTGTTGCCTTCGCTCTTTGGTGCAACCATCGAAGCTGTAAAGGCTGTGTACCAGAAGATTTGCTGAGCCACATTGCCTTGGCTGAGAGATGGCAATGACTGATAGAAGTCATAGTCAGCCGCACCTGGAGGTGCATATTTACGTAGCCATTCATCCCATTTTGCAATGGCATAAACCGAGGCTGGGCCGTTGGTTTCGCCACCGCGGGCAACAGATGCGCCCGCTGGGTTGCATGAATCCTTTTCCATGCGAATGCCCCACTCGTCGATTGGGCGTCCGTTTGGAAGGCCTGCCGAACCTGAACCTGCCATCGAGAGCCAGGCATCGGTCATGCGCCAACCCAAGTCAGGTGCGCGCTTGCCGTAGTCCATGTGACCGTAGATTTTTACGCCATCGATTTCCTTCACGTCTTCGGAAAAGAATTGGGCGATATCCTCATAGGCAGACCAGTTCACTGGAACGCCAAGCTCATAGCCATACTTTGCTTTGAATTTTTCCTTGAGGTCAGCGCGGGCAAACCAATCCGCGCGGAACCAATAAAGGTTTGCGAACTGCTGGTCTGGCAACTGGTAAAGCTTACCATCGGGGCCTGTCGTGAATGACGTGCCGATGAAGTCTGCTAGATCGAGTGTCGGGCTGGTAACGTCAGCGCCTTCGCCTGCCATGAAGTCCGTAAGGTTCACAGCTGACTGCAGGCGAGAGTGTGTTCCGATCAAATCGGAGTCGTTGACATAGGCGTCATACAGATTGCGGTTGGTCTGCATCTGGGTTTGAACGGCTTGCACAACCTCGCCTTCGCCGAGGATCTGGTGGTTCACCTTGATGCCAGTAATTTCTTCAAATGCCTTGGTGAGAACAGTTGATTCATATGTGTGTGTGGGAATGCCTTCCGACAGCACGTTGATTTCCATGCCTTTGAAAGGCTCGGCTGCCTTGATGAACCACTGCATTTCCTTCATCTGGTCTTCTTTCGAAAGAGCGGATGGCTGGAATTCAGAATCGATCCATTTCGTGGCGGCTGCTTCATCTGCAAAGCTTGGGCTTGCAAACGCAAAAAGCGTTAATGCAGCGGCCGTCGCTAGAAGCTTCATTTTCATAAAGGAATCCTCCCAATATATTTATGGCCCATTTGTTGGTGCCTTGTTCAATAACAAACGAAATTAAACGAATGTCAATAGGAAATTTTTCGAAAGCGTTGTGCGATGCAATGACCTTTTTGCAGCGCAGTATTGCTTAAACCGAAAAAAAGTGAAACAAGAGCTTCGAGATCAGAAATGGAAACATGAATGACTGTCCTCAGTCCACGGCAACACCAAATTCTCACCCTCGCGCGGCAAAGCAGCGTCGTCTTGGTTGAGGATTTGGCAACACGATTTGATGTGACGCCGCAAACCATCCGCAAAGATCTTAATGAACTTTGCGATGGACGCTTCCTGGCGCGCACCCATGGCGGGGCCATGCTGTCGTCGGGTGTCGAAAACGTCGCTTACGAGTCGCGCCGCCAACTGGCGATGGCAGAAAAACAGGTGATTGGCCAGCGTGCGGCAACGCTTATTCCAAACAACTGCTCGCTGTTTATCAATATTGGGACGACCACGGAGGAAGTGGCGCGTGCGCTGGTGCGCCACGAAGGCCTGCTGGTCATCACCAACAACATTCATGTGGCAACCATTCTCATGCCATGTCCCAAAATTGATGTGATCATTGCCGGTGGTTCCCTGCGCCGCAGTGATGGAGGCATCGTCGGTGAAACGGCGGTTGATTTTATATCGCAGTTCAAGGTGGACCATGCGGTAATTGGTGTTTCCGCCATAGATGAGGATGGTTCCCTCTTGGATTTTGATGTTCGCGAGGTGCGCGTATCGCAAGCCATCGTCAATAATTCGCGCAATGTGATGCTCGTCTCCGATGCCATAAAATTCACCCGTTCCGCACCTGTGCGCATCGGGCATCTCTCCAATGTCGATGTGTTTGTGACAGATCAGGCGCCTCCGGACCCCATCGTTGAACTCTGCAGGCACAATGGCGTGCAGCTGGAAATTGCCGATATAAAAAATGACACTGAAACTGCAATGAAAGACGCGGAATGATTTATGACCTGTTTGTAATCGGTGGCGGTATCAATGGCTGCGGTGTTGCCCGTGACGCACAGGGGCGTGGGCTCAATGTATTTCTTGTCGAGCAAGGCGATCTTGCGTCGGGAACATCGTCGGCCTCCACCAAACTCATTCACGGCGGCCTGCGCTATCTCGAACACTATGAATTCCGGCTGGTGCGCGAAGCACTGATTGAGCGTGAAGTGTTGCTGAAAGCAGCGCCACATATCATCTGGCCCCTGCGGTTTGTATTGCCGCACCACAAAGGCTTGCGTCCGCGTCCGCTTATTCGTCTGGGCCTGTTCCTGTATGACTATCTGGGCGGGCGCAAAATCCTGCCACCCACACGCAGCATTGACTTTCGCAACGATGTGACGGGCGGACCTTTGCGCGAGGAATTTACGCGCGGTTATGAATACTCCGATTGCTGGGTAGAGGATTCACGCCTTGTAGTGCTGAATGCGATGGATGCACACGCAAGGGGTGCGAAAATCCGTACACGGACAAAATGCCAGACGGCACGCAGGGTTGGTGATCACTGGGAGCTCAGCATTGTTGGCGATGATGACGTGACAGAAACCATTCAAGCGAAAGCGCTCATCAACGCGGCGGGTCCGTGGGTCAGTCAGGTGCTGGGCGAAGTGGTTGGCCGCAATGCGCCGGATAAAATCCGCATGGTGAAGGGCAGCCACGTGGTTGTCGACAAGCTCTATGATCACGACCGCTGCTATATTTTCCAGAATGCCGACGGTCGTATTTGTTTTGCCATTCCCTATGAGCAGGACTTCACCCTGATCGGAACCACTGATGAAGACCACCAAGGCGACCCCGGTTCACCTCAAATATCCGAAAGCGAAACGGAGTATTTGCTTGCCGCCGTCAGCGAGTATTTCAAAAAACCTGTCACGCGGACACAGGTGCGCTGGGCCTATTCCGGCATTCGCCCGCTTTATGATGATGGGGCCAGCAAGGCACAGGAAGCTACCCGCGACTATGTTTTGAAACTTGATGCACCAGACGGCCAAGCCCCCGTACTCTCCGTGTTTGGCGGTAAAATCACCACCAGCCGCAAGCTGGCTGAAGCGGTGCTTGAAAAAATCGTGCCGTTCTTTCCGAATGCCGGGAAACCTTGGACGGTATCTGGCCCCCTGCCGGGAGGCGACCTTGGCCATGCGGAAGTTGAAACACGCATTGACGATCTTCAACGCAAGTATTCTTTCCTCAAACCCCATGTGGCGCGGCGGTTGTTCCGCGCCTATGGCACCCGTGCCGAAAAGATGCTGGGAGACGCGCGCTTCGCCACTGATTTGGGCAAAAACTTTGGTGTGCTCAGTGAACGCGAGATAGACTATCTCGTGGCGCAGGAATGGGCGCGCACGGCTGATGACATTCTCTGGCGGAGGTCCAAGCTCGGACTGCATCTTTCTGCCGCCGAACAATCGGCCCTGCAAGCCCATATGGCGCCTGCTCCCAAAGTCAAAGCCGTCAAACGCGCAAAGGGATAACCATGCCGGATTTCATTCTTGCCATTGACCAAGGCACCACATCATCGCGCGCCATTGTGTTTGACAGGAAACTCAAACCAAAGGCTTCATCGCAGAAAGAATTCAAGCAATATTTTCCGGATTCAGGCTGGGTTGAACATGATGTTGAGGAGATTTGGAAATCGGTTTTGTTTACGGCAAAAGCCGCCATCAAAAAAGCCGGCGCATCACCTCAAAACATTCGCACAATCGGCATCACCAACCAGCGTGAAACCACTGTGGTGTGGGACCGCAAAACCGGCAAGGCCATTCACAAAGCCATCGTCTGGCAGGACCGACGCACGGCAGATTTTTGTGGTGCCCTGAAAGAAAAAGGCCACGAAAAATCATTCACCGCCAAAACCGGCCTGCTGCTTGATCCTTATTTTTCAGGTACCAAAATCACGTGGCTCCTCGACAACGTGAAAGGGGCTCGCGCCCGCGCCGAGAAAGGGGAGTTGTGTTTCGGCACCATCGACTCGTTTCTCATCTGGCGTCTGACTGGCGGGAAATCCCACGTGACGGATGCAACCAACGCCTCGCGCACATTGCTTTACAACATTCACAGTGGTGAGTGGGATGACGAGCTGCTCAACATACTTGGCGTACCGCGTTCCATGCTACCACAGGTCAAAGATTGTGCCGCTGATTTCGGCGTGTGTGACGCAAAGCTTTTGGGTGCTGCCATTCCCATTCAGGGTGTGGCGGGCGACCAACAGGCCGCCACCATCGGACAAGCCTGCTTTGAGCCCGGCATGATGAAATCAACCTATGGCACGGGTTGCTTTGCACTGCTCAATACGGGTGACAAGGCCGTTGCCTCGAACAACCGGTTGCTGACCACAGTGGCCTATCAACTGAGCGGCAAACGCACTTATGCGCTTGAGGGTGCAATCTTCATCGCGGGTGCCGGCGTGCAATGGCTGCGTGACGGGTTGAAGATCGTGAAGAACGCCGCTGAGACAGGCGCACTCGCAAAGCTTGCTGATAAAAACCAGAATGTCTATCTCGTTCCCGCTTTCGTGGGCCTGGGTGCGCCCTATTGGAATGCCGATGCGCGCGGCGCACTTTTCGGCCTCACCCGTGGCACCACCAACAAGGAGCTGGCGCGGGCTGCATTGGAAGCCGTTTGCTACCAAACCAATGACCTGCTTGAGGCCATGAAGAAGGACTGGGGTGCATCCGGCACCACAATCCTGCGCGTTGACGGTGGCATGGCGGCATCGGGCTGGACCATGCAATTCCTGGCCGATATCCTGGGCGCGCCAGTTGACCGGCCAGTCGTACTCGAAACGACAGCACTCGGTGCCGCCTATCTCGCGGGATTGCAGGCGGGACTGCTTGCGAAACCGGACGTGTTCGCCAAGACATGGAAACGCCAGAAGCGCTTTAACCCGAAAATGGATGCCGCGATGCGCGCGAAAAAATTAGCCGGGTGGAAAGAGGCTGTGGGAAAGCTGTTGGGGTGAAACTGGTTTAACAGTTATCACGTTTGGGTCACTGAAAAATTCAAGGAAGACCACCGCGCCGCAACTGACTGGCTAAACCGGAGCCAAGCTTTCGCATGGGAAGACCGGGCATCGACAATTGGTATTACTTCAACATCAGTCGATCCGGCGTTGTGATCAGCGTTACGATCAGCACGGAAAAGAGCCGCATCAGCGCTGAATTGTATATTCACAACGATCCTTTCAAGACGGCAATCCGGGAACTCATGGTAGAAAAGGACATTATTGAAAAAGAGTTCGGACACCAGCTGGAATGGCAGGAATTGCCCGGAAGAAAAGCGAGCAGGATTGCGATTTACAGGCAGGACGTCGACCCGTCCGATCCAGACCAGTATGCGGTCCTCCACGCGTGGATGCTGGACGGAATACAAAGGTTTCGAAAGGTATTTTCGTCGCGCATCAAAACCCTGAAATTGGGGATTGAAAACACTCAGCCTGAAAACGTGTAAGATCATCCCGTATCCCTGCGTTCACACACCCGCTTCAAATTTCCCAAACCCTCCTCGAATTGCCCGCCCACCATTTTGTCCACATTCATCACCAAGCCCATCAGCTTGCCCATGAAGGACGAGTTGCCTTCCATGGCTCAGGTGACCGAAGTTGCGCCTCATTGTGGGGTCAAGGCGTTCGTAGGGCGACCAAGCTGCCCATTCCCGTTTACGGATCAGCAAAAATGCACCATAGTATCGCGTAAGTTGTTAGGGACGGTGATGATAACAAGATTTTTGGGCGCTGCGTTGGTGCTGGCTTGTGTGTTGCTTCAGGTAGATTTCACGGAAGCTGCCGGGAAAAAAACGACGCGGGTGAAAGAGCCGTCAGACCCCGCCATGACATTTACTGTTGTGCGGAGCAGCGTTCCGGGTTGTGAACCCAATTGCCCGCAGTGGATAGCCGCAGAAGGACGGATTGCCCGCAATACCGGAACCATTTTCAAAAAATTTCTTGCCAAACTTGGCAAGCAACGGCTTCCAATTATTATCACATCACCTGGTGGTGATGTTGATTCTGCCCTTGCGATGGGTCAGATGATCCGGGCCCGCAAGCTTGATGTGGCGGTGGGTGGCACCTATTATGCGGGTTGTGGCCCAATAACCAAGGACTGCAAGCTGCCCAAAGAGCAGAACGGAATTTACCGCGGCACGGCCACCACCTATAATGCCTATTGCGTTTCAGCTTGTCCCTTCATTTTGGCCGGTGGGCAAAGACGGCTTGCAGGCTCTGGCGGATATGTTGGCGTGCACCAGATTACCACACAGCCGAGTTTTGAGCGGGTGCGTTATTATGAAACCTACAGGATGATCAATGGCCGCAAGAAAGTTCTTAGTCGCAAGATCATCAGCCGCAAAAAAATTATCGGCAAAGTGACAACCAAGCTTGGCAAATCCTATGACCGCAAGCTTGCTGCCTATCTTGTGTCGATGGACATAAAGCCAGACATGCTGAACCTTTTGCAACTCGCAAAACCTGCCGACATGCACTACCTCAGCCGGGCGGAAATGACTGCCATAAATCTGGTTACTGATTTTGACTATGCGGGCACTCTTGTTGATGGGGCATTGTGTAAAAAACCCGCACCTGCTGCCAATTGCATTGTTGACAGGAGTTTCAAGGTGACCGTTGTCCAGCCTTCCACTGTTGTAACACCTGTCACAAAGGCCCCGGCTTTTTCCGGGTCGGCCATGAATTTCGCCATCGTCCGCAGTAACCGGGATAATTGCGAACCTTCTTGCGTGGAATGGATTTATGCCGATGGTAAAATTCTGGTGGAGACGCCCTCGAAGTTCGAAGAATTCTTAAACCGGCAGGGCACGACCGGTCTACCCATTGTCATACGCTCGAATGGAGGAGATACCGCTGCCGCGATAGAGCTGGGCAGGATTATCCGCAAGCGCGGGAAGGACGTTGAAGTTGGTGCCATACTGTTTGCGGGATGTTCAACGTCTCGCTTCTTCTGTAGATCGAAACCGGATGAACACGGACGAAATTTTGGTTCGGTGGATATGGAAAACGGCAGATGTGACTTTGCCTGCGTTGTCGCTTTGGCAGCCGGCACGCATCGAAGTGCAAACGCATCCCTGAAAATCCGCTTGAGCAAAACGGAAATGCGCGCCCAAATCATGAATGGCAGCCTTTCCGCCTATTTTCACGACATGGGGATTAACAACATGCTGCTGCTTTTCCTTAATCAGACCCCGCAAAATGAATTTCTGGATTTGGGGTTTGCCCAAATGCAGGACACCAATCTGGTTCAGAGCCGGGCGGACCATGCGGGCATTTTGAAATGAGATCGCTGCGAATTACAAACACCTTTAAGAATTGCGATCACTCCGACTGCAACAACCGTGGTTAGGCACAAAAAATTGAACTTAATGTGCCCGCACAAGTGCCATTGATGATGTTTTCAAAAGCAGTCAACCAGCAGCTCGATGTATAGCCATATTATTGCTTACAAGCACCCGCATTTGAAAGTGTGCATTTTAAACTCTCCGATTTAGAATTAGCATCTGGCATCTGGCATCTCAGATAAAAATGAAATCATGCCTGCAACTAAAGGTATTAAAAACATTGACCAATTCAGCTCCTGTGACTATTAAACTTGCCATCTCAGATGGGATTGTAAATGAGGGTGCTCGTTACCGGAGCAAGCGGAGTTGTTGGCCAAGCAATTGTTCCGCTTTTACGTAAAGCCAAGAATATTGACGTCATCGCAATTGAAGGCCATGGAGACCTTGATCTTGAGTGTTTTTCAGACACCCGAGCGGTGTTCCGGTTTACAAAACCAGATCATGTCATCCATCTGGCCGGAGCCGTTTTTGGTGTGGGCGGAAATCTGAAATTTCCCGCTGACTCCTTTAAAAGAAATATCATGATCAACTGCAATGTCATCGAATGTTGCCGTGAATGTTCGGTCAAAAAAATTGTGGCTATGGGAACTACTGCCATTTACTCGGATGAAGCTGCTATGCCTTTCATAGAAACAGATGACCACAAAATGTTTCACAAAAAATATGGCTTTCCCGCAGGGGGCAAAGGTTATTGGCCTGTTTGGATACATTTCAAACTACAAAGGCATCGAAACAGCAATTTCAGCCCTTGCCGAGCTCCCCAAAAATTATGTTCTCGCGTTGTTTGGCAGCCAGCATCCCCAGTCGGTTAAGCTTGACACACCAATCGATGCCTATCTGGAGTCCCTTATTGAACAGACTCGTGATGCTGCCGACGCAAAAGTCAAAGGACAGTTGAAACGCATTTCAAAATTGCCACGTGGCGTGCAAGGCATTGATCCCAAAACCGTAAAGTCACTGGTTGAATTTGAAATCGCAAGCCGTGTAAGATTTATTGGCAAAGTGCGGTAATCCCCCCAAAATTGAGGCTATTCGATTCACACAAATTGCCCTGCTATTTGTGCCCCATATTTGACGGCGTGATATTTCTGGAGACCTCGGGCCAAAGTTGCTGGGCCTGGCTTGCTGTAATAGCCTGTCCATGCGCCAAGCCTTGCGATGACCCATGTGGCGAAGGCCAATGTATCGGGCGGGTGAGGGTTTTTCTAGCGCGTCGTTGGCGTTTCACCTTCATAGTCTCCGCAGATTGCCATCAGCAGCGGCTTGTCATCCGGGTCAAAGGCGTCGGCAAGAAGCTGACCTGAAGGATTGTCGCGGGCGCGCACCATCTGCGTGACAGTGACGGCGGCAATGGCTGCAAGAGCGGCAAAGTTCATTAAGGCGGCAGGATCACTCATTTTGGCGTCTTCGATTTTGAAGCCCGCTGATTTCAGCGTCCGGAAGAACTCTTCGATGATCCAGCGTTTCCTGTAAAAATCCAGCATCAGGCGGGCATGGCCAAGCGCTTTGATTATATGACTGGTCAACAACAGCCAGTGGATCGGTTCCACGCCTTTCGGCGCATCAATCTCTCGGATGTCAACCAGATGAAGCGCAACAGTTTCAGGCAGTTGTTTGAGATCAGCCGTTGGCATGCCCCGTTCCGGGCGCTTGATGCTGACGGGTCCAAAGCACAATGCGAGTTTCGCTTCTCTGGCAGGCCGTCCTGGGCTGGCAGCAACCGTCACCGTAAAGCGACCGGCCTCGGCCAGCATCGCCGCATGGTCAAACAGCTTTGTGCCATTCGCAAGGTTGCGGTTTGCGCTGGCCCTGATCAGCACATGTGCATTTTGAGGTTTGCACGCAAAGTCTTCGTAGAGATCACTTTCCCGATCAGAAACAACCGTAATGCGGGCAGCCTTCGCCAAAACCTCGCCCGCCCGCCTTGCTCCATTCAGCCACTTCTGCGATTCCTTTTGTGCCAAAGGCCGCTTTGCATGGTGCGTCGTGATCGGTTTGTCGCAGTTCCACACGGCAATGTCAGCAAGGCCAACAAGCTCTCCGCTGGCCGCATCAACGGCCAGAACAGGGTGCACAAGAACCCCATCCAGAAAGCCGCCCCTGCCAACCGGCCCAAAACCGGCCTGCCGCAGCTTCGGGCCGCCCAGAACAATCTCGCTGGCATCCTGAATGGCCAGAATATCCCGGCCTTGAACCCGTTCGTCGGTTCTGTCGCCTACAGCTTCGCTCAATGCTTGAACAGTCACTTCAGGATTGCGCAGGAAACGGCCAAACCCGATCTCCCCACGTCTCAGCCCGCCGCCAAGTTCCAGAATGCACGAGCCAGGATGCGCAGCAAGCGCCTGATGACACCAAGCCCCTTTTTTTGCAGGCGCAGATCACCAAACCCGCCCACCGAAAAACGATCAATTTCTAAACCCGACAAGCTCATCTTTGCCTCCTGATTCAATCTCTTCAGATTGAATCAGTAAAGCCCGCAGTCATCAAGCCAAAAAGATGTGTGCATCAGATAGCAGGACTTTTTGGGGGGATTACCGATATACTTCGGCATCACCGCACAGAGCTAGCCGGGGGATCCTAAATTGGACAAGGCATTGACTATCGGTCCCAAGCTTTATAATGCATTGGCCCAAACACAGGATTCACCTGTTAGCACTAACTTTTCGCTGAGGTAGCGGTACAGCTAGTGGATTAGAGAGCGTGTGAAACTCCGCTACAGTTGATGGCATGAATGAACCAAATTCCTACGCCGCTTCTGCAAGCAATTCAACTGGTGTTGTAAATTCCGAATTGGTGTTGGCAATTTCGGTTCGCTTGTTACCGATCATGTCTCCGATGTTTGCCACATAACCATCAGTGCCAATACAAACGGCATTTGCATGGGACATTTCGCTAGGACCAACCAATTGATAGCCAAGATACCGCTTGGTATCGATGGGATTATAACCCAATGCGCGCTTCAGTTTCTTGCGAAGCTTGCTAATGTGGCTTTCAACGACGCTTTCCTCTACATCCTCGTCAAAGAGGCCATATACGGCGTTGAATATCAGGGATCTGTTGACCCGTCGCATGCGGTTAGCAGCAAGATACTCCAGAATACGGCGCTCACGTCGTGGCAACACCATAACGTGTCCGTAGATTTCCGGATCACGGCCATCGAAATAGATCTTCAGATGACCAAATTCAGACTGGCGTGGCACACCACATACGCGGCGTTTTATGGCTCCAATACGTGCAATAAACTCGCGCGCATGAACTGGCTTTCGAACGACATCATCTGCACCCGTTGAAAACAAATTCAGCGTGGATTCGAGTCCAACGGTTTCATTCACGGCAATAATCGGAATGTTTGAGCGCAATTTGACAGCGCTGATTGTCCGCTCACGATCCGGAAAACTACCAATAATGATTGTCTCCACGGCAGCAAGATCATGCAGCGCTGCTGAATGAAACCAACCCTCGAATTCTGCGTGATTAAACCCCGTAGTGGACACCCCCTCGCGGCCAAGGCTGGCACAGTAAGCTTCAGTGACTTCTAACCGCTCGTCAACAATAATGATCATTTTGACTCCTTATCCAAAATAATAGGTCTTTTTACCTATGATTTATGAAAAAACATGGCACTTGGGGACCAGCATTTGTTTATATATAGTTAATTAATTATTAATTTTTTGTTAAAAACTCAAAACTAACAATATACTTCTTTACATATTGCCAATATAATTAGCTATAATACATAATCATTATTGTTTATATTAATCTGTTATATTTACATACAGCATATTAAATATTATACTCATGATGTATAATATTACAGCTACTGTAGATATTTACTTATAATGTAATGACATGCAAAATTACCCCCATGACAAACTAACCTGCAAAAAACAATTCTTTATCAAACTAAATTAATAATATAAGCATATTTAACGGTTTATATTCATAAGAAGCGATTGCGGTTTGATTTTTGACGTGGCGTAAATTTGTCCAGAAGGTTCATCCCCTGTTCATACCAAGCTAAAACGGTTGGTCACGTGCATTTTTTTTCATTTTTACTGACCAAAACGCATTCTAAGGTGTATTAAATTTTGCTTTCTACGTCCTGTAAGGCACCTGATGTTTAAGAAAAAATCAAACCACCAACTATAAGGTAACTCAGCCGTCTAGGATAAATTTTCACACATTTGATGCTTTAGTAATTTTGTCGCATATATGTAATGTGAGTTTACAAATTCACATTTGGAACGGTCGCAGTAGCCAGCATTTTCTGTGTTGGATTGTCATTTACAGAAAATGATTGGATTGAAAATAATTCAGCTTTTAATGGAATTTAATCGCTTAATTGACCAAGCGAATGACAAGCGAAGTTGCTTTAATGTGAATTGAAAATATATTATTTTTTATTGATTTGGCGTTTTCAAATGCAATTGGGCAAACACTCACGAGTATATATAATAGATGCTGCAAGTGTTATATCAAAACTTTAATAGGCCTGCGGCGTGGTAATGTTAATTTTTCCAAACACACACAGGATAAATTCATGCCTAGTTGCGTTTTAATTCGCGGGTCATGAAAATTATGAGGCAGGTGGAACGAAATCAGAATTTGAACGTTTTAGTTTTGTCATTAGTTTGTGAATGGTTAGTTTGTTGTGCGTTCAGTTTATATGGCCAACACATGAAAGCAACCATCACATATTATGCTGGACAAGATTTTCCTTGAAATTTTTGACTTGATAAAACCCTTGAATAAGGGGCAGGAAGGTGATGCTTTCTTTCGCTCTACCTGTAAACTATATGGGCTCGGCAATATAGCCTATCTCGGTGTCAATATGCCGACGCGAACCACACGTCAGTTCTACGTGCACAGTACCTACAGAAATGATTGGTTGCAGCGATACGAAACAGAAGAATATGTTTCCATTGATCCCATCGTCCGGCTCGGCATGGGAAGCATGCTGCCTATTGATTGGAGCGATATTGAAAGTCTTACACCAGCCCAGAAAAAAATGTTCGGTGAGGCCTCTGAATTTTCCGTTGGCAAGCGGGGTTTGACGTTTCCATTGCATGGCCTTCATGGTGAGACTGCAATTTTCAGTGTGACAGCTGATTTCTCACAATGTGAATGGAACAACTTCAAACGAAGCCATTTACGGGAAATGAGAATTATAGCCGATTTTTTCCACCAGCGTGTTTTGGGAGACAGCCTGGGTTCCGATGCAACAGAGACACTGTCTTTGACGGACCGGGAGATGGAGTGTCTCAAATGGAGCGCAGAGGGAAAAACATATGAGGATACCGGTATATTGCTAGGTATCAGCGCGCGCACGGTGAGATTTTTCCTGGAAAACGCCAGACACAAATTGGGAAGTCTAAACACCACCCATGCGGTTGCCTCCGCAATGTTGCGTGGTTTGATTTAGGTTTGCAACCAGCCTGCTATTAATGGCAGTTCCACACAAGGATACCCACTGTAATATCTGATCGTCAGTTAGAGGAGACTCGCATGATCAGATTGGTAAACGGACTAAACTATCTAAACTATGCAAGCGATCTCGACCAGATGTTTAGATTGCGCAAGCGCGTATTTCACGACCGGTTAGGCTGGGAAGTCAATGTATCCGGTGAATATGAAATTGATTCATATGACATGTTGAAACCACTATATGTGCTGGCACTGGATGACTCGGGTAAAAGGGTTGTTGGTTCTCTGCGGCTCTTACCTTCGACTGGCCCAAACATGTTGGCTGACACGTTTTACGACCTCTTGCCAGAGGGCAAGATTTTTCGGAATCCTACAATTTGGGAAAGCAGTCGCTATTGTGTTGATACGGACCTTGCCTCCAAATGGTGCAAGCAAGGTGTTCATCAAGCATCGGCGGAACTGCTGATCGCACTTTATGAGGTTGGCCAAATAGCCGGGCTTTCGTTTGTTGTTTCAGTCATTGATTTGCGAATGGAAAGAATATTGCGGCGCCTTGCCTGTGCAGGCGAAAGAATTGGCGAGCCTCGCAAATATGGGGCCGTCAGTGCCATTGCGGGCCATTGGGAAATCACTGACGAGATGCTGCACCAGTTGCGCCATGCATCCGGCATTCACCATTCCGTGCTTGAAAATGATTTCGAGATCGAAAGAATTGCCGCATAATATTGCGTCTTGAAAGAGCCGCAGCGGGGGCACTTCGCACTTGACCAATGCGTTGTTCGTAAATGTCATGAACAATAACATATAAGGGATCAGGTAAATAATATGGATGGCACGGTAGGCACAGTCACAACAGTTGAGTTTGACGAAACGCAACAACTAAACGAAACACCGCACCTTGGCGGATTCATGTTCATAGGTGAACTCGCCACAGAAACGGGCATTGACCCAAAAACAATCCGGTTTTACGAGCGTGAGGGCTTGCTTTCACCACCACGCCATGGACGTTTCAGGACTTACATGAATTCTGATGTTTGCCGCCTCAAGGACGTATTGACCTTAAGACGGTTGGGAATCGGCATAGCGCAAATCCGTTTGCTGATTGCAAATGGTACTGACATCCTAGGCAACGAGTTGACAGCCAGTGTGTTGCTGAACCATCTCGAGACGCTGCGAATTCGTCAATCTGAGGTTGCAAGACAAATTGAGGAGTGTGCTCTCATAATGCAGAAATGCAATATGCTAAAAAAATATTCAGTTCCAATCGCGCTATGGACATACAATTTACTGGGTGACCATTTTAATCACTTTTCTTCAGCATTTATCACCTGATTGCGCATAACTTTAAGTGAGAACCAAAGTTTTGGGTACACCATTTGCAGGGAGGCGTATAAACATGAAAATGCAGAAATAAATTATTGGCGCGGTCGACCAGTTAACAGCCTGCCGCATGCTGAGCTACAGAAAGCTGCATATGAAGCAATTGGTGGACTCATGGGATTGCGTGAACTTTACAACACGCGGGGAATCGTAACATTATAGTCCTCATCTTTATACCGGGCGTTGGCTTTTTAGCTGTCGCCACGGTTGTTGATTTCGTGTTATATTTAGCATGTTGCTGAAAAAGTCTGAATTTCAGTCCTGATTTTTTTCATGTGGGTTGGGGTTGATCGCGTGCTTGCTGAGCAGGTTTTTACGTTTGCCTAGCTCGTTTTTGCGTCTTTCAGACCGTTGTCACCAGCGGTTTTGGTATCCTGATGAGATTGTAAGCGATCATTTGTAGTGTGAAGAAGCCGTTGGCCTTTGCGATGCCCCGGAGTTTGAGCTTTACAGCGCCGCCGATGGTCTTGACCCGCCGAAACTTTCCTCGATGCGCTTGCGGGTGCGCTGGCTGATCCCGTAGCCCTCGTGCCGTGTGGTGCGGCCATCGACGGAAGTTTTGCGCACCTTGCCGATCTTCGAGACCGGATGGTGAGGAACGCCTGCAACAGCGAGGCTTTCAGCAGTTGCTCAGGCGGTATCGACGGGCGGCCTGTGTGCGAATAGAACTTCGAGAACCCCCGCGACAGACCTTCCAGCACCTCCTCAACCAAGGCCCGGATCGCCCGCAACGCATGTTCGCTTGCAATCTGGTCTTCGGTATCGATGTAAGAAAAAAGCTCTCGTCTCATCAGAACCACCGCGCATCGCAAATCACTCCATCTGGCAAGACAGACTGAATCACATCAAAAAACCAAATACGAGGACTTTTTCAGCAGCATGTTAGGCTGAAAAAGTGTTGGCATTTTCATGTTTCCCACCCAAGCCACCGACGCAGAAGAACTGTTGCGACGCTGATTTCACAATGTACCGGGCTAAAGCAGCAGGCCGCAACGGCCACCGCATTTTTGACTTTGAGTTGCGGACCGATATTCAGCACCGCAAGCAACTGGAACAGGAGTTATGCGTTGCCATGACCAATGAGCAGCTAGAATTCTACAATCAACCCTTTGTTGAAGACGGCACGGGTGTCGTCGAATGTTATGAGGCACTCATGCGTTGGAATCATCCAACACACCTCATCCTCAAAATAACCGAAACCGTCATTCTCTCAAATGAGTCCATCACAGATAAATCATTACTAAAAATCCATACGCTTGGAGTATTAATTGTGTTTAATAATTTTGATACTGGCTTTTCCTCACTGAGTTACCTGCAGCGCTTTCCTTTCAACAAAGTAAAGATTGACCGTTGATTCGTGGCGGGAATATTTGATCTTTCTGCCAATCTGGCGTCGTCCGTGCAGTTCCGAGAATCGGTCGTGACCTTGGGATTCGGGTTGTGGCAAAAGGCGTTGAAACACAACAACAGGTGATGGCACTTCTGAACGAGGGTCGCAAAATAATGCGAGGCTACTTGTACGGAAAGCACAAACCCTATTCGGATATTGCCAGTGACCTTGCCGTGCAGCGGTTAAACTTATAAGAATAAAATCCGCTTACACGTTCAACTTGGCTGGTTGGCTAAACCATTTGCTGGATGCAGAAGACTAAAATAAAAAAGCTGTGGTCCTAGAATGAACTGGGGAGTTGGATTCTAGGACCACGCTTTACGCTGATCCTTTGGACAAAAATCAACATACCAAAGAATTATCCATATGAGCTTGCGCAGAACTTGCCTTACCCTACGAAGATAGCCCAGATAGAATTTTAATTGTCGTGCAATGTCACGCCCCGTGACTCGTCTTCGGTATCACAAAATACCCGGTTTTCATTACCCAGTTTGGTTAGAGCATCGTGCTGATTTTGTTAATCGGTGGGATTCATAAGGTCTGTTTTACATGATTCACTGGTGCAGGAGGTGGATCATGATTCGAAGTTACTCTGTTGATCTTCGTGAACGTGTTGTTGCCGCTGTTGACGGAGGTATGTCACGGCGGGCTGCAGCATGTCATTTTGCGGTAAGAGAAAGTTCGGCGGTGCGCGGGGCCGGGCGTTTTGCTCGCGAGGGCTCATTCGCTTCGCGGCGGCTGAGTCGTCCGGCTGGCAAGGCCCTTTGAGCAACCATCTGGATTTTCTGATCACCCAAGTAGATGCGGAGCCGGATGTCACAATGCCTGAACTTGCACAGGGGCTCATGGGCAGGTGCGGCATTGCGACCGATCCTCTGCATCGCTCGACGCACAGCCTCAGTTGTCGTGGCGCTACCGTGAAGAACCTAGCCCATAGTGCCTCCTTCCATTCGATAGTCAAAATCGTACCATCAAATGCCGGGGCTGAACACACTGTAGTCAGTTCTCAAACTCACGGCTGATGGCATGGCTGCTGCTCCTTCCAGCGCCACTGAATCAGAACTTCAGTCAAAAAGAAATCCCCCGTAAGTCAGAGTTCAATGCCGTTGGTATAATGCCTACTTCTTTGACTTCATGCCATTTCAGCTACCAAATCCTTTACTTCAACACTATCGCCGATTTTGACATGGATGACGGTAAGCTTTCCTGCGCGTTCGGCGACCACTGAGGTTTGCATTTTCATGGCTTCGAGTTGCAAGATGGGATCACCTTTGCTCAACATGTCTCCTACTTTCGCAGTAATACCTACGACCAGCCCCGGCATGGGCGCTCCGATATGCGCAAAATTGTCGTCTTGCACCTTGTGTCGTGCAACCACCTTGGCTTTGACACTGCGATTGGGAATGCGGATTTCGCGGGGTTGGCCATTGAGTTCGAAGAAAACCTTTACATCGCCGGTGTCAGACGTCGCACCCACTGTCTGCAGCACGATCTCAAGACGCTTGCCAGGGTCAATTTCAGCGGTGATCTGCTCGCCCGGCTCCATGCCGAAGAAGAAAGTTTGAGTGGGCAGGGTGCGCACCGGACCATAAAGATGGTGGCGGGTGCGGTAATCCATGAAGACCTTTGGATACATTAGGTAGCCATTCAAGTCTTCATCATCGACCACTTCATCTTCATTGTCATCAACACCGACTTTCAGATCAGTTTTGAGTTTGGCTCGCGTGGCTTCCAAATCGATGGCTGGAAGATTAGCAGCGGGGCGATGGGTAATTGCCGCTTCGCCTTTCAGAACTTTTGCGGCAATGGCTGGGGGCCAGCCGCCATCGGGTTGGCCGAGATTACCTTGCAGCATGTCAACAACGGAATCAGGGAACGCCACGTCAATTGAAGGGTCTTCGACTTGAGCGCGGGATAATTTCTGCGATACCATCATCAGTGCCATGTCACCCACTACTTTTGACGAAGGCGTGACCTTGACAATATCGCCAAATATCATGTTGGCATCGGCATAGGCTTGAGAAACTTCCGACCAACGATCTTCAAGACCCAGGCTGCGCGCCTGCGCCTTGAGATTAGTGAACTGACCGCCGGGCATTTCATGGAGATAAACATCAGAAGCTGGTGCAGACAACCCAGTTTCAAACGCCGCATATTGTTGGCGCACGTGCTCCCAGTATTCAGAGATGTTGCGGATGGATTTTATATCAAGCCCTGTGTCGCGCTCAGTATGGCGCAAAGCTTCAACAATAGAACCGAGGCAGGGTTGCGAGGTGCCGCCCGAAAATGCATCCATCGCTGCATCCACTGCATCAACACCTGCATTACAGGCGGCAAGTATAGTCGCTCCGCCAATGCCAGACGTATCATGGGTGTGGAAATGAATGGGAAGCCCCACCTCGTCTTTCAACGCTTTGATAAGGACTCGTGCGGCGGCAGGCTTTAACAGGCCAGCCATGTCTTTGAGACCGAGGACATGAGCGCCTGCACCTTTAAGCTCCTTGGCTTTGCGCACATAATAGTTGAGATCATATTTGGCCCGAGCCGGATCAAGGATATCACCCGTGTAACAGACTGTGCCTTCACAGATTTTACCCGCCTCCAGCACTGCATCCATGGCCACACGCATATTCTCGACCCAATTGAGTGAGTCAAACACGCGAAACACATCAACGCCAGTTTTAGCCGCTTGCAGAACAAATGATCTAACCACGTTATCGGGGTAAGTGGTGTAGCCAACACCATTGGCACCACGTAGCAGCATTTGCAGAAGATGGTTTGGTATCAGGATACGGAGATCGCGCAGGCGCTGCCATGGGCATTCCTGCAAGAACCTATAGGCCACATCGAAAGTCGCCCCGCCCCAACATTCAACCGAAAAGAGTTGCGGCAGGTTTGCGTTGTAAGCCGGTGCCACCCGCAACATGTCAATGGAGCGCATACGCGTGGCGAGCAGGCTTTGGTGACCATCACGCATCGTCGTATCCGTGATCAGAACACGTTTTTGCTGTGCCATCCAGTTCGCAATCGCTTGCGGACCGTCACGCAACAACATCTGCCGCAAGCCATCTTGTGGTGCTGAATGTGACGCGGGTGCGCGCAACGTCGTCAAGCGTTGGTACGGTCTCGTTCGTCCTACCGTTTCGGGATGTCCATTCACTGTGATGTCGGCGATGTAAGTCAGAATCTTGGTTGCGCGATCACGCCGATTTTTGAACACAAAAAGTTCGGGCGTGGTGTCGATAAACTTGGTGGTACAGGTATCGTTGAGGAAGGTAGGATGCTTCAGGAGGTTTTCAACGAAGGCAATGTTGGTGGAAACACCACGAATGCGGAATTCGCGAAGAGCGCGATCAAGCCTGGCAATTGCCTTCTGAGGTGTTTGTGCTGACGCAATGAGTTTGACCAGCAGCGAGTCATAATGGCGTGTGACCACCCCGCCCGCATAGGCTGTGCCACCATCTAAACGAATACCCGCGCCTGTCGCGGCGCGATAGGCTGTCAAGCGCCCATAGTCAGGGATGAAGTTGTTTTGCGGATCTTCCGTGGTGATGCGGCATTGAATGGCATGGCCGCGCAGCTTCACATCAGCTTGCGAGGCGGCACCTGTGGATTGGGCCAAAGTAGCGCCCTCAGCAATCTGGATTTGCGCTTGCACGATGTCGATGCCCGTTACCTCTTCGGTAACAGTGTGTTCCACCTGCACGCGCGGGTTCACTTCAATGAAGTAGAATTTTCCCGAACCAATATCCATCAGAAATTCAACGGTTCCAGCACACTCATAATTTACGTGTGCGCAAATCTTACGTCCAAGCTCGCAAATCTCCTGACGTTGCGCCTCGGTCAGATAAGGTGCGGGTGCACGTTCGACCACTTTTTGATTACGGCGTTGAACCGTGCAATCACGTTCAAACAGATGATAAATATTGCCATGTTTGTCGCCGAGGATTTGTACTTCGACGTGGCGAGCCCTCAGGATCATCTTCTCCAGATAACCTTCGCCATTGCCGAAAGCGGCTTCAGCTTCGCGCCGTCCTTCACGCACTTTATCCTCAAGGTCCTCTGGCCCGTTGATGGCGCGCATCCCGCGCCCGCCCCCGCCCCAAGAGGCTTTGAGCATCAACGGAAATCCAACTGCCGTCGCCTGCTGCTTGATGAGATCAAAATCATCGCCCAGAACATCTGTGGCAGGAATAACGGGAACGCCAGCCGCCACCGCAACACGCCGCGCACTCGCCTTGTCACCAAGTGCGCGCATGGTCTTGGCTTTAGGGCCAATAAACACAATGCCAGCCTTATCACAGGCTTCCACAAAGTACGGACTCTCTGACAGCAATCCGTAACCAGGATGGATGGCATCAGCGCCTGACATTTTGGCGACACGGATGATTTCCGCAATGCTGAGATAAGCTCCAACAGGGCTTAAACCCTCGCCGATCTGATAGGCTTCATCAGCCTTGAACCGGTGCAACGAAAGTTTGTCTTCCTCCGCATAAACCGCAATCGTCTGCTTGCCAAGTTCTGTCGCAGCGCGCATCACACGGATGGCGATCTCACCTCGATTGGCTATTAGAATCTTGGAAAAAATCATGGACGATCCTCAAAAGGCGCTGAACGGATTACGGTAGAGAGAGGTTCGTTACATTAAGCAAGAGCTCTTACATACCGCAAGGGTCGGCCAACGACAGCAGCTTGTGCGGCATGAAGGATGGCATTCGCGTCGATTCCATGGTGATGGTAAAGGTCTTGAATCGTTCCAGTCTCACCGAAATGCTCTATACCAAGCGCTTTGACCACATGACCTTGCACACCGCCGATCCAAGCCAGTGTTGCAGGATGACCATCAATCACCGTGATGATAGCGCAGTCGCGTGAGAGAGGTGCCAGCAATCGTTCGATGTGACTGGTTGCACTTTTGCTGCCACGCTGCCGTGAGCGCTCGGCGGCCTGCCAGCCCGCATTGAGCCGATCTGCCGAGGTAATTGCAAGAATTCCAACATCGCGTCGATCTTCAGCAATTAACCCTGCTGCTGCAATGGCTTCAGATGCGATCACGCCTGTGTAGGCAATCATGATTTCGGCATTCGGGCCGGGTTCGCGCAACCAGTATGCGCCATTGATGATGTCACGCGAAAGCTCCGGCGTCATGGCACGGTCGGGTTGCTCAAGGGTCCGCGTGGAGAGGCGGAAATAGACCGATCCCCCTGTTTCATCGCGCAGCCAGTTTGTTTCGTCACGATCGCCTTCGCCATCACGCTGCACATATTCAAATGACCAGCACAACAATACGGCGAGTTCATCAACATAGGCGGGCTCAAAGGCTGCCAAGCCATCCTGTTTGAGTCCGATCAAAGGAGTGCCAATGGATTGGTGTGCGCCGCCTTCAGGGGCCAGGGATATGCCGGAAGGTGTGGCCACAACAATAAAGCGCGCACCTTGATAACAGGCATAGTTTAAGGCATCGAGGCCGCGTTCGATAAAGGGATCGTAGAGCGTGCCAATGGGGATCAGGCGTTCACCATTGATCGAATGCGACAGACCGAGCGCTGAGAGCATGATGAACAGGTTCATCTCGGCGATGCCCAGTTCTAGATGTTGTCCTTGTGGCGAGAACTCCCATGTGAATGTGGACGGGATTTTTTCTTTTTTGAAAGTGTCGGCCATTGATGCGCGGGCAAACAGACCGCGCTTGTTGACCCATCCCCCGAGATTGGTGGAAACCGTCACATCCGGTGCGGTCGTTACAATTCGGTCAGCCAAAACTTCATTCGAAGATGCGATCTCGCTCAAGATGAGACCAAAGCCTGCTTGCGTCGACATTGTCGATGCGAGGCGATAGGTCAGAGTTTCAGGCACCGGAATTGCTGCCGCAGACAATCGCCTCTTTCCACGCTGGACAAACGGCACTTGCTTCAATGCGGATTCGAAATTGTCTTCGGAAATGGAGAGCGCTTCAAACTTTTCCCATTCATGACCTGCACGCACACCCATCTGCTTTTGCCAGACCGACATCTGTGAGGGGTTCATGAGGCCTGCATGATTATCCTTGTGCCCTTGAAATGGCAGACCATAGCCTTTGATGGTGTAAGCGATAAAACAGGTGGGGCGGTCATGCTGTGCGGCAGCTTCGAACGCCTTAACCAATCCCGGCAAGTCATGACCACCGAGGTTGGTCATCAATTTTCCGAGGTCAGAGTCTGAATGGTTTTCGATCAGACGGGTTGTCTCAGCCTGATCCCCAATTTCATCGTACAGGCGTTTGCGCCAGGCCGCACCACCCTGGTAGGCAAGGGCGGAGTAAAGCTGATTAGGGCAGGAGTCGATCCACTGCTTCAATCGTTCGCCGCCTGGTTCGGCAAATGCGGACTGCATCAAGGAGCCATATTTAAGGATCACGACATCCCAGCCGAAGTTCTGGAAAATTGTTTCAAAGCGCTGCCATAGACCTTCACGAATAACCGCGTCCAAGCTCTGGCGATTGTAATCCACTACCCACCAGCAATTATGAAGACCATGCTTCCATCCTTCGAGCAGGGCTTCGAAAATATTTCCCTCATCAAGCTCCGCGTCACCGACCAGAGCGATCATCCGGCCTTCCGGCCAGTCCTTGGCCCAACCATGGGCTTTCACGTAGTCTTGCACCAATGACGAAAACAATGTTTGCGCAACGCCCAAGCCAACGGAACCCGTGGAGAAATCCACATCGTCCACGTCCTTGGTTCGGGAAGGATATGACTGCGCCCCTTTGAAGCCTCTAAAATTAACAAGGTTTTCGCGGGTTTGATTTCCGAACAAGTATTGCAAGGCATGGAACACCGGCGCTGCATGCGGCTTTACAGCAACACGATCCTGTGGCCTGAGAATTTTTCCATATAGCGCAGCCATGATGGTTACAAGTGATGCGGAAGACGCTTGGTGTCCACCCACTTTCAGGCCATCAACATTTTCTCGCAGATGATTTGCATTATGAATTGTCCACATGGAAAGCCAAAGTATTTTTTGCTCCAAGGCCGCAAGAAAGGCAATGCTTTTGTTAGTTGGCATGGATAATGACACTCATTTTCACAATACAAATTTAGTGTCGTTCGCATAAACTACTTCTATGAACCGCGGCCATATCCTCGTGTCGTGTCACGCATGATGCTTAGAATTTTGTCTTGTTCAGGCGTTGTACTTCTCACTGCCGCTTCCGTTGTGCCACTGGTTGTAGCGGCAAGAGGAATATCGAAGTGGCCATGTTCACCAACCATTGCCATGGCCCAACGCGAGAAAGCCCTCGGTTTAGAGCCACCTTCTTCGCATAACTGAACCGAAAAATGACGGGGGTCTTGTTCTATATGCGCATAGAGTGCGCGAACGGTCTTCTCACCACCCTCAAGGGTTTGGGCGAACCAATCTTCATAGAAAAGCAACGCACCGGTTATTCCAAGACTGGTATTCTTTGCACGTGCCGTACGCAGGATATTACCCAGTTCAAAATCAAGCCGCGCAGCAGGTATTTTGCTTTTGCTGCGGTAGATGAGTCGAAACACCAGTTCAGGCGCAGTCTTGTTCACATCGGCATTTACCAGTTCTGCATTCGTCACAGCATATCTCCCAAATATTTTTAACTCACAGTAATTCCGCTCCACCACCCAAAGCTGGGCCAGAAGTTGGATCGAAATCATCGGGCTTTTTGGCGATCAGCGTTTGTGTGGTCAGGATAAGTCCGGCAACCGAAGCCGCGTTGCGCACGGCACTGTAGGAAACCTTCACTGGATCGATAATACCAGCAGTGACCATGTCAACTAACGTGCCATTTCGAGCATCAAGCCCATGACCATTGGTTCCCTTCGAGACTTTCGCGACCTCCGATGCGCCGTTGAGGCCAGCATTGGCAGCAATATAAAATAACGGCATGCTCAAAGAGCGTTGCAGAAGTTCAGCACCCTGCTTCTTGCTGCCGGTGAGCCCCTTGATCATTTTATCAAGTTGCGGCGCAATTTTAAGAAGCGCCAAACCACCTCCAGGCACAACACCTTCTTCGATTGCGGCACGCGTTGCGTTAATCGAGTCTTCAATCAATTGCGTACGGCGTTTTTGTTCAACGGGCGTTGCTCCTCCTGCCATGATCATGGCTGTGCCGCCGGACAGCTTGGCAATACGTTCTTGGAACTTATCACGTTCAATATTCTCAGGTGCAGCATCATACTGGCGCATCACTTGTTCGCGACGCGCCGTAACTTTCTTCGGGTCTCCATTGCCAGCAGTGATAAGTGTTTTGGACGACGAAATACGTATTTGGCGAGCTGTTCCCAAATCATGCAGTTCAGCTTTTTCAAGCTTTCCGCCTAAATCAACGGAAATCACACGCCCGCCCGTTGTGATGGCGATGTCTTCCAACATGGCCTTTCGCCAATGACCATATTCAGGAGGATGGATAGCGGCCACTTTAAAATTGTGCTTCTCGCGGCGCTCAAGCAACTGCATAATAACCGGAGGCGCCACCTCTTCGGCAATGATCAGCAAGGGCCGGCCACTTTTTTCAATAAGTGACAAAACGCCATGCAATTGATCCATGGTTTGGATTTTATGGTCTGTCATCAGAATATAAGGGCTATCAAGAACAACTTGCATCTTCTCAACATCGGTTACCATGTGATGTGAGAGATAGCCGCGCTCAAAAGCCATGCCTTCAATCACCTCTAACGTTGTTTCCACGGTATTGCCAAACTCTACTGCAACAATGCCATGATTACCGGCACGTTCAAAGGCCTCAGCCACCATTTTTCCAAGAGCTGCATCATTGGCGGCAATGCTTGCGACAGCAAGCAAACCAGCAGGACCATTGACAGCTTTGGCGGACCGCTTCAAAGCCGCAATGGTTTCAATTACGGCCAGTTCGAGACCTTCAACCAGCTCCACTGGATTGGCGCCATTGGCCAAACATTTTAGACCTTCCTGTACCAACACGTCCGCAAGCACCGTTGCGGTCGTAGTACCGTCACCTGCGACCTCATTGGTTTGTTTTGATACTTCACGGAGTACTTGTGCGCCCATATTTTCAAACGGACATTCCAGTTCAATTTCACTGGCGATGCTCACGCCATCACGCGACACAATAGGTGTGCCAATCGGACGGTCCATGATTGCGTTCATGCCTTTGGGACCAAGTGTTCCGCGCACGGCTTTTGCAAGTTTGGCGACGCCTCGTCCCAGTGCCTCGCGCGCTGCTTCGTCATGGAGCATGATTTTTGGCATCGGATATCCTCACTTTACAATTACTATTTATTTTTATTGGTCAGCTTTAAACCGCAGTTGGCGAACCGACTTGCATTTGAGATTTTGGAGTGAACGGCGTATCGAGATCAAAACGTACCGCAAGCAGCCCACGACATAGGGCGCCATTGAATTCGGCATTCACGCCGACGCGTCGAAGACCCGAAACATATGTTGCATAGTGTTCACTTTTAAGTGCAGTACCTTCCGGCGTGATAAAAGCCAATGCATCGGGTCGAATAGGCCCAATCACGTGACGTCGTTCGAAATAGCGCTGCACCAGTTTTTCACCTGCAACATCCAGAAACAAGCATTCAAGATCGCTCAATGTGAGCGTAATGATTTTTTCTGGAAGATGTCCAGCAGCGGTCAGGTAATTCAATAATGCCACTTGCCGCCGTTGAAACGCTTTAACCAGAAATGTTTGTCGCAGCTCATCAAGGTTGCCATCAGCTTCCGAACCGAAGGTCTCCTCAAACGAGAGACCTTGGGCAAGGCCAGCATTGATCTTGTCAGCATACATGTGCTCACCAAGCACCACTGTCACACCTTCAACCCAGTCCAACACACTCACGGCACGACGCATATCATCGGCCATCAGGAATGAAAAATTGGCGGCGCACCAATACGTCGGCAAACGGAATCCGATATGAACGTGGTTGCCCGTATCCACATCAGCGTTCGTTACAAAATTCAACTCAACCACCGACTCATCAAGTTCAGGGTCGGTGACATCCTGCAGACAAGCCCAAACCTGGGCTTGTCTGTCACTTGCTACAAAAATATTCATACTACTCACCCTTTTGTGTGAACAGCTTCGGAGAGATGGGCATAACCACCGCCCGCCTTGATCTTTTTTTTCTGGGCTTCGATATCTATGCCATAGAGTTTTGCGGCATTGAGACCGAGGATCTTGGTTTTAAATTCATGGGTAAGAACCTGACCCGTTTCTTTGCTGATATCGTCTGGGATTTCGAAGGCCATAAACTTGTCCACCAACCACTTTGGCGTCCAAATGCCGTAATCGCTGCCATAGAGAATTTTGTCTGGCCCAAGCCAGAACAGCAGTTCCGAGATGATATGGGCAAAATACGCAGGCCGCGAATGAATGAATGGCAACGCCACAGCGAGACCCGCATAGACATTGGTTTCCTGCGTTGCGATCCAGCAGAAATCATCAAGGCGTGGCAGACCGCAATGCTCAATGATAAAATTCAAACCTTGGAAATCAGTCGCTGCATCATCAACATCGGCTACATCAAACGCATCGCGATTGAGCGGCAAGATGGTGGGACCTTTGTGGACATGCAAGTTCTTGATACCAAGCTTCTGAGCGGCTTCTAGAAACTTATAGGTTGCTTTGTCCGTGAGTTTGTAACCTCGGGAGTCACCCTTCCATTCGGCGGTATAGAGTTTGGCACCCTTGATTTTGTGCTTCTCAACCATCTCATGCATATGCTCAAGGCCTTTATTGCCGTCGCGCGGATCAAAGGCGGTGTTGAGAATAAAGCGGTCAGGATGGGATTTCTTCATGGCCGAACTGCGCTCGGTGGTGTTGAAGCCATTCTTGTAAAAATCTGTGAGGTAAGTGGGCTGCAAAATCGCCATATCGTCATACCCACTGACAAAAAGGTCGTTGTACATGGTCTCAGCGCTATATTTCTCAAACTTGTCTTTTGGCCAACGCTCTTCCGCGGGGCTCAAGCCATTATGGTACGCATAGAAGCATTCAATGAATTGCTTGCCATGAACATTCTTCTGGTTGGCGGGGCTGCCGTCCCAGAAATGGGTGTGCCCGTCGATAACGAATATTTCTTCGCCCTTGGCTGTTCTGTACATAAGTTCTCTCCCGTTTTGTGGTGTGGGCTTTTTTTACTTTTGGATAGGCAACAGAACGGCTATGCGCCGCTCCATTGCGCCGTCTTGTTCTCAGACGATGTATTCCATCATCTCATTCATGTCTCCGAAGCAGATAATTGTGTTGTCGTCGACCATTACCATACGGCCATAATGGGTTGATGTTGAAATCTCGAAGAGATGAGGCGTCATTTCACGGCCCAGTTCTTCTGAAATTTCATTCATCTTGAAAGTCATCTTGCCGTCACCGTCAATGCGGATCATGGCAGGCATGAACGTTACTTTGGTATTGTCATGGCGTGCCATGACGGCGGCAATGGCGCGGGCTTCAACACTGTCGTTCATGGTAACGCCGCATTGAAACGAAACGGTGTCTTCAAAAGTAATGTCTTTCATCGCTTTGAAGATATTGGCTGGTTCTTGCAACATGTTAATCTCCATTAGAAAAATGTGGTCATTCAGTTCAATGATTAGGCAACGCTGACAGGAACTTTCAAACCAAGTTCCGTTGCAATGCTCCTGATCCGATTTTTGGCATGGGCAAGGGCATCAACAAATGTTGCGACCTTTACCCGTGGTTGCGACCATATGGGCTGCAAATTATTTGCAGCAATGATTGCAAGGTCAGCGTGCTTGGCAAGCCAGCCGTTGAACAACTTGGTGTTGGCCTTGCCATGCTCTGGATCATTGCCAAGAATATGGAACAATTCCATCGTATTGGCGAGGTTACGCTCGTAGTCAGCCTCAGCAGCGGCAACCACAGAAGGCGTTATGAAGTCGTTCTGCGCTGCAGCAGCCTGCATCAGGAAGCCGGAGCGAAACAGTTCACCAACAATGGGTTCAAACACGCAATTTGTTGCAAAATATTGCTCAAGATAATCACTTGAACCCATGATTGATTCAATGGATTTTCGTGTTCCCTGCCAGATGGGATCTTCCATCCAATGTTGCTTTCCAGCTGCATTATCAAAGCCTTCAATATCAAGACCAATTTCACTGAGATACAACGTCAGGTCTTGTGCAAAGCGCAGCTTGTAGGATGAGTTCGTGAGAATGGCGTTATTGATCATCTGCGTATAGCCATAACGCTGGGCCTGCATGGTCGAGGTGCCAAGACCAAACTCTGCATGCTTGTAGGCACCCAAATGGTTCTGCAAAATCTTCACCCAAGCCTTGTCAAAACGCGCTGGAGCGCCAGACTTACGACCGTTCTCGATGGTGTTTTGCACCATGCCACAAATCGTTGATTGGCGCTGATAGTGCGTGCGTTCCCATTCCTGATCAACGGCGCGGAATTGATGCCAGTTGGCACTCTTTGCGGCAGTCCAATCCTTGGAATAGGTCGGCGTGCCATCAGGGAAGGATATGATCCAGTCCTGGAGGAGATAACGTTCAGGGTCCGGTTGAACATCAACAGTCATATCTTCGTAATGACTTGCTTTGCGACCCTTGGGTTCAAAGTAGTTGTACTTCCGGCTGTCTGAGCCCGGGAAAACTGCCGATCCCGCGGCTCCTGACTTAACTGGTGCTGGGGCCTTCTGTGCTTGTGCGCTCATATTATCCTCCCAAGTCGTTCTAATTGATTAGGCGATGTGCTTGCGTTCACCGTCATCGCGTTGCCGGTGTAAATTTGTCAAAATAGATATGTTCAGGTTCAACACCGTTCATTTGCAGAACGGGGAGAAGTGCGTCGATCATGGGGGTGGGACCACAGCCATAGGCATCAATTTTGCCGTCAAGATTTTCTTCGCGTAAATGGCGAAGCACCACTTCATGCACGAACCCGGTATCACCCTCCCACTTGTCTTCCTCAGTAGCGTGCGACAATGCCGGAATAAATTTGAAGTCCTTGAGCTTGGTTGAAATGTCTGCCAATTCGTCGAGATAGAAAAGATCCGCACGGGCGCGGGCTCCGTAAAAAAATCGTATGGGTCTTTGTTCGCCGCTTGCAATGTGATCCGATAAAATTGCCCATAGAGGCGACATTCCAGAGCCACCACCGATCAACAACATAGGTCCAGGACGGGCTTCACGTCTAAAGCACGTGCCATAGGGTCCCTTGGCCAAAACGCGGTCACCTACATTCAACTCGCCATCCAGCAAAGATGAAAACGCACCGTTCTGATATTTCTTGATGATGAATTTCAGCTTAGTATTTTCACCCGGCGCATTGGCCATTGAGAAAGCGCGCGTGATGCTGCGGTCCGGCAACGTCAAATCAACATACTGGCCAGCCCAGAATTTCAGGGGCTTTTCAATTTCAATTTCGAGCAACCTGATATCATGCGTGAGTGCGCTGATCTTGATCAACTTGCCTTCAAACTCTTTCACAGCGATGGAGCGGCTGAGAAGGTCTTCGTCAAAGTTCAGGAGCTCAACGGTAATGTCACTATAGGCATGGGTACGGCACAACAGGATGTGGCTGTTCTCACTTTCGTAATCCGGCAATGCGAATGTCGAATATTTCAATAGCTCAATATCGCCATCAACGAGTTTTGATTTGCAACTGCCGCATTGGCCTTCCTTGCAGCCATGCATGAGCGAAATACCTTGGCGGAACGCAGCATCAAGAACGGTTTCACCTTCTTCGACTTCCATCTCGATACCAACAGGCTCGAACCGAACTTTATGAACCTGCATTTCAGACATCAAATCAACTTTCAAAACAGCAACATAAAATTTATTTTTAAGTTATGGGGACCGCCGAAGCGATCCCCACTCCTTTACCCAACTTAGTTACAGGGGTTAATCTTGAAGCCCTTGCGATACTCAACTGCAGCAGCTTCCTTCTCAGTCGCAGACAACGCTCGGAACCCACGCAGTGGACTACCAAGTTGATGTCCTCGAATGTGATCGAGTGTCCACATGTCCTTGGCGTCAAAGCGCAAGTGCGGTTGGGCGACCATCGTCTTGCCGTCGGAACGGACAAAGCCGAGGTCTTTCACGGCATCGGCGATATCCCAGCCGTGGTAGCAATCTTCCCACTCACGGCGCCCACTGAAGCGGCCCATAGCAGGGGTGGCACGTCCTTCGTACTCAGCAGCGAAAGCCACCTTGTGCGTCCAACGGCAACCTTCAGAGCAATAGGTGTAGGTCTTGCCGTCAACTTCATCGTAGCAGAAGTCCTCACGGATCAGGCAAGGCACCATGCAGCTCCAGCAACGATGAGGATAGGCATAACCCACATCGGCATTGAACAGGATTTGGGTTTCGCCTGGCTTGCTCAACTTCTCATGCCATTTCCAGAAATCGCCAAACTCAGCATACCAACCTGGATACTTGTGCTCAAACCACTCGAAGTCTTTTTCCTTCTGTGATTCAATGCGCCAGAAATTCACTGACCAGCCGACTGTAAAGAACTGTGCAGTCTTGTGGACATAATTTTTCTTGACGATTCGATCCCATGCAGCAGCCACGTCGTCGTGATGAATTTTAATGCCATACTTTTCCAGTGGCAGCATATAGGTCCGATAGTAGTCTTCGTAGATCCAGCGATGCCAGAGTTCTGCGTAAGACTCCTTGCTCTTGTCGCGGTTGGTGGTGCCATATTCGATGAAGGTACCGATGGCAGCATCAACAATCGCATGGTTTTGCCAGAATGCGTACTTCAGATCGCGTTCCAGCAACTGATGGTTCGATGGATCATTGATCATCGCCATCAACATGGAGTGACCGTTGCCGATGTGGCGTGATTCATCGGATTGTACTGACAAGAACACGGTTGGCAGGGCATAGTCACCGTTACGGGCGGCTTCCGAAGGCATGGCCACAAACAAGGTGTTTGTGAATGCGGTTTCGGCAACCACTGTGAGGTAGATGTTTGCAGCGGTAATGGCATCGCCAGTCAAGAAGCCTTCAGCGAACTGGCGGCCAATCGTGGTGGCATAGCATTTGCCGAATGCAGCTTCCGTGATGTCAAAACCAGCGGGATCGATGTAGTTTTCCATATACCACTTCTTCAGGTTCATCTGAATGGTGGAGTGACGGAATTCATCGACCATTTGCATGGTCATGCCAGTGCGGAGTTCTTCACCTGGTGCAAGACGAGCAACCATGGCCATGGAGCGCGCTGCTGAAATTTCTGGAAACGGAATGATGGCCAGGAACAGCTTCATCCATTCAACCCAGCGGGGTTCAACATTGCGGAACATGTCACCGCGCAGGGCGGCATCCAAGGCACCATAAACGCGGTTGTCTTTTTCTTCCTGCATAGGGAAGTAGGAACGCAACACTTGCTTCATCGGATCGCGTGGAGTTTTGGAAATCTTGTAATCCGTTGGGAAGGTCATGGCCTCCTGAACGTAGCTCGGTGTCCAACCCAAATCAGCGACACGGCTTGCTGCTTCAGCAATGGTAATACCTTTCTGGGCGGTAATTTTATTGAGTGTTAGACTTGCAGACATGATGTTCTCCTCTGCGTTTATGAGGTAAAAATTTGCATATTTTTATTCACGTCGGTATTCACTAAAAGGAGAGAGAGCCCTTTCCTTTGACCTTTGATTGGAAGGTCTTGTCGGCTTAAGTGCATCCACAGTTTGCGCCGTGGGTGTGTTTCGGTTTGACACTTGCCTTCGTGTCGTCGTCGCGTTTGATCAGCGGCTTGCCTTCGGCAATAAAACGGGCTGATAGAATGAGTGTCCCCATGGCAAAATCCTTGCCATGTTCGGCGACCATGGCTTCAGTAATGCGTGCAAGCTGAACAAAATAAACGTCCTTTGATTTGTCTTCCGCACTCATTTCCGGTGATGCATCCGGAGGTGTGGGGCCAAAACGGTTGGCTGAATTCACTGTCGACGACTTGAGTTCAAATTTTTGCATTATGAATGTCCCGCACGTTGATGTTCCTGAGCCGACGGCCCACTTTCAAATTCAAGCAGTGACGCATTGAGCCACTCGCGCTCGGCAACGAGACGTCGGTGCTCTTCTTCCAGCGACTGCAAACGTGCCGTCACACTCTTCAAGTATTGCAGCGCATCTGCCCCGGCATTTGGAAGTCCGGAATCTCGTACCGCGCATTCACGTTCAATTTCTGCACCCCCACGGGCACTTTCATTTTTCAACTGCATTTCATTGTTTTGGATCATGCCCATAATCAACTTGTGGCGCTCCAACATGCGTTGACGTGCCAGCTCGATTTCGGCGGCTTCTTCTTCGGTCATTTGAGGTCCGCGTATGCTGGCATTCATGATGCTCGTCTGCCTTTCCTCTGCCAAAGACATGATCATGGAATGAGTACTGCGCGACCATGGATTTTTCCATGGTGTAAGTCGTGCAAGGCATCGTTCGCTTGACTAAGTTTGTATTCTTTGGTGTGAAGGTTCACGAGGCCGCGATCTGCAAGCGCCATAAGTTCCACAAGTTCGGCATAGGTTCCCACCAGATTACCGACGATGGTTTTTTCCGAAGTGATCATGTCGAGCGTGGGTATTTCGATTTTGCCGCCGTAACCAACGATATAGTAATAGCCGCCATTGGCGGTCATTGCCAAACCCTTGGCAATGGCTTCCCCCTCACCAACAAAGTCGATAACAGCCTCTGCGCCACGCCCGCCAGTTAATGCTTTTACCGCTTCAACTTCATTTCCATCCGCTTTCACCAAATGGTGCGCGCCACAGGTTTTGGCGAGCTCAAGCGATTTATCGGAACGGTCAACAACAATAATCTCTGCAGCGCAAAGGGCCGCCAAAACTTGAATTCCGATATGCCCAAGACCGCCCGCACCAATCACGACAGCATATTCTCCGGGGAGGAGATGGCGTGAAGCTTTCTTGGCAGCACGATAGGCCGTCAGTCCGGCATCGGTGTAGGGAGCCACATCTTTCGGTGCGAGCGTCTGGGGAAGTTTGATTAATGACCGCTGTCCGGTGAGCAGATATTCTGCATAGCCACCATTGGCATTGATGCCGGGAAAGGAACTATCGTTTGCATGCATGTCATCACCACGACGACAGGCCAAACAATGGCCGCTGGTGACAAGGGGATGGCAAATCACGCTATCACCAACTTTCACGCCTTCAACACCGGGGCCTACCGCTTCAACCCAGCCAGCATTCTCATGGCCCATGATATATGGCAGGTTTACGTCAACCTTGCTGCGCCAAATGCCTTCGACAACATGCAAATCTGTGCGACACACACCAGCACCACCAATGCGCACAATCACATCTGTTGGACGGGTAATTTTTGGGTCTGACACATCTTCGAACTTCACAAATTCTTTTGCTGTGAGTGTTTCGTCATATGCGTGAAGCACTGCTGCTTTCATAATTCCTCCCAAGGGCCGTACACTTATTTTTGACCATGATTGAAACTGGCCTTGGGTTCTCTGTAGCAAGCATCATGCCATTTATTAATCATATGAAAACGCTGTGTTTTGTTGGCAGTTGCAGAAGTCACTGCGTTCAGCTGGGGAACAATTGAGGCATATTTTTTGTTCCGCGACGGAACATAAAAATATGCCAAGTCAGACTGCCGCGTGGCAACGTTCAAAAAGCAATGGGCGGCTCTCAGTTTGAAAAGAATTGATCCCCGCAATTTATGCGGGGATCAACGATCGTGTCGAAGATGGACTAAACCGAAACGTTCGTCGTGACTTTGACATTGCCCTTGATCGAATGCGAGTAGGGGCACACAACGTGGCCTTTTGCGGCCAAGTCCTCGGCTGCGGCTTTGGTCATGCCAAGAAGATTTACGTCGAGAGTGACTTCAAGGCCAAAACCTTCTCCGTCATCTCTTGCACCGATGCTGACATTCGATGACACTGTAGCTGCTGAAGGCATATCAATTTTGGCCTTGCCCGCCGCGAAACGCATGGCACCGAGGTAACATCCCGCATAACCCGTTGCAAAGAGTTGCTCAGGATTTGTCCCCTTGCCTGAGCCTCCCATTTCAGTAGGTGTTGCAAGTGTTACTGTGACACGGCCATCATCAGTTTTACTCAGGCCTTCGCGCCCGCCGCCATTTGCGATGGCGTGAGCGGTATATGCTATTTTCATGCTGTTCTCCCATTGGATCGGGCGCTTAAACGAGCGCCCCTGGTCTATTTGCAATATCTTGCATGTTAGGCCCTAACGACTGAGCCGACGATTTTTTCGGAAATATAGCCAAGAATATTGCCGACAATAAGCGATACTGCGATTGCAACACCCACTTTGGCGATACCACCGGCACCTTCGCCGTAGGCTGCTGCACCAAGCAGAAATAATGCGGCTGTGGAGGCGTAGCCATAAACTGTTGAAGGAATAGCACTCAGCGCAGGTATCTTTGCACCAAGAACCAGAACGACAATTGATATGCCCACACAGATGCCAGCCGTAATGGCCGTTACACCAACCGACGTAAGTGCTATCAAGGCACCCACCGCACAGATAACGCCCCAAACATTCGCAACCACCGAACTTCTGAGACCCGCTTCCTTGCCGCCGCAATGGTAGAAACTTCCCCAAGCCACAAAGATCGTCCAAATCAATACATAGGGGCTGCCGAGCGTAACAGCGGCCCATGTTGCAATGCCGCCCATGATACCAATGATCACGGCGAGTGCTGTAATAAGATCCATTTTTTTCTCCTCGTTATTGTTCCCATTCAGACACCATCGATACGTATGCAGAAACACACGCGTCATAAATTTTGATTTGACCTGATCGATAGTCCCCACACATATTTCGATAGCCGTGTTTATGTCCGACCTTGTGCTCAAATGAGCAAAGACTATGCCAAAATTTTGCTCGCTTGTTAAAGCAGGATATTTTTCTCGTCGAAGCATTTTTTCGCTCCATGGGGAAACAAGACTGAAAACCACAAGTGTTCCGCGACGGAACACTATGCATCTAACGCGAAAAAACGACCCAGATTGATTGTATTCTGCTTTAATGCGTGTATGGTCTGGCTTGGGATTAAACGCTGGCAAGCCACATATATTGGGTCGAAGAATCCTAAATATGACTTGATATTTTGAAGGACAGATAATGCTATCTGCCAACAAGACGCTTGAAAAAACACAGATGGTTCTGGCGCAGCAAGGCACACTCTCAGCTGATGCTTTAACGCCGGATATCTACGACAGCTGGATGCGTTGTATTTCGCTTGGTCTCGACACACGTCGGCCACCACCACCGGAAATTGTCAGTACCCCGGTTTTGCGAAAGGAACAGGAACGCTATTCACTCACACGTGGTTTGGCACTGGCTGAAATGCACTCGCTTCACCAGCAGATCGCTGGATCAAATTTCATGATCGCTTTTGCAACACCAGAAGGCGTGTTGCTTGATTTCGTTTCCGACCAAAGCTTTGAGGATGCATCAGGCGCTGCCTGCATACGTCCTGGGTCAGTATGGACCGAGGAATTCTGTGGCACCAATGGTCTTGGTACTGCCGCCCATTTGAAACGCCAAATTGTTGTGCATGGTGGCGAACATTTCTTTCCACGCTATAATAACCTGACCTGTACCGCTTCACCTATTTTTGCACCAGATGGAACACTCGCTGGCATTCTAGACGCCTCTTCAAATTGTTTATCGCGGCAAACACACACACAAGCATTGGTGGCCATGGCCGCAACGCAAATTGAAAACGGACTGTTCCGCGAAAAGAACCGTGGCAATATGTTGATTGCCTTCCACAATCGCGGTGAATATCTCTACACATTGAGCGCGGGCTTGCTTGCTTTGGACAAAGATGGCGGCGTGCTGGCGGCAAACCGTGCAGCGCGGGCTTGGTTGCATGGGTTGTCAATCGCTCCCGGCCGTCAATTTTCGGATATCTTCCGTACCAAGTTCAGCACGTTTGTCGACGAAGGTCGACGTCACGAGCGCCAACGCTTGCAAGATGACATTGGCAGTCAATTTATTGCGACGATTGAAAACGCCCGTGAATTTCCGATGGCGCAACCCGTTGCCAAGCCGCGGATTGCACAACCTCCTGCGATTGTTACGCAGTTTGTGTCAGATGATCCGGCCATTTCCAAGATCGTTCGACAGGTCAATATGGCGGCATTACGTAAAATGCCAGTTCTCATTCGCGGTGAAACAGGCACAGGCAAGGAACAGCTGGCGCGTCATGCGCATGTTGCAAGTGGCCGTAAAGGCGCGTTTGTGGCCGTCAATTGTGCGGCTCTACCCGAGAGCCTGATTGAAGCAGAACTGTTTGGCTATACCGAAGGTTCGTTTACTGGAGCGCGCAAAGGCGGCTCCATTGGCTTGTTCAGGGAAGCAGATGGCGGCACATTGTTCCTCGACGAAATTGGCGACATGCCTGTGGCGTTACAGGCTGTGTTGCTGCGCTTTCTCGATGATTGGACAATCCGCCCTGTTGGCGGCAGTGCGCGTGTCGTTGATGTATTGTTGGTCTCGGCGACCAACACAAATCTTGATGAAGCTATAGCGCGAGGCAGATTCCGCTCCGATCTGTTGTTCCGTCTCAACATACTGGAGGTCACGCTGCCGCCTTTGCGTGAGCGTTCGGATTTTGGCGAAATCGCCCAACATTTGATGAAGTTGATCGACCCAAGTATCTGTCTCACGCAGAGTGCTATTGACCGGCTTGCCCAACTGGAATGGCTTGGCAACATCCGTGAATTGCGCAATGTAATGTCGCGACTTTCACTCAGTGAAACAGGAACTCTTGTTGATGAGGCGGCGGTAAACTTTATGTTGGGGCAAGCCCGTAGCGAAAGCCAACATTGCAGCAAAGCTTCACCTGAAAAATCTAACCTCAAGATCAATCTGCACGATGTACAGCTCGCACGGGTGCTTGCAGTTTACGCCGAGACTGGAAAAAATATCAGCAAAACAGCCCGTAAGTTGGGGGTATCTCGCAATACCATATACCGTACGCTGCGTGACCAACTTAAATAATTTTTTGTTTCAAAGGAGTGAACCGTGTTTGAACCCGAAAACAATCTTGAAACCCTCATGCAAGCCGCTGTGAAAGACCAGAGTGTTGCTCCGGAATTTTATAAAACGCTTCTCGAAACCGAGATTTACATTCTAACACCTGAAACACCGATGACACCGGGCAAACGCCGTTCGATGAAATATGACGAAAAGATCAATGTCGCCACAGTCGAGTATCAGGGAATGCAGTGGCACCCCGCGTTCACATCCAAAAAACGCATTTCTGATTATGTGAAGGAAGAAGAAGTGTGCTTGGGTGCGGTGTCGCGAAAACTATTTGAGATGCTGCCTGGTTCAAATTTCTGGCTTAATCCATTATCAGAATGCCAGAAACCCCTGCCCGCCGCCGAGGTTGAGCTTTTGCTGAATGGAAAGATTTTTGAAACGCTAAAGGCAAAAGCTTAATCATGGCTTGACATGTTCTTTGCAGATTAGGTTAGTTGGTCTGCACACACGACGGAATAAAAAACTACGCGCTTCAAGAGGTAAAAGCCTCAATACGCATCAGCCGGGAGGACACTATGACCAATCTCAAATCAACACTCGACAACATTCTGACTAAAGTCACATCGGGTGATGTGAAAGACCGCGTGCCGGGCGTTGTTGCGATGCTGACGGACCGCACGGCCAACACTTATGAAGGTGCAGCTGGTGAACATGTTTTGGGTTCAGGCGTTGCCATGACGACCGA
>JANOVC010000091.1:0-57371 GCA_031417195.1 Rhodobiaceae bacterium
GGCCTGCACGCATTATCCGCTGGTAATCGACGAGATGAAACTGGTGGCGCCCTGGGAGGTTAACTATCTCGACCCGGCTCCGGCCATTGCCCGCCGGGTGAGCGATGTTGTGGCAGACCTGAAACTGGTGGGACCGAAATCAGGCGTTCCCGAGCCGAATACGGTGCTTTTGACCTCGGCCCGGGGCAGCGCCTCGGAATCGCTCGCCGCCTATGGCGCCATGGGGTTCCGAAGGCATGAATTCGTGGATTTGCCGGTATAAATGGTAATGTTAGAAAAATTGGGTTTTGACGAGCCTTCGGCGAGGAACCTATTTGCGCTGTCTTTGGAAACACCGGAGAGTTTTCCTGATGGGCTCACTCTGAGCAGTCCGCGATTTGTTTGTCTCCTGGCGTGGGACTTACGGGATGTTGACATCGAAAGAATTACAGAACTAGCGGCCAAGCTCTTAAATGCGGGCGCTGTCTATGTTTGTGCGTGGGGACCTGACTGCGAACGCGTACATGATGTCGTTGATAAGGTGCGTAATGGGCCAAATCCGCCGCCAATTGTTGACCGTGTCGTGATGACCACTTGGCATTCGAAAGAGCCGTTAGCTGAAGCGATTTGGTTCACACTTAGAAGCACGAATCCAGATGAAGGCTATGCGGAGGGGTGTGATTCAACTCTTGGCGTTACAATTGGGAACTTGGGTTGGCATGACGAGATTTGCAATGCTTTTCGGGATTCTGACGGGTTTTGCCCGTCGATTTGACATGCCACCCGCCTTCCGCTATCACCCGCCCCACTGACGGGGCCTGAAGCCCCGTTTTGCTTGCCCGTGAACCGTTAAGGGTTCTGTCGGCCGGGAGACCGGAAGAGGAGGGTAGGTTCCAACTTAAATGGTTATGGAGAACCGTAAATGACAAAGCGTCAGTCCGCTAAACATAAAATCGACCGCCGCATGGGTGAAAACATCTGGGGCCGCCCCAAGAGCCCGGTGAACAAGCGTGAATATGGCCCCGGCCAGCACGGCCAGCGCCGCAAGGGTAAGATGTCGGACTTCGGCATTCAGCTCAAGGCCAAGCAGAAGCTGAAAGGTTACTACGCCAATATTTCCGAGCGCCAGTTCTCGAAGGTTTACGAAGAAGCATCGCGCATGAAGGGCGATACCTCTGAAAACCTCATCGGCCTGCTGGAGCGCCGCCTCGACGCGATCATCTATCGCGCAAAATTCGTGCCCACCATGTTCGCCGCCCGCCAGTTCGTGAGCCACGGCCACGTGAAGGTGAACGGCCGCCGCGTGACCATCGCCTCCATGCGCATCAAGCCAGGCGATGCCCTCGAGCTTTCCGACAAGTCCAAGGAACTCGCCATCGTTCTCGAAGCCGTCGTCCTCGCCGAGCGCGATGTGCCGGAGTACGTGGAAGTCGATCACAAGGCCATGACCGCGAAACTCATCCGCGTGCCCGCCCTCACCGACGTTCCATACCCTGTTCAAATGGAACCAAACTACGTGGTGGAATACTACTCACGCTAACGTCCATCGACAATCTAGAAGTTCAAGTGGCAGGGTTTTCCCTGCCATTTACATTTGTGGCGTTCTGTGAACAGGATGGCGAAAATCACAGACGGGGTGGACATCATGAAACATTTCAAATTTCTCGCGGTTGCTTTTTTCGCACTCGTTTCATATTGCACGGCTGCCCTCGCTGAAGACCGCTGGATGACATTGCCGGAGCCGCCCGCCATGCCAGCAGCCGTGAGCAGCGGTTATGCAGAGGTCAACGGCATCAAGATGTATTACGCCACTTACGGGGCAGGCGAACCCATCTTGCTCATCCACGGTGGGCTCGGCCATGCGGATATCTGGGCCAACCAGGTCGTGGAGATGGCCAAGACCAATCTGGTCATCGTCGGCGACAGCCGCGGTCATGGCCGCTCGTCGCGCAATGAACAGCCCTATGGCTATGATCTCATGTCGTCGGATTATCTGGCATTGCTGGACTTCCTGAAAATCGACAAGGTCTCACTGGTGGGCTGGAGCGATGGCGGCATCATCGGCATTGATATCGCCCTCAGCCATCCCGAACGCTTGAACAAACTGTTTGCCCAAGCCGCCAATGTGACGGTGGATGGCGTCGATCCCAATGTGATGAACAACAAAACATTCTCTGCTTACATTGACCGCATGGGCAAGGACTATCAGCGCATTTCCAAAACGCCTGATCAATACAATGCCTTCGTCGATCAGATCAGCAAGATGTGGGCGACGCAACCTGCTTGGACCAAAGAGCAGTTGGCGGCCATCAAGGTTCCAACCGCAATCGTGCTTGGCGATCACGACGAAGCCATCACCCGCAAACACACGGACTACATGGCAAGTGTCATCCCAGGTGCCAAACTGATCATCCTCAAGGATGCGAGCCACTTCGCCATGTTGCAGGACCCGGCGGGATACACCAAAGCCGCCATGGATTTCTTTGCGGGGAAATAACAACATGATGTTTCGAGGAGTTTTCTTGACGCTTGCGTTTCTTGCCATGAGCGGGTCGGCTTTTGCCAAACCCGTTTGGATGACGCAGGACTTTCAGGGCGGTACGTGCAAAGAATTGTCCGGTGGCAATGTGGATGCGGGTGATGATCAAATCTTCCGCCAATGCCAATCCTTTCCCGGTGTTTCGACGTGGATAAATTATCAAGAGGGCGTGAGGCTCTATGTTGGCTTCGGCAGGAAACCCAATATCGCATTGGAAGGTGCAGATGCCAGCCGGGGTGATTGGCCTATGCTGTGGGGCGGTGAAAAGCGCGGAGGCAAGTTTGTTCCAACAGTTGTGATCGGTCGTTTCGCTGTTTCGGGTGAAGAGCCAAGCGTGAAACGCCTCTATGTGTTTCGCCTTCTCGACAACGGCATGTCCTGCGTTGTGGCGGAGGTGGACCCATCGCCAACGCAAAGCGAAAAAGCGCGCGCCATTGCAGCGGCTGCCATGAAGAAATGGACGTGTCTCTACGAGTCCCAGCCGCTCACATATTAAAGCCCCGCATACTCCGCAATCTTCGCATCAGCCAAGGCAAAGCAACCCGCAATGGAGGGGTTCAGCGGCAATTCGCGGTAAGTGCCTATGGCACCTTGCGATGCCAAGCGCCCAGCCAACCCCGGCTCATCTCCCGCCACCACCCAGATGAACGCGAACGCCGTCTGCCGCACGGGCTTGGCGCCTGCAAAGGTGAGCTTGGCGAAGATATCATCCGCTGATGTGCCGGGTTCAAATACCGCGAGCATGGGGCCGGAGGCTTCGGCAGGAAGCGATGACTTCCGCATCAACACGGCCATCACGGCAATCCATCCCACAAGAACTGCGACAAACAGTGTGAGCGCAAGGCGGTGCCCCGGCCAGCTCATGCCGTTGCGAATGCGCGCGCGCGGGTTTCTCGAATGGGCAAATGCACGAGCGCTGCAAACAGGCCAAGGCCAATGCTGAGCCACCAGACAATATCGTAATTGCCATAGATGTCGTATAGCCTGCCGCCCAGCCACACGCCGAAGAACGAGCCGATCTGGTGGCTGAGGAACACAAAGCCATACAGCGTTGCCATATAGCGCGTGCCAAACATCACGATCACCAATCCCATGGTGAGCGGCACAGTCGATAGCCACAACAGCCCCATGGAGGCGGTGAAAATCATCGTGGTGGTGGCCGTGATCGGAAAGCTGATGAAGCCGATGATGGACAGCGAGCGCAGAATGTAAATCATCGCTAAGGGTACGCGCTTCTCCGACTTGCCGCCAATGATGCCCGATGTATAGGAACCAACAACATTGAACAGACCAATGGCACCCATCGCAAATCCCGCAAACTCCTTGCTGATGCCGTGCTCGGCCAGATAGGGCGGTAAATGCACGGTGATGAAGGCCAGCTGGAAGCCGCAGACAAAAAACCCGGCCACGAGAAGCATATAGGAGCGATGCCCGAACGCCGAGCCCACCGCAGCCCGCATCGTGATATCGGCTTCACCTTGTGTCACTTGGGTGCTCGATGAATTTTGTACCAGCAGCGGCACCGCAAAGATGACGATGAGCAGGGACGATGCGCCCAAAATCATGAGGGCAGTTTGCCAGCCATAGGCTGATATCAACGCCGCACCCATTGGCGCGAAAATGAATTGCCCCAGCGAGCCAGACGCAGTTGCAATCCCAAACGCCCAGGACCGTTTTTCCGGTGGCACAATCCGGCCCAACGCCGCCATTACAATTCCGAAGGACGAAAGTGCGATGCCAACGCCAACCATGATGCCGGCACTCAGGTGAAACATGAATGGCGTATCGGCAACCGCCATAAGGCAGGTGCCAATGGCATAGATGACGGCACCCACCATGATGACACGCGCCGCGCCATAACGGTCCGCCAGTGCGCCTGCCACAGGCGTGGCAATGCCCCACAGAAGGTTTTGCAAGGCAAGGCCAAACGAGAAGATTTCACGCGGCCACGCATGGGCTTCTGAAATGGGCGCTGTAAAAAGTCCAAAACTCGAGCGCACGCCAAAATTGACAATGGCGATAAGACAGCCTGCCACAATGACAACGGAGGGAAGAAAATACCAGGGCGTTTGTTTTGTCGTCGAATTCATAATCATATGATAGACTTTTATTCTTTTACTGTCAAAGACTATTCTTGGACTTCACCATAAATTTTTCAGGCCAAACTTGTGCCAGCGCCACGCCAAGCAAAATAACGGCACCCGCAATTAGAGTCGTGGTTGTGATCGTTTCACCCAGCAGAATGGCACCGGCTGCAACCGCCAATACCGGAATGAGATAGAGCGAAGCGCCAACAGTTGTCGGCAGGAGATGGGCGCTGGCGAAATTCCACATGCTGACCGAAAGCAGTGTTGCGATAAGCGTCAGGAACGCAAGCCCAGCCCAAGCCGCTGTATCGAGGCCGCCTAGGGTTGCCATAGTGGAGCTGGAAAAGAAGAAGACTGACGGCAGAGCTGACAGGATGCAGGACAAGGCGGTAATCTTGAATGCCCCATAGGCTCGAAGGAGCGGAGCAGAAAAAATCACATAGAGCGCCCAGAAGAACCCGCTAGCGAAGATCATGAGGCCGCCCGCGATAAGTTGGTTGCGGTCAATGCCGCCAGACACATCTGCGCTGAACAGATAGAATGTGCCGACGAACGATACGGCCAATCCAACCATCGTAGGCAGGGTTATTCGCTCGACACCGAATACGGCGGCAACCAGGGCGATGAGTAGCGGCTGCGTGGCAAACACAATGCCGCCGACGCTTGCCGGCACCCGCGCAAAGCCAAAGATGGTTCCGGCGAAATAACCAAACATTCCGAGCGAAATGAACAATAATCGTGGCAGGTCTTGCCGTGCCACTTTGAACCCCCCCAGAAATGGGAGCAGCAGCACACAGCAAAGGGCAACGGACCACATGCGGATCAGCAGTGCATCTGCACCACCGGCTGCAAGCGAAAACGAACGCACGAATGCAGGTGTCACCCCCCATACCAAAATGGTAGAGATCAAGGCGACAAAAGGCAGAACACGATTGTCAGGCTTGCTCACGGGCGAGCACTTTTTTCACCGCAGGTCGGTCTGCCATGCGGTTGCTATGGTCCAGAACTTTGGGGAATTTTTTTGGGTCGACGCCATCGACCTCAAGCCAGCTTGCGATAGTGAACAGGTAGGGATCGCAAATCGAATACGCTGCCCCCATCACCCATGGACCTTTGAAATAACTGTTCTCAATGAGTTCGAAACAGTCGCTCATGTTTTGCGGAACCTTTTTCTTCATGGACGCAATCGCTGCATCATCATCAGCCCAACGGCTGCCGCGCGGACGGTGTGCATGGGCAACATGAACGGTGGAAGAGAGATAGCCGTTGAACGCTTGCAGTTGGGCGAGCGCGAAGGGATCATTCAGGGGCGCAAGATTGGCAGAAGGATTTGTCTGCGCGATATAAAGCAGAATGGCAGGGTTTTCTGTGATGATGCCACGATCCGTGACCAATGCGGGCACGCGACCCTTGGGATTGACCTTGAGGAATTCCGGCTTGCGCTGGTCACCTGCGGCGAAATCAAGCCGCTTCGCTTCATAGGCAGCGCCGGACTCTTCAAGCGCAATATGGGAGGCGAGGGAGCAGGTACCGGTGGCGTAAAACAATGTGAGCATTCATTGATAATGCTCGGAGAAGCGCCCGGCGTCAATTGACGCCAGCGCATTCCTCAATTGCTTAAACTTAGGCAACCGCCTTTTCGTCCATCAACTGCTTCAGTTCGCCCGACTGGAACATTTCCATCATGATGTCGCTGCCGCCGACAAATTCGCCCTTCACATAGAGCTGCGGAACCGTGGGCCAGTTGGTATATTCCTTGATGCCGTTGCGCACCTCGTCCGAATCCAGAACATTGATGCCCTTGAACGGCACTCCGAGGTGATTGAGAATCTGCGTGGCCTTGCCCGAGAACCCGCACATCGGCATCTCGGGCGAGCCCTTCATGAAGAGCACCACGTCATTGGTCTTCACTTCATTATCAATCCATTTTGCAATGTCAGTCATTGTCATTATCCTTCGTTTTGCGATACTTGTTCGCTTTGGTTATAAGTGTTGATGTAATTGGCCGCCATGGCAAAGTAAGGCGCACGGGTTCGATCAATCCGTGTCGGCGAGGATTTTTCATCTGTTGCCAGGCATCAACTATAGAAAAAATGAAATCTGCAAATATCAAAAGTGCAAATCCAATTATAACCCAAGTTGCCACAATCAACCCTCCAGCACACTCGTCGTCAAAGACAGTGCATGCAATACGCCGCCCATGTTTCCTTTCAGCGCAGCATACACCATTTGATGTTGCTGCACACGGGACTTGCCCTTGAAGGCGGAGGAGGCAACGGTAGCAGCGTAATGGTTGCCGTCCCCCGCCAGATCACGGATTTCGATGGTGGCATCCGGCAGGGCTTCCTTGATGAAGCGTTCAATTTCGGGGGCGCTCATGGCCATCGGGAGGGTACCTTTCGATTTTGCATAGAGATAATGCGGGAGCGCGCAAATTACCAGTAGCGAGTTGACATGGGGCAGCGACCCCAGCTTGGTGGGCAGGGGCGCTGTTTTCGAAAAATGAGAGTGTTAGACTAAGGTGGCGTACGCGGGTTCTGCGTTGAAAAAAATAGAGGGGAATGACCGAACGTGGCTTCCTGCCGGTGTAAAAGCTTTTCTGGAAAAAATGGCGTGAAGCCACAGACTTCAGACGCAGCGATTTTGGCTTTGAGGTCATTCTTGCAGAGCCCTAGATCGCACGGTGTCCACCGCCCACGCCCGAAAAATTCTTCAACTTTTCGGAAAAGCGTTGGCGGAACTGTCAGTTTGCCGCTGAGGTTGTTTAGCCATCCAAGGCGCTCGATCCGTGGTAACCGAGGGTCTTGCCCAAAGCTCCCGGAGGCGAGGTTTGCGTAACCATCCCACCCGCAGGCGCTGCACTCTGTTTCCCGATACCGGAACGCTGTCGACATCGTCCCCTCCCTGGAAAACAGGCAAGCGGACATCTAGTCCTATTAAAGGAACATGTAAAGAACATTTAGGAAAATAGTTTTGTCTATCTCTCCCTTTCCCGTAAACGGGAGCGGGAGAGACAAGATCGAATATTGTATGGCGTTTTCTCTCATTCATAGCTCACGACCTCAATTTCCAAATCCTCAGGGCCGTTGAAGTAAAACCTGTGGCCCGGTTCGTAATCCGAATGGGAGTGCGGGATGAAACCCTCCGCCTTTACACGCGATTCTATGGCGCTGAGATTACCAACGACGATGCCGATATGGTTCAGTCCCATTCGTGTTGAATAGCTGTCACCGGGTTCTGTCAGTTTGTCATTTGGTCGGCCACCATAGATGGCGATGTAATTGTTTTCGCCACCGACATGCACCGTATGCCCGCCGTGGATTGCGCTACCCTGCCAGCGGATATGCCAGTCAAACAATCGGCACAAGAGATCGGCCAGGGCAACGGGATCAGAGGCAGTCAGATTCAAATGTTCAAGATGGGCAGTCATGTCAATCTCCTGTGTTGCATTGAGAGGAGATTGAGTCTTTAATCCCTCAACTATACTTGAGGTCAAGGAGTTTCGCGCATGAGCCTTCCACCCATCATTTCAATAGGCCAGATGGCCGCCCGCACCGGTCTTGCCGTGTCGGCCATCCGCTATTACGAGGCGGAAGGATTGGTAAAGCCCGAACGCAGCCGCGCGGGTCAACGCCGGTTCATGCGGGCGGACATCCGGCGCCTGTCGTTTGTCTTGATAACCCAGCGCCTGGGTTACGCGATCGCTGACATCCGCGAGATGCTTGTCGCATTGCCGGACGGGCGAACACCCACACAGGCCGACTGGACAAAACTCAGCAAATCCATCCGCCGCGATTTGGACAGCCGCATTTCCATGATGACCAAGCTTCGTGACAATCTTGATGGCTGTATTGGCTGTGGCTGCCTGTCATTGTCAAAATGCAAATTGCATAACGCCGACGATTACAAAGCAGCCCGCGGACCTGGTCCGCGAGCAATTGTGTAAGCAATTGCGTGGATATGCTGTGATCGAATATTGATCTGCGGCGGGTCTGGCGCTAGAAACGAATCGCAATCTCAGGACGGACATTCCCATGCCAGTTTCACGCCGCAGGCTTCTCACCGCCATGGTTTCATCCGTGCTTGTCTCGGGCCGTGAAGCTGTAGCCTCAGGGAGCGAGCCTTTCCCGATCAAGATGTCGGAAGCAAAGGACGTCAGCTACAAGTTCCAACGCCGCGCGATGGCCTTTGAAACGCGGGAGCCACCCGGCACCATCGTGATCGATCCGGTCCACTGTTTCCTCTATCATATTTCAGACGGCGGCATGGCCATGCGTTACGGCGTTTCCGTGGGCAAAGGCACCAAGGCATGGTCAGGCGAGGTGACGATCAAAAAAATGACAGAATGGCCCGTGTGGACGCCGGCCCCCTATCATCTGGAGCACATGCCCTCACTCGCCAAATGGAAAGACGGCATGCCCGGCGGCCCCGACAACCCGCTCGGTGCCCGCGCCATGTATCTCTACAAAGGCGAGGTGGACACCATCAACCGTATCCATGGCGCGGCCAAGCCCGAATGGATTGGGAAAAAAGCCACCGCTGGCTGCATCAGCTTGCTGAATGTGGATGTGGTGCATCTCTATTCGCAGGTGCAGGTGGGAACACGGGTGGTGATGCTGGGGTAAGGTTCGGCGCTTGGAAATTCAGCCGCTGCGTGGCTTATCTTGTGCGGCGTGGAAAACCGCAATAATTTCAACAGTTTCTGCTACCAGACGATAAATCACAATATAGGGCAGGCGTGGGATCACCAATTCGCGGGTTGTTTCAACAGCGCCATTTCGGCCAGACAAAGGAAAAATCGCAAGGCGTAGTATTGATTTCTCGATGGTTCCAACGACCTGCGCCGCAATGCGGAGATTCTCTTGCGCAATGTAATCGTGAATGGATTGAATATCGCCGCGCGCCGCAACAGAAAACCGAACAATCATCCAGCGAGTTTGCGAAAAAATATATCCATTTCCGCTTCGGGCACTAAGTCCGAAACAATAGCCAAACGACGACGCAATTCAGCCTCCTGATTTTGCGAGAGGCGCAATTGTGAACCGTCCTGCTCGATCATGGCCAAAAGCATATGCCCGACTTCATCTTGACGATCATTCGGCAAAGCTTTTGCTTTTTCAATGGCATTTCGAAGAAGCTCGGTCATACGATCAGTCTAACATAATTCAACACTTTGAGGCAACTGTCGTCTGTTACCCCACCATATAATTCGGAAACCAACCCTCATGCGCGGTCTTGAGTTCTGCAATGTCAATTTGCACTTCGCCAACCTGCAACGAAGCCTTCGCCGTCACCGTGCCAATGCGGATCACATTGACACCCTTCACATGGGCCTGCGTAATGATCTTGGCAGCTTCCCCCGCTTTGCAGGTCAAGACGTAGCGCGCTTGATCCTCGCCGAAGAAGGCTTCGTGGTTCATGGTGTCGAGCGTGGCACCCATGCCCGATGCCAACGTCATGTCGATGACGGCCAATCCCATGCCACCGTCGGACACGTCATGCACCGCCGTCACCTGGCCGTGATTGATCAGTGAGCGGACGAAATCGCCGTGGTGTTTCTCGCGTTCGAGATCGACGGGTGGAGGAGCGCCTTCTTCGCGGCCCAGGATTTCGCGCAAGTAAATGGATTGGCCCAAGTGTGAGCCGTGGCCGCCCAAGAGCAGGATGGCGTCATCCGCTGCCTTGAAGGCCAACGTGGTCATTTTCGTGAGGTCGCTCAACAATCCCACACCGCCAATCGCGGGCGTTGGCAGAATGGCTTGGCCGTTGGTTTCATTGTAAAGCGACACATTGCCGGACACGACGGGATAGTCCAGCGCGCGACAGGCTGCATCGATGCCTTTGAGGGCGAACACCAATTGCCCCATGATCTCCGGCTTTTCCGGATTACCGAAATTCAAATTGTCCGTAATTGCAATCGGTTCCGCGCCAACACATGTCAGATTGCGCCAGCTTTCGGCCACCGCTTGCTTACCGCCCTCAAAGGGATCGGCCTGCACATAGCGGGGTGTCACATCTGTCGTCAGCGCAATCGCCTTGTTCGGCCCCACACGCACCACGCCCGCGTCGCCACCGGGAATTTGCGCCGTGTTGGATTGGATGAGATGGTCATATTGCTCCCACACCCAGCGCCTCGAACACATATCGGGCGAGCCCACAATTTTCAGAATGGCGGCTTTCATGTCCTTCGGTGCTGGCACATCGGAGAGCAGGGGCAGCTTCTTCGGCTCGACCCATGGCCTGTCATATTCAGGCGCTTCATCGCCCATCTGCTTGATTGGCAGATCGGCTTTAACTTCGCCTTCGTGCTTGATCACAAAGCGCAGCGTGTCCGTCGTCTTGCCAATGATGGCAAAATCCAAACCCCATTTGTGAAAAATGGCTTCGGCCTGCTTTTCAAGTTCGGGCCGCAGCACCATCAGCATGCGCTCCTGACTCTCCGACAGCATCATTTCATAGGCGCTCATATGCTCTTCGCGACACGGCACCATATCGAGATTGAGCTCGATGCCAAGGTCACCCTTGGCACCCATTTCAACAGCAGACGACGTGAGACCGGCCGCACCCATATCCTGGATGGCGATCACCGCACCGCTGGCCATCAACTCCAAACAGGCTTCAAGCAAACATTTCTCCGTGAACGGATCACCCACCTGAACCGTGGGGCGCTTTTCGTGCGCGTCATCATCAAACTCGGCTGACGCCATGGTGGCACCGTGAATGCCATCGCGCCCCGTTTTCGCGCCGAGATAGACAACGGGCAACCCAACGCCCTTGGCCTTGGAATAAAAAATCTTGTCGGCGTCCGCGAGACCCACAGCCATGGCATTCACCAGAATATTGCCGTTGTAGCTGGCGTGGAAATTCACTTCGCCGCCAACCGTGGGAACACCAAAGGAGTTGCCGTAGCCACCGATGCCCGCAACAACCCCGGACACGAGATGGCGTGTTTTCGGATGCTCGGGTGCTCCAAAGCGCAGCGCGTTCAGGACTGCGATCGGTCGTGCACCCATCGTGAAGACATCGCGCAAGATACCGCCAACACCCGTAGCCGAACCCTGATAGGGCTCGATGAAGGAGGGGTGGTTATGGCTTTCCATTTTGAACACGATCGCCTGGCCATCACCAATATCGACAACGCCTGCGTTTTCGCCCGGTCCCTGGATGACGCGCGGGCCCGTGGTGGGCACCGTTTTCAACCATTTCTTTGAGGACTTGTAGGAACAATGCTCGTTCCACATGGCCGAACAGATGCCAAGCTCCGTCATGCTGGGCTCACGTCCCAGAAGCTTCAGAAAGCGTTCATATTCATCGGGCTTGAGGCCGTGCTGTCTGACGATGTCGGGGGTGATCCGGGGAGCAGGGGATTGTGTCATGTTGCGGGCGGTTTAGCGCCAGTTCGCGGGATTCACAATCATGATTTCCGGTCGGTTCATAAAGGTGCTGGCCCCCAAGAGCTGTTACACTCTCGAGGGCAATAGAGTAGTTTGGGCTGTCGAAAAATCAGGCAGCGATGCCGTTGCGCGCCTGTGAAAACTTGCGTGTGAGGCCGTGGGCGATTTCACTTTGCTTTGATATGTTAGTGCCCACAAACTTGTCCATGCGCACACGCAAAGCCATATTGGATTCAAACAGCTCGAGCACTTCCACAGGGTCTGGCTGTGGCTTCCTGAACAATAGTTTTAACATCGCCGCATCTCTCACATTTGGAAGTTGCCGTTGCCGCACCTTGTGGGTTGAGCATATGATAAAACAATGCAGAAAATTTGAGCATTAATCCATGATTAACGCTGATGGTGGTGAAGGAGATGATAAACAAGTGAATCGATTTTGAATCAAATTTTATGTTTTGGAGTTATCAAGCGCAGTTATGCCACTGACACCCCATAGTTACCGGTCCGATCCAGCCATCCCTCCCTTTGCTGATGATGCAGCCATCCTGTTTTTCGATGGTGTGTGTGTTCTGTGCTCGGGCTTTGCGCGGTATGTCATCCGACATGATACACGGAAAAATATCAGGCTTTGCGCTGCGCAGTCGCCGCTTGGTCAGGCAATTTACCGGCATTACGGGCTTGATCCTTCGGTATTCAGCACGAATATTTTGCTGTCCGGCGGGGTGCCTTTTTTCAAGTCGGAGGCTTTCATTGAAACCATGTCCGTCATGGGCGGCGCTTGTGGTGCTGCACGGGTTCTGCGTCTCTGCCCGCAAGTGATCCGTGATTGGATTTATGATCCAATCGCCCGAAATCGCTACGCTTGGTTTGGCGAAAGAGACACCTGTTACATTCCCCAACCCGCGGAACGGGAGCGCTTTCTCTTATGAAACTATTGGTCATAGGTGGTTATGGCACGTTTGGCGGCAGGCTGGCGGAACTTCTCGCCGATGAGTCCCGCCTCACCATTTACATCGCCGGTCGTAACGCCCGGGCGGCTGAAAAATTCTGTGCAAATCTGAAAGCCGAAGCCCGACTCGTGCCAGTGGTCGTGGACCGTCTCAACTGCAGGGCGACGCTTGAAGAATTGCGTCCTGATCTGGTCGTGGACGCGTCCGGCCCGTTTCAGGTCTATGGTGATGACCCCTACCGTCTGGTGAAGGACTGCATTGCGCTCGGCTACAATTATATTGATCTGGCCGATGGCGCGGATTTTGTTGCAGGCATATCCGAACTTGATGGCCAGGCCAAAGCAGCGAATTGTTTTGCGCTCTCCGGCATGAGCAGCTTTCCGGTATTGACGGCAGCTGTGGTGCGGAAGCTTGCCATTGGCTTGAACGGTGTTGAAAAAATTACGGCTGGCATTGCGCCATCACCTTTCGCTGGCGTCGGCCTCAACGTGGTCCGTGCCATTGCAAGCTATTCCGGCAAGCCCGTACGGATTTTGAAAGACGGCACGTGGACCACAGGGATTGGCTTTTTTGACAGCCGCGTGATGGTCGTCAATGTGCCGGGTGAAGTGCCGCTGCGCCCCGTTCGTTTTGCCCTAACGGATGTTCCCGACCTTCGCATTTTGCCTCTGGATTGGCCGGAAATCAAAACCATGTGGATGGGTGCGGGGCCAACGCCTGCTGTGTTGCATCGTCTCTTGTGGTTGGCCGCAGGTTTGGTGAAGCTTCGCGTTCTGCCGTCGCTTCTGCCTTTTGCCCCCATCATGAACTGGGTGATCAATACGATCCGTTGGGGCGAACACCGCGGCGGCATGATCGTTGAAGTCGAATCACGGTCGCAGAAATGCAGCTGGCATCTGCTCGCGGAAGGGGAGGGTGGCCCGCTCATTCCGTCCATGGCTGCTGAGGCCATTGTCCGGAATTATCTCGCTGGCCGCAAGCCGGAAGCTGGTGCGCGCTCCGGCCATCGCGATCTTGAACTGGAGGATTACGAACCGCTTCTCGCGCGTCACGGCATCAAACACGCCATGCGCATGGGGAATACGGGTGATGGCACCTCCATCTATCAACACACGCTAGGCCCTGCCTTTGAAAAACTGGCAGCGCCCCTGCAACAGTTCCACGGTCGAAAAACGTCCTTTGAAATGGCGGGAAAAGCCAACGTCACACGTGGAAGATCACCAATCGCCGGACTGGTGGCACGTCTGTTCGGCTTTCCGCAGGAGGGGAACAACGTTCCCGTTCACGTCAAAATAGACCTATCGCCCGAGCGGGAAATCTGGACACGCAGTTTTGCGGGCAAGTCCTTTCGCTCCACACAAACACAGGGTCGGGGTCGCAATGAAGGTTTGATTGTCGAAAGCTTCGGGCCTTTCAGTTTCTCCCTTGCCGTTCCTGCAAAAGACGGTGCCTTGCATTTGGTCCTGCGCGGTTGGAATATCTTCGGCTTGCCGTTGCCCCGGTGGGCCATGCCCATCAGCATCGCAACGGAACACGGTGCAAAGGACAGGTTCAATTTCGACGTTGAAATCAAATTACCGTGGGCGGGATCGATCGTGAAGTATCAGGGTTGGCTTGAACCCTCGAAGTAATCCTACCGTTTGTAAGCCACACGGTAAGTGCCATCGCCGCCGAAGGTTTTGATCACCCGGTAACGCCGCTGGAGATAGCGCAAGGCGGGCTGGAATTCGACCGCCTCCAGTTTGTCCGGGGTCATAAGAGTCGAAACACCATCAGCTTCGGCAAACAGTGATACTTCGTTGATGTCATCAAGATAGGCCCGCGCCGTGACGGTCTCCACCCCGATCTTCCACGAATAATTAATGTAGTTATACATGAACTCAAGTGTTTTGGGCGTGGCAAGCATGTAATCAACGCCATGCTCAATCGTCAAAGGCGCGCCGTCGTAGGAGTCATCCTCAGGCGGGAGGTCGAAGGTTTTCAAGCCGCCAGCAAGCTCTCAAACAGTGGCCTGCAATCGGTTCGCCCGTGCAGGGGCTCGATCATGTTTTCGGGATGGGGCATCATGCCGATCACATTACCGGCTTCGTTCACGATTCCTGCAATGTCGTTCATCGCACCGTTTGGGTTGGTGCCATCAGCATAGCGGAACACCACGCGGCCTTCGGCTTCGAGGGCTTTGACGGTGTCGTCATCGCAGATGTAGTTGCCTTCGCCATGCGCCACGGGGCAATTGACGATTGCGCCTTTTGTCATCTTGTTCGTGAAGAATGTCGTATTGTTGTCCACCCGCAGCTTTACCTCGCGGCAGACAAAACGCAGCCCCGCATTGCGCACCAGCGCGCCGGGCAGCAGGCCTGCTTCCGTGATGATCTGAAAGCCATTGCATACGCCCAAAACTTTGAGCCCTTTCAGGGCCTTGGCGCGAATATCTGCCATGATGGGCGAGCGCGCCGCAATGGCACCACAGCGCAGATAGTCGCCATAGGAAAAGCCGCCGGGAACCACCACAAGATCAACCTTTGGCAGTTCCGCATCCGTATGCCAGACCGCCACTGGCTTTTGCCCCGTGACCGCCTCAAGCGCTCGCATCATGTCACCTTCGCGATTGATGCCGGGAAATACAACGACTGCCGATTTCATGGGAGAGTGTGGTCCACCAAGCCAATACGGCGCTCGATCCGTTCCATACGATCTTCGAAACGGTCCATACGCCGATTAACACCTGCAACCCCTTCCTCTACGCCCGTCAAGCGCTGTTTCACATCCCGCATGTCAGATTTCACTTGCGAAAGATCACCCTGCATTTGTTTCAGGACTTCATAGATCAATTCACTGCTTACTTCAGCCATGACAACCTCTAACCCAGTTCTATATCGTAATTCTCGATCACCGTATTCGCGATCAGCTTCTCGCACATGGCTTTGACGGCAGTCATCGCCTTAGCCTTGTCCGTCTCGGCAACATCAATCTCGAAATACTTGCCTTGACGCACGCTTTCCACGCCGTCGAAGCCGAGGTGGTCAAGTGCGCCCTCGATGGCTTTGCCTTGTGGGTCGAGCACGCCTTTCTTGAGGGTGACTTTGATTTTGGCCTTCATTACGTATCGCTCTTCACAAGCTTCGGCCTTGCGCGCTCCGGTTTTTCATTTTCGGTGATGATGCCGAGGCGCTTCGCCACTTCCTGATAGGCCTCGACCAATCCACCAAGGTCTCTGCGAAAACGGTCCTTGTCCATCTTGTCGTTGGTCTTGGTGTCCCACAACCGGCACGAGTCCGGGCTGATCTCGTCAGCCAGTACAATGCGCATCATGTCGTTTTCGTAGAGCCTGCCGAATTCGATTTTGAAATCCACGAGTTTGATGCCAATCCCCAGAAACAATCCCGTAAGGAAATCATTGATGCGGATCGACATGTGCATGATGTCGTCGATCTCTTGTGGCGCGGCCCATCCAAAGGCCGTGATGTGTTCTTCCGACACCATGGGATCGCCGAGCGCATCATTCTTGTAGCAGAACTCAATGATAGAGCGGGGAAGGGTGGTGCCTTCTTCGAGACCCAAACGGGTGGCGAGCGAACCCGCCGCCACATTGCGCACGATCACTTCCAATGGAATGATTTCCACCTCGCGTACAAGCTGCTCACGCAGGTTCAGTGAGCGCATGAAATGGGTGGGGATACCAAGCTCATTGAGGCGTGTGAAAATATATTCGGAGATGCGTTGGTTCAAAACGCCCTTGCCCTCGATTACGGCTTTCTTCTGGGCGTTGAAGGCGGTGGCATCGTCCTTGAAATGCACGATAACCGTGCCGGGCTCCGGGCCTTCGTAGAGAATCTTGGCCTTGCCTTCATAAATGCGGGTTCTTCTGGTGGTCATTTGAATTATCCTCATCAAAACCCTTAATCATCCCAGCCGCACAAAGCCAGCGGGGCTACGCAATGTTCACATGTTTTATCGATATGGCTATGACGTCTTTGCTTTACCACGGCTTTTAAGGCAATTTATTGCAGCGCACAATGATTTTGAGCAGTTGATTTGGCGGGTGTGACTGTCTATTTCAATTGGGAATATGAAAAAAGGAGATCGTCATGAACATGGATAATCGCGAAAAGGGCTTCGAATCAAAGTTTGCCCATGACGAAGCAATGCTTTTCAAAGCAAATGCGCGCCGTGCCAAGCTAGTTGGCCTCTGGGCCGCTGAAAAGATGGGACTTTCCGGCGATGAAGCAGCAGCTTACGCAAAAACCGTAGTGGTGGCGGATTTGGAAGAAGCGGGCGATAAAGACCTGTTCCGCAAAATCCGCGCTGATTTTGACGCCAAAAAAATTGAACAGTCAGACCACCAGATTGAACGCCAGATTGATGAGTTGATGGCTGTTGCCATTGAGCAGATCAAGGCGGGCTAAGTGGCCTTCAACCTGAGCGAGCGGCTGGCTGATAAATCAAAGCCGTTCCTGTTTTCCTGGATGTCGATGGCAGGCACACAGCTTGCAGCCCAAATGGCGCGGCTTCCCATTGAAGGCGTATGCCTCGACCTGCAACATGGCATGATGGGCTTTTCCGATGCGACAGGCATGATCGCCGCCATCAATGCCGCAGGCAGATCCGCGATTGTGCGCGTGTTGTGGAACGATCCCGGGCTGGTGGGGCAATGCCTTGATGCCGGTGCAGCCGCCGTGATCGCACCCATGGTGAACAGCCGCGCACAAGCGGAGGCGCTGGTCCACGCCGCGAAATATCCGCCAATGGGTGGGCGCAGCTGGGGCGGTTACACCGCAACACAGGCTTCTGGATTAACGGCAGCCCAATATTTGAAGCAGGCCAACGCAATGACCAAGGTGTTCGCCATGATTGAAACCCAAGCGGCGCTTGATGCCGTTGAAGAGATCGCATCTGTGCCGGGTCTTGATGGTTTGTTTGTGGGGCCGAGCGATTTGTCGATCGCACTGTCGAACGGTGCGGAACTCAACCGCGTCTCAGAAAAAAACCTTGTGGCGATGAAACGCATCGCGGCAGCAGCGCAAAAGAACAATCTGGTCGCTGGTGCTTTTGCGGGAACATCCGACATTGTGAAAACCTATCAGGCCATGGGCTATAGCTTTATGGCAGCAGCTGTTGATGTTGAGCTCCTGCAGGCGGGTGCCGCTAAATTCATGAAGGACTTGGGGTAACATGGACAAGCCAGCGCCTTTCGTTCCGGGTTACGAAGCCATTCTGGACAAGCTGGTGGATATTGCCCTGGCGGCTGGGCCTATCGCTAGCCAGACCGATAAATATTTCACCAACACCAGCCGCATCGTTGCTGCCAATGGCGACATGGACGTGACCTTCGCTGTGTTCATGCGCAGACGTGTTGTAGCAGCGCTGGAACCCACGATCCGCATGATCAAACGGCTTGTGCCAACGGCACGGGTGAAGCGGTTTTACGAGGAGGGCGATATTGTGCCATCCGAGAGCAAGATGCTGGAAATCACCGGCTCCATGGCCAAGCTTTCGGAAGTGGAAACGATGCTGTTGCAGAAAATTGGCTTTCCCTGCGTATCCGCCAACAACGCCTATGAAATGTGCCGCGCCATTCCGGGTGCCGGATTTATGGACATGCACGCAAGGCACGCCAGCGGTGCTGAAATGAATATTCTCGCGGCCTATGGCGCAGCCGTGGGCAGCGTTGCGGCAAGACGCGCTGACGCCAGCGTTACGGGATTTGTCGGGTCATCGCAGGATTTAACTTCACCCCTGTTTGGCGCGGAGGGTGGTATGGGAACAATGCCGCATGCGCTGGTGGGTTACACCAAGGGCGATGTTTTGGCAGCAATGAAACTGTTCGCTGAAACCATTCCCGAAGCCAAAACGCTGATCGCGCTGGTGGATTATGTCGGCGAAGAAATCACGGATTCCCTGCGCTGTGCAAAGTGGTTTTATGACGAAGCCAAGCTGCAAAACCAGGGCAAGGTTTATGGCGTGCGGCTCGACACCCACGGCGGGCGTTTTGCCGAGGGGCTGGATTACGAAAAATCCGTGGATGTCGTGGGTCATTGGCTTGGGGTTTACGGCGAATACAATATCGTTGAGCAGGTCTTGGGTGGCAGGGCGTTCCAGCTCGACCCCAACAACATCCTGGTGGACAAGGTGCGGCGTATCCTTTTCGGTAAGGGCGTGTCAGTGGCCTCCATCATCCACGTTCGTCGGGCTTTGGACAATGCCGGTTACAAGCAGGCACAGATCGTTGCGTCTTCCGGTTTTGATCCGCAGAAATGCCAGGTTATGGGCGCGGCGAAAGCCCCGCTCGACCTTGTCGGGACCGGTAGTTTCTTGCCCGCAACCCTCTCTGAAACCTATGCGACGGCTGACATTATTGCCTATAATGGCCTAGCGCGTGTAAAAGTTGGCCGTGAGTTCCTGTTTTGATTAACCGATATACAATTGATTTTACTACATTTTGATTTTCATATGATACGTTGATTGGCAACGGTTTCTTTCAGGGTTTGCATCATGTTCAAAAGAATTCTCACAACAATCGGAATAGCGTTTGTTGCAGCATCCCTGGTAGCTGCTCCAGCCCAGGCAAAACGGCGGGTGTTGCCGCCACCGGCGGTCACGGCTGTGATCGATATTTCATCACAATCCATGTCGGTGAAAGTGAATGGTTGGTATTATGGAAGCTGGCGTGTTTCCACGGCGCGTAAGGGCTATTACACGCCGCGCGGCTCGTTCCGCGTGCAGCGCACGGCGAGGGTTTATTACTCCAGGAAATACGACAACGCGCCCATGCCGAATGCGGTGTTCTTCCATTATGGCTATGCGGTGCACGCCACCAATTATGTGCGACGACTGGGAAGTCCAGCGTCGCATGGCTGCGTCAGGTTGAGCCCCGGCGATGCCGAAGATTTTTATGAACTCGTACAGGAATACGGTCCACGCTCAACGCGGATAACAATCGTGGAGTAATCACGTGCTGAAAATCATCAAGGGCATCATCTGGTTTCTCACGGCGTTTTTTGTTATTTTCATTGGTGGCGGATATCTTTTGCCAAATGAGGTAACTGTACAGCGGCAGGCCGTCATCAATGCACCACCCGAAAAAATCTTTGCGTTGGTAGGTAATTACAAACGCTTTCAGGAATGGTCGCCCTGGGCTGATATTGACCCTGCAACAATTTACAAATTTGAAGGCCCAGAAACAGGCGTTGGTCAAAAAATGAGCTGGGCGTCCAACAATCCAAATGTGGGCGCTGGCTCGCAAGTCATCACCGAGTTTAGTGACAACAGCCGTATTGCAATGGATCTTGATCTTGGAAACATGGGCAAGGCATTGTCTTTCTGGAGTCTGAAACCCGCAACCGCAGGAACCGAAACCACGTGGGGCTTCAAGATGAAACTCGACGGTGTTCTGGATCGTTGGACGGGCTTGTTGATGGACCGGTTTATTGGACCGGATTATGAAAAAGGCTTGGCACGGGTTAAGGCATTGGCAGAGAAAGAAGCTGCAAGTGGCTGATTTGATTCGCGATAGGTTTTAAATGAGGACAGCTCTTGTCACCGGCGGCGCGCAAGGAATTGGCGCAGCTGTAGCCGCCAAATTCCTTGCAGATGGTTTCGCCGGCGTCATGTTGGTGGACCGCAATCAGGCAAAACTTGAGGCTGCTCAAAAGCGGCTCGGCAAAACCGCAGAGATCTACTCTGGCGATTTGCGGGATAATGAAACACCTGCCAATGCTGTCGCCAAAGCCATCAAAAAATTTGGCCGTATCGATGTTGTGGTGAACGCGGCAGGCAACACGGAGCGTTGCGGCATCGCAGACACAACGCCAGAGGCCTTTGCGCGGTTGTTTGATGTGAATGTGAAAGCCCCGCTGCTGATGATGCAGGAGGCTGTCAAGCACATGGTCACCGCCAAGTCTGGCGTGGTCATCAATATTTCGAGCATGCTGGCCTATGGTGGCCCGCCAAACCTTGCCACCTATTCTGCGTCGAAATCAGCACTCATGACCCTGTCGCGCAATGCCGCCAACACCTTCAAACGCGACGGTATCCGCGTGTTCTGCGTGAACCTTGGTTGGGCACTCACTGACGGCGAACATGAACTGCAAACCAAGTTCCATAAATTGCCGGAGGATTGGGCCTTGTCAATTGGCCAGCGCATGCCTTTTGGTCGCCTGATTACGGCAGATGATGTGGCAGGGCTTTGTGCGTTTCTGGTTTCGCCACCGGCGCAAATGATGACGGGCGCGGTGATTGATTATGAGCAAATGCCAGTTGGTACGTTTGATACACACCCCGCGCTGGCACCCTAACCCAGATCAACAACCACGATTTCCGGGCGAACACCAAACCGGACGGGCGCGACAGAACATCCAAGGCCACCTGACACGATGAGGTGGCGTCCTTCTTCAATGATATGGCCATAGGCATATCGATTTCCGAACTGCGACGGCACAACTGGCGACCATCCAAACAGCCGCACCTGTCCCCCATGCGTGTGGCCACTCAAAGTGAGAGAGACGCGTTCTGGTATCTGCGTAAACAAATCAGGCTCGTGGGCCATGTGGATGATGGGTGCGTCATCGGTGATCTGTGCAAGCGTTGCGGGCAGGTCATTGCGACCCTCAAAATTCCGACGGCCTTTGTAAATGGCAATGTTACTCGCAGTGCCGGAAAGCCAAAATGGAATGCCATCTTTCGTCAGGCGCACAGCTTTGTTTTCAAGAACCGGAATGCCCTCGGCTTCGAAAGCGACCTGCCCAACAGTCGGACCCTGTTCGGATTTCTGTGCCGCCTTGTCACTCCACCAATCATGATTGCCCATGATTGAAAACGTGCCAAGGGTGGATTTGAGTTTTTGGGATGCAACGCGCGCAGTGTCGGCAGCCGAAATTCGCTTTGACACAAATTGATGGGTTGCACCATAGTCACCCAATAGCAAATTGAGATCACCGCCGAGAGAATTGGCGACATCAAGGATATGCGCCCAACGCGAAAGGCTCATATAGGGTTCGCCCAAATGTGGATCGGCAATGAGAACAAGGCGTAACTTTAATCCCGGCGTCCATCTGGGAGGTGTGAACGCGTAATACTGCGTGCGCATCAGGAAACCCGGCTCAATCACAACCGCATATGTTCCCACCGCAGCACCGGCAAGCGCCACGCGACCCAGCCATTTCAACAGTCCACGACGCGTCATGGTTCTGATCCTGTTGACCCTGCTTCCCGCAAGCTCCATTCACGAAACGCCTTCACCATTGGCGCATCCGCCGTGTCGAGCGGTGAAATCACAAAGTAGGCATATTGCGGTGGGGCACGCAGCGAAAGTTCGAATGGCTTGACCAATCGTCCTTGCGCAAGGTCATCGGCCACGAGGTTTGATTCACCCAAGGCAACACCTTGGCCATCAATGGCCGCTTGAACGGCAAATGACGTTTGGCTGAAATGTAGTCCGCGCGTGTCATCGAAATCGCGGATGCCTGAGGCGAGCATCCACATGCGCCAGTTCGGCCACGGTAAGCCCTGCGCCTCCCAATCCAGATGAATGAGCTGGTGGTGCAAAAGATCGCGTGGTGTTTTCAGGGGCTTGTCCTTGGTGATCAAACGCGGGCTGCACACGGGGAACACCTGGTCCTGAAACAAAAGGTCAGACTTTAGTCCGGGATATTTTCCTTCACCAAAGCGAATGGCGATATCGACATCGTCGCGATCAAAATCGAGAACATTCGAAGACACGTCTATGCGTACATCAGCACCGGGAACCGTTGCGAGAAAACGATCCAGGCGCGGCACCAGCCATTTGGCGGCAATGGAGGGCGAGGCCGTTACCTTCAATTGCTTCTGGTTTTCAAGTTTTCTGATCTTTTGCAAGGCGCGGGTGAGCGCTTCCAACGACTCAATCGCCGCAGTGCGCAAAATTTCGCCCTCACGCGTCAACCGCATGGTGCGGCTGGTACGGGCGAAGAGCGAAACACCGATCTGGTCCTCAAGCTCCTTGATTTGATGACTGATCGCAGCAGGTGTCACCGACATTTCGGATGCGGCGCGGGTAAAGCTCAAATGCTTTGCCGCCGCATCAAAGGCGCGGAGGGAACGGAGGCCGGGGAACTGGTCTAACATGTCTGATCTTCAAATTTAACTTGATGATGAAATGAAAACTAGTCGTTTGTGTCAGTAAATACAATGGACTATATATCTACCATCAATAAAAATTAATGAAAGATTAACAAAATGTCACGTTCTTCGAGCCAAGCTCTTCAAGCAAACCTCACCTATGCCCCGACAGGCTTTGCAGCCAAGCTACGCGCGGTATTTGTTGATTTCGCGCGATCTGAGCCAATTGCAGCAACGATTTACGCTGAAAATGCCAATATTCGCGCCACTGGCCGCAACTGGTTGATGTAACTCTGAGTTTTCCGTCCCCTCGACCCAACTTGAAATTCCGGTGTAAGCCGGAATTTTTTTGCCTTACTTGCCCTTCCACACAGGCTTCCGCTTCTCCGCGAACGCCTTGGCACCTTCAAGCTGATCTTCACTGGAATAGAGCCTGTCCACCGTTGGCAACTTGCGCTTGGTAACAAGGTTGAACGCGTGCTGCACGGGCAGATGCATCGTTTCGCGCAAGGTTTCCTTGATGGCGGCGAATACCAGCGGCGGACCATCTGACAGCATGGCAGCAATAGCGCGGGCGCGTGTCATGAGATCTGCTGCTGGCACGATTTCATTGATGATGCCCCATTGTTTGGCTTCTACCGCATCAAAGCGCCGGCCCGTGAATAGCATCTCGATTGCCACATGATAGGGAATGCGGCGCGGCAGTTTTATGGTGGCGGCATCCGCCAAGGTGCCGGAATTGATTTCCGGTAGGGCAAATGTGGCGTGTTCTGCTGCGATGATAATGTCAGCGGAAATCATGATTTCGAAACCGCCACCAAAGGCCAAACCATTCACAGCGGCGATGACGGGCTTGTTCAGGCCGGGTAGCTCCTGCAAGCCGCCAAAACCGCCAACACCGTAATCGGAATCTGGTTTTTCACCTTCGGCTGCCGCTTTCAGATCCCAGCCGGGACAAAAGAATTTTTCACCAGCAGCCGTAAGAATGGCCACGCGCAATGTGGGGTCATCACGAAAATCAGCAAACACATCGCCCATGATGCGGCTAGTTGCAGCATCAATGGCATTGGCTTTTGGTCGATTGATAGTGACTTCGAGAATAGCGCCATTGCGCAATGTGAGAATGGGTGAGGTCATGACTATTCTTTCCGCATACGGATGAAGGCATCAACAGCTATTGCACCCTGTGGTAACACGAGCAGGGGATTGACGTCGAGCTCCTCAAGGGTCGTGGCATGGGCCATGGCAAAATCTGCGACGGATAGGACGGCTGCGATAACCGCTTCGCCGTCACCTGACTTGCCGCGAAAGCCTTCAACAAGTTTCCAAACCTTGATGGACTGCAGGGCGCGGCTGATTTCCGCACGCGATGTTGGCAATAGAAGAGTGACACTATCCTTCAAAAGCTCCGTAAGAACACCACCCGCACCAATCACAAGGGCAGGACCGAACTGTGGGTCACGCGTGATGCCGATGATAAGCTCGGCAACTGCACCCATCACCATGCGTTCCACCAGAACGTCGGGCGCGAGTTTCGCCATGCGCATTGCCACAATGCCAGCTTCTTCGATAGTTCTGATGTTGAGTGCGACGCCACCCGCTTCGGTTTTGTGAGCGATATCTGCAGACGATGTTTTGATGGTAACGGGAAAGCCCAATTGCAAAGCGAAATCCGCAGCATCACTCGTGTTGCAAACCTTGCCCTCGGGTACGGACAGGCCAAAAGCTTTGAGGTGTGACTTGGCGTCATATTCACTTAACAAGATTTCGTGTTTGCCTTTCAGTATCGGAGCCTTCAAAACTGGCAGCACTTCCTCGCGTGCCCAGTTCATGCCAATGAACGCAGCAGCTTCAAAAGCGGCCAGCGTGTCATCCAAACCCATCATGGGTGCTACACCATGGCCGGCTAGCTTCGCCACCACATCCAGCGGCATGCATTCCGGAAGCGTTGACGCAACAACAGCGCGTGCGCCCGTTGCATCAGCCGCTGCGGCATAGGCTTCAGCAGCAACGTGCCATGAAGCAGGATTGGTTTTGGGATGTGTTGGGGTATCCAGAATAAGCACCGCCGCATCGTAACCACCGCTTAGAACAGCAGAGAATGTTGCGGTGAGTTTGTCTTTCTGGTTCCAGATGAAGGTATGATAGTCCAGCGGATTGTCGATGGTCACATAGTCATTAAGCGTGGCGCTGACCCTGGATTTGGTATGTGCATTGAAGGGCGGGAACACGACATTGCGTTCCAAGCCCATGTCCGCAACCAGTGCCGCCTCACCACCGGAACAACTCATGGAGACGATCCTGTTGTCTTTGAGCGGGCCGCCGTGATGGAGAAATTTCAGGGTTTCAACAAACGCCGTGATGGATGTCATCCGTGCAATGCCATAGCGCTCGAACAATGCGTCATAAAGTGTATCAGCGCCTGCAAGTGATGACGTGTGGCTGAGAGCGACTTTCGCACCCTGTTCCGAACGACCCGTCTTCAATGCTATAACGGGTTTCTTTAAGTCTCGCGCAATGGCAGCAGCGCGCGAAAAGGCAACCACATCAGGCAGGCCTTCGATATGCAGGCCGATCGCCGTGATGCGTTCATCACGGGAAAGCGCCTCCAGCATTTGTGCCATATCAACATCCGCTTGATTGCCGATGGCATAAACACAAGCAAGAGGCAGACCGCGTCGTGTGAAAGTAAAATTGCAGGCGATATTGCCGGACTGCGTGATGATCGCCACACCACGGTCCGTTGCATCAACGCCATGTTCGTCCGGCCACAGGGCCGCGCGCGACAGGCCGTCCACAAAGCCATAACAGTTCGGCCCCATCAACGGCATACCATTGGCGGCTTCAAGCAATTGCTGTTGCAGATGCGCGTCACCTGTTTCGGCAAAGCCCGACGCATAGATCACAGCACCACCGCAGCCCATAGCTTTCAGTTGCTTTACAATATCAATGGTGGGCTCGCGCTTCACGGCAATGAACGCAGCGTCTAGAACGCCATCAATCTCCGCGATTGATTTTACGCAAGGAATGCCACCGAGATGTTCACGCTTGGGATGCACCGCCCAGATTTTTCCAGTGAAACCGAGGGCAAGAGTCTTGGTGATCGCGACATCACATTCCGATCCGCCGACGAAGGCGATGGATGTGGGATGAAGCAGGGGCGCGAGATTGAGTGACAAATCAGCCGCCCAATGGCCGCAGCAGTGCACGCGAAATGATGTGGCGCTGGATTTCGGAGGTGCCTTCCCAGATGCGCTCAACCCGCGCATCGCGCCAGATCCGCTCCAAGGGCAAATCCGACATCAGCCCCATGCCACCATGAATCTGGATGGCCTCATCGGCGACAAAAGCGAGAACTTCCGTGGCTTTGAGCTTGGCCATCGCCATGTCCATATCGGTCACAGTCTTCTGGTCAAATTTCCAAGCGGCCTCCAACAATAGAAGTTCCGCTGCTTTCAATTCCATGGCCATGTCTGCGAGCTTGAAGGACACGCCCTGGAACTTGCCGATTTGTTGGCCGAACTGTTTACGGTCCACGGCCCATTGCTTGGCATGCTCAAGCGCCCGCTCAGCGCGGCCAATACAGGCGGCAGCAACTTGCAGCCGCGTGGCCCCCAGCCACTCATTGGCAACCTCAAAACCTTTATGTAACTCACCGAGGATTTGAGATTTGTTCACACGGCAATCATTGAATTCCAAAATGCAGTTGCTATAGCCGCGGTGGGACACATTCTTGTAACCGTCCCGCACGGTAAAGCCCGGCGTTCCCTTGTCAATCAGGAAGGCCGTAATCAGTTTCTTCTTGCCGCGTGGTGTGTCTTCTTCGCCCGTGGCCGCAAACAGGATTGTAAAGGTTGCCTCATCGGCGTGACTGATGAAATGCTTGGTGCCATTGATGATGAAGTCATCGCCATCCTGCTTGGCGGCACACTTCATGCCCCGCACATCGGAGCCCACGTCAGGTTCTGTCATGGCCAGACAATCCACCATGTCACCGCGCACGGCAGGGAAAAGATATTTTTCACGCTGGTCACCGACACAGGCCATGAGAATATTGGATGGTCGTCCCACGCAATTCCAATGCAGCGCGTAATTGGCGCGGCCCAATTCTTTCTCATAAAGAATCCAGGTCAGCGTATCGAGCCCGGCACCGCCAGCCTCCGCTGGCATATTGGCAGCGTATAATCCGGCGGCAATGGCTTTTGCCTTGATGGCATCGCGCAGCTCGTGGCGCAAAACGCCGGTCTCCTCAACCTCTGCCTCATGCGGATAGAGTTCACCAGCAACGAAATTGCGCGTTGTCTTGATGATCATCTCTTGTTCTTCTGAAAGTCTAAAATCCATTTGGGTTACCTGATATGCATTGTTTCGAGATGACCATCAACGGCGATGTCCTGGCCGTTGACCATTTTTGCAGCTGGGCTTGCAAGGAACAGGCACATGTCGGCAATCTCTTCCGGCTCCACAAAGCGCGAAATCGATTGCGACCAGGTCATCTCGCGTGACACCAGATCAAAATCCACGCCGCGAATATCCGCTTCACCCTGGATCACACGGTTGATGCGGTCGCCGCGCACGGCACCGGGGCATATCGCGTTGCAGCGCACATTGTGCGGACCAAGCTCGATTGCCAGTGATTTGGTAAGGCCGATCACCGCCCATTTTGCTGCCGCATAAGGCGTGCGGTTGCCAAAGCCATATTGGCCAGCGGTGGAAGATAGATTGATGATGTTGCCAGACCCTTGCGCCTTCATGACGGGAGCTGCACGCCTTGCGCACAGGAACTGCGAGTCCAAGCAGATGGCGAGGCATTCCTTCCAGTCCGCAAATTCGATGTCATCAATGGGTGCAGTCGGTCCTTTGATGCCCGCATTGTTGACGAGCACATCCAGCCCGCCCAAATCCTCCAGCGCATCATCGAACCACGCGTCGACTTCTGCCTCATTGGCCACATTCACATGGGTTGCGGCAATGTCCGGAAACTCGTCACGAAAAGCTTCAAGCGCCTGTTCGTTGACATCGCAGATATGAACCTTGGCACCATCATCAAAAAAAGCCTTGGCAATGGCACGGCCAATGCCGGAAGCTGCTGCCGTAATCATCACGCGCTGCTGCATGATTATGTCTTCCTTTTCATCGTCATCACACGGCCCATGTCCTTTGGCTTCTTCAATTTCTTGTGCGCCTTGCCAATTGCCGACAGGGCCGTGAACAGGGCAGGAGCCATGGCGCAGACTTTCCCCTCTTTCTGGTTCACATGCAATTGCATGATTTCGTTGCTGGCCACTAGCTCCTTGGTTTTGCTGTGATACATGCGGTGGAAGAGATGCATGCGCTTTTCATCACAGCCCAACACCTGCGTTTCAATCCGGAAGGGCTCGCTGATTTTCATTTCCTTGTAATAGTTGATGTGGGTTTCTGCCGTGAAAAAGGTGTTGCCCGATGCGCGATAGGCCTCGTCATCGCCGATGTAGCGGAAGAAGGCGTCAAGCCCGTCACCAAAGGCGATGAGATAGGCCGCATCGGTCATATGACCGTTATAGTCGAGCCACGCCGTCAGCACTTCGCCCTTGTGGAGTTTGACGGGGCCATCAAGCGTGTCGGATTTTTTCCAGCGCTTGGCTTTCTTGCCCGCCTTGGCCTCGTCGCGTGCCAACACAAGTCCCGCACCAACCTTGTGATGCTTGAACAGCTTCATCATATCGACCAGCACATCATTGCGCTTGGCTTCAATCTCGGCAACGCTTTGTCCAGCGCTCTGGGCTTCGCAACCTTCGATCAAGTTTTTTTCCAGCGTGTCATTCCACTTCGGGAATTTCAAATCCGTCCATGGCAGTTCCAGTGTGGGGTCAAACTGCGAAATGAAATGCCGCATGCCGCCGGGACCACCGGCCACGTGATAGGTGAGGAACGACCCCATGAAGGCCCAGCGCATGCCAGCGGAATAGATGATGCTGTCATCAATGTCGCCCGTGGTACCCACATCCTTGTTGAGAATATGCAAGGCCTCGCGCCACAAGGCTTCCTGCAAGCGGTCGCAGATATAACCTTCGATTTCCTTTTTGAGACGTAACACCTGCATACCGATGGATTCGAAATACACGCCCGCCCGGTCCATGGCGTCGGACGACGTTTTCTCCCCCGGCACGGTTTCTACCAGCGGCAGAAGATAGACGGGATTAAAAGGGTGCCCGATGATAACCCTCTCAGGGTGCTGACACTGCGATTGCAACACTGTTGGCAGAAAGCCCGATGACGACGAAGCAATGATCACATCCGGCCGCGCAATTGCATCAATATCGCGGAATAATTTTACTTTCAGGTCCTCGCGCTCGGGCGCTGCTTCATGAATGAAGTCAGCTTTTGCCGCCATCTCCTTGAGATCAGTTGTAAAATGGAGTTTACCTTTTTTGCCGGCAGCGCCCAAAAGCTTGGACATGGAAGGCCAAGCCACATCAATGGCAGCGCGCAGCTTTGTTTCTGCAGTTGGGTGAACGTCATAGGCAATCACATCAAAGCCACGGATCAGCAGTCGCGCCGCCCAGCCAGCACCAATGAGCCCGGTTCCCGCAATGCCAACGGTTTTGATTTTGGTCATGCTCAGCCCCGTGGCTTCAAGTGCAGAATGGCGCGCGCCTCATCGGGTGAGGCAACATTGGTGCCGAGAAGCTCGATGATTTTTACCGCCTTCTCAACCAGCGAACCATTGGTGGCGAGTACACCCTTTTCGAGATAGAGATTGTCCTCCAGACCAACGCGCACGTGGCCACCAAGCAAAACGGCTTGCGCCACCGCCGGAAATTCATTGCGGCCAATTCCGAATGCTGCCCAGATAGCGTTCTTCGGCAGTTGCGCCTTTTGATAGGCCATGGTTTCCGTATCAAAAGGCGCACCCCAGGGAATGCCGAGGCAGAGTTGAAACAGGGGCGCATCATCAATCAAACCTTCCACGCAGAGCTGCTTGGCAAACCACAGGTTACCCGAATCGAAAATTTCCATTTCAGGCTTCACACCATAGGATTTGATAAGCGTTGCCATCTGGCGAAGCTGGGTTGGCGTTTGCACCATGATTGATTGACCGTCGCCGAAGTTAAGCGAACCACAGTCCAGCGTGCAGATTTCGGGCCGCAGCTTTTCAATATGGAGAAGGCGTTCAACGGGGCCTACCAGATCTGTTCCGACTCCCCACGTCATCGGCGTTTCGCCGTCGCCAACTACAAGATCGCCACCCATGCCTGCTGTAAGATTGATGATGACGTCACTGTTCTTGGCGCGAATGCGCTCCACCACTTCTGCATAGAGGTCGACCCGACGCGTGCCCTTACCTGTTTTGAGATCACGCACATGGCAATGCACCACGGCTGCACCCGCGTTGGCTGCTTCCAAGGCGGAATTGGCGATTTGCTCAGGCGAGACGGGAACGTGCGGGCTTTTGCCAACCGTGTCGCCGGAACCAGTCACGGCGCATGTAATGATGATCTTGGGGTTCATGGCAGTCCTCCGTTTTGACATCAGACTAGGCCCGCATCACAATCCATATTTGACTTTTATCGCCAAGTGTTTAACTTTTATCGCCATGAATCTGTTAGATGTTGCCTTCCTCCTTATACCGCGTTTTTCAATGATTTCACTTTATGGCGCACTCGAACCCTTGCGCGTGGCCAATCGGTTCGCCGGAAACACATTCAGTTGGCGGTTCATATCGGCAAGTGGTGACCCCGTATCAGCCTCAAATGACATTCCCATTTCTGTATCAGGTGGCTTGAAGGATGTGGGCCACCCCGCCATGCTTGTGGTTTGCGCGAGTTATCAACCAGAGCAAGGGATCACAAACCCCGTTTTGGCGGCCATTCGAAAACAGGCCTCACAGAAAACCCTGATTGCCGGAATCGATACCGGACCCTTTGCAATGGCACGCGCTGGCGTCTTGGACGGTTACCGCGCCACATGCCACTGGGAAAGCCTGCCGGGCTTTCGCGAAAGCTTCTCCAATGTGAACACGGTGCAGTCGCTTTATGAAATAGACCGGGACCGCCTCACCTGCGCTGGCGGGTCCACCTCCATTGACATGATGCTGGAGTGGATCAGACAACAGCTCGGCCGCGATATCGCAACAACCGTCGCCGATCAACTTGTGCATTTCCGCTTTGGTGACCAACGCGGCGAAGCACGTGTTCCCCTCGCAGCACGTTATGGTACAACAGAGACCCGCGTTCTGGCGTGCATAAACCTGATGGAGCAACACCTTGAAGAGCCGTTGCATGTGGAAGCCATTGCCGGGCACGTAGGGCTATCCGTCCGCCAACTCGAACGGCTATTCGCCCACACAATCAACCGTCGCCCCATCGGTTTTTACCTGCAGCTCAGACTGGAGCGATCGGAAAGGTTGATCAATTATTCCAACATGCGCCTGCGGGAAGTTGCTCTGGCCAGTGGATTTTCCTCACTGCCCTTGTTCTCGCGTTGTTTCAAGAAGCACTTCGGCAAATCCCCATCGAACTGGCGCGCCAAGTAAGCACTTGAATTTTACGACCACTTGGACGATTCTGGGCTCATTATGTTTGGGGCAGCAAAATGAACGCGCTACTGGGTGCAATGTTTCTTGCAACATCAGTTGCGTCACCACCATCACCGGAAAACTGGTGCCGCGTGGGACACACCGTGATGATTCCCGATGGCCGTGAAGGCCCCGTGACTTCGCTTGATGGTGATATCTGCCGTGTCTTGGTTTATGGTGAGATATATGTTTCTCAATGGGTTTATTACCTGATTGAACCCGTCTATCCGCAAAAGCTCGAGCACTATCAGTTTGGCCATTGAACGATGGCGCGTACATGTTAGATTGCAAGCCTAGGGCGCAAATCACAATGGAGATTCCCGATGCGGAAATTTGTTTATGTAGCAATTGGTTTGCTGGCCCTTGGTGTTTCAGCACAGTTCGCACAAGCTGCGCCCAAAACCTTTGTAAACCCCAAAATCGGTTCGAATCGTTTGGATTTTTGCCTGAACTGGGGAAACGGTTGCGGCGAACCTGCAGCAACGGCGTGGTGCAAGGCAAAAGGCTTTAACAAGTCCGTCGATTCAGAAATTGACAATGATATTGGTTCTGCTTCCCCAACACGGCTTTTGGCCACTGGGGCAGTTTGCGATCAACCCTATTGCGATGGTTTTACCTTTATCACCTGCGCCAATGCCTTGAGTCCACCACCACCACCTCCTCCTCCACCACCCGCCTCACTAAAGCAAATTTTCTTCAAACCGAAATACAACGGCGTTCGGCTTGACTGGTGCTACGAGGATGATATGGGCTGTGGCAAACAGGCAGCAGATGCCTGGTGTGAGGATCAGGGCTTTGACGAAGCCATCAAATTCAAGATCGCATCGGCCTACGGACCACTCAAACCGACGATCCAAATAGGCACAGAGGAAACGCTGGTCAAACCCTTGGCAAACGCTTTCAGAACAATCACCTGCGTGAAGTAATTCTAAATCCCAGCCTGCCACTGCTTGATCACATCAAGCGGGTAAATGAGCATGATGATGTTGAGGGTGAGGTTGTCGCGAATAATCGCGCCAACCGCTAATTCCATGGTCAATGCCAAGCCTATTGTCACCCAAACGGGAATGCGTGAGGCAATGGTGAAACCAATGATCATTGCCGTAATGTCGCTCATTGAGTTGAGGACGCTGTCACCAAAATAATCCAGTGAGATCGTGGCTTCGCGGTAACGGTTGATGATAAACTCTGAATTCTCGAATATCTCCCAGCCGCCTTCAATCAGAACGGCAAGAAACAACCGAACGCCCAACGGCCATCTTTTACCAATCAGCCAGAACAATCCATAAAATAAGAAACCGTGGATGATATGGGAGAATGTGTACCAATCACTGAGGTGCTGTGAGTTTTCCGAACTCATCACAACGCCATGCCAGAGCTTTACATAACCGCATTTGCAGATCGCCCCGCGACCCATGCCAAGCAATATGACAGCAGTGACAAACACGGCCGCTGCGGCTGCAAGGTAGCCGCGCAGGTCTGCTTTGGTTCCAGAAAAAGGTTTCATGAAACAGGTAATACTATGAAATAGTTAGCAAATCCTCTTGTCTGTTAGGCATCAACTAGGCATCAACGCCGGGGATTTCAAGAATGACGCAGCCTGCGATGCGCCATGTACCATCCGGCTGTTTTTCCATTGAATAAACAGCCTCATAGGTTTTTCCGTCAGGACCAACAATTGCCAGTTTTTGCGTCGGCCTGCCGACTGAATCCGTAAGAGCGTCTGTAAACTTGAACGATTGTGGCCGGTAAACTTGGGGATACCCCTTTTTGACCATGGCCATAAAATTCTCTGGCGTGGCGAATATACCTTTCACAATGGGTGCCGCAAAGTCATAGGCGGCTTTTCCGTCGTCGGCCTTGAACGCACTGATCTGCGCAGAGATGATACGCTGGAACTCTGACTTGTCTTTATCAGGAATTGAGTCGGCTTGCGCCGCGAAAGTCATGACACATAAAAAAACTGCGGCGAGTAATGATCGGAACATTTTAACACCTCCAGAGATTGGTTTACCTACATTTGTACGGTCCAATGTTCGCTTTGGTTTCATGTGTGCGCTGCAACACGATGTATTTCGCCACACATATCTGTCCTGTGACCTTAGTATCGCTTGACCAAAAGTAAAAACTGATATGATTATACTAATTTAGTGGAAAGAAGTTTCTACATGATGACTGGTTTTAAGTCTCAAGGAAACTCAATTAGGAGGAAACCGGAATGACTGCAGTTTCGATGAAAGTAAACAATAAAACAGTGAGTGGAGAGGTCGAAGGCCGAACCCTATTGGTTGATTTTATCCGAACCAATCTCGGCCTCACTGGAACCCATGTCGGCTGCGACACCAGCCAGTGCGGCGCGTGTGTGGTGCACATCGACGGTAAAGCCGTTAAATCCTGCACTACGCTTGCGGTTGCGTGCGAGGGCGCTGAGGTGACAACGATTGAAGGCATTGCCAAGAACGGCAAGCTTCACCCCATGCAGCAGGCCTTTCATGAGGAGCATGGTTTGCAGTGCGGATACTGCACCCCCGGCATGATCATGTCGTCGATTGATATTGTAAAGCGTAACGGCAAGAAGGTGAGCGAGGAAGTGATCCGCCGCGAGCTCTCGGGCAATATCTGCCGCTGTACAGGGTATCATAACATTGTCGCGGCTGTTCAGTCCGCCGCAGCTAAGATGTAAGGAGAAAGATTGATTATGAGCGATACAGGCATTGGCGCACGCGTGCTGCGCAAGGAAGACAACCGGTTCATTACAGGCAAGGGCCAGTACACCGACGATATCAATCTGAAGGATCAGACCTTTGCTTATTTCGTGCGCAGCCCGCATGCACATGCAACGATCAAGTCGGTCAATACTGCCAAAGCCAAGAAAATGCCGGGTGTGGTTGATATATTCACGTGCAAGGAAGTTGAGCAGGACAAGATCGGCGGCTTGATTTGCGGCTGGATGATTCATTCCAAGGATGGCTCGCCCATGAAGGCAGGCCCCCATCCGATTTTGGCCAGCGGCAAAGTGCGCTTTGTCGGCGACCAAGTGGCTGTTGTGATCGCGGAAACCCGTGCGCAAGCCAAATCAGCAGCAGAAGCTGTTGTCGTGTCCTATGGCGTGTTACCACACAATGTAGACGCAGCTGATGCCATGAAGACCAAGGCCCAGGTGCATGATGCAGCGCCGGATAACCGGGTCTACAACTGGTCGATTGGTGACCAGGCCGCAACGGATGCGGCCTTCAAATCAGCCGCCCATGTGACCAAGATGGACCTGATCAACAATCGCTTGATTCCAAATGCAATGGAAACCCGCGCGGCCATCGGCTCCTATGATACGGGGTCTGACCATTACACGCTCTACACCACCAGCCAGAACCCCCATGTGGCCCGCCTTGTGATCTCGGCCTTCCATGGCTTGGCTCCAGAGCACAAGCTGCGCGTGATCGCTCCTGATGTGGGCGGTGGCTTCGGTTCCAAAATTTTTATCTACGGCGAAGAAGTCGTGTGTGTTTGGGCCTCCAAGCGCATTGGCGGACGCCCCGTCAAGTGGACCGCGGATCGTTCCGAAGCCTTCCTGAGCGATGCCCATGGTCGTGACCATGTGACCCATGCGGAATTGGCCATGGACCGTGCTGGCAAGATCACCGCCTTGCGCGTAAACACCACGGCTGCGATGGGTGCTTATCTCTCCACGTTCTCGGCAGCGGTCCCAACCTATCTCTATGCAACATTGCTTTCGGGCCAATACAATATCCCGAACATCTATGCGGAAGTGGATGCGGTTTACACCAACACGGCACCGGTTGATGCCTATCGTGGCGCAGGTCGCCCAGAGGCTACCTACGTGATCGAGCGTATCGTCGAAACGGCAGCGCGTGAATTGAAGATGGATCCAGCAGAATTCCGCCGGATGAACTTCATCACCGTGTTTCCCCATCAAACGCCGGTCATCTTCCAATATGATGCGGGTGATTATGGTGCTGCCCTCGACAAGGCGCTGGAGATGTCTGACTACAAGAACTTTGCGTCCCGCAAGGCGGAATCTGCCAGGCACGGCAAACTCCGTGGTGTGGGCTTCTCGGCCTACATTGAAGCCTGTGGCATTGCCCCGTCGGCTGCAGTCGGCTCGCTCGGTGCAGGTGTTGGGCTTTGGGAATCAGCCGAAGTGCGGGTGAATGCCGTAGGCTCCGTTGAGGTGCTCACAGGTTCTCACAGCCATGGCCAGGGCCATGAAACCACCTTTGCGCAATTGGTGTCCGACCGTTTGGGTGTGGATATCAACAGTGTGGCCATCGTGCATGGCGACACGGACAAGGTACAGATGGGCATGGGCACTTACGGCTCGCGCTCGGGTGCCGTCGGCATGACAGCCATCTCAAAAGCCCTGGATAAAATCGAAGCCAAGGCCCGTAAAATTGCCGCAGCGGTCATGGAAGCCTCTGTTGATGACATCGACTTCAAGGATGGCACCTTCACCGTCAAGGGCACTGACAAGAAAATGGCGTTCGGTGAAGTGGCCTTGGCTTCCTATACGGGCCACAAGATCAACTCATCCGAAATCGAGTTGGGGCTCAAGGAAACCTCATTCCACGATCCATCGAATTTCGTGTTCCCCGCAGGTGTGCATATCTGCGAAGTGGAAGTTGACGCGGATACGGGCCATACCAAGATTGCCAGCTACACGGCCGTCGATGACTTCGGCACCATCATCAATCCGATGATCGTCGAGGGGCAGGTGCACGGCGGCGTGGCCCAAGGCATCGGTCAGGCGCTGATTGAGGGCTGTCACTATGACAAGGAGTCAGGCCAATTGTTGACGGGTTCCTATAATGACTACAACATGCCCCGTGCCGGCAACATGCCACATATCGAAAACTTCAAGCTGGGCTTTACCTTCACCAAATGCCCGTCCAATCCACTGGGCATGAAGGGCTGTGGTGAGGCAGGCGCCATTGCGGCACCACCTGCCGTGATCAACGCCATCACGGATGCCCTCGGCATTCGCGATATCGCCATGCCGGCAACGCCACTCACCGTGTGGAACGCCATGCAACCCATGAAACGCGCAGCAGAATAAGGTTCAGGAGAGAGATATGGAAAATTTCAACTATCACCGCCCTGTAACCGTTGGGGCCGCAGCGTCCATGATGAAAAAATCAAAGGACGGCAGCTACATGTCAGGCGGCCACACCTTGCTTCCTACCATGAAGCATGGCTTGGCAGCTCCCACGGACATTATTGATCTTACGGCCATCAAGGGCTTTTCCGGCATTACCGTAAGCAAAACAAGTGTAACGATCAAGGCTGGCACCACGCATATGGAAGTGGCCACCTCGTCAGCGATCAAGAAAGTCATTCCCGCGCTGTGGGAAATGGCAGGCAAGATCGGCGGTGTGCACGTGCGCAACAAGGGCACCATTGGAGGCTCTGTTGCCAACAATGACCCGGCAGCCGATTATCCGTCGGCGTGCATGGGCCTGGGGGCCACCATTATTACCGACAAGCGCAAAATCCCGGCCGATGCGTTCTTTATTGGCATGTATGAAACAGCCTTGAAGCCTGGCGAGATCATCACCGCCATAAGTTTTCCAATCCCCAAGAAGTCTAGCCACCAGAAGTTCCCCAACCCCGCCTCGCGCTATGCCCTCACCGGTGTGTTCATGTCCCAAGATAAAGCAGGTAAGGTGCGGGTGGCCGTTACAGGGGCAGGCCCCATGGTGTTCCGCGTGCCTGATATGGAAGCAGCTCTCTCCAAAAGCTTCTCGGCAGGTTCCCTCTCTGGCATCTCGGTAAAGGCCAAAGGCCTCAACACCGATATGCATGCAACCGCCGAATACCGCGCCCACCTCATCAGTGTTCTCGCCAAGCGCGCTGTCGAAGCCGCAAAGTAAATCCGGCAAATAACGAAAGAGGCCCGCAGGACATGATCCCCGCGGGCCTTTTCATTCGTAAGGACTGTAATGACCAACATTCCAACCTCGATTGATGCAACAGCCGCCCTGCTGAAAAGCAATGGATATGTGGCGGGTCGCGATATGGCAACGGTGGTGTTCCTCGCGCTCAAAATGCAGCGCCCCCTGTTTCTCGAAGGCGAGGCAGGTGTTGGCAAAACGGAAATCGCCAAGGTGCTGGCCGAGGGTTTGGGCCGCAAACTCATCCGCCTGCAATGCTATGAAGGCCTTGACATCAACTCCGCTGTCTATGAATGGAACTACGCCGCCCAGATGATTGAAATCCGCCTTGCCGAAGCGTCCGGCGAATTGGACCGCCAGCGCATGGGACAGGATATTTTTGCAGAACGCTTCTTGATCAAGCGCGCATTGCTCCAAGCGCTTGAGTCACCCGATGGCAAAGCACCCGTTCTCCTCATCGACGAACTCGACCGCACCGATGAAGCCTTCGAAGCCTATCTTCTTGAAATCCTGTCCGACTATCAGGTGACCATTCCCGAACTCGGAACCATAAAGGCCACCGAACCACCCATCGTTATCATCACCTCCAACCGCACGCGTGAAGTGCATGACGCTCTGAAGCGACGCTGCCTCTACCATTGGGTGGGCTACCCCGATGCCAGGCGCGAACTCGATATTGTCAAAACCAAGCGCCCCAAGGCATCCCTCGCACTTGCCAATGAGGTCGTGCGCTTTGTGCAGGCCTTGCGTGCCGGTGATTTGTTCAAGGCCCCCGGTGTTGCCGAAACACTGGATTGGATTACTGCCCTTAATGAACTCGATAGCGTGGCGCTCGATCCACAAACCGTCAATGACACGCTCGGTGTGCTGCTCAAATACCAAGACGACATCGTGCGCATGGAAGGCTCGGAAGCCAAGCGCATTCTCGACCAGATCAAGGACGAGATCAGAACAGCGGCGGCAACCGCCGCGTCATGATGCTGGCACCATCAAACGACAACAAGCCGCTGCCCACGGGCAAGCTTGCGGCCAATATCATGCATTTCTCCCGCGTGCTGCGCGAAGCAGGCTTGCCGGTCGGCCCCGCATCCGTACTCGATGCCCTGGATGCCGCGCAAAGCGGCTCCCTCGAAACCCGCGAAGATTTCTACTGGACCCTGCATGCCATTCTCGTGAAGCGCCGTGATCACAAGGAGGTGTTCGACCAAGCCTTTCACGTGTTCTGGAAAAAGCCCAAAATGCTTGAGCAGCTCATGCAGCTCATGTATCACCAGATCACCCGCGCGGCACCTGACAAGCCTAAAGACCCCGGATTTCGCAGACTTGCCGAAGCAATGTTCGACAAGTTGGAGAGTCAAAGCCAGCGGCAGGAAAAGCCGCAAGCCCTCGAACTCGATGCAACATTCACAACCTCCGCCGATGACATTCTTCGCGCCAAGGATTTTGAACAGATGACGCTGGCCGAGCAGGCCCAAGCCAAAAAAGCAATATCGCTGTTGCGCTTGAACACCCGCGAAATTCGCACCCGCCGCTTTCAATCCGGACGGGCAGGGGCAAATATCGACATGCGCCGCACCCTCAAGAATTCCCTGCGCGCAGGTGGCGACATGATCACGCTGGCAACACGCGAGCGCCAATGGCGCGAACCGCCTCTTGTCGTGCTGTGCGATATCTCGGGTTCATGCTCCAATTACAGCCGCATGTTCCTGCATTTCCTCCATGCCGTTGCCAATGACAAAACCCGTGTCACCATTTTCCTGTTTGGCACCCGCCTCACCAATGTAACCCGTGAACTAAAGCGCCGCGATATTGACGAGGCGGTGGGCAAAGTTTCTGCCGCCGTCAAGGATTGGTCTGGTGGAACCCGTATCGGATTGACGTTGCGCGAGTTCAACAAGAAGTGGGCGCGACGCGTACTGGCCCAAAATGCGAGCGTGTTGCTCATGAGCGATGGGTTGGAGCGTGAGGACGTAACCCAACTCACCCATGAAATGCAGCGTCTGCGCCGCAGCGCAAAACACATCGTCTGGCTTAATCCACTGCTGCGCTTTGATGGCTTTCAGGCCAAGGCCGCAGGCATCCGCGCCATCATGCCTTATGTCGATGAATTCCGCCCCGTGCACAGTTTGGATTCACTGACCGATCTCGCAACTACCCTTGCGAGGCCCACAAGCCCGGCGCATAATCCAAGGAATTGGAGATAATCATGTCCGGCATTGACAACACGATTTTGGACCAGGCAGCAGCTTGGCTGGCCGAGGGCCGCAAGGTGGCCCTTGCCACCGTAATTGAAACGTGGGGGTCCGCTCCGCAAAGCGTTGGCAGCCAGTTGGCCATTGACGGCGAAGGCAATTTCATCGGCTCCGTATCCGGCGGCTGCGTTGAAGGAGCCGTCGTGACGGAAGCGCTTGATGCCATTATGCTTAAAAAATCCAAAGTTCTCTCCTTTGGCGTGGCCGATGAAACGGCCTGGGAAGTGGGCCTCGCCTGTGGCGGTAAAATTCGCGTGCTGGTGGAACCGCTAGAGGTATGAAGCGTGCTATTTTTGAAGAGCTGATGACGGCACGAAACATGCGAAAGCCTGTGGTCGTGATGACAATCCTTGCAACAGGCGAACAACGCATCGTGTCCAAAGACGATGCCAACACGGACGTCCTGAATGATGCATTCCGCTTCGATCAATCGGGCGTGCATGGTGATGAGTTCATCCATGTCTACAATCCGCCACTGCGCATGATCATTATAGGTGCTGTCCACATTGCCCAAAGTGTCATTCCGATTGCATCGCAAGCGGGATATGACATTACGGTGATCGATCCGCGCGGTGCTTTCGCCACAGGCGCACGCTTTCCTGAAATTGCGCTCAATGCCGATTGGCCCGATGACGTGATGCCCAAGCTTGCGCTTGATGCGCGTACGGCTGTTCTCGCCCTTACACACGACCCCAAGATCGACGATCCCGCCTTGCATCTCGCCTTGAAATCCGGTGCTTTCTACATCGGAGCCTTGGGGTCGAAAAAGACGCAAAGTTCTCGCGCCGAGCGTCTGAAAGCAGCAGGCTTCTCGGATGAGCATCTCGCCCGCATCCATGGTCCCATTGGATTGTCCATCGGGGCGAAGGGTGCCGCAGAGATAGCGATTTCCATCATGGCAGAAGTCACGCGCACGCTGCGTCTGGGACACTGACATGAAGTTCGGTGAAACTCCGGTTGGCGAGGCTGCTGGCGCAGTGCTGGCCCACTCTGTGAACCACAACAGCGGCGTGTTCAAGAAGGGCCGAACACTCAGCGTAGCCGATATTGAAACTTTGAAGTCAGCAGGCATCGCAAAAGTATTCGCCGCCATTCTCGTCCAGGATGATGTGCCCGAAGACAAAGCAGCACAGCAACTGGCGCAAACAATATGTGGAAAGAATATCACCGCTCAAGAACCATTCACAGGCCGCGCCAATTTACATGCAAGCCATCGCGGCGTGGTGGTTGTTGACCGCGACCGCGTCAATGCGCTGAACCGGGTCCACGAGAGCATCACCTTGGCAACCGTCAGCTCCTATGTCGTTGTCGATACCAGGCAGATGGTCGCCACCGTGAAAATAATTCCCTTTTCCGTGCAGCAGGAGACACTGGATACCGCTCTCAAGATCATAGGCGACATACCGCTCATCCACGTTGAAAAATTTCAACCGCACAGCGTCGGCCTCGTGATTTCAAAACTCCCAAACACGAAACTGTCCCTTATTCAAAAATCCGAAACCGCCATGCGGGAACGCGTGACAGCTCTCGGCAGTGAAATTTCCAAGGTAATTGTCTGTGACCATACTGTTGAATCCGTTCGCGATGCAGTTGAACAACTTCACACCGCAGAATTCAGCCCGATATTGATCTTCGGTGCGTCAGCCATTGTTGACCGCAGCGACATTGTTCCGGTCAGCGTGGTGGCATCGGGCGGTGAAGTTGTTCATTTGGGAATGCCAGTCGATCCCGGCAACCTCATGATGTTTGGCCACTTGGGGGATACTCCTGTCATTGGCGTTCCAAGCTGTGCCCGTTCACCCAAAGTGAATGGCTTCGATTGGGTTTTGCAAAGGGTACTCGCGGGGATCAACGTGAGCGCTCAAGACATCATGGACATGGGGACAGGGGGCCTGCTTGCCGAAATATCATCAAGGCCGTCACCGCGTGAGGGAAAGCCCATTGTTCAGCGCGCTCCAAAGATTGCAGCAATTGTTCTGGCCGCTGGAAAGTCATCCCGCATGGGCAGCAATAAATTATTGGCAGAACTGGGTGGCAAGCCACTGGTTGTGCACAGCGTTGAGAAGCTCAAATCGTCGAGTGTGAAGGATATTGTTGTGGTTACTGGTAATGGCGCCAACCAAGTGAAAGAGGCGTTGCAACCCCTTGGCGTCAACGCTGTTCACAATGAGCATTTTGCAGAAGGACTTTCAACTTCGCTGAAATGTGGGCTTGGCGCAATTCCAACGGACGCCGATGCGGCTTTGATTTGCCTGGGTGACATGCCGTTGGTAGACGCGCAAACCATTGATCGACTGATTTCCTCATTCAGTGTGAATGACCATCGCACAATATGCGTGCCGACTTTTAACGGCGTGCGCGGCAACCCGGTGCTATGGGGTAGGCAACATTTTGGCGGGCTGCTGGAGATTTCTGGTGATCAGGGTGGCAGGCTTCTGATGGAAGCTTTGACTGATGAAGTAACTGAAGTGGCCTGCCAGACAAATGCGGTGCTCGTAGACGTGGATACGCCGCAAGCACTGAGCGACCTCAAATCAGCTTTGACCCTCTGAAGCTTGTGTGACCTTTGCGGCCGATGATCACGTGGTCATGCACCGTGATGCCAAGCTTGTTGCCCGCCTCAATGATTTTCTGCGTCATGTCGATATCCGCAAATGAAGGCGTCGGGTCACCCGAAGGATGATTGTGCGCAAGAATGATGGCAGATGCCGAAAGCTCCAAAGCCCGCTTCATCACTTCCCGCGTATAAACCGGTGTATGGTCAACGGTGCCCTCCTGCTGGACTTCATCGGCAATCAACTGGTTCTTTTTATCAAGAAACAAAATGCGAAACTGCTCCCGGTCTTCAAACGCCATGGCGGCACGGCAATACTCAAGAATTGCAGTCCATGAACTCAGCACAGGACGATTGATAACCGCACCCTTCATCAGGCGAAGCGATGCCGCGCGAACAAGTTTGAGTTCAGTGACAACCGCATCACCAACACCAGACACCTCTTTCAGGCGTTCTTCGGGTGCACTGATAACCTCGGAAAAGCTACCAAATTTCGCAATCAGTGTTTTCGCCAACGGCTTTGTGTCCCCCCGCGAAATCACGCGGAACAAAACCATTTCAAGAAGCTCGTAATCGGCCAAGGCATCAGAACCCGCCTCACGAAAGCGCTGCCGCAAGCGTTCGCGGTGACCAAGAAAATGTGGCTTGGCGGCAGCCTCTTCAAAACCTTTCGGCATCACTCAAGTCTTGTAGGGTGGGAAGTCTAGCCCACGTGGAGAAAGCGTGAATATCTCGCAGCCAGTAGCTGTCACGCCAATTGTATGTTCGAACTGTGCCGAAAGCGAGCGGTCGCGCGTGACAGCCGTCCACCCATCGCTCAACACCTTCACATGGGGCTTTCCTAGATTGATCATCGGCTCGATTGTAAAGAACATGCCTTCTTTGAGTTTCACACCTTCGCCCATGCGACCGTAGTGTAAAACATTGGGGTGGTCGTGAAAAACACGGCCCAGCCCGTGTCCACAAAAATCGCGCACCACGGAACAGCGCTCACCTTCCGCAAAACTTTGAATTGCATATCCGATATCACCCAAATGAGCACCGGGCTTCACCATGGCAATGCCGCGCATCAAACATTCATATGTCACTTCCACCAGCCGTTCAGCCTTGCGGTTGACCTCGCCAATCATATACATCCGACTTGAATCGCCATACCAGCCATCAACAATCAGCGTTACATCGACATTGACAATGTCACCATCGCGCAGCGGCGTTTCATTGGGAATGCCGTGGCAAACGACATGGTTGATCGAGGTGCAAATAGCCTTGGTATAACCCCGATAATTCAAAGGCGCAGGGATTGCCTTGTTGTCGCGCGCAAACTCCACAATGAACTTGTCCATCGCTTCCGTCGTCGCACCTACCTTGACCATGGGGGTAATCAAATCCAGCGCTTCTGCTGTAAGCTTGCCTGCAATGCGCATGCCCTCAAAATCTTCGGCCTTATGAAGCTTTATGCGCGGGCTGCGGCCAGAAACTGTTTCTTGTATATCGTTGTTGTTCATCATACGCCCACAATCGGAATCTCTTTATCATAAATGATTTCACTTGTTGAGAGATGGCAAGTCAAGGCCAAAGCTTCAACGCCGGCATCGCGTGCTTTTGCAAATTCCCTGAAATAAATAGGGTCCTTGTCATCTGCAAGGGCAAAGCGGTTCGGTTTATCGCATTGAATGAGATAAACCATCACGGCGCGGGCCCCCGCCTTTACCATGTTTGAGAGCTCAACCAGATGTTTTGTGCCGCGCTCGGTGACGCAATCCGGAAATTCAGCCAAGCCAGGCTGTCTGAAAAGATGAACGTTTTTCACTTCGACATAGCAAGGCGCACGACCTGAATCTTCGAGCAGAATATCAATCCGGCTGTTGACCCCATATTTAACCTCGCCACGTTGTGCATCGTAGCCGGACAACGTGGCTATCCTTTGTGCGCCAATTGCCTCAGCCACGATGTGGTTGGGGTGGGCCGTATTGATGCCCACAAGGCCCGTGCCGGGAATTTCAACAAGTTCCCATGTATGCGGATATTTTCGCGTGGGACTTTCAGAACGTGACAACCACACGACATTTCCAGGCGCATTCAGACCAAGCATGGACCCTGTATTGGGGCAGGCGGATGTAATCGTTTCGCCTGTATCAAGCAATACGTCAGCCAAAAACCTTTTGTACCGCTTGATCAGCTTGCCGCGGATGAGAGGGGACTTGAATCGCATATTTTGACTCTGGCCTGAAGCGGTGGCAGATGTCTAGCTTTTATGGAGAAGGAATATGACGCCCACTGCAGCGGTTCTTTTGATTGGTGATGAGGTTCTGTCCGGACGCACGAAAGACAAGAATCTTGGCTTCATTGCTGATTATTTGACGGCTCTTGGCATTGATCTGCGCGAAGCCCGTTGCGTCGCTGATGTGGAGGAAGACATCATTGCAGCCGTAAATGCCCTGCGCGCACGGTACACTTACGTGTTTACCACAGGCGGCATTGGCCCCACCCATGATGACATTACAACCGATGCCGTGGGCAAGGCCTTCGGCGTTGAGGTCATCCACCACCCCAAAGCTGTTGAAACGCTTATAACCTACTTCAAGGAAATTGGCCGCGAAGCCAATGAAGCCCGCATGCGTATGGCCCGAACCCCAATGGGGGCGACCCTCATCGAAAATGCGGTATCCAAAGCACCGGGCTTCCGCATGGACAATGTTTTCGTGATGGCAGGCGTTCCCAAGGTCATGAACGCCATGATGGATGCGATTGCGCCAACCCTTGAAAAAGGTGTGCCCATGCAGTCCCGCACGGTCGCGTTGCAAGGTGGGGAAGGTGATGTGGCAAAGCCCCTGGGCGAAATCCAGTTGCGTTATGATGACGTGTTTATCGGGTCATACCCATTTGAGGGCACAGGCGGGTTCGCCACGAATTTGGTTGTACGGTCACGCAATGTCAAAGCCCTGGAGAAGGCAGAGGCCGAAGTCAAAGCTCTGGCAGAACAGCTCACACGCGGTGGCAAAGCCCGCGGCTGGTCTTAAGCGGCGAGTGCACGCATTACCTTTTCGGTTAAGTCATTGCGCGTGAACGGCTTGTTCACAAAGTCTATGGTGTCTGGCAAATCCTGCATTTGGCGAACAGACCCCGGCGCATAGCCTGACATAAAGAGGACTTTCAGGTCAGGACGTACCTTCAGGGCTTTTTGGGCGAGTTCAGGTCCGTTCATGCCGCCTGCCATGATGACATCGGAAAGGACCAGTGCGAGGTCGTCGCGTTCCTTGATGATTTCCAAGCCCTCTGGTCCGCTTGAAGCCACCAGCGTGTCAAAACCCATTTCCTCAATCATGGCGGCAGCAATATCGCGCACTGCCGGATTATCCTCAACCACCAAAACAATTTGGCGGGTGTGTGGAACAGCAATCGCACTCTCGACGCTTGTCAGTCCGGCTTTGGCAAGTTCCCCGGCGATCTGTAACTGGAGTTCGCTGGAAACCTTCACTGAAGAGCTGATTGATGATGCCTTCAAGGCCGGGAGGTAGATTTTAACGGTCGTGCCGCGTCCAACTTCCGAGTAAATCCGGATATGGCCTGCGGATTGTTTCACAAAACCATAAATCATCGAAAGCCCAAGGCCTGAGCCAGCTTCCGGCCCCTTTGTGGTAAAAAATGGCTGGAATACTTTTTCAATGTTTTCAGGTGCAATGCCAGAGCCGGTATCGGTGACGGCAATTTCAATATAATCGCCCACGCTGATGTCTTCCTGTTCGGCACAATAGGCTTGGTCTAAATGCTTGTTGGCAGTTTCGATGACCAATACCCCACCATTGGGCTTCATGGCATCGCGCGCATTGATTGCCAAATTCAGAATTGCAGTTTCAAGCATTATCTTGTCAGCCTTTACGGGCCAGACATTTTCACTTGCAATGATTTTCAGTTCAACCGTGGCACTGATTGCCTGTTGCAACATGTCTTCCATTTTGAAGACGAGGTCATTTATGGAGAGTTCCTTGTTCTGCAATGTTTGCTGGCGTGAGAAGGCAAGCATGCGACGGGTGAGGTCAGACCCCTTGTCGGCAGCTTCCAACGCTGCACGTATGCGCTTGAGTGCGCGTTCGTCATTTTTCACGAGTTGTTCAACCAATTGCAGGTTTCCCATGACAACCATCAACAAGTTATTGAAGTCATGCGCCACACCACCGGTCAATTGTCCAACGGCTTCCATTTTCTGGGCCTGCATGAATTTGCGCTCGAGCGCCTTGCGCTCGGTTGTCAGCTGGCATGAACCAAACAGCGTTTCAACCTGACCTAGCGTATTGCGTTCAGGTTCGATCGTGCATTCAAAAAACTCGACTTCACCTGATTTGAGGCGCACCGAAATTTCCAGACCGGTAATCTTCTGGCCCAGTTTTGCAAGCTCGATGCATTCGGCAAATTTTTCCCGTCCGTCGTCTTCGATCATGCCCATGAAAGTCGCGAGATTGGGATGCACAATGGCATCTTCCAGGCCAATGAGGCTCGCCATTTCCGTTGACAGGCGCGAAACATTTGTTTCCACCCGCAAGGAAAAACTGCCCAACTTGGCGGCTTCTTGGCTGCGTTTGAGATTGCGCTCTGAATTTCGCATGCGTTCAAGCGCCGCCATTTGGTCATTCACATTGCGGCAAAGCCCCACACACTTGATATGCTTGCCGTTTGCCGGGTCGTAGACAACTCCGGCGATGGATTCGATCCACGCATACTCGCCGTTTTGCATTTGAACCCGGTAGCGTGTCTGAAAAAATTCAGTTCCAAATGTCGCGGATTTTATTTTCTTTTCAAGCGTCTTGTCCAGGTCATCGACATGGATGCGGCGGTTGAAGGAATTGAAATCAAGATTGGGGTCGTTGCGGCCCAATCCTAGAATGGCATACATTTCAGGTGAGTTGTAGGTTTCACCGGTTATGAAATCATAGTCCCAAACGGCGTAGCCGCCAGAGCGCAGGGCCAGATTCAACCTTTGCTCATTGCGCATGGCCTCGCTGGCCTGCTCCTCACTGGCATGCTGGCCAATCAGGATCATGTATTTCCGGTCGCCATCGCTCCATTGTTGCTGCTTGAAAATAGAGGAACGCTGGACGGCCAGCGGTGGTGCATAGCTTACCTCAACATTTTGCGAAGTCGATTTCCCTTCTCCCAGGTAGCGGGCAGAAAGAGCGCCAGTGCCGTATTTCACCAGTTGTCGGCCAACAATTTCTCCCCGGCTGCAATTCCATTTGCGCAGGGCCGCGGCGGTGAGTTCGGTAATCGTTGCATCGGGAAGTGAAACCGCAAGCGCCTCGATATTGGCAAGTTCGAATGCTTCCAAAAGCTGCGTAATATGGTTGGCAGGGCTGTTCATTCACGGAGCTCCAGGATATGCGGCCTTGGTTGTGGCAACTTTGGCCGGAAAGTATGAAACAAGGGTTGACAAAAAACTCTTGGATTGCGTGAAATTGGCCGTGCAGGCATAAGAACCAACGGGTTTTAGGGGTTTGGGTGCGAAATGGATGAAAAATGGCAAAAAAGTTTCCCCGTATCGTGGGATCAGTTCCACCGGGATGCCCGCGCCTTGGCGTGGCGGTTGTCATCCGCAGGGCCATTTAGCGCCGTTGTGGCTGTTACCCGTGGTGGACTTGTGCCAGCCGCAATTGTCGCCCGCGAGCTGGGCATTCGCGTCATTGAAACCATTTGCGTGGCCTCCTACGACTATGACAAACAGGGCGCCATCAGTGTTTTGAAGAACGTCAGTGAAACGATCATGGGCAAGGACAAAGGCGCTGGCGTGTTGATCATCGATGACCTCGTGGATACCGGTGCCACGGCCCGAGTGGTGCGGGAAATCCTTCCCAAAGCCCATTTCGCCGCGGTATATGCCAAACCGTCAGGGCGTCCGCTGGTTGATTCCTTCATCACCGAGGTTAGCCAGGATACATGGATATACCTTCCATGGGACATGGGCCTGCAGTTTACGCCACCACTTGGCGAGGGTGCAAAAGCCTGAAACACCAATTGTGCGGGCGTGGCGTAATGGTAGCCGCAACGGACTTAAAATCCGTTTTCCGTAAGGAAGTGCCGGTTCGAGTCCGGCCGCCCGCACCAACTGTTGAAAGTACGGCTACTTGCAGATGGGGGTCAGGAGAGGTCTACCTCTAAGCCCATGGCAAGGTAGTTGCCGCTTCTGACCATCAAAGATATTAGGCGATTCATGTGAGGGCCAGCGGGCAGAGGTAGTCCGCATTGGCTCCGATAGCAGACTAATTGCAATCACTTGACGACTTCTCCAACAGGCCAGAAGCAGCCATGGATAGTGGTTAGCATTGTACCACGAATGCCGAATATCGGCGACCTTCCCAGAAGTAGTAAGGAATTAAGGCAGCGGGATCAGCGTGTCGCTGAGTGTACGCAAGTAGGCAATCAGATTTGCCCGTTCTGCCTCGTCTTCGATACCCGCGAATTGCATACGCACTCCTGGCGCAGTAATCGCCGGTCCCCAGAGGAATGCGTTTAGGTCTTCGTAACTCCACGAAGCGCCCCAATTTTTCAATGTCTCCGAATATGAAAAAGTTTTCATCGATGCCTTCTGCCGACCGACCACGCCCCAAAGATTGGGGCCAAATTTGGTGCCTTTCTTTATTTCGATGTAGTGGCACCGCTCACAATTGTTGACAAAGATGACCTGTCCTTTGGCGGGATCGGCAATACTGAGCTTGGCCGAGATCAGCGCAATTTTTGGTGAGACAGCACCATGCGTGGCTAGATAATCGGCAATCTCACGAAGTCCGATCAATCTCGCTGCGTGAATTGGCGGCTCTCGATCTTGATTGAGTGCATTCACGTCCGCCCCCAAGTCCACCAGTGCCGTTACGCACTCGAGGCAACCGTTTTTGGCCGCCAAGTACAGGGCCGATTTTGTCTCCAAGGCAGCGTTGGGATTAGCGCCGCTGGCGAGAAGCAATTTGACCAGAATGGCGTTCTTGCGCTCAATGGCACCGAAAAGTGGCGGGCCAGAAGATTTTGTTGTCAGATTGACGTCTGCGCCCCGCGCAATCAACAGTTTGGCGGCATCTTCATGGCCACGGCGGGCGGCATACCAGAGTGGTGTCGCCCAGTCGTCACTCGCGTTGACATCATCGCCCGCCTCAAGTGCCGCAGTTATAGCTGGAACATTTCCCTTCTTGGCCGCATCATGAATGGGCGCGGCTGCAGCGGAAGATGCTAAGACAAAGATCGCGATGAGACAGCTGACACACCAGCGCATTATAAGCCTCTCTTGCGGGATTACAGGCTCAGACTTTGCAAATTGCGGTATCACACCATGCGTCCAGTGTAAACAGACTTTCCAGGGAGTAGATTTCGATTCAGGGTCAAGCTGAGAAGAACAGCAGGCTTTGCGCTACTTCCGCTTTGCTATGATTACCGGAAATGTTGCACAAAAGACTTACACATAAACTTACACAGTTTCAGTCTAAATTATAAAAAATATAACCAAAACAAACAGATAACGATATGCGCAACGGACTTAAAATCCATTGGGAGTAATCCCGTGCCGGTTCGAGTCCGTCCGCCCGCACCAATCTTCGCCCTGCGGGCTACACTTGGCACAGCCGGGCATGGTGTTGCTTTTAGTTTACACTCACTTCGGCTTCACAGCTCTGATATGGCCGGGGCGCATTGCGCCTTCCTCGAGGGCCGCGACAAGGACGTCCCAGAAGCCAATTTCGTCGGCGAGGGCCTTCTCACCCCAGCGCGCTTCGAATTCAGGCTTCAACGGGCCGTGGAGTTTTTCGAGTTCGCGTTTGGCTTCGTTGAGATACCAATCTCGCCGATCTTCGAGCTCGATGTCGACGAAGCCGAGCTTTTTAACAATTGCACCAATCTCGCGCAAGGAGAGCAGTGTGAAGTCATGGCCTGATGCGGCGATGAAATCTTGCACGCGCGGCGTTACGGCTTCGCCATCGCCGCGCAGCCAGTCACTCACCAGAAGCCTTCCTCTTGGGCGAAGCACGCGAAGGGCTTCGGCGTAGATATCTTCCTTTTTGCGAATGTGAATAATCGCGTCTTTGCTAAAGACCACATCATAGGACTCGGAGTTGAAAGGCAGAGGTCCCGGTTCCACGAGTTGATATTTGATCTGGTCATCTAAATGGAGCGCCTTGGCGCGGCTGGCGGCGAGGTCAACCAGACGTTTTTCAACATCGATGCCCATCACCGTTTTAGCACCATGGTTTTGCACGAGAGCCGTGTCGACACCACCAGTACCGCTGCCGATGTCGAGAACACTGCAATTTACGATGCTATGTTTGCCAAGCACGCGAGCGACTTCCGCTGGCCCACCCGGTGACAGAAAGCCTTCGCCCCAGATGAGTTCTAATCGTCCGGCTGCGTCTTCGGGGTAGCCCGGATCTTCTTTGGCAGTCGTTGTCACGCCCTGTGCCTTCTCAAATGTTGGACTGCGTCGCAAATTTTGTCGACATGGATATGATCGGTTCCGCAACATCCGCCTAGAACATTTATGTGCGAGTAGAGTTGGGCGAGCTCCCCGTGTTGATGAGCAAGCTGGGTTGCATCTCCTTCTTCCAAATGGCCGAGTTGGCAGAGCATACCGTGATCGAGTGACGAGGCATTGGCGCGCAGGCCGCGAATTCTCTTTGTCCAGCTTCCGTGATCAAGGGCCGGGCCAAAGTCGGTTGGATGCGAACAGTTGATCATGTAATAGGCGGGGGCACCGTTGGTTGCCGCATCGACAGTTTCAATCGCTTGCTTTAGCGTTTCTACGCTGCCAACCCTTGCATTTTTTTCAAGTGTGAATGAAATGACGGACGGAATTTTGGCGGCTTTCGCGGCCTTAGCGATGCCGATGGCTTCTTGCGACGAATTTAGTGTGAGGGCGGTGACCAGTTGCGCGCCTGCTTGTTTAAAGGTTTCAATTTGTGAGGCGTGATAATCTTCTGCGCTGGAAGCGGTGATTGTTTGGTGCGTATCATAAGCGTCTCCGCGCGGCCCGATGCACCCGCTGTAAAGCGTGGCATCCGCAGCAAGATCTGTTTCGGCAGCAATTTCGCGGTAGAGGGCGAAAGCTTTGTGGTTCATTTCGGCTAGGCCAGCAGGCGAATAGCCAATCAGTTGCCCCCAATCTCGGCTGGCCCGGTATGTCATGCTGCAAAAGATAAATGGCGTTCCGTGCTTTTTCGCAACCAAAGCAAATTCACGGTAATATTGTTGCAGGGCTTCACGCCCGGCTGGCTGATCAAGGAGGTGGAACGAGCAAAAATGAGGGAGTTCAAACCCCTTTTTGTACATCAGCCAAGTCTCAATTCCACCGTCAGTCAGATAGAGCCGAGTAGATTCATGCGGTAGGACCGGAAGTGCTTGCATTGCATGACCCCGTTGTGTTCTCGCGTTGTCTTAGTAACACATTATGCTGATCAGGAGTTGGTGTGCAAGATAAGAACATTCTTCACGCGCAGTTAATTGAACGCGGGGGAGAAGTTGTATGCAGCATCTAATGAATTACACTACTTCCGCCATCGGCACCAGTATGCAGTCAGCCAACAACGCATAGACCGCCTTTTCCATCACAGTTCGCTTTGGCATACCCGTAACCGCAAATTTGTTTCGTGACGATTTTTTCCGATCAACATATAGCGCACGTGAGGGAAGGTATCTGCTTTTGCGATAGCATCGGCCAACGAGAAACATTCATAGGCCTTTATGCGATAGTTATTCCTTGGGGTTATAACGCAACTGCGGCGATTTCCTAATTGCTACTCTAACCGGAAATGAGACCAAAAAATCTTACACATAAACTTACACAGTTTCTGATTTATCTATAAAAAATACAATGAAATCATATATTTACTGCTATACGCAACGGACTTAAAATCCGTTTTCCGTAAGGAAGTGCCGGTTCGAGTCCGGCCGCCCGCACCAGTCTTCTATCTCATCTGCGTTCTCCACACGACGACGATGAGGCAGAAATCCTCCGTTATTCAAATCATGCATTCTGTCCAGTTGGCGCTGATGTCGGACAAACAAAAAATCGCCCATGGGCAAAGCCTAGGCGAGGTTTGCCGCAGTGCAATTCAGCTAAACCCGGCAGTGGCGATTACTGTGGATAACCCCTGCAAGTTGCAAACAGGCATTGTCGCTGTTGGTTTGTTCTGTGCAGTCTCGGTTCTTGGCAATTTGGGAATCTGGCATGGGAATTCACCACAAACTTCTAAGAGTTTTGCTTGTTTGTCTGGTTTTCACCTGTTTCAATTTAAGCCTGTCCAAGACCGGCCATGCGGATGGCTTCTGGTGGTCTTATTGTCATGGCGTAGAAAGTACATCACCCATCAACTCTATGGGTGCAGGAGCAGATCTTGCGTATGCCAACTGGGCTTGCGCATACCCCAATTCAAACCCGCCGAGTTCAATCGATTTCAAAACTGCGGCATTGGTGACGGTGACAAGCCACAACAACAATCTGTCATGCCAGGCAACCCTACAGAATATTGATCAACATTGCTGGGGTGATGCATTCTATTCTTGTCCGCTTGGAGACGTGCGCATCGATAAAGGCTGGTGTATTACCCAGATAAGAAATCCTCCTTGCAACAACAGTTGTCAGGGAGGTGGCGCAACCCAGGAAGGTGACCCGGTTGAAGTCTCCACGGGGCGCTTGTTGGAAACAAAAACGGACTGGAGCTCGGGCGGGACAACGCCGCTTACATTCACGCGCAACTATTCCAGCTTTACCCAGATGGTTGCCGCTTCGGCCAATTCCCGGCTGGGTTCCGGCTGGCGCAGCGACTTTGATTCCATCGCAAATTACAAGTTAGCCTCGCCAACGGCCTTGCCATCCCAGGCTGTGGAAGGAGACCGCATACATATTGCCCTTCCCGACACGAATGAATATTCCTTCAGGTTCACCAGCGGGACATGGAAGCTGGTCTTGCCGACAATCGCGAGCTCAAACTTTATCTGGACAAATTACCGGACAGATCTTGACTATACGCTGACCGCCACGGCGCAATCGGTTGAACTGAAAACGGACTCGGGCAAAAAATATACTTATGATACCGCTGGTAAGCTGGTGAAAATTGTCCTGGCGAACGGTTACTCGCAAACGCTGATTTATACGGGCAGCGTGAACAGCAAGGTGATCGACAGTTTTGGCCGCAGCCTCACATTCGAGTATTGGACGAACGCCAGCAAGGCAGGCCTGCTGAAATCCGCAACCGGATCTGACGGGAAGAAAATTTCGTTCTCCTACAAGGCGCCATATCTTGTGAACCCCATGTTGTTTGATAATGTTTACGGTGGCGATGAACAGTCAATATTCGCGCTGGAGTCGGTTGTTTATCCCGATGCAACACCTGCGGTGGACACGGACAACCCAAAGATCACCTATGAATATCTGCAGAGCGTTGCGTTACCCTATGCCCTCACGGCCATGTATGACGAGCGCGGCGTGAAATTCGCAGCCTGGACCTATGACACCAGCGGCCGCGTGCTCACCGCTCAGCATTTCGGTGGCGATGACCTGACGACATTCAGCTATGACAATGCAAACAACAAGACAACCGTGACCAACGCGCTGGGGCGCTCAACGGTTTATGCATTCCAGCGGGATTTCGGCATCGCCCAGCGTCTCATATCGGTTGACGGCATTGCAACGACCGGCTGCGCTGCGTCGAATACTGTCTATGCGTTCGATGCAAGTGGCCTGAAGACACAGGCCACCGACGCAGAGGGCCGCATCACCAAATGGACCCGCAACGCACGCAATCTTCCCCTGTCGACAATCGAGGGATTTGGAACACCGGCGGCAAAAACCACAACAACGGTGTGGGACGTAGCGCGGCCCTTGCCGACGCAGATTGCAGGACCTGGGCTTACCACCAATCTCGCCTACAATACCGCAGGTGTGGTCACTTCGCTGTCGCAGGTTGATACGACCACCACAACGCTGCCCTATTCCACCAACGGCCAAACACGGACAACGGCCTTTGGCTACACGGGCTTCACCATTCCAGCGGCACCCGCCGTTGCCCCCAGCGGAACCGCCCTGAGTGATGTGGCCCTCACCCTTGTCAATCCCGGTGCCCAATCGGGCATAACCGGGTGGACCAATGGTGTCGGCACGCTTGCATCGCGAACGGGTGCGCCATGCATTTCGTCCGCCTGTTTTTATGGCATCGGAACCGTGTCCTACACGGCCATGGCCTATCAGGATATTGCGGTGCCTGCCGCGAATACCGCTGAGGTTGATGCCGGAAAGCGCGCCGCAAAGGTTTCCTGGAAGCAGACCTCGGACATCAATCCGGACCGCGCCAGCATGCGCCTGCTTTTCCTAAGCCAGACCGGTGTGTTGCTTGGTTCGGCCACCGCTGCCCAAACCAGACCCGCCGCCTGGACAACGCGGGAATTCACCGGGCCAATTCCGGCCACCACCCGCACCATCCGTGTTCAGATGCTCATGGAGCGGTTTGATGGCGGTGACATGGACGGCTATATTGATGACATTGCCGTTTCACTTGTGGCGGACGGCGCGGCAGCGGCACTGCCTTTCCTGCGGCCTGTCAATGGCGATGGTCTTTCCGGCACAATCACCGGCTGGACGTTGGCGTCAGGTTCGGGCATTTCCACCAGTACGGCCGTCCCCTGCGAAATCATGGCCTGCTTTGTTGAAACCGGCGCTGGCACGGACTCGTTTTCCCAGACGCTTACCATCCCGGCAGACCGCATTGCCGAAGTTGACGGCCAGAAGCGCAGCTTTGAACTGCGCTGGATTGACCGGGCCATTGTGGCTGGCAACCAGACCGGTGTTGAGGTGGCGTTTCTGAATGCGGCCAGCGTTCCCATTGCCGGCCCAGGCCTTGCCTCTCCGGCGGGCGGCACGCTGAACGCCTGGACTGACCGGGTGTTTGCCGCCGACATTCCGGCCCTGACCCGCAGCATCAGGATCACGGTGAACTTCTACCAGCCCGGCGATGCGACGCTTGCGAAAATAGCGTTGACCGGCCTCAGCGCCCGGCTTGCGGGCCGCAGTGTTCCGCAAAATCCGGTTGATCTGCTGACCTCAGTGGATGGTCCTCTGGCGGGCATCGGGGACAAGATTGTCTATGCCTATGACGCAAACGGGAACCTGTCACAGGTGACCAATGAGGTGGGGCTGATCACCAAGGTGATGGCGCTCGACAGTGCCGGACGCCCGACAACAGTGCGCGATGTGAACAATGTGGACACGACGCTGGCCTATGACCCGCTCGGGCGACTGGCCAGCATCACGGTCAATCCAGGCGCGTCCCAGGCGGTTACCACCATCACCTATGATCTCTCAGGCAATGTGACCAAGGTGACCCAGCCGAACGGCGCGTTCCTGCAATATGCGTGGAATGGTGCCCGGCGGTTAACCACTGTCACCAACAATGCTGGCGAGACCATCACCTATACCTACAATGCCAATGGCGATGTGACATCGTCGGTGGTCAAATCACCTGCGGCGGTGATCACCAGGCAGATGACGATGCTGTATGATGAACTGGGGCGGTTGATGAAGTCCTTGGGTGCGGTGAGCCAGACAACGAGCATTGCCTATGACCGCACCGACAATCCGGTGCAGGTGACGGACCCGCGCAGCAATCTGTATGGTTATGCCTATGACAGCCTGTCGCGGCTGGTGAAAACCACGGACCAGGAGGGTTCACAGGTCAATCTCACGCGGGACGGGCAGGACAATGTGGTGGGCTATGCCGATCCGCGTTCGCTGGTCACATCCTATGTCAGGAATGGCTTTGGCGAGGTGATCCGCGAGACGTCACCCGATGCCGGGGTGACCACGTATACCCGTGATCTCCGGGGTCTGGTGACACAGATGACCGATGGCCGGGGCGTTGTGTCGAATATGACTTACGACAATGCGGGCCGCTTGCTGAGCGTGGCTTATCCTGCAGCTGTGGCCGAGAATGTGACCTACAGCTATGATCTTGCGACGTCATCGCGCGGCAAACTGGCGAAGATTGTGGACCAGTCGGGGTCCACCGAGTTCACCTATAACAATCTGGGCCAGATCACCTCGGACAAGCGCACGGTGGGTGCCAAGATTTACACCACGGGCTATGCCTATGACGCAAATGACCATGTGACCCGCATCACCTACCCCTCGGGCAGGACCGTGAGCTATGCCTATAACAGCTTGGGGCAGATGGTGACGGTGAGCACCAAGCTCAATACGGCGGCAGCCAACCAGAACATTGCCACCACGGTGACCTATGTGCCGATGGCCAATCTGATGACGGGCTTTACCCACGGCAACGGGCTTGTGACGTCAGCCACCTATGATCTGGATTATCGCCTGACGTCACTTGCCGTGAAAAACGGGGCGGCGTTCGTGTCCAGTCTGGGCTATGCCTATGGCGACGGCATGAACTTGACGGCGATCAATGACAATGTGGTCCCGGCCAATAATATCGGCCTGTGGTACAACCCCGCCAACCGGCTGCAGAATGCCGATGGCTCGTGGGGACAGTCCGTCTCCTATTATGACGGGGTTGGCAATCGCACCTATGACAACACCACGGTGGGGTCTGTGACCACCACGCGGGCCTCGATCTTTCCGGCAAGCTCGAACCGCATTTCGGGCATGACCGAGAATGCTGCCACCCTTCGCACCTACACCTACGACGCTGGCGGCAATATCATCACCGATGTGCGCCCGGGGGAAAGCTTTGCCTTCACCTACAACAAGCGCAACCGGCCCGTCTCGGTGACCCGCAATGCCGTGGCTTATGCGACCTATGGCTATAATGCCCTCGAACAGCTGGTCGTGAGATCAACCTCTGCCGTCGGTGGTCCTGTCGGCACCATCCACTATATCTACGACCTCGACGGCCACCTCATCGCCGAAGCCGATGCCATCACCGGGGCAACCACCCGGGAATACATCTGGGCAGCCGCCAACGACAATAATCCCATCGACCTTCCCCTCGCCGTCATCGATGGCGTGAACACCGCAACCCCCGCCACCCTGTGGGTGCACACCGATCACTTAGGCCGTCCCACACGGATGACAGAC
>JANOVC010000092.1:0-38301 GCA_031417195.1 Rhodobiaceae bacterium
AATCTGGATCGCTGTCTCGGTCTATGTCCTCATCGCCATCGTCAGGAAACGCTTGCGCGTCAAGGCCAGTCTTTACACAATGCTACAGGTCCTCAGCCTCACACCGTTCGAAAAAATGCCCATGGATAAAGCCTTTTTCGATGATGACTGCAGCGAACAACAGCCATCAAAAGTCAACCAATTGAATTTGTTCAACTAACAACCGGACAGTAGTGGGACGCTTCCCTTTTTTTCTTGAGGGCAATCTTGGGGACATTTCACTTATTTTTGTTTACGAATCACGGTGCAAAAAATATTTGGAATCGAATTTAAAGGGAAGCGTCCCCTTTCTTTCGGAACGTTTGGATGCGATGCGGGACGAAAATGCTGCGAGGCTCGATAAAACTGATCTGGTATTTCGTCATTTCACACTGAAGGATAGAAACTGACCGATGACCACTTCTGGCCCCGGCAGCAAATGACTTGAGCGGCCTTTTTGTCCGGTTTCCGACCAACCACATTACCCTGCCAATTGCAGACGCGCTTGCGCAAGATCGTAAGAGGTCTGCATTCTCATCAGCGTATCAGCGCTGATCTTGAATTGCCGTTCAAAGCGCAGCGCCATCTCAGCGCTCAGGCTGGCATGGCCGTTTAGCACGGTGCTCAGCGCTTGCCGCGACACGCCCATGTCTGCGGCCAGATCGGTAATGCTGCGGCCACCGGGTTCCACGATTTCGCTCATCAGCCAACGTCCGGCATGGATTGAGATCGACGGGTGAATTTCAAGAGCCATGATAATCCTCCACATTCATATCAGTCACGGTGGATTTTTGTATCACAGTGAACGTGAGACGCCAGTTGCGTGTGACCGTCATCGACCACGTGTCCACCCGGTTACCTGTCAGGCGGTGCAAGCCATCGTTCGGCGGTCTTGCCAATTCATCGAGCGAAGCAGCGGCTGCAATAAAGGCGGGCACCCAACTGAATAATTGAAATTACAGTTGGGTTCCCGCCTGCGCGGGAAGGACGGTTGGGGGGAGCGGAAGTTTGAACTTAGCTGGACCATGGGACCCCTATACGCTCTTTGCTTCACCCCTACGGTTCGTCGACGGAAACACCAGCTTCGCGCGTAATCCCGGTTGATTGTCTTCCAGCACAAGCGTTGCCCCGTGCAGTTTCATCACGCCGGCGACCAGGCTCAGGCCAAGGCCGTTGCCGGGTTTGGTGCGGCTTTCGTCGAGGCGGACGAAGCGGTCGAGCACGCGGGTGCGGTGTTCGGGGGCGATGCCTGCACCATGGTCACCAACGGTGATCACCACGGAGCCATTCTCGTGTTTGCCTTCAATGGAAATGGCAGGGTTTGGATGGGTATCGGTCACGCCGTATTTCAGTGCGTTGTCCACCAGATTGCTCAGCGCCTGCGACAGCAATTGCCGGTCTGCCATGACATTCAGCTTGGGCTGCACGGCCACGACAAGCGTGCCGCCTGCTTCTTCGGCAATGGGTTGATAGAGTTCGGCAACGTCAGCCACAATGTCGTGGGCATCGATGGGTTGCAGCAAGTCTCGGGATTGACCTGCTTCGGCCCGCGCGATGGACAGAAGCGCGTTGAAGGTTTGCAGCAGCCTGTCGGACTCCTCAATGGTTTTATCGAGGGCTGCGCGATACTCGGTCTTGTTGTTGGAGCGAAGTGCTGATTCAACACGCGCGCGCAACCGCGTGAGCGGCGTTTTGAGGTCATGGGCCACATTGCTGGTGACCTCTTTCATGCCGTTCATCAACCGTTCAATCTGGTCGAGCATTTCATTCAGCGCACCCGCCAGCCGGTCCAGTTCATCGTCGGTGCCGGTCACAGGCATGCGGCCCGCCAGATTGCCACCCATGATATTGCGGCTGGCGTCGGTTATGGCGTCAACGCGGCGCAAGAAATTCCGACTGGTGAGCAATCCGCCGCCAAGGCCCAGCACGAGCGCAAATCCAAGGGCCCAAAACAGCGTCCGTTTGATGATGTCGCCAAACAGTTTCAATTCCTGCACATCACGGCCGACAATAAGCTGGAAATCATTGTTGAGATCCGCATGAAAGGCCCGTGCGGAGCGGAACTGCTTTGACGTTCCCACCGTGACTTCCAGCGGAAAATCAACCCATCCCGTTTCATCGATAACCTGCGACGGCACGGACTGGAGGTTTCCGGCGACATGCTTGCCCTCGCCATTGGCCAGCAAATAAATGCCGCCGCCGCGTTCGGCGCTGCGGCGCTGGATGGTGTCAACGATGCCGGGGAGTCCAAGAATGCGGTACTGGTCGGCAAGTGCCTGGACTTCGGCACGGATCGTTGCATCCGTCTGGCGCGCCAGAAGGCCTGCCGTATTCCAGAAAACATAGGCGAGAATTGTGCCAACCGAGAGCGCGAAAACCAGCAGGTAAATCGCCGCCAGCCGGAAGGTCGACGTCTTTAGGATCTTGGCATTAAACGGCACGTATCATGTATCCGGCTCCACGCACGGTTTGCAGGATGGACGTGGGAAAGCCCTTTTCGATCTTCGCCCGCAACCTTGAGATATGCACGTCTATCACATTGGTTTGCGGATCGAAATGATAGTCCCAGACATTCTCCAGAAGCATGGTGCGAGTCACGATATGGCCTTCGTTGCGCATGAGGTATTCAAGCAGTTTGAATTCCCGGGGCTGCAGGGTGATGACCTGCCCGCCACGGGTCACGGCGCGGCTCAGCAAATCAAGTTCAAGGTCACCGGCCTTGAGCCTGGTTTCCGGTGGTTCCAGACTGTTGCGGCGGCGCAAGCCTTCTACACGGGCCAGCAATTCCGAAAAGGCATAGGGTTTGGCGAGGTAATCATCACCTCCGGCGCGCAGGCCTTTCACGCGTTCATCCACATCGCTCAATGCACTCAGGATGAGCGCAGGCGTTGTAATGCCCTTGGCGCGCAGGGTGCGGATAATGGTGAGGCCGTCCATCTTTGGCAGCATGCGGTCCACCACCAGAATATCATGGATTGACTCCATGGCCAGCGCGAGGCCGTCTTCACCGTCTGCGGCATGGTCTGCCACGTGGCCGCTCTCCTTCAGGCCCTTAAGCAGCCAAATCGCGGCATCGCGGTCATCTTCAATAACAAGTATGCGCATACAGCTCTGGTTCCGGCCAATTTTGGCAGATTCGGTTTCTCGTGTTTGCGACACTTGCATGACTTTGGCTTTCTGAAAAGAGTGACGCGGAGACAGCCTTGATGGAGGGGACCATGAGGGGAGGCAGCCTCCGCGTTTATGGGACGTCAAACACCGGCGACAGGTGGTCTGGCGTCCGAAGTGTTAGCCCTTGCCCAAAGGCAGGGCGAGGAAGCGCTGGCCATCACCCGTGCGCACGAGCATGAGAATGCGGGCCTTGGTATTGTCCTTCATGGCCTGCTTCACATCTGATGGACCGCTGACTTCCTTGCCAGCAACCTCCAGAATGACATCGCCAACTTTCAGTCCCTGCTGTTCGGCGACTGAGTTGGGCTGGACGTCAAGGATTTTGACGCCTGCGCCATCATCTGCCGGTCCAAGCTTCAGGCCTAGGGCCATCATGTCGGCAGGCTCTGTCGGCTGTTCCTTGCTGGCCATCTTCATGTTGGTGGGCATGTCACCAATTTTCACCGCAAGGGTCATCGCCTTGCCACCGCGCATGATGTCAATGTTGATGGTTTTGCCCGGTACAAAATGGGCAACCTTCTTGGACAGGTCACGGGCGTCGGAGATGTCCGAACCATCGGCTTTGAGAATTGTGTCACCTGTCTTGAAGCCTGCGGCAAGGGCAGGGGACTTTTCGGTTACATCCGAAACAATGGCTCCCTTGGCTTCGGTCAGGCCCATGCTTTGGGCGATCTCTTCGGTTACCGGTTGAATTTGCACGCCCAGCCAGCCGCGGGTGACCCGTCCATTGTTCTTGAGGTTGTCAACAACATCCTGGGTGATGGAGGCTGGAATGGCAAAGCCAATGCCCACTGATCCACCGGTTGGAGAGAAGATTGCCGAGTTGACGCCAATCACTTCTCCAGAGAGGTTGAATGACGGACCGCCCGAATTTCCCTTGTTGATTGACGCGTCAATCTGCAGGAAATCATCATAGGGGCCAGAGCCAATGTCGCGGCCGCGCGCTGAAACGATGCCGGTTGTCACTGTGCTGCTGAGGCCAAAGGGATTGCCGACGGCCATCACCCAGTCACCCACGCGGGCTTCTTTTTGGGCAAACTTCACAAAAGCGAATGGCTTGTCCGATGTGACCTTGATCAACGCCAGATCGGTTTTGGGATCGGTTCCAATGACTTTTGCCTTGAGCTCCACGCCACCTTGTATCTTTACGCTCACTTCGTCGGCACCCTGCACGACATGGTTGTTGGTTACGGCATAGCCATCCGCACTGATGAAGAATCCTGAACCCAAGGCAGCACCGCCACGGCGCTGCTGTGGATCCATGCCGGGTGGCATGCGGTTGCGGAACTGCGGGAATTGGTCAAAGAAATTCTTAAGCTCAGGTGGAACCTGCTGGTCAGGTGATTGGGAATCGCCTTCAACTGCTGCAGCTGCGTCGGAGAATTTTACCTCGACGCTCACAACTGCTGGCATCACGCGGTCAACCAGATCGGCAAAGCCGAGTGAGGGGTTGATGGCGGCCTGTGTTTCCGCATGGGCTGTCAACGGGGGAGCCACAACCAGCGAGGTGGTCAGGGCAGTGGCGCTCAAAAGTCCGGCGGCCAACAGGCCCATCATCGTCTTGCGGGTAAATACTAAGGTGGCTGACATGTTATTTTCACTCCATACCGAATAATGTCGATGCTGCAGTAATAGGCCCCACCGCGTTACATGCAGGTTTCAGGCGGGTGAATGTTTTGTAATGTTAAAGCGACGGATATTCCCCCGTGCACCGTCTTGGTTTCAGGAAGCTGAATTTCCTGAAAAACCAACGGAGAGTGAAATGCCCAAGAGAATATTGACTGTTGCCCTGGTCGCTACCGGCATTGCTGGCATTGCCGGCATGGCGATTGCCGCTGAACCCTATTTGCCGCGCGGCCAAAAGGTTTTTGACCGCCTCGATGCCAACAAGGATGGCAAGATCAACCTGGCCGAATTTGCACCCCTGGCAGAAAAGAAATTCATGGATGCCGATGAAAACAAGGACAATGCCGTGAGCCTTGCCGAAATCGACAAGTCACTGCAAGCAGCTTTGGAACGCCGCCGCAACCGCATGATGGCAACAATGGACGCTGACAAAAACGGCAGCGTCACCAAAGCAGAGCTCGACAAATATGTGGAGGCGATGCTCAACGGAGCCGATGCCAACAAGGATGGCGGCGTGAGCTTCGATGAAGCGAAGCTTTTCAAATTTGGAAAATGGCGTAAAACACTTGGTGAAACCTCGCCAAACTGAACATGGAATAGCGAAATTCACAGCGCTGCAACGACAACCTTGCACACGACGAGCGATGCCGACCTGCTTTTGGCCTCGGCCCGTCGTGATGCAACGTCTTTCGCAGAGCTGGTTTCGCGCTATTACAAGCCCGTATACCGCATGGTTTGGCGCATGATGAACGGCAATGCGGAAACCGAAGATGTGGCGCAGGAAGCCTTTGTGAAACTCTGGCAAAATCCGGCACAGGTGCGCGAGCCCAAGGCGCTCAAGGGTTGGTTGATGCGCGTTGCCTATAATCTTGCCATCGACCGCTTGCGCGGCAGGGTTCACGCCGACATTGAGTCCGTACCCGAAATAACTGACCCCGGCCAGCGAACCGATGCAGCGCTCGATGGGCGCGCTGCCACCGCCCGCGTCGATCGCGCCATTGCCGGATTGCCGGAGCGGCAGAAGCTGGCTGTCAGCCTTGTGTATTTTGAGGGCATGACGAATATCGCCGCGGCCTCCATAATGGACATATCCGTCGACGCCATTGAATCCCTGCTGTCGCGGGGGCGGCGCAGCTTGAAGGAAATGCTGGCTGGCGACTGGCGTGAACTCTTGGAAGAATTGGGTTAAAGGTGAAGCATGGAAAAATTTGATGAAACCCAAATGGACGAAGCGCTGGCCAAGCTGCTGAAACGCGCCAGTGATCCGGAAATTCCGTATGGTGCCGAAACCCGCCTGATGGACGCAATCCGCGCCACCCGGCAACACACCACTGTCGTTCAGTTTCAATCACGGCCGCGTTCGCGCAACTGGCTCGTGGGCCTGCCGCTGGCAGCATCGCTTCTGCTTGGCATTTACCTCGGCACCAGAGACACATTCGACGGTTATCTGCCTGACAGCATCATTGCCGGGGCCTCCGACTCCGATGTGTCAAGCGGCTTCGAAGATGTACAAAAATATGCAGACGGTGAACTGACATGACGCACGAACCCCCAAACACGAAACCAGCATCTCGCGCCAAATGGTGGAAAGCCCTGCTCATCGGTTCCCTCGCCCTGAACCTCCTGATTGGTGGTGCGGTGGTGACCCGCTTTTTCACCCATGGCGGAGCAGACCGCATGGTGGGCGCGAGTTATACCCAACTCATTCCCCGCAAGTTCTTTGCCGAAATGCCGCGTGACAGGAGAAAGGTGTTGCTGGATATCCTGAAAAACTACCGGGATGATTTCCGCAATGACCGTAATGCATCAGAACAGGTGGCCCTGAAACTTGCCGATGTCATTGTGATTGAGCCCTATGACGTAGGGAAGGCAAAGCTGGTTGTGAATGAGTTTGCCGACCAGAACGGAAAACTGGCATCGCGCGGTGGCGCTGCTGTCCTGGATATTCTGGCCATTTTGACCCCACAGGAGCGGCAACTGCTGGCCCAGGTCATCCGCGAACGGTCTGCCAAAAAGAAGTAATTAGGCCGCCTTCTGGGCAACCAGTGGCAGTGTCACCGTAACTGTTGTGCCAACGCCTACAACGCTGGCAATGGTGAGGTTGCCGTTGTGCAGGTCAACCAGCGATTTTGAAATCGCAAGCCCGAGTCCGGAGCCACCTTTGCTCTTGGTAAACTGGTTTTCCACCTGTTCGAACGGGCGGCCAAGCTTCTCGATGTCATTGCCGGGAATGCCAATGCCCGTATCCGCAATGGTGATTTTTGCCACGTCCTTGAGCTTTGCGATTGTCACTTTGACCTGTCCGCCCTCCGGCGTGAACTTCACGGCGTTGGACATGAGATTGATGAACACCTGTTTCAACGCGCGCTTGTCCGCCACCATGTCGCAGGTCTTGGGCATTTCAAGGACAATGTCCACGTGGCCTTCAGTTGCGCGGGGGCCGACAAAACGCATGATATCGTCAATGATGGATGGCAGTGAAAGGGGTGTGAGTTCCATCTCCATGCGGCCCGCTTCGATCTTTGACATGTCCAGGATGTCATTGATCACGTCCAGCAGGAACTGGCCGCTCTTGTGAATATCATGGGAATATTCGGAATACTTGGGCGAGCCGATGGGGCCGAACATTTGCTCCTGCATGACTTCGCTGAAACCGATAATGGCATTCAGCGGCGTGCGCAGCTCATGGCTCATGTTTGCGAGGAATTCCGATTTCGAACGGTTCGCCGTTTCGGCCCGGGTTTTTTCCCGGGCATATTTGTCGGCAAGGTCTGCTAGCCGTTGTGATTGCTGTTCTGCCAACAGGCGTTCCTTTTGCAGGTCACGCACCGTCATCATCAGCGTGCGTTCCGACAGCAGCAAATGTTCTTCCTGCTTTTTCAGTGCCGTGATGTCCGTGCCGACGGACACAAAACCGCCATCGCGTGTACGGCGCTCGTTGATCTGCAGCCAGCGGCCGTCACCCAATTGCACCTCCAGTGATTTGCCCTCTGATGTATCGCCAACCATGTTTGGCACATACTGCCGGACGATGGGTTCTTTCGCCGATTGCGTGACCTGCGCATAGGGTGTTCCGGGAATGCAGGAGGAGGCGGGCAGCGAATGGAACTGCTGGTACTTGGAATTGCACAGCACCAGCCGGTTTTCCGTATCCCACAACACGAAGGCCTCTGAAATATTTTCAATGGCGTCCTTCAGGCGGAGTTCCGCATCAAGATTGAGCTTGTCACTCTGCTTCTGTGCGGTGATGTCGAACACAATTCCGATGAGATGCGGTGACTCGGGTTTTTCTCCCGGTGCAAGGGCAGCCCGCGCCCGCAGCCACACCCAGTGGCCATCCTCGTGGCGCATGCGGAACTCCCGGTTGAAAACCGTGCGCTCGCCCCGCAGCAGCTCTTCGATCATGTTTTCGATGTTGGAATTTTCAGGATGCAGCCGCTCGGACACTTCACCAAAACTCAGCAGCTCACCCTTTGGCGCAAGTCCCAGAATTTCAAACATGGACTTCGACCAGAAGATGGTACCCTCCGCCAGGTTCCAGTCCCACATGCCGCAATTGCTGCGGTCCAGTGCCTTGTCCAGCCGCTCCGTCGCAATGGCGAGCGTCGTGTCAGCTTCCGAGGCCTTTGCGGCTTGCCAGTGAAACGCTCCTGCCAGCATGGAGAGCACCAGCAGTGTTACAACGAACAGAATGGAAAGGCGGGTGACCCCGGTCCACCATGAGGCCAGCAGGTCGGATCTCTTCTGGATGACAATGAGGCTGCCCGGAAAATTGCCAAACGCATGGGCGGTCACATAGGCACCTTCACCATTGGCCAGCGTGATCGGCTGCATGGACCGCGCGTTGAAATCGGTTTCCGTAATGAATTGCGGCCCCAGCACATTTGTAATTTTCTTGCCGCCAAGCCCTGCCGTGACAGGCGCACTCGCCAGCACCGATCCCAGATTGTCGACCAGTGCAAAGCTGCGGTCCTCCGCAAGGGCTTCTTCGGCAAGTGACGTCAGCAGTAGTTCTTCGTTGAGGGGACGGACCGTTTGCCCGGCGGCCACATCGGCGGCAAGCGCGTTGACGATGTTCTGTGTGGTGATCTGTGCATGCAGGACGGAAAGCCGGTTCTGTTCTTCCAAATGGCTGTTGCGGCTGAGCATGAGTTGCGAGAGCAGCGAGACACTGAGTGCCACGAGGAAAATTACCGTGAGAATGATGATGATGCGGCGCAGGGATTTCTCGGAAATCAGGATGCGCCATTTTTCAGGCAACGGCGAAGGCAGGCGCAGCGCGCGCTCCCTGAAAAACAATTCGCCGATATGTGCCTTGCCCAAGATGATACCTTTATTCGTCGCCGTGCCCACAGCATCTGATCCGAATCAAGCCCGTCTTTCGAATCAATTAACCCCATAGATTCGAAAACGAAACGACTTGTCCAGACATGAATTTCCGCTGCGCTAACCCATGAGGGTCCGCGACACGATTTCAAAACAATCCCGCGACAAATGAGGTGTATCTACAATGCGTTGCAGCTGGTTTGCGGCAGCACTGCGACGCACCTCGTTCATCATGCGCCAGCTGCGAAATCCGGTTGCCATGCGGGCCGCAACTTGCGGATTGATCGCATCGAGCTTCAAAATCGTTTCGGCAACGATACGGTATCCCTCGCCATCTGCCGAATGGAAACCGGAAAGATTGGTGGATGTGAACCCGCCGATCAGTGCATAGACTCGGTTCGGCGTGGTCAGGCGGAAGTCTGGGTGGTGCATGAGTTTTTCGATATGCGCCGCAGACCCGACATATGAATTGAGCGCGAACCATTTATCTACCAGAAGGTGATCTGCTTTGTGCCGCCCATAGAACGCGTCCAGCGCTTGTTGTGTTTCCGGTGCATCAATGGACAGCATCGCCGTAAGCGCGCCAACTTCTGCGGTCATGTTTGAAGCTGAGGCGAGTTCACGTTGAATGAGATCAATTGTCATGTCGGGTATGCCTGCCGCAAGCAGCCCGAGAACGGCATATCGCAAAGATCGCCGTCCGGTGCCTTCAGGATTCGGCAGATAATCACCAGGTTCTTTTGTATCATTCCAGATGCCGAGCAGCGTATCGCGAAGGCGTCTGCCCAATTGGCTCCGCACAAAATCACGCGCCTGCAAAACCATATCCGTGTCAATATCTGAAACCAGCGTCGCGGCAATATCGGCCTCCGTGGGGAGCCCTAACATCAAGGCCTTGAAAGCCGCATCCAGATTTTTGTCACCAAGTATGGTTTTAAGCGCCGCAGCGTATCCACCAATCGCGCCCATCGTCTCACTGAGATCATCAGAAGAATTGAGGCGCGAAATGATCAAATCCTTGCCGAGGCTTTGGCCCGCTTCCCAACGGTTGAATGTATCCCTGTCGCGGCCCATCAGGAACAATTGCTCGTCTGTAGTCTGATCAGAGCGCACAATCACCGGGGCAGAGAAGCCACGGTTAAGCGACAAAACCGGGCGCTTTGTAACGTTTCGGAAGCGAAATGTTTGTGTATTCGTGGTCAGTTCAATCAATGGCGTGTTGAGCTTGCCGACGCCATCAAGATCCAGCACCATGTCTTCACCATCCGCTCCGATGAGACCAAGGCGCAAGGGAATGTGCAGGGCCTGTTTTTCTGTTTGCCCCGGTGTGGGCGACGTTGTTTGCGTCAGTGTCATTTCAAAACTTTGTGCCTTCGCATCATATGCGGTGCTGACATCGACACGCGGTGTTCCCGCCTGCTCATACCATTTGAAAAACTGCGTCATGTCGCGCCCCGAAGCATCTGCCATGCAGGCAACGAAATCCTCAACTGTCGCTGCCTCGCCGTCGTGCCGGTCGAAGTAGATGTCCATGGCCTTGCGGAAGGTCACATCACCGATGAGCGTTTTCATCATGCGGCAAATCTCGGCACCCTTTTCATAAACCGTCGGCGTGTAAAAGTTGTTGATCTCGATATAGGCGTTGGGCCGTGGCGGATGGGCAAGGGGGCCGCCATCTTCCGGAAACTGCCTGGCTCGCAACGTCTTCACATCGGCGATGCGCTTTACTGCGCGCGAACGCAGGTCCGATGAAAATTCCTGGTCCCTGAAAACCGTGAGGCCCTCCTTCAGGCACAGCTGGAACCAGTCGCGGCAGGTGATGCGGTTGCCTGTCCAGTTGTGGAAATATTCATGGGCGATGATGGCCTCGATATTGGTGTAGTCGAGGTCCGTTGCCGTTTCCGGCAGCGCCAGAATATATTTGTCGTTGAAAACATTGAGCCCCTTGTTCTCCATGGCACCCATGTTGAAATCCGAAACGGCAACGATGTTGAACACGTCAAGATCATATTCGCGGCCAAAGGCGGTCTCGTCCCAGCGCATTGACGCCTTGAGGGATTCCATCGCCCACGTGCAGCGGTCCTCCTTGCCCTTCTCGACATAGATGCCGAGATCAACATTGCGGCCTGACATCGTTTTGAATGTGTCATGCACAGCGGCAAGATCACCCGCCACAAGCGCGAAGAGATAGCTGGGCTTGGGATGCGGATCGTGCCACATGGCAAAGTGCCGGTCGGTTCCCGCAACATCACCACCCGATTGGAAATTACCATTGGACAGAAGTACTGGGCAGAGTGCCTTGCTTGCTTCCATGCGCACCGTGTATCGCGTCATCACATCGGGGCGGTCATAGAAATAGGTGATGCGGCGAAACCCCTCCGCCTCGCACTGGGTGCAGTACATGCCATTGGATTGATAGAGCCCGGACAGCGCCGTGTTGCCAACAGGATCGCATTCTGTTTCGATCTCGAGGGTGAAAGCGGTCGCGGGTGTGGTCGCAATCGTAAGGCCATTCTCGTCAACGGAATGCGCGACGTCTTTGCCATTGAGCTTCACGCTGATGAGCGCCAGTTTCTCGCCAGTGAAAATGAGGGACGCATTCTTGTCACGCGGTGTAATTTCAATGCGGGATTTTACCCGCGTAGCGCTGGGCTCAAGCGAGAAATCCAGATGCAGGCTGTCAATGATGAAGGGCGCTACCTTGTAGTCTTTGAGAAAAATTGTTGCAGGTGCATCCTGGGCCATGGCGTATCTCGCAAATCAGTTGAGGGACATGCAAACTGACTCCCGATCACCTGTTTGTCAAAACCTATCGACCCGGAAAGGCGCAAGATTGATGTTGCTTTTTCCACCAGTCATCATTTCGCTGATATGCCGCCCCGTTGTGGGTCCCCATGTCAGCCCCATATGGCCGTGTCCAAAACCATACCACACGTTGGACACGTGTCTGGATGGTCCGATAACGGGCAGTGAGTCCGGTGTTCCAGGCCTACGCCCCATCCACCGGGTTGTCGTGGCATCCGGTGCATTCATGCCGGGCAACACCGTCTTGAACACCGTCCACAGCGCATCCGCCCGCACATACTTGGGTGCTGCATCAAGGCCCGCAAACTCATCACTGCCCGCAAGCCGAAGCCCCATGTCCATGGGCGTGGCGGCAGCAGGCGTACGCGCATAGGTGAGCGAGCGCGAGAGGTTTATGCCGGCGTTTGGCAACACCATATGATAGCCACGCTCGGCCTCGAGCAAAACCCTGTCACCCAGTTGTTTGGCAAGCAGGTGCGAATAGGCACCTGCACAGATGACCAACTTGTCCAGCGCAATGATTTTACCGGATTTCAGATGCAGCGCCTTGGCTTGCCCACTGTCTGTTTCGATCCGCAGCACATCATCTCTGGCAATCTCGCCACCATTGCGCACGATATTTTCAGCGATGCAGGTTACCACGCGCTGCGGGTTCTTCACGAAATACCAGCCACCATGAAATGCGCCATGCGTGACATGCTTCGAAACTGCGGGCTCCATCTCGCGCACTTCGCCGCCCGTGAACGTCTGGCATTCAAATCCATGCGCCTTCTTGATGGCCCGCTCGTCGGCCTCGCTGGCAAACTGCTTCTCATTGTCAAACAGCCGCAAGGTTTCGCGGTAAACCATGAGGTCGTGATGCCCTGCATCTTTCAGCAGGGTTTCAAAGTCGCTCACCACCCGCAAACCCAGGTCAGCCCTTGCAGCGGTGATCGCCTTGACGCGGTCCGGCAAGCCATTGCGCGCTGCAGCCAGAAACCACGGCAAGGCTTTCGGCAGATAGGCCCAGCGAATGGTGAGCGGCCCGAGGGGGTCCAGCAGCCAGCCCGGAATCTTCAGCAGCATTCTGGGATGAATGGTCGGCATGATTTCCGCAAAGGCCAAGCCGCCCGCATTGCCAAAGGAACAGCCCTCGCCGGGTGGCAGGCGGTCTACAATGGTTACGCGGTAACCCGCCCGTTGCAGGAATGCGGCTGTGGAAACACCAACGATACCGGCTCCGATAACCGTGGCGTGGGGAAGTGTCATGTTTGGCGAGCTCTCGGCGGAAATTGTTGCGGCACGCTGACACAGAATTCACCGAACGTCGAGATCAACGGCGGGCTTCTTGCCTGCCCGCAACGCCAATACGCCTGCGACCGCAATTAGCCCCATGCCAAGGAAAGTTGTCAGCCGTGGCACTTCGTTGAACAGCAGAAATCCCCAGATACTGGCCCAGATCATGCCCGTGTACTCAAAAGGCGCCACGATATTGGCCTGTCCCCTGCGGTAAGCGTGGGTGAGAAGAACCACCGCAACGGCAGCGATAATGCCACAGGCACTCATCAGCAGGAGATCATAATGGGAAGGCCACGCCCACGCACGGACCAGAAAATCAAGACTGGGATGACCCGGCGGTTTGACAGGGATGACATTGACAATAGCACCAAACGCAGAAGCGCCGATGATATAAGTCATGTTCTGATAAAACGAAATCACCGAGGTTGGTGTGTCCTGACCCCATTTGCGCGCCAGCACCATGGCAAAGGCATAGGCCACGGCGCTCATCAGACTGAGGAGGGCGGCGGGTTCAAACAGGCCGCTTCCGGGGCGCAGGATGATGAAAACGCCGATAAGTCCGATGACCACAGCGCCCCACGCCTTGCCGCTCACATGCTCGCCCAGCATCGGGCCTGACAGCAGGGTGACAAAAAGGGGTGCCATGAAAAACAGCGCAATGGCTTCGGCGAGTGGCAAGGCGGGAAACGAGATATAGTAAGTGATGTATGCCGTGAGCAAAATGCCACCACGCAAAAACAATTGTTTCCAGCGCGGCGTCAAGATGGACTTCAGCCCACTCTCAAAATGGATCATGACGAGCAGGATCGGAAACGATACAATCGAGCGCAGCAGAATGGCAAGTGTCACCGAGTGGCTGCCACTGACGGACTTGATGATTGTATCCTGTATCGAGAACACAAAAATACCAAGAACCAGCGAGGCGATTCCAATGAGGTTATTGCGCGAAACAGATGCGGACATGACGCAGGCTTAGACGAACACATAAACCCTGACGAGTGACGCGATCGCGGGGCGCGCTATGCGATTTCCGCAATCCTCTTGCTTGGGCTGAAGACGCATTAACAGCCCGCTAGTTCCGTTTGACCCCGAACATTTTGCTATCGGCCTTCTTGATAAACAGGTTGGCGAGGGCATCATCGATATTTTCTATTGTAAATTGAGGTTTTGTACCTTCGAACTTGCAAGAAGCAAGCACCTGCTCGGCAATGAATTTCGGCTGAAAATAGGCCAGTGGCGCGTCATTTCCCCTGATGCTGGCAAGAACCTGCTGATAAATTTCGTCTGAAAGCACGAGTCCGAATTTCTTCGCCGTGTTGTCGAAAACCTTGCGGAACAAATCTTCAGGCGGCTCCACTGTCTCCAGTTTGTAACTGATGCGACGCTGGAACGCCGGGTCCATCAGGTCGTCGGGATGCATGTTGGTTGAAAAAATCACAATTTCGTCGAAAGGTATCTTGATACTCTTGCCACTATGCGTGGTCAGATAGTCGACGCGGCTGTTGAGGGGTACAATCCAGCGATTGAGGATGTCCTCTGGCTTGGCGCGTTGGCGGCCGAAATCGTCGATGAGAAAGGTGCCGTTCAGGGCTTTGATATGCAGTGGTGCCTCGTAAAACTTGGCGACCGGATTAAACTTGAGGTCGAGCATTTCAATCGTCAACTCGCCACCCGTCATCACCATTGGGCGGTAGCAAGGCACCCAGCGCAGATCGATGCGGCTGCGACGCAAATTTGTAACGCCTTGTTGCTCGGGCACATCAGCCACTTGGCGGTGAACGGTTGGATCGAAAACTTTCATGATCTCGCCGTCGATATCGACGCAGTATGGAACGTAAATGACATTCTGGAAGATTTTCCCGACAATCTCGGCAACGGTTGTTTTACCGTTGCCTGCGGGGCCATAAATGAGAATGGCATTTCCTGAATTGATTGCTGGTCCCAACCTGTTCACAAACCGGTCGGTCATGACAAGGCCCGCAAACGCATCGTCCAGCCTCTGGCGCGTGACATGTTCATTGGTGACGCGCTGGAGCTGGATGCGTTCCTGATAATCCTCGAGTGATACCGGTGCTGGTCCAAAATATTGTCCGCGATTCATGGCGTCAGCAGCCCATTCCCGCCCGGCCCGGGTGAGCGACAGCCGCATTTCTGCCCGCGATCCACCGCTTGCCACAGACGCCAGCGACTCCACAAATTTGCGTTCCTTGGCTTCTTGCAGCAGTTGGTTCACGATGGCGCTGGAAACCTTCATGGCTTCGGCCAACTGCGACGCCGTTTCAAGGTTTTCCGCGTACATTCCCTTGATTGCCAGTTCGAGCAGAAACGCTGGGTCAACGCCAGTGTCTGCCATTGTGATTGGCGCCTGTGGCGCGTCATCAAGAATCCTGTCGATCTGTTCCTTCGTCATCAGGCCGAGGGCGACAATACTGTCGCCGATGCGGCCACCATTCGCGTTCTGGTGGTCAATTGCGCGGTTGATGTCTTCTACCGGCACCAACCCTTTGGCCACCAGGATATTGCCCAGCTTCATTTTTCAAACCCTTATCTGTAAATTCATGTAAGTTTCGGTGACAGTGCATATATAAATTTCTGATGCAAAACCATTGAATACCATATTCAAAAGTCAAACACATTCTCACTGTCATTCTGTTCGGTCTATTTTGAAATTCGCCTGGGGGAGATATTTCGGGGGGGTGGGAAAACGTTGCAAGGATGAGAGTGCCTCGATCTATGCCTGCACCTATTAAAAATGGGTGAATTTGATGTGTATCGTGAGAACAGGTTGGCTATTAGGTGTTTGATAACCTATCCAACAATCGCAGCAACATGGCATCACACAACGCCAGCTGCTCCTCGCTCACGTACTCATCCGGCTTGTGCGCCACGGCGATATTGCCGGGGCCACACACCACGGCGGGAACGCCAAGCTCCTGTTGGAACAAACCACCTTCAGTTCCAAACGTGATCTTGCCCGTGGAGTTTCCACCCGTGAGCGCCCGCACAAAGTTCACGGCTTCGCTGTCCACCGGCGTGTTGAGGGCAGGGTAGCTCTGCAATGTTTTGAATTCAAAGCGCGCGAGGGGAAACACGTTTTGGAATTTCATCGCAACAATCTCTGCCGCAGCCTTGATGCGCTGGAACAGGGCCTGCCCGTCATCTTCCGGTAAATAGCGGATTTCAAAATCGAAGGTCGCAAGATTGGGCACAATGTTCAATACCTCGCCGCCCGACATCTTGCCCACATGTAGCGTGGTATAAGCCACTTCATAGTCACCGTTACGTAACCCGTTCGCCGCAATGTCATCCTGTATGCGGCGGATTTCGGCGATCAGGTCACAGGCCATGTAAATGGCATTGGCCCCGATGGGTGCCAAACTGGAATGGGCTTCCAGGCCATGCGCCGAAACGCGGTAACCAAGCTTGCCCTTATGCGCCGTCACCACCTGCAACATGGTGGGCTCACCCACAATGCAAAGCCGTGGCCGCACCGGCATGGTCTTGAGCATGTCCAGCATGCGCCGCACGCCAATGCAGCCGATTTCCTCATCATAGGAAAAGGCGAAATGAAGTGGCGTGTGTAGCGTTCGCTTCACTGCCATATGCGCAAGGCTCAAACACGCGGCAATAAACCCCTTCATGTCAGCGCTGCCCCGGCCATAGAGATTGCCACCGCGTGAAACCATCGTAAACGGGTCGCTGCTCCAGTTTTGCCCCGCAACCGGCACCACATCCGTATGTCCTGAAAGTGCGACCCCTGATACATCCGCAGGCCCGATGGTGGCCCAGAGATTGGCCTTGGTGCCGTCCTCATTGTGAACCAGCGTGGAGGTGATTCCGATTGTCTTCAGCTCTGCAGCCACAAAGGCAATCAAATCCAGGTTGCTGTCACAGCTGACGGTGGAAAACGCAATCAGTTTTTCGAGATACTGCAGGGTGGTGTACATGTCCCATCTGATATACGCTGCCATTTTTCAATGCAACCGGGAACCAGATTGCGCCAGATTTCACTCGTTATTTTTGATTGCGATGGCGTGCTGGTCGATAGTGAGTATCTCAGTGCCACCGTGCTGATTGACGTGTTTTCCGGCATCGGCATCAACATCGGGTTGCCTTTTGTCTACGCAAATTTTGTTGGCCACAGCTTTGCGTCCGTCGCGGCAAAATATGCGCGCCAACACGGAACGGGCGTGGCCGAAAGCTTTGAGGCGGATTACCGCAACCGCCTTCTGGACAGCTTTGAAGGCCGCCTCCATGCCATGTCGGGCATCGAAACAATTCTCAATGATCTTGCAGTACCTTTTTGTTTGGCATCGGGCAGCAGTCCTCAGCGTGTCGCAAGGTCATTGCAGCTCACGGGCCTCGCCCCAAGATTCGAAAACCGCATATTCACCACAACCATGGTCAAGCGCGGCAAACCCGCGCCAGACGTGTTTCTGCATGCGGCGGCATCCCTCGGTGTAACCCCCGCCGAATGCCTCGTGATCGAAGACAGTACAACGGGCATTGAAGCAGGATTGGCGGCAGGAATGGCCGTCTGGCAGTTCACGGGTGGCGCCCATTTTAAGCATGGTTACCAACGGGTTTCCCAGCCCCACTTGGTGGAACGCATATTTGATCGTATGGATGCATTTTACGATACAGCGCCAGAGCTTCGGCGCGAGAAGGGGACATAAGCCGGATCATGGTGCGAAATATCGAGCAGGAAAACGCGCGCCTTGACGAAGCCGCAAGGGCAGGCTGGCTGTATTACATTGCGGGCAATACGCAGGACGAGATCGCCCGCAAGCTCGGCGTGTCGCGCCAAACCGCGCAACGCCTGGTGTCACTCTCCATCACGGAAAAACTCATCAAGGTGCGGTTGGATCATCCCATCGCCAATTGCCTGCAACTCTCCGAACGCCTCAAGCAGAAATATGAAATCGAATTCTGCGAGATCGTGCCCAGCGATCCGGAATCGGATTCGATTTCATTGGGCGTGGCGCAGGCGGGTGCGGCCGAGCTTGAAAAATACATCGTCTCGCAACACCCCGTCATTGTGGCCATGGGAACGGGCCGCATGTTGCGCGCCATGGTCGACCAGCTCACGCCGATGGATTGCCCGCAACACAAGATCGTGTCCCTCGTGGGCAACATCGCATCCGACGGATCGGCCTCGCTTTACGATGTGGTGAGCCGCGTAGCCGATGTCGTGAAGGCTCCGCATTATCCCATGCCGCTGCCGGTGATTGCCACCACTGTGCATGACAAGTCACTCCTGCTCGGCCAAAAGCCCGTCCGCAACGTGGTTGAACTTGCCAGGCAGGCCGATGTCACCTTTGTGGGCATTGGCACGGTAGGCGACGGTGCCGCTCTCGTGCGTGATGGCTTCGTAAAGCCCGATGAAATGCGCGCGCTGGTGAAGGCAGGTGCTGCCGGAGAAATCATCGGCTGGGCCTATGATGCCCGAGGCCAACTTATCGAGGGTTTCACCAATGACCGCGTTGTCAGCGTCCCCCTCGACCAGCCCGCCAAACGCCGCGTCATCGGCATCGCCATGGCGCCTCCGAGATTTGGCGCAATCAAGGGAGCGCTGACAGGCAAGCTGATCAACGGCTTGATTACCAATGAGACGATGGCCGGGCTGCTATTGCAGTGCTGACAGGTTCTGACGCATCGAGATGAAACGATATTATTTTGTGAGAAGCCATGACAAAAACATTCTCGGCTGCTGAACGCCAACAAATGCTTGCCTTGAAAGGTGTCGGTGCCACCGTGATTTCCCGTTTGGAGCAAATGGGCTTCAGCGCACTCAACCAACTCAAGGATCATGACCCTGAATTCCTGACAAAACGAATTTCAGAGATGATGGGATCGACGTGCTGGCACAACAGTCCGATGGCGCGTAGCGCGATGAGAAACGTGGTTGAACTCTCTCAAAAACCGGAAAAGTGAAAGCCACGCTAAAGCTTGCGCCGTGTGGCTGGCTGAAGGTTCAGCTCGCAAGCGCCCTCAATATCCGCCGATTCGCTTGAAGCCGCCGAAGAACATGCGTTTGCCGTCGAAGGGCGCAGCCTTCATGTCAAAACCTGCCATGAAGGGGTCCTTCATCATCCGGGCCCAAACCTGGTCCCGGTGTTTGCGTGATTTAAAGCCAATGAAAGCCACTACAGCCACTTCATCCGTCTTGAGCTTGAGGCTCCTGGGAAAAGACGTGGACTTGCCTGGCTTCACATCATCAGCCACACATTCCGCATAAGAAAGCGCACCGCATTTTTTCCAGACCTTGGCCGATTTGGTCACTAGCTTCTTGTAGTCGCCCATGCGGTCCGCCTTGGCGGGGATGACCATGAAATCAAAATAAGCCATGCCGTGCTCTCCCTGTTGCAGGTGAACAGTTTAGACCGGAATATTGCATATCACAATGCTCCGGCATTTCTCAGGCAGAGCGGGCGGTATTCCCCATCACCCCGTACACCCCCAAGAGTGGTTTCGGGTCTTCGGTGTAAACCCCAAATTTACGGTGACAGTGCATTTAACTACTCCGGGCGCAGCACCACTGTTTGATGTTTCCTCACTGCTGCAAGAAACCCGACCCTGATTTTTACCAACAGGCTGCCGGGAAGTGGTTGTGGAAACAACGACTATGTTTCCATCTCATGATCAAATGCACTGGCGTCAGCGGATGGCTTCACGTCTTTGAGGGCCGCGATGTCAGCATCGTTGAAATCGGCCAGGCCCATCACTTCACGGTCACGCCGTTTCAGCCGATTATACTCTTCGGTTGAGAGCAAAACCATGCGGTCGCGCCCTTTGCAAGTAACGGTTACCGGTTCGGAAAGGGCAATATCCTGCACACGGCCCCATTGCCGTTGCAAGTCTCCTGCAGAAATACGCACCATAACGACCTCTTACATGAAATACATATGATATGTAAAATACATGAAAGAGACGGTCCCGCAAGATTTTTTTATTTAATGCCCCGTCTCATCTGCCGACCGGCTGCTTTCAAACAGGAACCACACGCGCTGTTCCGTCTCGTCGATGTAAACCTCGAGCAGGCTGGCGGTTGCAACATCGTCGTTGTCGTCGCAAACCTTGTGCGCCTTGCGCATGGCTTCGGCCACCTTGCCGTTGTCAGCCATCAGCTCCGTCAACATGTCCAGCGGGCCGACGAACGCGTCATTGTTGTCGGTAATGGATTGCAGCTTTGCGATATGCGAGATTGATTTCAGCGTCGTGCCGCCAAGCTTGCGCACGCGCTCTGCCAGGGGATCGATTGAATCATAGATCTGCTGCCCCTGGTCATCCAGCATCTTGTGAAAGTCGCGGAAATTCGGGCCGGACAGGTGCCAATGGAAATTCTTCGTTTTGAGATAGAGCGCGAAGGCATCTGCAACGATACCATTGATGCACGTTGTGATCGCCTTCACGCCATCCGCCTTCAAGTCGGTGGGGGTCTTCAGTGCCGAGGGGTTACGTTTTACGGCTGCACGATCATTCATTTGGGGAAACTCCTTTTGATTTAAAAACCAACGCTCAACACCATAAAAAGTTCCGCGCCCTTCCAGCGCCGGAAATGGTTTTTAAAAAAGTGACGCGCATGAAAATCAATATTTCACGCGGTTAAGAAAATTGCTGCACAGCACTAGTGCAGTGCAGCGACGAATGTCTCTTGACTCCCTCCACGTTTGAATACGAATATATGCTCGCTACATTGGCAAAAGCTCAATTGTGCATTTGGGAGGAATTTTTATGAGACGTACAGTTACTGGCGTGCTGAGCGCCATGGCATTTATTGCCCTCGCGACAACGGCATTGGCCGAAACAACACTGACCATTGCAACTGTAAACAACGGCGACATGATCCGCATGCAAGGCCTGACGGATGATTTTACATCTAAGAACCCAGACATCAAATTGAACTGGGTGACACTGGAAGAAAATGACCTCCGTCAAAAAGTGACGACGGACATTTCCACCAAGGGTGGCCAATACGACGTTATCACCATCGGCATGTACGAAACACCGATCTGGGGCAAAAAGGGCTGGCTCGTCGAACTTGCTGGTCTTGATGATCCTGCAGACATTTTGCCAGCCGTTTCCGGTGGTCTGTCCTATGATGGCAAGCTCTACGCTGCACCATTCTACGGTGAATCATCATTCGTCATGTACCGCAAGGACCTGATGAAGAAAGCTGGCCTCACCATGCCAGACGCACCAACATGGGACTTCCTGATTGACGCTGCCGCCAAGATGACCGACCGCGCCAATGGCGTGAACGGCATCTGCTTGCGTGGTAAAGCTGGTTGGGGCGAAAACATGGCTTACATCACTGCCATGTCAAACTCCTTCGGCGCACGTTGGTTCGATGAAAACTGGAAGCCACAGTTTGACTCACCAGAATGGAAAGATACCCTCACCACCTACTTGAAGGTGATGAAGGATTCTGGTCCTGAAGGTGCGAGCGGCAACGGCTTCTCGGAAAACCTGGCGCTGTTCCAGTCCGGCAAGTGCGGCATGTGGTCTGACGCAACGGCTGCTGGTTCCTTCGTGATTGATCCAAAGGCTTCGTCAATTGCTGCTGAAGTTGGCTTCACGCTGGCGCCTGATAAGGGCCTCGGCAAGCGCGCCAACTGGCTCTGGGCATGGGCACTTGGTATCCCTGCTGGTTCCCAGAAGGTAGATGCAGCTCAGAAGTTCATCGGCTGGGCAACGTCGAAGGGCTACGGCGATCTCGTCGCTTCGAAAGAAGGCTGGGCAGCCGTTCCTCCGGGCACACGCACCTCGCTCTATAACAACCCGAAGTATCTCGAAGTGCCATTCGCAAAAATGACACTTGAGTCGATGAACGCTGCTGACCCGACAAAGCCAACTGTAAAGCCAGTTCCTTATGTTGGCGTCCAGTTCGTTGCAATTCCTGAGTTTGCAGGTATTGCGACAAAAGTAGGTGAACTGTTCTCGGCAGCGCTTGCAGGTCAAATGACCGGTGACGAAGCATTGGCACAGGCACAAACGTACACAACAGACGAAATGACCAAGGCTGGTTACATCAAGTAATTACTCCCACGGCAGCCCTCTCCGCCTTCGGGCGGGGAGGGTTTTTTGTCTGCCCAGCACAAATGATACGCGTATCACCTGCGCCGGACTGATACATCAACCGATTTGGAACAATTGATATGGCGACACGACAATCTCAAGCCGTTGCCAAATGGGCTCTCGCACCCTCTGTTGGCATCCTCTCAGGGTTCGCATTCATTCCCCTGGCGTTGGTCTTCTACTACGCCTTCCTGCGCTATAACCTGCAGGACCCCGAAGGCATGCGTTTTTTCGGTTGGAACAATTTCTACTATTTCATGAAAGATCCGTTCTTTTTCAAGAACCTTCTCAACACTCTGCTGCTGGTTGGTGGCGTGATTGTGGCAACGGTGGTCGGTGGTGTTGGTCTTGCCATATTGCTGGACCAGCCATTCTGGGGGCGGGGTATCGTCCGTGTCCTGATGATCTCTCCGTTCTTCATCATGCCGACGGTGTCGTCCATGGTGTGGAAGAACCTGATCATGCATCCTGTGTTCGGGTTGTTCGCAGAGATTCAAAGTTGGTTTGGCTTCACGCAGGGTTTTGACTGGTTTGGTACAATCCCGCTGTTCTCTGTTGGAATTATTGTGGCATGGCAATGGCTGCCCTACTCGGCGCTCATCCTGTTGACGTCGCTGCAATCGCTCGACTCCGAGCAAAAGGATGCGGCCTCCATGGATGGTGCAAAATCCTGGGCGTATTTCCGGCATATTGTGCTGCCCCATCTCTCCCGTCCGATCACGGTTGTCATTCTGATCCAGACCATTTTCCTGATGAACACTTTCGCTGAAATAAAAGTGACCAGCACCGGCGGATTTGCCGGCAACCTGACCTATCTCGTGTACTCACAATTGCAGAACGCCAATGATGTGGGCGCTGCCGCAGCAGGTGGCCTCATCGCGGTGGTGCTTGCCAACATCGTTTCAATTTTCCTCGTACGCCTTGTCGGCAAAAATCTGGAAAACTAGATCATGGCCATGAAAATTTCCTCAACCCGCACGCGTCTTGTTGGTCTCCTCGCATGGACGATTGGCCTCCTGATGTTCTTCCCGATTCTTTGGACTGCCATTGCGGCCTTCAAGTCCGAGTCTGACGCATATTCCCTGCCACAGACACTGTTTGTCTCGCCATGGACGTTGGAGAATTTTGCCGAGGTGCAACGCCGTTCTGATTATCTCGGCTACCTCATCAACACGATCATCATCGCCGGATTGTCTACGCTCCTCGGTCTCATCTTCGCTGTACCTGCCGCATGGTCGATGGCTTTTGCGCCGCGGGCCGAGCATGCGAGCAAACTGACTGGCATTACCTGGCTTGGAATTGTACTGGGCACGGCTGCTGTGGCCTGCCTCGTTCTTTACGCCCAAGGTTGGGTCGTCACCAACGCATGGCTTGGTTTCTTCCTTTTGTTCATGGTCATAATTCCTCCGACCATCTGGGTGTGGACGAGGCGCACGCAGGACTCACTGCTTTGGATTCTCTCAACCAAAATGATGCCACCTGCGGGAGCACTTGTGCCGATCTTCTTGATCTTCAACCGTAACGGTCTGATCTTCAAGGATTGGGGCAACGGCCTCGATCTGCGGGAGTACACGATCTTCGACAGCCACTGGGGCATGGTGCCGTTGATGATGCTGTTCAACCTGCCCATCATGATCTGGATGCTCTACACTTACTTCAAGGAAATTCCGGTTGAAATTCTTGAAGCGTCACGCATGGATGGTGCCGGATTGTGGAGTGAACTGGTGCGCATCCTCACACCCATGGCCATTCCGGGAATTGTTTCAACGTGTCTGTTGAGCCTCATCTTGTCATGGAATGAAGCCTTCTGGACTTTGAACCTCACCACCAAGAGCGCAGCCCCTCTGAGTTTTCTGATTTCGGAATACACCAACCCGCAAGGCCAGTTCTGGGCAAAGCTTTCTGCTGCGTCGATCATGGCCATTACCCCTATTCTTGTCATCGGCTGGTTCTCGCAACGCCAGCTGGTACGTGGTCTTACATTCGGAGCCGTGAAATAATGTCGCACATTTCTCTCAGAAAAGTTCGCAAGGTGTTCGGCGATGCCGTTATTATCCCCGGTGCTGACCTTGATATCAACAAGGGTGAGTTCGTTGTTTTTGTAGGCCCATCAGGCTGCGGCAAGTCTACGTTGCTGCGCATGATTGCCGGCCTTGAAGACACGACGTCAGGCGAGATTGTTATCGAAGGCAAAGACTACGCCGCTGTTGGCCCATCCGAACGCGGCCTTGCCATGGTGTTCCAATCCTACGCGCTCTATCCACACATGAGCGTGCGCAAGAACATCGGCTTTCCGTTGCAAATGGCGAAGATGCCACAAAGTGAAATTGACGCAAAGGTTGCCAAGGCAGCCGCAACACTGAACTTGACCGACTATCTCGACCGCAAGCCCGGTCAACTTTCGGGGGGTCAACGCCAGCGCGTTGCCATTGGTCGTGCGATTGTGCGAAATCCCAAGGCCTTCCTGTTTGATGAGCCTTTGTCAAATCTGGATGCAGCTTTGCGCGTCAACATGCGCATATTCATTATGCAGTTGCACAAGGATTTGGGATCCACGAGCATCTATGTAACTCATGATCAGGTTGAAGCCATGACCATGGCTGACCGTATTGTGGTATTGAACAAGGGTGTCATTGAACAGGTGGGCTCACCGCTTGAACTTTACAATGAACCGAAATCACTTTTTGTTGCAGGCTTTATCGGTTCGCCCAAAATGAATTTTATCGAAGGCGGAATTGCAGAGAAACACAAAGCCAACACCGTCGGCATCCGACCAGAGCATATAGAAATTGTCAAAGGCAAGGGTGAGTGGAGTGGTTCCATCCTGTTGGCCGAGCACTTAGGCTCAGACTCCTTCCTGCATGTGGATGCCGGTGATGCAGGGCGGCTGGTGGTGCGCGCACCCGGCGAGTTTGCGGGCAAGCCCGGCGACAAGATCGGCCTGAAACCGCATATGGACCGTATTCACCGGTTTGATACCGCAGGTCTGGCCATCACGAAGTGAAGCAGTCTTTTGACTATATCATTGTTGGCGGGGGTTCAGCAGGCTGCGTTGCAGCCTGGCGCCTGGTGAAGGAAAAGGCGGCGCGGGTTTTGCTCTTGGAGCGTGGACCTGTAAGGGCCTCCGGCCTCTCTGCCTTCTTTCTCACCATGCCAGCAGGCTGGATGAAGGGTATTCAAGGTAGTGCCGTCGTTGAAATGCATCGGCCCGTGCCGCAAAAACATTTGAATGGCCGTCAGCCTGCTGTCGGGCAGGCCGCTATTCTTGGTGGTGGTTCATCGGTCAATGCCATGGTTTATACCCGGGGCCAACACGAAGACTATGACCATTGGGACCGCTTTCTTGGCGGCAACAGCGGCTGGTCTTTCGCAGACATGCTTCCGCATTTCCGTAACCTGGAACACAATCACAGTTTTCACGACAAGTGGCACGGTGTTGACGGCCCCATGCATGTCTCCAAAGTTGGCTCCACCTGTCAAATAACAGAGGATTACATTCTGTCAGTGCAGGGGCTCGGTGTCCCCTTCAATCCTGATTTCAATGGCGCGACCCAACGCGGCGTTGGCACCATGCAATACACCACCCACCGCAACCGCCGCTACAATGCCGTTGAAGCATTTCTGAATCCGTTGGCAGGACATGAGCGGCTCAAAATCCAGACAAACGCCACCGTCGTTCGTTTGATCATCGAGGCAAAGCGCTGTGTTGGTGTTGAATATCTTGTCGATGGCCAGAAGGTGATTGAACACTGCAGCGCGGAAGTGTTGTTGGCAGCTGGAACCTACAACACGCCCAAAATTCTCATGCTGTCAGGAATAGGCTCTGCCCGGAACTTGGCCGAACATGATATCAAAAGCCAATGTGATTTACCCGGTGTGGGCGAAAATCTGCAGGACCACCATGAGGTGCCGGTTGTTGCCGCCACAAACGGGCACTTCGGTTACTTCGGTGAGGACCGTGGCCTACGTGCCATATGGAATGGTCTGCAATACATGATGTTCAAAACCGGCCCGGTTGCAAGCGTTGGTGTGGAAGCTTGCGCCTATATTGATCCTGAAGGGGGCGAGCGCCCGACAATCAAAATGTATTGCGTTCCCGCAGTATATGTCGATGCAGACGTGAAAGAGGTTAAACCACAGGACGGTGTAACCCTGAATTCCTGCCTGCTGCGGCCAAAATCGCGCGGCACGGTTCGTCTGCGGTCTTCGAACCCGCTTGATAAGCCTGTTGTTGACAATAATTATTTGGCTGAACCAGAAGACTTGCGCCTCGAAGTCGCAGGCTTGCGTTACGCAAGGCGGATTCTTGCGGCAAACCCCATATCAAAGCGCATTTCCCACGAACTCTTGCCGGGTCGTGATGTAACCGATGACGCGATGTTGGAGGCCCATTGTCGGCGGACAGTTAAAACCAACTGGCATCCCGTCGGCACCTGTCGCATGGGCCGGGATGGAGATGAGTTGGCCGTGCTTGATGCGCGGTTGCGTGTGCGTGGCGTCGATGGCTTGCGTGTCATTGATGCGTCCGCGATGCCTTTCGTGCCATCCGGCAACACAAATGCACCAACCATGGCTTTGGCCGATCGTGCGATTGCCCTCTTGGCGTGAAAGACGGAGAGAACCCATCATGTCTGCAGTAAAACTTTCACAGGCGAACCTCACAAAGCTTCCCAAGGAAATACGAACGCCAAATTATACCAAGGCAAGTCTTAAACCCGGCATCCTGCATTTCGGTGTCGGCAATTTCCATCGCGCCCATATGGCCGTTTATCTCGACGATCTCTTCAATCTCGGTCTGGACCATGATTGGGCGCTGGTCGGCGCTGGTGTCATGCCATCCGACGAGATCACGCGGCAGAAACTTGCGACGCAGGACTTTCTCACCACCGTCGTCGAGCAGGACAATGATCTCAGCACGGCACATATCACAAGTCCGCTATTGGACTTCATTCCGCCTGCTGACAAATCAGCAATGATCTCCAAGCTCTGCGATCCTGAAATCCGCATTGTCTCACTCACCATCACCGAGGGTGGTTATTTCATTGATCCCGCCACCGGCAAGTTCAATCCCGCACATCCGGCAATTGCCAAAGACGCAGCCCACCCCGCTGAGCCATCAACCGTGTTCGGCTTTATTGTGGCAGGCCTCGCCAAGCGCCGCGCCGCCGGTGTGCCACCCTTTACCGTCATGTCCTGTGATAACGTCCCCCATAACGGCGTCGTCACCCGCAATGCCGTTGTGGGCCTTGCCCAACTTCAGGACGCGTCGCTTGCCGATTGGATCAGCAAGAACGTCGCTTTCCCCAATGGCATGGTGGACCGCATCACCCCTGCGACGGGTGACCGAGAACGCAAGATTTGCGCTGACATGTTTGGCATTGAGGATGTCTGGCCCGTATTCTGCGAAGAGTTCCGCCAGTGGGTGCTGGAAGATACCTTCACCATGGGCCGCCCTGCGCTCGAAAAAGTAGGCGTCACGTTTGTCAAGGACGTGACACCCTACGAGCACATGAAAATCCGCATCCTCAATGGAGGGCACGCCGTCATCGGCTATGCGGCAGGGCTTCTTGACGTCCATTTCGTGCATGAAGCCATGCAGCATCCGCTGGTCCACGCCTTCCTGCGCAAAATCGCTAATGATGAAATCATCCCCTGCGTTCCACCCGTGCCCAACACGGATTTGGGCGACTATTACAAACTCATTGAACACCGCTTCGCCAATCCGAAGATCGGCGACACGGTGCGCAGGCTTTGTCTTGATGGTTCCAATCGCCAACCCAAATTCATCGTGCCGTCAATCGCGGACCGCCTGAAAGCCGGCAAAAGCATCAAGGGTCTCGCCCTGGAGTCAGCGCTCTGGTGCCGCTATTGCTTCGGCACCACCGACAGTGGCGCCGTCATAGAACCCAACGATCCGAACTGGGATCATCTGCAATCCACCGCCCGCGCCGCCAAGTCTAAGCCGGAGGCTTGGCTCGCCATGTCCGAAATCTACGGTGAAACCGGAAACGCCCCCATCCTCCGCCAGGAATTCACAACAGCCCTGAATGCCCTGTGGACAAATGGCACGGAAGCCACTCTGAAAGCCTATATCGCAAGCTGACACATGTTGTACCACGGCCTAAGCCAAGTGGATTTCAGCGATACCCCTCTCTCAAAGGGACTTGCGCTCACATGTCTTGCTACAATTTCGGAGTATACCCAGATATAGCAGATTGACCGTACGGTGTCAAGGAATAAAATCTGATAATAGAAATAAATTTACTTTACCAAAGCCAGAATACTGATTTCTTTCAGCTCACCCCCGTTGAAATCAAGGTTTTTAACAGCGCCAGCGCAATCCACAAGCTGTTCCGGCTTGCTTGCGCCAATCAGGGCCGTGGTCAATCCTTTGTTGCTCAGCAGCCAGGCAATCGCCATTTGCGCCAGTGTTTGCCCGCGCCGCTGGGCGATGGCGTTCAAGCCGTTCAGCCGCGCAATCATTGCTGCGTTGATCGCATCCGGATCAAGCGATTTCCCTTGTGTCGCACGGCTCCTACCGGGAACACCCTTCAGATATTTCCCCGTCAGCATGCCTTGGGCGAGAGCGGAAAACGCAATACATCCAATACCCTCATCGATGCAGGCTTGCAAAGCACCACTGGTGATGTGGGTCTGTTCAAGCAATGAAAACTTCGGCTGGTGAATGAGGCAAGGCGTTCCAAGCGATTTTAAAATCCGCGCGGCCTCCCGCGTTTGTTCCGCATTATAGTTGGAAATCCCCACATAGAGCGCTTTGCCGCTGCGCACCGCGTGGTCCAGTGCACCCATGGTTTCCTCAAGCGGCGTATTGGGATCAAAACGGTGCGAATAGAAAATATCCACATAATCCAGCCCGAGCCGTTTCAGGCTCTGGTCCAAACTGGCGAGCAGGTATTTCCGCGTACCCCATTCGCCATAGGGACCGGGCCACATCAAGTATCCAGCCTTGCTCGAAATGATCATCTCATCACGATGCCCAGCGAAATCCTCTCTCAGAATTTTGCCGAATGCAATTTCCGCTGACCCCGGCGGCGGCCCATAATTATTGGCCAAATCAAAATGCGTAATGCCAAGATCAAAGGCCGTGTGACAGAGTGTAACCTTGGTGTCGTGTCCGAAGTCATCACCAAAATTATGCCACAGCCCGAAGGAAATTGCGGGCAATTGCAATCCGCTACGGCCACACCGGTTGTATTTCATCGCAGTAATGCTCTCGCTTCATCCGGCCCAAGCGACTTGGGCCGGGTGCAGGTGGTTTTGATCGTAATGAATTTCCCCGTCTTACCGGATTTCAAAATCGAAGTCATGACATCAACCGCATGCAGGGCGCGGTCAATGGAACACCGCGCATCCCGCTTGTTCATCACGGCATTGGCGAGATCGGCAAGACCAGCCGCTCGGTAATTCGCTACCATTCCATGGGGGTGTTGCTGATTATTGACCCCAAACGGATGATCCCATGCCGAAAGCGCCTTCGCTTCGCCCGCCCGTTTTGTTGCCAAAACCTCGCCCCCAAAGAAATTGGGGTCTGGCATATAGAGTGAGCCCTCCGTGCCATAGAGTTCCATATTGTGATGGCGGTTGGCCCATACATCCCAACTCGCCAACAGGGTAACAGTGGCACCTGATTTAAATTCCAGCAGCGCCTGGAAATTGGTGGGTGTTTTCACCTTCAGTTCTTCACCCGCTCGAGGCTGGCTGGATATGGTGCGGGTTTTCGATGCTATGGATGAAAGTGCGCCAACGCGTTTCACCGGGCCAATGAGATTGATCAGGTTGCCGACATAATACGGCCCCATATCAAGCACGGGTCCGCCACCGGGTTTGAAAAAGAAATCAGGGTTCGGGTGCCAATGTTCCATGCCATGCCCCATGACGGCAGCCGTGCCAGACGTGATCCTGCCAACATCACCGTCATCAATGGCCTTCCGGGCGCGCTGGTGTGAACCGCCTAGGAACGTGTCAGGTGCCGAGCACACTTTCACTTTCCTGGCCTTGGCAGCCTTTGCCAATGCCAAACCATCTTTGAGTGAAAGGGTGAGCGGTTTTTCCGAATATACATGCTTGCCCGCCTTCACCGCCGCAAGCGACACGTCGAAATGTGCGGCTGGAATTGTAAGGTTGAGAACAATATCGATATCAGATGATGACAACAGCTCCTTCGTCGTCATCGCCTTCACGCTATATTCCATGGCTTTGGCGGCGGCAAGCTCCGCATTGAGATCGGCGCAGGCAACAATCTCGATATCCTTGAACAGCGGAACATAAGTGAAATAGGTTGTCGAAATATTTCCGCAACCAATAACCCCAACACGCATTTTTTGAATCATCACAGTCTCCTTAAAGTTTTTTTGCCGAAGCGATCGAGCGACGCGAGAACCGCTCGACATCGCTTGGCTTGTCATGTTCCATGACGTAATGCATGCAGCGTGTACTCTTGAGCGCGGCCATGCAAGCCTTCCAATCTATCGTGCCATGTCCCAAATCTGCCCAGCCATCTTCATCCAGCTTCTCGCCCTTGGGTGCAATATCCTTGAGATGCGCCACGGTTATGGCGCTTGCATATTTTTTGATGAACTTGACCGCATTGGCCTTGCCACGCACCACCCACGCCACGTCAATTTCCCAATCCAGCAAAGGAGCTGCAGAAAACATGTGGTCGTGCGGATAGGAGCCATCCTTCAGTCTCACAAACTCAAAATCATGGTTGTGCCAGGCAACACCAAAACCCTCGGCGCGGTAGGCTTCGCAGATTTTATTCAGGCGCTTGCCAAAATCCTTCCAGCCCTTAGCAGTCTTGGGCCTCTCATCCGGCATGAGAAAGGGAGCCGCGATGATATTGACGCCAAGCGCCCGTGCGGCATGCAGCACGGCGGCCTTTTTCTTTTCAAGCATGCCGATGGAGAAATGTCCCGTTGGCATCGCAAGTCCATGGGCATCAAGCAGCTTGCGCAGCTGTTCAGGTTCTTCATAGTTGGGGCCGTAACCTTCAACTTCCTTGTACCCATGCTTGGCCAGCATCGCCAATACAGGCTCGATGGTAGGTTCATTGCGGGCGCTGTAGAGCTGGAATGAAAAACGTGTCTGCATGGTGGCCTCCTTGTTAACGGCAAGTTGCTGAAAATAAGTCGCGAACAGTAAATTTAGGCGCAGCGTCAGACTGTGCTGGCGTGAAATGGATGTTTTTTGGCGCGCAAGGCAAAAGATCGAAAGCATTGTCCGAGAAATGTCCCGGCACATCCGCTTCAACTGAGACATAATATGCGGGCTTTTGCGCCGTCAGCTCCAGTGCGTCATCTTTCTGGGTTAGCGTAATCTGTGGATCCTCAAAGCGATAGGTTTTGTAGGGAAGCGGTGCGAAATGATTATGGGAAACGGCACCGTTTCCCTGCGTTTCAATATGCAAAATGGCATCATGTAAATCATTTGCGTCAAGAGATAGAATTTCAATTGCACGATCCGCAGGAACACGTGCCGTTGTAGATGCCAATGTCTGACGCGTTCCATTGGGCATCACCGCTTCACAGATCACTGCAAGTTCAACTGCTTCCAATCCGTCATTCACACCCATGATGGAAATCGTCTTTCCATCCGTTGAAGGCACCGCAAATGCTGCAGCCGGTTCGAAAAACCGCCGCGCCATGTAGTGCAGCGCTTTCCAGCCGCCGCCGTGATCAAGCCCGGACCAGGATGCCACCGGCCACGTGTCATTCAGCTGCCAGTAGAGCGTCCCCATGCAGTGTGGTTTCAGCGAGCGCCAATACTCGATGGCGGTGCGCATGGCGAGGCCCTGTTGAATTTGGCTGACATAGACAAAATCGGGAAACGTCATGGGAAAGCGAAAATAGCGGAACATGGTTTCCGCGATACGCGCATTGCCACCCGCGTTCTTCTGGTGGCTTTCCATGACAGGCGAAGAGATATTCATATCCTCGGGTCCGGCAAATTTTTTAACCGTCGCCATGGAAGGGAAGGACTGAAACCCAAACTCCGAGCAAAAACGCGGCTTCACATCGCGGTAATGTTCAAAATTCTTACCCTCATGCCAAACACTCCAGAAATGCATGTCACCGGATCGGTCATCATGCCACGCGTCATCGAAGGACATGAGACCGGGGGAGGGACTGGACGGCCACCAAATCGCCTGGGCATCAGCGGCCTTCATTGTCTCCTCAATCACACGGTTGAGACGGTCGTAATTCACCAGATAACGGTCACGGTTGTCACGGCTTTCCTTGAACCAGGTGAGCGCTCCCAACAATTCATTATCACCACACCACAGCACAAGACAGGCATGGTGACTCAAGCGGCGAACCTGATAATCAACCTCCTCACGGACCTCATCCATGAAGTCCGGAGTTGTGGGATAAAGGCTGCAGGAGAACATGAAATCCTGCCACACCAAAAGTCCCAGCTCGTCGCAGATATCATAGAAGAAATCCTGCTCGTAGAATCCGCCGCCCCAAACGCGGATCATGTTCATGTTGGCGTCTGCCGCGGCCTGCAGGAGTTTTCGCGTGAGCTCAGGTGTTGCCTGCGAGGGAAGCGCATCGGCTGGAATCCAGTTTGCACCCCGGCAGAAAATTTCGTGACCGTTCACCTTGAAGACAAAGCGCGCACCACTGTCATCTGGTGTGGTCACCAATTGGATATGACGCAACCCAACCCGGCGGTTGATTGTTGCGTTCGGCGTGGAAACCGTGAGATCATAAAGGTGTTGACGACCAGATCCGGCAGGCCACCAGAGTTCTGGTATTTTGATTACGAAAGTTTCTGTCACCTTCGATTTTCTCGTAGTGATCTTCCGGCTCTGCCCGTCAAACGCGATAGTACAGTGTCCTGTAGCGGTTTCCAACAGCTCCAAAGTTATGGTGACATCAACATGGACTTCCCCAGATGCCAAGTACCGCTGCGCCACTTGCACATGTTCAACGCGCGCGTCATCCATGGCACGCAACTTTACATCGCCGTAGGTTCCAAACGGTGCAATGGCCAGGTTCCAGTCCCAACCATTGTGACACTGCGCTTTCCGCAGCATGTTGGGGTGTGAAATAGGGCAATTGTTGAAGGAGTAGGGAATGAAGAAAGGTTGGTCTTGTTGTTTCTTCTCAGCTGCCTTGGCATTTGAGTGAAACAGGATACGAAGTTCATTATTACCACTTTTCAGTGCCTTTGAAACGTCGGGTCGAAACCGCCGGAATGAGTTCTGTGCCGAAAGAACCAGCACATCATTCAGAAAAACATCGGCAACCGTATCAAGATAAGTCAAATCCAGATACCATCCACGTTTCAAATTGCCGTTAAATTGAAACGTCCGCGCCGCCTCCCAATCCTCATTGGCAACCCAGCGCACATCATATTCATTCCGCCCCACATAAGGGTCGGGAATAACACCCGCCTTCAACAACGCTGAATGCACATCGCCCGGAACCGTATAATCCGCGTGATGATCACCCGTTGAACTGCGAATGGTCCATTTGCCCGCAAGATCAAGCATGTTGGCTTGGGTTGTCATGCAATTAAAGCCGATCGCTTGTTTCCGCATCAAAGACTGAAGCAAGCCCGACACGGAACCGGATCTTTATCTTCTCACCAGGCGTGTATGTTTTACTCGATTCAATGCGCGCCGACAAAATCTCGTCACCAAGTTTGAGCCACACCAGACTATCCGCCCCCATGGGTTCAATGAGGTCGACGGTGGCATCAAATGCATCCGAAAGGCCTGCTTCATTTCCGGCATTGATCCGCAAATGCTCCGGTCGGGCCCCAAACACAACCTTTTGGCCGACGACGAGTTTTGATTTTGCGGCATAGCCTTTCAAGGCTACCTTGCCCTTGCCAACGGCCATGGAGGGTGCCGCTGCCGTGCCGCCAATTTCACCCTTGATGAAATTCATCGTGGGAGATCCAATAAAGCCTGCCACATAAAGATTATTCGGCTCGTTGTAGATGACTTGTGGTGCGTCAAGCTGTTGAATAACGCCACCTCTCATCACCGCCACCCGGTCTGCAAGCGTCAATGCTTCAATCTGATCATGGGTGACATAAATCATCGTGTTGCCCAGTCGCTGATGCAGACGCTTGATTTCCACCCGAAGTTCTGCGCGCAGTTTGGCATCCAGATTTGAAAGCGGCTCATCAAACAAAAACACATCCACATCACGCACGAGCGCACGGCCAATGGCAACCCGTTGACGCTGGCCACCAGAAAGCGCCATGGGCTTGCGTTGCAGCAGTGGCCCAAGCTGGAGCATGTCAGCTGCACGCCCGACGCGTTTTGCGATTTCCTCTTTGGGCAATCCCGCGACACGCAAGCCGAATGACAGATTGCGTTCAACCGTCATCTGCGGATAGAGCGCATAGGATTGGAACACCATGCCAATGCCGCGATCCTTGGGTTCTTCCCAGGTCACGTTCTTGCCCTTGATGAACACCATGCCCTCGCTGGGTTCGAGAAGCCCGGCGATGCAGTTCAACAATGTCGATTTTCCACAACCCGATGGCCCCAGCAGCACAATGAATTCACCATGGGCAATATCAAGGTTGAGCTCTTTCAGAACCGAAATGGCACCGTAGTTGAGCGCCAAGCCGCGGACGGATACACTTGGATTTTCGATGTTCATTAAATCAGCCCTTCACTGCGCCTGCAGCAATGCCGCGCACAAAATACTTGCCCGAAAAGAAATAGATGGCCAGCGGCACAAGCCCGGTCAGCAGCGTAGCGGCCATTTCAACATTGTACTCTTTAACGCCCATGGTGGAGGTGAAGATATTGTTGAGCTGCACCGTCATTGGGTAGTTTTTCAGACCCGCAAAAACCACACCGAACAAATAGTCGTTCCAAATGCCTGTCACTTGCAAAATCACGGCAACAGTGAAAATCGGAACTGACATTGGCACCATCACTTGACCGAAAATGCGCCAGAACCCGGCACCATCCACCCGTGCAGCCTTGAAAAGCTCTGGCGGCAATGAAGAGAAATAGTTTCGGAACAGCAGGGTGAGAATGGGCAAGCCAAAAATCGTGTGAATTAAAATCACGGCGTAGAGGGTTGAGAAAATGCCAAGGTTTTTGGTCAGCAGCACGAGCGGATAAAGCATCACCTGGTAGGGAATGAACGATCCGACAATCAAAACAGTGAAGAACAGTTCAGCAAACCGAAACGGCCAATTGGCCAGCGAATAACCCGATACTGATGCCACCGCAATCGATACAATGACCGAAGGCACCGTGATTTTTACCGAGTTCCAGAAGCCGGGGCTGATGCCGTTGCAGTAAAGCCCGGTGCACACATGGTTCCAGGCGCGGTCCCATGAATCAAACGAGAAATGTGAACCGGGTACAAAGATATTGCCATCGCGGATTTCGTCGAGGTTTTTGAATGATGTAATCAACATCACGTAGAGTGGCAAAAGGAAATACAGGGACGTAATGATCAAAACCGCGTAGATGAAAATACGGCTTGGATCGAACATGCGTTTTGGTTTTGGGCCATTGGGAACAACTGGGGTATCAATTGAAGTGTTGCTCATCGTATCTGCTTACCCCTGACGAATTCCACATAGACCCACGGCACCAGGACAACCGAAGTCATGGCCAGCATCACAGTCGCTGCAGCCAAGCCACCTGCGAGATTGCCATTGAATACTTTTTCCAAAACATACATGGATGGTACTGTCGATGATATTCCGGGACCACCCTGGGTGAGAGCCAGAACGATATCAAATACACGCACTGCACCAGAAGCCACAATCACCAATGTCGTAATTAAAACCGGTCGCATCATCGGCAGGACGATTTGCAGATAGGTGCGCCATTTTGAAATGCCATCAATCTTCGCGGCTTTCCAGACTTCATCATCAATGCCGCGAAGGCCTGCCAGCATCAGTGCCATCACCAGCCCCGTTCCCTGCCACAGGCCCGCAATCAAGACGGCATAAATTGAATAATGAATGTTGGTTAGCCAATCGAAATTGAACGTTGTCCAGCCCCAGCTGCGAATGGCGTGTTCCAAACCATAGGCCGGATTCATGATCCACGCCCACACATGGCCTGTAACAATAAATGACAATGCAAATGGATAAAGATAAATCGTGCGGAATACGCCTTCAGCACGGATTTTCTGGTCCATGAATACAGCCAGCAAAAATCCCAGAATAAATGAGATGCTCACAAAACAAATCGCGTAAATAACCATGTTTTCAAGCGAAACCATCCAGCGCTCTGTTACCATCAAGCGCTTATACTGGTTGAATCCCACATAGTTCCAAACCGGAAACATCCTGGCGTCGGTGAGCGAAAAAGCAATTGTCCACACCGTGCTGCCAATAAACCCCAGCAACACGATCAGCATCATGGGCAGCGACGCAACTTTCGACATCAGATTGCGAAAAGGCCAATTCCAGGCAATGCCTGCCAGTAAGGCAAACATTAAAGCTAGCGCGCCAATTTTGAAGACATGATTTAGAACCATGGGCTCCATGAATTGCGATCCGAAAAGGCCAACACCCACAACGATGGCAGCTGCAATCGCAAAAATTATCTTGTCGCGCGAACTGCGAAACGGCACATCCAGGATCAGGGAAATAATCGTGGTAAGCAAGACGCCAATCATTGTGCCAACGACGCCAGACAAGAAAAACGGAAAATCAAAATACAGGGCAACTGCCGACAACACGGCAAAAGCCGCAATCAAACCCTGTTTCGTTGATGGATTGCCACGAGGCCGCGCAGCTTGTTTCAAAGCAAAATCGCTCATGCTCAGCAACCTTAAAAATGAAATTATACCGAGTGGACCGGACCGGCAATAAACGCCGATCCGGTTCATGTTCACGAAGAAGTTTATATTACATCTTCGGCGCGTTTTTGATCACTTCTACGAACTTGGCTTGGGCGGCTTCGGCGGTAACCGATGGGTCAGCCCAGAAGTTATTCAAAATGTCCGTAACCTGATTGATCGAGTCACGGTCAATCATTTGTGCATCGTTCGGGAACACGGCTTTTGCATCAGCAAGAATGGCAAGGCCCTTCTTCATGCAGTCGTTGGCTGCTGAAATATCCACATCGGCGCGCATTGGCAATGAACCCTTCTTCAGGTTGAATGCAACTTGCACTTCCTTGGTGACCATGGTTGAGGCCATTTTCAACTGTGCCTTCTCCACTTCAGGATCCTTGTTCTTCGGGAAGAAGAACACGTCGCCACCGGTGTTCAGAACAGGTGTGAGACCCAAGCCAGGCAGGCAGTCATAGTCTTCGCCAGCCTTCATGTTGGCAACCTGGAATTCACCACCGGCCCAGTCACCCATCACATTGGCCGCAGCTTTGCCAGAGATCACGTCACCAACGGCTTCGTTCCACTGTGGGCGAACCGCTTTCGGGTCCACAATCTTGCGCGCTGCGTCAAGTGCCACAAACACCTTGCCCATTTCAGGGCCAGCAGCGATGGCAAGATCACGGTCCTTGTAGACCTTCACGTAGTTGTCGACACCGGCAACAGCCACCATCAAGTCCGTGGCCAGCAATGTGACGGCCCAACCCTGTGCAACGGCCAGTGGTTGAATGCCCTTGGCTTTCAAGGCAGGTGCCGCAGCAATCAGCTCATTCCAGTTCTTTGGTGGTTCCAAACCGGCATCTTTGAATATCTTGCGGTTGGTCCACATCCACTGGGCGGAGTGCAGGTTTACTGGCACACAATAAATATGGCCATCAATCGTGCATGAATCCATCTGGGACTTTGGACGAAGGATGTTTGCCCAGTCTTCGGCTTTGGCGAGATCGGTCAGGTCAAGCATCAAGCCAGCCTTGATCATTTCATCAGCATCATGGCCGGGGTTAAACTGTGTGGCACCCGGAGGATTGCCACCCAGAATGCGGGCGGAGATGATTGGGCGGGCAACGTCGCCCGAACCGGCTATGGCACCATCTACCCATTTGTTGCCCGTGGCATCGAAGGCCTTGGCAAATTCTGCAACGGCGGC
>JANOVC010000093.1:0-140655 GCA_031417195.1 Rhodobiaceae bacterium
TGATCGGTGAGCCTATCGATGAATGTGGTCCGTTGAAGACCAAGATGAGCCGCGCGATCCATCAACCAGCGCCTGAATTTATTGAGCAATCAACCGAAGCTGAAATTCTGGTGACCGGCATTAAAGTTCTCGATTTGCTGGCACCATATGCAAAGGGCGGCAAGATTGGCCTCTTCGGTGGCGCAGGCGTTGGTAAAACAGTTCTCATACAGGAGCTCATCAACAACGTGGCCAAGGCCCATGGTGGTTACTCGGTGTTCGCTGGCGTGGGTGAACGCACCCGTGAAGGCAACGATCTTTATTATGAGTTCATCGAATCTGGCGTGAACAAGAAGGGCGGCGGCGAAGGTTCAAAAGCGGCACTCGTGTACGGCCAGATGAACGAACCTCCAGGTGCCCGCGCCCGTGTTGCCCTCTCCGGCCTCACCATTGCTGAGCAATTCCGCGATGAAGGACAAGACGTGTTGTTTTTCGTGGATAATATTTTCCGCTTCACCCAAGCCGGTTCCGAAGTGTCGGCACTTCTCGGCCGTATCCCATCAGCCGTTGGTTACCAGCCAACACTCGCCACTGATATGGGCACCATGCAGGAACGCATTACGACAACGCAAAAGGGGTCCATCACCTCCGTGCAGGCGATCTACGTGCCCGCCGACGATCTGACCGATCCTGCGCCAGCAACTTCCTTCGCCCATTTGGACGCGACAACGGTGTTGTCACGCTCGATTGCTGAAAAAGGTATTTATCCTGCTGTGGATCCGCTCGACTCCACGTCGCGCATGCTCGATGCCCGTGTGATTGGTGATGAGCATTATCAAACCGCGCGCCGCGTGCAGCAGGTTCTGCAACGCTACAAGGCCCTGCAGGACATCATCGCCATTCTCGGCATGGACGAACTTTCCGAAGACGACAAGATCGCCGTGGCCCGCGCCCGTAAGATCGAACGCTTCCTGTCCCAGCCCTTCTTCGTGGCCGAAGTGTTTACAGGTTCTCCCGGCAAGCTCGTGCCACTGGCCGACACCATCAAGGGCTTTAAGGGCCTCTGCGATGGCACCTATGACCACTTGCCAGAGTCAGCCTTCTACATGGTCGGCACCATTGAAGAAGCCGTCGAAAAAGCCCAACGCCTCGCTGCGGAAGCAGCGTAACCGATCTAACCCCGTCATTCCCGCGAAGGCGGGAACCCAACTTTGGCGGTACAAAGAGAGTGATATAAAACGATGGCATTACACTTTGAACTCGTAAGCCCCGCAAGGCTGCTGTTTTCGGGCGACGTTGAAAGCGTTGTTCTGCCCGGCACAGAGGGCGAAATGACAATCCTGCCAACGCACGCGCCCGTACTTTCCACTCTGCGCCCCGGCGTTGTGACGATTGTAAAAAGCGGCAGCGAAACCGACCGCATCTTCGTCCGCGGCGGCTTCGCCGAAGTCAACGCCCACGGCCTGACACTGCTGGCCGAAACCGCAATCCCCATGAGTGAGCTCGATGCCGGTGCCATCGCAGGCCAGATCAAAAACGCCGAGGAAGATGCAGCCGACGCGAAGGACGATGAGGCCAAACGCAAGGCGCAGGAGAATGTGGATCATTTGAAGTCGTTGCAGAGTGCAATGTAAGTCGTCTGCGTGTTGATGAATTAAAAAGGCCCGCAAGATGATCGCGGGCTTTTTTATTTCTCATCAGTTAATTTCCTGACAAAGAGGGTTCCAAATCCTCTTGAAGTTCCAGAGCAGACCTAACAAGCGCTTTAAACTCATCTGTACTCAACGAACAGTATTGATAATTTCCACTCGATATTAAAGCAAGAACAACATATTTCTCAGTATCCTTGCGATCTCTCTTGAGGCGCAGTGACACAGTAGTCATTCCTCCGTTTCCGGTTGAGTCGAGCTGGCGTATGACTTCGCCCGTGACAACTCTCTTAATTGATTTGAAAATTCCCATAATGCGCCCCGTTCAAGAAATCACTTTGTCAGCTTGAGGTATGCCTAAGGGATAAACGAGAATTTTGATAGGAGCTTCCAACAACCTCTCATCTCTCCATCATCGGCCTTGAGCCGATGACCCAGACTTTATCACATGCACGAAATCTGGTTGGTCAGGTCGAAGCTCGACCATGGAGGGTTTGGTGGGTAGATGGACAAACAAACCGTTCACGATAAAAGCGTTCCATGAAACACCTTCTCTTCGTCTGCGGTGCCAACAAGCTCCGCAGCCCAACCGCCGAACATATCTTCTCCACAAGGCCCGATGTGGAAACCGATTCAGCCGGACTGAATGCCATCTCCGAGCAGCAACTTTCATCCGAACAAGTTGAATGGGCCGACATCATCTTCGTGATGGAGAAATCCCAGCGCAGCAAAGTGTCAACACGGTTTCGGAAATACCTCAAAGGCAAACGCATTGTCTGCCTCGATATTCCGGACAACTATGCCTTCATGGACCCTGAGTTGGTGAGGTTGCTGGAAGCTCGAGTAAAACCGTTTATGACGCAGAGATCATAAATTCTTCCCTTCTCCCCTCGAGGGAGAAGGTGGCGTGAAACGCCGGATGAGGGGGGTGCTTGATTGAGGTGCGGTGTGTGCTGAGCCATACCCCTCACCTCCGCTTCGCTCCTCCTCTCCCTCAAGGGGAGAGGCAAGAACAAAAGAAAATGCCCGCGACTGGCGCGGGCATCGTGTTTGTTTGGGGTCAGGGAACTTATTCGCCGACGCGAACCGGCCTGCGATCACTTTTCGCGCCGCTGATTTCTTTCATCCAACTTGGCTTGCCACTGCCAGCATTGCCGCCAGCGCGCTTTGGCGCTCCGGCACCGCCACCGTGATTGCGGTTTCCCTCACGACCCACGGGATTCCACTGCTTCTTCTGTCCCTGCGGACGTTGGCCCGGTGGCTTGGTGCTGCGGCCATTGGGACGCTTTGCTTCCTGATCAGCAGGCGGCAGGCTCGACTTACCAAGCGCATGCTGCACCACAGGCACGGTTTGGCGAATGGTGCGTTCAATGTCTTTCAGCAACGAACGCTCGTCGCCTGCACAAAACGCAATCGCCACACCCTCAGCACCCGCACGCGCGGTGCGACCGATACGGTGAACATAGGATTCCGGCACATGCGGCAGATCATAATTGATCACATGGCTCACACCATCAACGTCAATGCCGCGCGCTGCGATATCGGTTGCAACGAGGGCCAAAATCTTGCCAGCCTTAAATCCGGCAAGTGCTTTTTCGCGGTTGGCCTGGGATTTGTTGCCGTGAATGGCAGAGGCCGTATAGCCCGCAGCAATCAGGCCCTTCATGATCTTGTCCGCGCCATGCTTGGTGCGGCTGAACACGAGGGTGCGTGTCATGTTATTGTCTTTCAAAATCTCAACCAGCAGCTTCAGCTTGTTGGCCTGATCGACATGGATGACGCTTTGGTTGACGCGCTCTGCCGTGGTGGCAACGGGTGCCACTTCAACCCGCACGGGGTTGGTGAGCAAGCCCGCAGCCAGATTGGAAATTTCCTTCGGCATGGTGGCCGAGAAAAACAGGTTCTGCCGCACCTTGGGCAACATGCCTGTAATCTTGCGGATGGCATGGATAAAGCCGAGGTCCAGCATTTGGTCCACTTCATCAAGCACCAGCACTTCAACATGGGCCAGCGTCAACGCACGGCGTTCAATGAGATCAACGAGGCGGCCCGGTGTGGCCACAACCACATCAACGCCACCGCGCAAAATATCGATCTGCTTGCCAATGGACACGCCACCGAACACCACAGCGCGGGTGACTTTCAGATTGCGGCCATAGGTCTTGAAGCTTTCACCGATCTGCGAAGCAAGCTCACGGGTGGGTGACAGCACCAGAACCTTGCACGCGTTCTTGGCCACGCGTTCGGTGGAGTGTGACAGACGCTCAAGGATGGGCAGTGCGAAGGCAGCCGTTTTGCCGGTGCCGGTTTGCGCGATACCCAAGAGGTCACGGCCCTTCATGAGTTCAGGAATGGCGCGGGCCTGGATGGGCGTTGGTGTGTCATAGCCTTCAGCTGCAATGGCTTTGAGAAGCGGAGCGGAAAGGCCGAGTTGGTCAAATGAATTCACGTTATAATATCTTTCTGTTTCGGACAGATGTGGGGAAAGCACAGAACATGTCCGAGAGATCATCCTGCGATTATCGCAAAATGACGCTGGCTCTGTGCTTAAACAGATCCCACGTGAAAGGAGTGTTCGGATTATTTCGGTTTCGGTCGGAACAGCAGCGCTAGGCTACCTCACGTTATTCTTATATGACCGTGTTCGATAATTTGGGTATGCGCGCTGCACTGCAATATGTCAAGCTTTAAGCGCTTTGATGGCGGGCAGCAGCGCTTCCATGCTGTTAACCACCTGCAAAACACCCAATTCTTTCAATGCTTTCGCTTTTGAAGCGGGATCATGGGCAACGCCGGTAAAGCCAATCACATGGCATCCCGCAGCTATTGCCGCCGTCACACCCGTCACGCTGTCTTCAACTACCACGCATTTATCCGGCGCAAATCCGGCGCGAAACGCCGCGAGTTGATAGATATCTGGCGCGGGCTTGCCGTATTTCACATCCTCATACGTGGTGAGCCGATCGCCAAAAAAAGGCTCAAGCCCCACTATACGCAGGGCCTCAATGGCGCGGTGACGCGGGCCATTCGTGCCAATGCTCTTCGGCAAATCAAGTTGCTGCAACAGGGCAATAACACCAGGAACAGTTTTGAGATCGCGCCGGTAGAGATCGAGCATCAGCGTATCTTTCAGATCGCTGAGGTCAGCTGGCAATTTTTTGCCAAACTCAAACTCGATATCGGCAATCATTGCTTCGAATGTCGTGCCCACAAAACGCCGGTGCATTTCGGCTTCTGTAAAATCAATGCCATTCTGCGCCAGCAACGCGATATCAACATCCATCGATATCTTTTCGCTGTCAATCAACACGCCATCACAATCGAAAATGACGTGCGATATCATTTCGCACCCAGATGCTGGAATGCCGCAATCACCTGCTCGTAAACCGGCTTCTTGAACGGCACGATGATATCGAGCATCTCGTCCATGCGCGCCCAGCGCCATTCATCGAATTCCTGTTTGTGGCCGGGCGGTGCCAAATTGATTTCACTGTCCTCGCCCGTAAAGCGCATGGCAAACCACTTCTGCGTTTGACCGCGATACTTGCCCTTCCATGAAATACCGATGAGATGTTCCGGCAGATCATATTGATACCAGTCCGGCGCTTCGGCAATGATCTCGGCAGACGTCACCGCGGTTTCTTCCGCCAGCTCGCGCTTTGCCGCAAGGGCATGGTCCTCGCCCTCGTCAATGCCGCCCTGTGGCATCTGCCACCACTTGCCAACACCATCATCATTCTGCTTCTGAAACCTGCGGCCAATCCATACCAGCCCATCGCGGTTCAACAGCATAACGCCAACGCAAGGACGATACGCGGTTACCAATTTTGCGTCTGTCATCCGCTGAGTTTGCCCTTGTACATGGCGCTCACCGGAACCAGCAAAATGCCCTTGTCCTTAAGCTGGTCAGCCCATTCCTTGACCGCCTCGACGGTCACATCAAGACCCGTGCCCGTGCCAATCGCAAAACCATTGGTGCGCGCTTCATTCTCAAGCAGCTGCAGGGCAGTCGCAATGCTTTGTGGCGTGGGATCAATGTCAATGACGATCTGCGCGCGGCGCTCTTGCAGGTTTACTTCCTTTGCCACATCCGTCGATGATGTCAGCGACGTGGATGCATCTTCCAAATAAACCAACCCACGTTTTTTGATTTCCAGCATCACGGGCTTCAAGGCGGGAGCTGTGGAAAGCAGGCGCCCACCCATGTAATTGGTCACACCGGTGTAGCCCGAAAAACGGCTCATGTGCCAATGCAGGGCTTCAATATTGGCACCAACATCAGCATCGGCCAGCAAGGTTTTAGGGCCGGGATTATTGCCGGGATATCCCATGGGCTCCATTGGCAACTGCAACAAAACTTCATGGCCATTGGCGCGGGCCTTGTTCACCTGCGCCTGCAGGTCTTCACCATAGGGCGCAAAGGCAAAGGTGATGTCACCCGGCAATTCATCAATTGCGGTTTTGGTAATCTTGGGGTTAAGGCCCATGCCACCCAGCATGATCGCTATCTTCGGTCGGTTCGAATGGATAACGCCCATAGGAGTCAGGCGCGCATAAACCTCGGATGGCATTTTGTTGCCAGCGCTGATGCGCGGCAAGGGCGCACCACTGCTGGTATCGACCAGTTCAGGCACCGGAGCCGCCCGTAAAGGCCTGCGCGGTGCAACTTCTATGGACGCTTCGGTCCGGTAAATATCAGCAGAAACCGGCGCTTCCACTTTAACCCTGGGTTCCGGGTCTATGACCTCTTCGCTGCTGACACTTTCCTCAACCGCCACCTCTTCCGGCGGTGGTGTCGTGGAGGCGGTTTTCATTTCCTCAGGTGGTGGAATGGCAGCTATAACCACCGGTTCGCCGGCATAGGGGTAAGGTGCGCGTATTGCCCAAATGCCCGCGGCGACAAAACCAACCGCAATCAAAACCGATGTGGACAGAAGCGAGCTCGGCCGACGCGCCCATAGGCGTTGTCGCAAGCTCCGTTTCCGCAGCGGTTGGCGCAGTTCATCCCTACTCATTTTACTCTTGTCATTCAGTCGATTCGTTAAAATGCAACTGTGGCGAGGTAACCGTTAACGTCTTATTAACCGTAAAAAACAAACGGGACGCCGAAGCGTCCCGCGGTTGAAATTCCTGAAAAATCAGTTGGATTTGACTTCTGGCTTCTTTGGTTCCGGCGGCTTTACATTGCTCACAACCTTGACGCCGTGCAGGAAATCAATCGCCGCTTTCAGCTGCAAGTCCTTGGTCTTGTCTTCCGGCACATAAGCAGAAGAACCGCCACCTTCATCACCGCCACCCTCATTGGTCAAATGCCCCTTCAAGTTGGCTTCACCTTCAGTGGATACATTTTTGCCAACCAGTTCCGGTGGTAATGGTTCTTCGAACACAATATCTGCGTCAATGCCCTTGGCCTGAATGGAGCGGCCAGACGGTGTATAATAACGGGCAGTCGTCAGGCGAAGAGCGCCTTGGCTGCCAAGCGGGATAATGGTTTGCACTGAACCTTTGCCAAATGAACGCGTTCCAATGATGGTGGCGCGCTTGTGGTCCTGCAATGCGCCAGCAACAATTTCCGAAGCAGACGCTGATCCACCATTGATCAGAATAACCAGCGGCTTGCGATCAATCAGGTCACCCTTCTGTGCCGTAAACCGCTGTGCTTCGTCGGCCCTGCGGCCACGGGTTGAAACCACTTCACCCTGGTCGAGGAAGCTGTCTGACACGGAAATAGACTGATCAAGCAAACCACCGGGATTGTTGCGAAGATCAAGGATATAGCCCTTTACCTTGTCGCCAAGCTTGGATTTCAAGGAAGCAATAGCCTTGTCGAGACCTTCCTGCGTTTGTTCGCTGAAAGAGCTGATGCGCATATAGCCGATGTCGCCACCTTCAACCACGGACTTGACCGACTGAACCTTGATCTCTTCACGTACCAGCTTCACGTCAAAGGCTGCCTGGTCCTTGCGCTGAATGGTGAGCACGATGGGCGTATTCACACCGCCACGCATTTGATCAACAGCTTCGTTCAGGGTCATGCCCTGAATTTCCTTGCCATCTATTTTCACAATGAGGTCATTGGACATGAGACCGGCTTTGGAGGCAGGCGTATCGTCGATGGGCGTTACAACCTTCACAACGCCATTTTCCATGGTCACTTCAATGCCAAGACCCCCAAACTTGCCGGAGGTCTGAACACTCATGTCCTGGAATTGCTTGGCGTTCATATAGCTGGAGTGCGGGTCCAGCGAGGCGAGCATGCCATTGATGGCAGCTTCTGTCATTTTCACTTCATCCGGATCTTCGACATAATCAGCCCGAACACGGTCAAACACATCACCAAACAGGTTAAGCTGCTTGTAATGGTCGGTTTTTGAGGCAGCGATTGCCGAACCAAACACATGCCAAAGCACGGTCGCTGAAACAGCGCCTGCTAGAACCAAACCAACTGACTTCACACGGCCATTCACGTTCATTTACTTGCCTCTCTCATTCCACCAATCCACCACGGGGCCGAATCAATGGCCTCTCCGTTTTTCCTGAATTCCAAATATAGCACAGGTCTTGCCTCTTGTACCTGATCACCCAACAAAGTGACAGAAGAAGGGCCGTCACCCATAGTACCTAACGGTTCTCCGGCCCGAACGGTTTGCCCTATCTCAGCTGAAATTTCCGTCATCCCCGCCAAAAGAACAAGGTAGCCTTCGCCAGGGTTCAAGATCAAGAGCTGGCCATAGGACCTGAATGGTCCCGCAAACTCTACTTTTCCGTCAACCGGAGCGGTAATTTGAGCGGATTTTTGTGTTGCCACGGCCATCCCGCGCAACGTGCTTCCCAATCCGTCATCATCACCATAGCGCTTGAGAATTTGCCCTTGTGCGGGGTAATCAAGGTGGCCAAGACTTGCAGAAAACACCATGGGGGGCTTTAGCAAAGCTTCCGCCTGACGCTTTTGTTCCGCTTCCAGGGCCAAAGCCTGTTTGGATTTTTCAGCTTCTTCTTGCAATCGTGCGGCCGTCAACTCTGCCACAAGTTGTTTGAGAGATTTGGCTTTGCTCGCCAATTCGGCCGTCCGCTTTTTCTCACTGGCCAGCTTTCCGGCACCGTCGAAAACTAGTTGTTTCTTCTGGAGAACAAACTGGTCCAAATCAATTTGCGACGTTTTGAGGCTTACCATGCTATCATTGAGAGCCAGCTTTTCCGTTTCCACCTCACCGCGGATTTTTTCAAGCCTGGCAAGTTTTTTGGAAAGGGCCTCCGCTTCACCGCGCAGTTCCGGCACGATGGAACCAAACATCATGGCACCGCGCAGGGCTGATAAAACGTCACGGGGTTCAACCACCAGCGCTGGCGGTGGGTTCTGCTCAAGCCGCTGTAAACCTGCCAGAAGCTCTGAGAGTACATCCTGTTTTTCAGCAAGTTCAGCACGAATTGTGATTTCTTCTTTACGCAATTTCAAAACACGCGTCTCGGCAGCACCAACTGCGGCCTGCTGTACCTGAACCTGTTTGGCAATATCAATCAGCCTGGCGGATATCTCTTCCTGCTCCACAAGGGCTGCTGCCACATCGGTTTTGATTTTTTCTTGGGCCTCGGCAGAAATCGTAATGTCCTGTTCAACTGCGTTGAGTTGGCCAGCCTCGGGCAAAACTGTCTCCGCGCGCACTTGCGGGGTGGCAAGGCCTAAAATGATTATCCATGCCAATGCACGCAGTAGTATCATCACAACAGTCTTATAAACGGCCCAATTGTCAAAAATAGGGCTTCCAAATAATCGGCTCACGGTCTGTGGTAGGGATGATTAACCAAAATGGTGACTGCCCGGTAAATTTGTTCAAATAACATGACGCGAACCAACCTGTGCGGCCACGTCATGGGCCCAAAAGACACGAGTTGGCCTGCGTTCCGGCGCGTTACAGCAGCGTGGCCGTCAGGCCCGCCAATCAAAAAAGCCAGTTCCTGCGTACCCTGGTCAAGGTGACGCTGCAAAATCCTGGCAAAGTCCTCACTGGAATGTGCCTTGCCCCGCTCATCCATGACCAGCGTAAACGCCTTGGTTGCAAGAAATTTGCTTTCATCATCCATGCGCTGGTTAGCTGTTTGTGCTTGGCTTTCCGCATAGTCGTTGACTGTAAGCTTTGAAATGCCGACTTTGCGCCCCAAACCCTCAAGCCTCAGTTGGTAATCCTCTGCAATCGTCTTTTCCGGCCCTGCCTTCAACTTGCCAATGGCCAGAACCTGCAGCCGCAAGATGGTTACTCGGCTTGGGTTTCTTGTGGCGAATGCTCAGACCACAATTTTTCAAGATTATAGAAACTGCGAACTTCGGGCCGGAACAAATGAATGATCACATCCACAGCATCCACCAATACCCAGTCACAGGTGTCCATGCCTTCAACCCGCACATGGCGGTGACCGGAAGCCTTGAGCTTGTCAACCAGCTGGTCAGCAATGGCACCAACGTGTCGGTTGGAGCGGCCGGAGGCCACAACCATGTTATCAGCAATCGCCGTTTTGCCATCAAGGTTGATCGACACAATATCTTCGGCCTTGGCATCTTCAAGCTGCGTCATGACAATATTCAAAAGCGAAAGATCAACAGCTGGCTTTGCCTTTGGTGCCTTCACTTTTGGTGGAGCTGCAATTCTTGGCTTGGCAACTGCCACGGGCTTTTCTGCAACCAAGAGCTTGGCTTTCACCACAGGTTTTTTGGCTGCAGGCTTCGCCTTCTTTGTGGGTTTCAACAGGCTATTGGGATTAAGCTTACTTGTTGGACCGAGCTTGCGCTTGGCCTTGTCCTTGGTCTTTCCCCGCGAACTCGCACCGGCTTTTTCAGCAAAGCGCACCTTGGCCATCATAATGGTTTTAAGTTCTGCTGCCGTTTTTAGGGGCTTCTTGGAGGATGGGGCTTTTACCGTCTTGGTTTTTTTGGCAGGAGCTTTTGATTTTACTGGAACCCTGGATTTCACGGCAGGTTTCACTTTCTTTGCGACGGCTTTCTTAACTAGCTTTTTCAGAGGACTGATCCTTTATGGGTTTCTGGAGGTGTGTTTAGAACTTCGGGACCGCTGGTTCAAGTTGCGAATTGCGGTGGAGCTTTCAGGCCGAAGCGGCATGGGCAGAAACACCCAGGAAGGTGTTTTATGGTTGACCAGTCGTGCCGCATGATCCGTTGCTATGCGCAATCCAGCGTAGCGAATGGCGGCACGACCACTCAGTGCACGGATGGAATAACCGGGACGTGCAAGAAATGCCAAAGGCAGGGCCTCGACAATATCCACCCAATGGTGCCAGCGATGCAAATTGGCAAAACTGTCCGCGCCCATGATCCAGATGAAATTTGCGGTTTTCATGACTCCCTTGAGAGCCAGCAAGGTTTCAGCCGTATTGTGTGAAGTTACTTGGCCCTCAAGGTCTGTCACCACAAAACGCGGATGTCTGGCAATTACTTTGGTAAAAGCCAATCTCTTGTTATAGTTCGCTGTCTCGCTCGCATCTTTCAAAGGGTTCTGTGGCGACACCAGCCACCACACCCAATCCAGTTGCAAGCGCTTCATCGCATAAAGTGCCACCATATAGTGCCCATAATGAGCCGGATTGAACGAACCACCAAACAGGCCAATGCGTTGGCCCCGTCCAAATGGTGGCGGCTTGATCATGGCCGCGTTTGCCCCGAACCACGCACTTGGTATTTGAATGTTGTAAGTTGCTCCAATCCCACAGGACCCCGCGCGTGCAGCTTGCCCGTGGCAATGCCGATTTCAGCACCAAAACCAAACTCACCCCCATCGGCAAATTGCGTAGAGGCATTATGCAGTACGATGGCGCTGTCCACTTCATTGAGAAACCGCTGGGCAACGGCAGCATCTTCCGTCACAATCGCGTCGGTGTGTTGCGAACCATACTTGGCGATATGCACCATAGCATCATCAACACCATCCACGACCCGCATCGAAACAATCGAATCCAGATATTCGGTGGACCAATCCTTCTCGCTGGCAGGCTTCACGCCAGCATCGGCCTTTTGCGCGTCCACATCACCGCGCACCTCACATCCCGCATCGATCAATGTGCGGATGATGGGTTTCAGGTTTTGATCCGCAGCTGCACGGTCAATCAGAATGGTTTCCACAGAACCACAAACACCCGTGCGCCGCATCTTGGCATTCAGCACAATATCGCGCGCCATATCGGGGTTGGCGGCTTTATCAACATAGACATGGCAAATGCCCTCAAGATGGCTGAACACTGGCACCCGTGCTTCCGCCTGCACCCGCGCAACCAGACTCTTGCCACCGCGCGGAACAATCAGGTCAATCGTCCCACCAAGCCCCGTCAACATCTCGCCGACACTGGCACGATCCGTGGTCGGCGCCATCTGGATGCAGTGCTTGGGCAAACCGGCGGCTGCAAGTCCTGCCTGCAACGCTCCAACAATAAGCTGCGATGATTGAAATCCATCGGAACCACCACGCAAGATAGCAGCATTGCCGGACTTCATGCAGAGCGCACCCGCATCAGCCGTTACATTGGGCCTGCTCTCAAAAACAATGCCAATCACGCCAATGGGCACCCGCACGCGTGAAATGCGCATGCCATTTGGCCGTGTCCATTCGGACAAGACAGTGCCAACGGGATCAGGCAATGCAGCGATGTCTTCAAGTCCTTTCGCCATGGCATCAACACGCGCAGGCGTCAGCGTCAGGCGGTCAACGAATGACGCCTTCAAATCCCTCGCCTTCGCGGCGGCAATTTCATGTGCATTGGCTTCAACAATTTTGATCGAGACATCGCGCACGGCAGCTGCCATGGCCATAAGGGCGGCATTCTTCTGCGCTGTGGGCGCAAGCGCCAGAACACGCGCGGCTTTGCGGGCATTTTTGCCAAGCTCTAACATGTCAAACGCGTTCCCCATTGGTCATCACAAGGTCATCGCGGTGAATGATTTCATCCCGGCCACGAAATCCGATGGTCTTTTCTATATCAGCAGATTTCAATCCGGCAATACGTGACGCATCGCCGGAGTCGTAAGCCACAAGTCCGCGCCCAATTTCAGCGCCATCAAGGTCAACGATACTCACCGTGTCACCCCGCGCAAACGCGCCGCTCACCTGCATGACGCCAGCCGGAAGCAAGCTCTTGCCCTTGCCCAGGGCAATGCGAGCCCCTTCATCAACCGTAAGGCGACCCACAGGCTGCAGCGTCCCCGCAATCCAGCGTTTACGCGATTGCATGGCGGAGATCGGCGCCACAAACCATGTGCAGCGTTCACCATCCACAATCCTTTGCAAGGGGTGCGCCTCATGACCGGACGCAATCACCATGTTGCAACCTGCACCAACTGCAATCTTGCCCGCCTCAATCTTGGTAATCATGCCACCAGAACCAACGCCTGAAACAGGTTTCCCCGCCATACCTTCGATCTCTGGTGTAATCTCTTCCACCAACGGAACGAATGTCGAACCAGCTTTTCCAGGGGGAACCGTATAAAGCCCATCAATGTCCGAAAGCAGCACAAGGCAATCCGCTGACATCATGGAAGCAACACGTGCTGCCAGCCGGTCGTTGTCACCGTAGCGGATTTCGGACGTCGCCACCGTGTCATTCTCATTGATGACAGGAACAGCCCCCTGCGCCAAAAGTGTGGTAAGGGTAGCCCGCGCATTGAGATGGCGTCGACGCTCTTCCGTATCCTTCAACGTAACCAGAACCTGCGCCGCAACGATTTTCTTTTTTGCCAGAGCTTCCGACCAGCTCTGTGCCAGTGCAATTTGACCCACGGCGGCAGCGGCCTGGCTTTCCTCAAGCCTTAATTTTCCCGCAGGCAACCCCAAGGAACGGCGCCCCAGCGCGATGGCACCCGATGACACGATGATGATATCCGCACCCCGCGCTTGGGCTTTCGCCAAATCATCAATCAGCGTTGCAAGCCAGGCGGCTTTCACCGCTCCAGTCTTGGAATCCACGAGCAACGCCGACCCGATTTTGACGACAATTCGTTTGGCCGAAGAGAGCCGTGACTTCATGGACGCCAGTCCTCAACCTCGATGCCTTCGAGGTCTTCGTTGCGTGAGGCGCTGCGGTCTTTCTGTATGACTGTCAGCAGGCGCTTCATCGTATCGTCAACATTCTTACCCGTTGCACCTGAGATCAAAATAGGCGTTTTCTTCAGTTTTTTCTTGAAATCCACCAGCTTCTTGTTCAATTCCTTCTCGGAAATCGCATCAATCTTGTTGAACGCGATAATCTCAGGCTTGTCAGAAATCTCCGGTCCGTAATCCTTCACTTCCTTGCGAATGACACGATAAGCCGCCACAGGATCATCGCCGGTCACATCGATGAGATGCAAGAGAACAGCGCAGCGTTCCACATGACCCAAAAATTTCGTGCCAAGCCCAATGCCTTCGTTGGCGCCTTCAATGAGACCGGGAATATCTGCCAAAACAAAACTATTGCCCGCTGCCTTCACGACACCCAATTGCGGATGCAGTGTTGTGAAGGGATAATCCGCAATCTTTGGTTTGGCTGCAGAAACAGCCGCAAGCAGCGTGGACTTGCCGGCATTGGGCAAACCCAACAATCCGGCATCGGCAATCAGTTTCAGCCGCAACCATATCCAGCGCTCTTCACCTTCAATGCCGGGGTTGGCGTGACGCGGTGCGCGGTTGGTTGCCGATTTGAAATAGGCATTGCCAAAGCCGCCATTGCCCCCGCGCGCAATGCGCACGCGGTCACCGAGCTTGGATAAATCTGCAATCAGCGTTTCATTGTCCGTTTCATAAACCTCGGTTCCAACTGGAACCTTGAGCACAATCTCATCTGAATTCGCACCATGCCGCAAGCGGCCCATGCCATGGCCCGCAGTGCGCACTTTGAAATGCTGTTGGTAGCGATAATCGATCAACGTGTTCAGCGCATCGACCGCTTCCACCCAAATATCACCGCCATTGCCGCCATCACCGCCGTCGGGACCGCCCATTTCGATAAATTTTTCTCGCCGAAACGACACGGCACCCGCCCCGCCATCACCGGAGCGTACATAGATCTTTGCTTCATCAAGAAATTTCATGGCGCCTTCTAACCTGTTGTGTGAGCTTTTCCTACATTTATCGCAGTGCAACATATTTTTTGAGGGGCCACATAACCGTCACATTTGACCCGTCTATCCAATTCTCTGCTAGACACCAGAGCGCCAAAGACGGATTTACCCAGTTAATCAAAGGTTAATTTGTGAGCGTTCGCGTAATACGGAAGGTATAAAATGAAAACGAGAGTCATTACAGGAATCACAGCTGCGTTGTTTGCTGTAACTATATTTGCAGGAACTGTGGAAGCGCGTACGCGTCATCATCAAAAACTTGCTTCAACGCATGTGAATTACAATGTTGGTCACGTGAAGCGTAAGAAGCATCTCGCCATGCGCAGGCCTGCTGCTTCGCAGGCAACACGCAACAATGTCATTGCATTGATCAAGCGTTCGGCCCCGCGCTATGGCGTGCCAACGTGGTTTGCCCTGCGCATTGCCAAAGTTGAATCCGGCTATAACCCCAACACCCGCGGTTCTGCCGGCGAATACGGCGTGTTCCAGTTGAAATGTGCCACAGCAAAAGGCATTGGTTTTCGCGGCAATTGTGGCGCTCTCCTCAATCCATCAACAAATGTTCAATATGGTCTGAAACACTTGTCCATGGCTGTGAAAATGAGCCACGGCAATCTCAAGATGGCCGCTTCCAAGCACAATGGTGGTCTCGGCCGCAAGAGCATCGTCCGGCGCTACGTCGCAATGGTATTCTAAGCTTTGTTATAGTCTTACAACACAAAACGGAGAGATGGGTTTCATCTCTCCGTTTTTTATTTCAGCAAATGAGAAAGGGCTTACTCAGCAGCTTTCATCGGCAGAACGGAAACAATCTGCCTGTTCTTCTTGGTGCCACGGAAATTCACGGTGCCGGGGATCGTTGCAAAGATCGTGTGATCCTTGCCAATGCCCACGCCCGTGCCAGGATGCCAGGTTGTGCCGCGCTGGCGGATGATAATGTTGCCGGAAATGACGCTTTCGCCACCAAAGCATTTCACGCCGAGACGACGGCCTGCGGTGTCGCGGCCGTTGCGGGATGAGCCGCCTGCTTTTTTATGTGCCATGAGGAGTGCTCCTTATTCTTTGCTGCGGGCTTTATCGGTTTTGGCGCGGGATGGTTTACCGGCCATAAGTTCCTTGGCCTGTTCAATCCATTCTTCGCGGCCAACCCGGCCCTTTTGCTTCAAGTCTGTTTCAATACGCTCAACATCAGCGTCCGTCCAGCCAGCGATCTGGGCGAAAGTGGTCATGCCCATATCGTTCAGGCCTTTGAGGATCTTTGGACCAATGCCTGCGATCAGTGAAATGTCATCTGCGCCACTGGCAACTGGAGCCGCGGCTTCTTCTGGAGCGGCAACTTTTTTGGCGGGCGTCTCAGCCTTCACCGCAGCCTTGCCAGATGGCTTTGCACCACCGGTGAGGATTTCGGTTATGATCACGCTCGTCAAATCCTGACGGTGACCGTTGCGCCGACGATAATGCTTACGACGACGCTTTTTGAAAATGATGATATGCGGGCCACGGGCCTGCTTTTCGATTTCGCCAACAACCGTGGCGCCCGCAATGAAGGGCGCGCCGATATCAACGGTTCCACCATTGGAAACCATCAATACATTGGTGAAGTTCACATGGTCGCCAGCGGCGCCCTCAAGCTTTTCGATGAGAATTTTGTCATTGGCAGCAACACGGTATTGTTTGCCGCCAGTCTTGATAACTGCGTACATTTTACAACCTTTTTCATTCCTCGCGCCCTTTGGCGCCGCTGCCAAACTCATGAAACAGCGGGCTTTAGTGCTTGATATTACAAGCTTTTATCGAGTTGCCGGAGGCAGCGCATGGCTCACCGCTAGCGTTGTGCCAGCGCCGATTAGGGCTTGTTAGGCAAAGGTCTGGGGAAAGTCAAGGAAGAGGCGTTATTTCAATAAACCTGCAAGTCGAATAAGAGAGTGTTATGCGGCTTTTTCATTCGGCAGCTTCAGGATTCGATAAACAGAAGTGGATGGGTACTGCGGGACAGGTATTCTTTGATAATATCATTCTGCGTGATGCCGGAAAGCTCAGCCCGTTAAACGCCACGCTCATCGGCAAGTGCTGCATGCAACACCAACAAGCAAGCCGCAGTTGCATTGATCGCCATTGATGTGTCTATCGTGGAAAGTGGAGTGGCCTTCGTAAGGACTGATCGCCAAGGCTTGTCAGGTTGTCCATTTTACATTGCAATATGGGAACATGGCCAATTTGGCAACGAAACTCTATTGTAGGTCGGTCCTCAAGCGTCAATTCCAGTTAGCCAGAGCATGGCGAATGATGTGCTGATCATGCCACTCACCGTGTAAAGGAGCGCTTCCTGCGAATGCTGGAAAGACGGAATGTCAATGCCGCCCAAAATGCCGTTGGTCAAAACAGTTCCAATCAGCAGAATTCCAAAGTTGAGGGGAATGGTTATGGTCCCGATGCTTCCCGTGAATTTTGCGAGGATTATAGCGCCTACGGCACTCAAGGCTGCGCACATGCCCATGGCTTCCGACGAGACGCGCAGGTGTGACAGGTTATCAAACAGGACAGATAGATCCAAATGGGCCAAGATATCAAACATCGCCGCTCTCCTGAAGGGTGCAGTTGTTATCGTTATAACTTTCCTAACCCTTAAAACCAACGAAGGGTTAAGGATGAGATGAATTTTCGCTTAACCAGGTCCGTACAAATTTCACCAACTTGTACCCACAGTCCATGTAACACCGCAAAATACAGCGAGTAAGATAGTGCCAGAATTTGAAGCGGCCCCACGCACGGGATTGAAAATTTTTGACGATATAATTGAGGCGGGCAAATGACAGGGAAATCAGCGCGTTTCTTTATGCACCTGCAAAACCCGGTTCACCTCGCCACCCAGAATAAGCACCACGGCAGAAAGATACAGAAAGAACATGGCGGCAAATAACCCTGAGAGTGATGCATAGGTTGAAGCAAAACTGTTGAAGTTCAGAAGATAGCTGGAGAAGGCAGCAGACAGCCCGATCCACACGACAACCGTGAACAGGACACCTGGTAAGACTTCCAAACCACCCAGTCGCTTGGCGGGCAAAACGCGGTGGCAGAGCTGCAGGCCGCCCGTCAGAAGTGCAACGGAAATGGGATATCGCGCTGCATTCAAGACCGCGAAATTTTCATTCAGTCCGGGCGCATAGCGGTCGATGATCGCAAAGGCGAGGGGCGCAAAAACAATCAGAACGGCAAAGACAAGCAGCCCCACCGCGGAACCAATCACAAACAGAATGCTCTGGCCATAAAGCCAGAATGTATTGCGCGTTTCCTTCAGGTCATAAGCCCGGTTCAGTGCAACGCGCACACTATCAATGCCACCTGTAGCACTCCAGATTGTGAGGAGCGCTGCAACGCTGAGCAGGCCCGTGCGGGGAACAGTGAGTATCGATTTGATTTCACCAGCAAGTGGCCGCACCAGCTGTTCAGGGGCAACGCTTAACAAAAAGGTCACCACCTTTTCCGCCAGTTCCTCATTACCAAAAAAACCTGCCAGTGCCGTCAGGAAGATCAGAAACGGAAAGATTGAAAACAGGGTTCGAAATGCAATGTTGCCAGCCAGTGGAATTGCCTCATCGGCAAACAGGCGGCGGACAGCTGCCCATGCCAGGGCGGGTATAGTCGGACGTTCGTCATTCATCATCTGAAGCATAGTCGATATGCATGGACTCACTCAAGATAACACTCGCAACCTCCCCCAAAGCTTGGCATTTTGGGGAATGGAAAATCACAAACCGGCGCCTGCCTGGATTGCATTTGCCCCCGCCACATTTGTGGTGTTGTGGGCCACGGGCTTTATCGTCGCCAAACTGTCAGCGGGCCATGTGGAACCACTGACGTTCCTTGCCATCCGATTTCCCATTGCCGGACTGTTGTTTGCCGGCTTTGCATTTTTGCAGAAAGCACCGTGGCCAAGTTCCAATCGCGCTTTCCACGCCAGTGTTGCCGGAGCTTTGCTGCATGGCGGCTATCTTGGCCCGATTTATTGGGTGGTCGCGCACGGCATGCCTGCAGGCGTTTCAGCTCTCATTGTCGGGCTACAACCCCTCATGACGACAATTCTTGCCGCCCTCATTGTGGGCGAAACCATAAGCCGCCGCCACTGGCTCGGTCTTGTCACAGGCATTATTGGTGTTGGCCTTGTGGTGTGGCCAAAGATAGTAGTTGGAAACATAGACGGCATTACACCACTCACCGTCGGATTGAATGTCCTCGGTGCCTTCAGTGTGTCGCTGGGCACCGTGTACCAAAAACGCTTCGCCACAGGCCTTAACATGGCCAGCGCTGGCTTTTGGCAATATGTCGGCGGTTCACTGGTTGTGCTGCTGGGTGCATTGGCGCTTGAACACTTCGGCTTCGATGGCAGCTTTAACGCGTGGTTTGCGCTAGGTTGGTCAGTGATTGTGCTGTCGCTCGTTGCCATCACACTTCTGATGCTGCTCATCCGCCATGGTGACGTCTCGCGGGTTTCAGGCTTGATATTCCTGGTACCTGCCGTTGCCGCAGTCATGGCTTACGTGTTGTTCAACGAAACACTTGTGCCAATCCAGATTCTTGGCATGGCAGTGTGCGCGGGCGCCGTGTTCATCGTTACCCGCAAAACCTAGATCGTTTCCGCCTTCATTTTCTCCAGAGTTTCTTTCGCCTTGTCGCGGTGGGCCTGCGTGATATTGCTGCGAATGGCGGTCATGGCGGCATAGAGCACGGCCATGTCATCCGTGAAGCCAAGCCCCAAAATGAAATCCGGAATGACATCGAATGGCATGATGAAATACGCAAGCGCTGCCAGCAAAATGCCTTTGACCTTGAGCGGCGTGGCAGAATCAAACGCACAATAATAGGCAGCAACTACATCTTCGGCGAAAGGAACATTGCTGAGGGACTTTTTGAGCTTCGGCCAAAAATCACGGGCGACGGTTGTTGCATCTGTCATGGTATTCTCCATCAGTGCAGTATGTGGTAGAGGCTTCCACTGATTTCAATGTCTGCTGGTAAACCACAATCCCGTCATCATAACGACAATGGCCGCAAACTGCAGGATTACGCGCCAGCGCATAAGGTTTTGTGAGCGGCTGGCGGAACCGCCACGCATCATGTTCCACAGGCCCAATAATAAAACAACAGCTACAGCACCAACGGCGACTGGCACAAGATAATGGAAAAAAGTCATTGGTCAGAAGCCCTGTTCAAAACGTAATCAAGAAGTCTTTGCGGCAGAAGCCTGCGGCACCATGCCATTATATGGGTAGGCGTGGTCACATAGTAACGGGCATGTGGTCGCGGCGAGTCCAGTGCGTGAACCAGTTTGGCAAGCACCGCCTCCGGCGGCAGCTTGAAACGGTTGGCCCCCCCTTTTCCAAGCCGCGCACGCTGTGCTGCATAGGCATCGTTATAGTTGGAATTTTTAAAATCAATATTGCGGTTGAAAGCCGCCAATGCGTGTTCGGTAAAGCGGCTGGTGATGGGGCCGGGTTCAATCAGAACAACTTTAATGGCCGTATCACGCAACTCCAGCCGCATCGTGTCGCTCAGGGCTTCAATGGCAAACTTGGAGGCGTTGTAGGCACCACGCCACTTCATGGCCACCAAACCCAATACTGAGGAATTCTGCACAATGCGCCCCGAGCCATTGGCGCGCATCAGGGGCAGGCACAGTGTTGCAAGCTGGTGCCAGCCAAAAACATTGGTCTGAAATTGGGTTTCAAGCACACCGCGCGACAAGTCCTCAACGGCACCGGGTTGCCCATAGGCCCCATTGTTGAACAGCGCGTAAAGCTTGCCGCCACAGCGTTTTGAAACCTCACTCACACAAAGCTCAATCGAAGCAGGTTCTGTATAATCAAGATAAATTGCCTCCAGACCTTCCGCAACCAGACGCTCAAGGTCTTCCGGTTTTCGCGCCGTGGCAAACACCCGCCAGCCCTTGGCTTTCAAACCCACTGCACAGGTATAGCCAATGCCGGACGAGCATCCGGTGATGAGAATGGTTTTGGTCACGAAAAACCCCCTTCAAAGAACGCTAAGCCTATATCAGCAATCCCGCCTTGGGCAATGAAAGCCATTTCCCATGCCGCAATTGGGCCGAAATTTTCCTTCAAAGGCATGCAATAGATTTTTTCTTTCCTTAAGGCTATGACGTTAAACATGATTCCTTCACGCCAAATCAGTGCTGCGGCACTCCTGATCCTCACCCTCGCAACAACCGCCAATGCGGCAGAGCCAACGGTGCTTGGCACATTTAATGACTGGACGGCCTATACCTACAAGGCATCGGACACCAAGGTTTGCTATGTCGTATCCCAGCCCAAATCCAGTGATTCCGCCAAAAAGGTAAAGCGCGATCCCGTTTTCTTCATCATCACCAACATGCCCGGTCGCAAGATCGCAGGTGAGGTATCCACCATCATCGGCTACCCTTTCAAGGAACAGACAACGGTGAACGTAAAGGTGGACGGCACGGATTTTGAGCTCTTCACCAATGGTGATGGTGCCTGGGCTGATACCTCGGCCAAGGAAAAAAAGATCGTAACTGCCATGAAAACTGGCAAAAAACTCTCCGTCACAGGCACCTCATGGAAGGGTACCGAAACCACCGACAACTATTCCCTCAATGGATTGTCTCCGGCCATGGACAAGATCAATAGCGCCTGCAAATAATAGCCATGCGCTGGTTTTTCGTAAGTGTATTCGTATGGATGATGCAATCATCAGGTGTTGCAGCAGAGCCCGTATGCACCAGCAGAAGCTATGCCGGAAATTCTTATAGCGTCTGCCGCATTGATCTCACAACCATGCGGCTAGAGACCTTTAACCTCGACAGTTCGGGCCAGCCCCTCGCCAATTTTGATGCCCTCGCCGTGAACCTGAAAAACGAAGGCAAGGAACTGCGCTTTGCTATGAACGCCGGCATGTTCGGCACCGACCTCAAACCCATCGGCCTGTTTGTGGAAAATGGTGTGCTTGCCAAAAAGCTGAATACCAAAAACGGCTACGGCAATTTCCATTTAAAACCCAATGGCGTGTTCTATGTGGCAGGCAGCAAGCTCGGCGTGGCCGCAGCCGACGATTACGTGAAACTCGACATCAAGCCCGATTTCGCAACGCAGTCCGGCCCCATGCTGGTGATCAATGGCCAGATACATCCCAAGTTTTCCGAAACCGGCGCATCCTACAAAATGCGCAACGGTGTCGGCATGGTGGATGACCACACTGCCGTATTCGTGATCACTGAAAACGCCGTGAACTTCTATGCCCTCGCAACATTCTTCCGCGATGAACTGAAATGCGCCAACGCCCTGTTTTTTGATGGCTCCATCTCCAGCCTCTATTCCACGGATTTAGGCCGCGACGATGGCTTCGTGCCGCTCGGGCCTATGGTCGGCGCGGTCAATTTGCAGTAAAGGCTGCGCCCATGGTCACCCTTTTGCAAACAGCGCCCGCCGCTGCTCCTTATCTGCCCAATGATTTGCGCCCCTCCCTCATGGGTCTTACGCGCGAAGATGTGGCGGAAATGCTGGGCCGCATCGGCGTTCCTGAAAAACAACGCCGCATGCGCACCCGTCAGATCTGGCACTGGATTTACCATCGCGGTGCCTTGAATTTTGAGGCCATGACGGACATCTCCCAAGGCCTGCGCGCCCAATTGGAAGAAGCCTTTTCCATCGGCAGGCCGGACGTGTCCACCGAACAGAAATCCAGCGACGGCACACGCAAATGGCTGCTGAAATTGGCACCCGATGCCCAAGGCCACCGCCATGAAGTGGAGATGGTCTATATTCCGGAAGAAGATCGCGGCACGCTGTGCATCTCAAGCCAGGTGGGCTGTACCCTCACCTGCACCTTCTGTCACACGGGCACACAAAAACTCGTGCGCAATTTGACCGCCAATGAAATCGTGGGGCAAGTGATGCTGGCGCGCGACAAGCTCGAGGAATGGCCGCACCAGATCGAAGCCAACCCAGATGCGCCCGAAAGCGGCCGCTACCTCACCAACGTGGTGCTCATGGGCATGGGCGAACCCTTGTATAATTTCGATAATGTCAAAACCGCCATGAACATCGTGGCCGATGGTGAAGGCATCTCTTTGTCGAAACGCCGTATCACGTTATCCACATCAGGCGTCGTTCCCGAAATCATCCGGGCCGGCGAAGAAATCGGCACCGGCCTTGCCATTTCCCTGCACGGTACGACAGATGAAATTCGAAACAAGCTAGTCCCCCTCAACAAAAAATACCCCATCGCCGAACTGCTCGCCGCCTGTAGAGCCTACCCCGGCGCCTCCAACGCCAAACGCATCACCTTTGAGTATGTGATGCTCAAAGGCATTAACGACAGCGTGGCAGACGCCAAACGCTTGGTGCAACTCTTGAAGGGCATGCCCGCCAAAGTGAACCTCATCCCCTTCAACCCCTGGCCCGGCACCCACTATGAATGCTCCGATTGGGACACAATCGAAGTCTTCGCCGAGATTTTAAACAACGCAGGCTATGCGTCACCTGTGCGAACACCACGCGGGCGCGATATCATGGCAGCCTGCGGACAATTGAAGAGCGAAAGCCAGAAGAGTAGGGCGAGCGAGCGCAATCTGGTTTGAATTTTACTTTTCACGTCGCAAGCGAAGCGCCATCAATGACTGATAGTAACTGCTTAGCCAACATGCTTTTCAGAAGCTCTTCCATCACTGTCACGTCGTTGTTTTGTCTTTGCTGCCAACTATCATCTGCTGCTTCCAATGCAGCAAAATAGCCTGATCTGTCTCTTTGAATTTGCTCTGGTATGGTTGGGTTACCTGGCAATACATACCCCGCGCAAATGGATAAAACGATGTACGATAAAACGCGGCTTGTTCGACCATTACCATCAGCAAATGGGTGGATCCAATTGTGCCGCCACATCACATAGGCTGACAAGTGAAAAGCATTCCTTGTATGGCGGTTGTCGTTTACATACTCGCACATTTCTGTCACCAGACCCTCGACCAAATGTGGTGGCGGCGGTGTGTGTTTACTTTGTGAGATACCGACAGGCGATTTGCGCCATTGGCCCGGATTGGCAATCAATCCTTCGACAGCGAGCTTTTGCATATCTAATATGAGACTTGGTCTGAGTGAGAACGGTTTCCCAGGTTCCAAGTAATATCTTATGACATCAACCGCCTGCTCTAGCTGTCTAAAACCATTCTCTGCTTCAAGTTTGGCTATTTCCAGTTCATTCATTTTATTTTCCACAAAAAAGCCGCGCTTTATGACAAGCGCGGCTCCTTTTAAAAATCATGCCGCGATCATGTCATGCACGCAACGCTTCTGCTACCTCTGCCACCATTTCTTTGGTGATTTCAGGGTTCTCGAAAGCAGTGTTGCCGTAAACAAAACTCCGACGCTGCTCCTCCATTTGAGCAGCAGTCATCTTAACTTCTTTTGCCAACTCGATTAATTTCGACAGGCTCTGTTTCATGCTGTGATCTCCCTCACTGCGTCGTTTTTCCTATGTTGGCTTATTCAAATCCCATGTCAATCATTAACAAGTGGTTAGCGTCATGTTGTCAGCACAGGCCGAAAAAGACCATGCGGTTGCGAGCTGTATAACAGGCGTGTTAGCTCAATATCCTCTATCAACCTAGCGAAAGCAGGCGGCCATTGTTCAAGCAGCACTCTTGGATTGCCAACTGCGCGGGAATTACAAAAATTAAATAGGAGTATCCGGCCTTTGGCTAACCGCATGCAAATTCTACATGCTTTGAAACGCTTGCTTTTCATTCTCATCGGCTATGCACTTGCCAGCATTGCCAGCGGCATTGTTGTGGGATTGGTTTATTCGTGGAGCGACATCATCAACAAGCCCGATGTTCAGAGCATACTCTCATACACACTTGGCATTTGCGCAGCCGTGACAATGTTTATCGGGGTGTACGCCGCCCTTCCGGCAGCGGTAACGGTGCTGATCGGCGAAACCACCGCAAACCGGAACAAATATTATTACTCCATCGCCGGATGCCTCATTGGCTTTGCACTCCCCGTATATGTAGGGATGACATTTCTGGTTCCTGTGGGATTGCTCTTTGGCCCCATCGCCGGTCTCATCTATTGGCGCATAGCGGGACGCAATGCGGGCTTGTGGCAACCCAAGGCAGCGTGATAATTGCTCACAACCATTCCCACCCTATCCGTCAGGAAACAACCCCATGACCAAACGCGGCCAGATCAAAAAAGTTGTCCTCGCCTATTCCGGCGGCCTTGATACCTCCATCATCCTGAAATGGCTGCAAACCGAATATGGTGCGGAGGTGGTAACCTTTACGGCTGACCTCGGCCAAGGCGGCGAGTTGGAACCGGCGCGTAAAAAAGCCGAGCTCATGGGCATCAAGCAGATTTATGTGGAAGATGTGCGCGAGGAATTCATCCGCGATTTCGTGTTCCCAATGTTCCGCGCCAATGCGCTGTACGAAGGCGTGTATCTCCTCGGCACGTCAATCGCCCGCCCCCTCATTTCCAAGCGGCTCATCGAAATCGCGAAAGAGACAGGAGCCGACGCCATCGCCCATGGGGCCACCGGCAAGGGCAATGATCAGGTGCGCTTTGAGCTCACGGCCTATGCGCTGAACCCCGATATCAAGATCATCGCCCCGTGGCGCGAATGGGAATTCAAGAGCCGCACAGACTTGATCAACTTCGCCGAAACCCATCAAATTCCCGTATCAAAAGACAAGCGCGGCGATGCGCCCTTCTCGGTGGATGCAAACCTGCTGCACTCCTCCTCCGAAGGCAAGGTGCTGGAAGACCCATGGGTGGAAGCGCCGCCTTACGTCTATCAGCGCACGATTGCGCCCGAAGATGCGCCCGACAAGGCAACCTACATCGAAATGGAGTTCAAGCACGGCGATCCCGTGGCCATCAATGGCGTGGCCATGTCCCCCGCAACACTCTTCACCGAGCTCAATGAACTCGGCCATGACAACGGCATTGGCCGCTTGGACCTTGTGGAAAACCGCTTCGTCGGCATGAAGTCACGCGGCGTTTATGAAACGCCGGGGGGCACCATCCTCAGCGTGGCACGGCGCGCCATGGAAAGCCTCACGCTGGACCGCGAAGCCGCACATCTCAAAGACAGCTTCATGCCGCGCTACGCCGAACTTGTGTACTACGGCTTTTGGTACAGCCCCGAACGCGAAATGCTGCAAGCCATGGTCGACAAATCCCAGGAGCACGTCGAAGGCACTGTCCGCCTCAAGCTCTACAAGGGCAATGTCATTGTGGTTGGCCGCAAGTCTCCGAAGTCATTGTACAGCGATGCGTTAGTCACCTTTGAAGATGATCGCGGTGCCTATGATCAGAAGGACGCCGCAGGCTTCATAAGGCTGAATGCATTGCGATTGCGCACCTTGGCGGCAAGAAAGCGAAACAATTAGAAATAGGGCAAGAAAACCATCACGCCGATGATAGCCGATGCTGCAGCACAAATCAAAACTGCGGCAGCTGCAACGTCTTTGGCTTTCTCCACCGATATGTGGAAATCCGGCACCACGGCGTCGCACAGGAATTCAAAGGCGGTGTTGGTGGTTTCGGCTACCCACACAAGCGCAATGGCAACGACAAGCCAGCGCCAGTCCGCAGCAGTTATGCCAAACCACATCCCTGCACCGATAACGAGAATTGAAATTGCCAAGTGTACCCACGCATTGTGCTGGGTCTTGAGCATGAAGCCCAATCCGGCGAAAGCATAGCGAAAGCTTTTTACCCGATCTGAAAAATTGAAGGGCGGCTCAGTCATTGCGCCGCCAGTCCATTCCGGCATTTGGCATGACCCGGGCAGGCCAAAACACGCGGGCCATCACACCATAGATTGTTGCCAGAAAAACGCAGCAGGGCATTCCGGTCTCACACCATTTTTTCCAGTCGGAGTACTGTTCTTGCGTCTATCATGAGGTCGACGTCCACACAACCGGCAGCATCTGCAGAAAGCGTCGATTCACTCCGCGAGCGGACACGGTAATTTTGCAGTGGCAAAAGCCCCGCGATTTTCACACGACAAGTCTTGGGCGCAGCCCCCGGATAAAGCACGCACTCTAGCCAGCCCGCACCGCCTTGGGCAGATGCCACTAACACATCAGGATAGGGTGCATCCGCAATGTGAATGGCAGAGACAACATTTTTATGCTCCACCACGTCCGAAAATCCATTAGTCTTGCCGCACCGCGCCAGAAGTTCTGCGCCGTGAGCCCAAAGAGAAGCATTGGGTCTATGCCGAACACCTGCTTTAAAAACGCTGGGGCAGTGCTTACCAAGAGCATCAAGCAACAGTTGCGCGCACTCATTATCACCGAGTTCAACGGCAGCAGCGGCGGTGGCGGCAAAACTTGCGGCACGCGAGAATTTGTAATTGCCGACATCGATAGGCCAAAACCTGCGCAAGTTCAGCTCACCCTTCGCCAGCATCCTGTCGCGTTCAATCAGCCAATGGCGAAGTGCTAAATCCGGTGTTGTGGCATTGAGAAAGAAACAGGGCAGCGCCTGCACGACGGTGCCACCCAGCGATGGAAGTGCCAAGCCTGTGTAAATCGAGCGGCAGGGAACCATGTTACCTTGCTTATCAAGGAACTCAGCATCAAGGGCGCGGCGAAAATCAGCAGCACGCCTGCTCCACGTGTCCGCGTCGTGGAACTTGATGGCCGCAGCGCCGATGCTGTTGCACAGTGGGTAAACCCAGTTCGGTTCACAGGCGACAAATCCTAACGCCGAGCTTTGCAAATTCCGGTCAAGGGTTTGCACAATGCCTGGAAAATCATGGGCGAATATTTTGCCGTCACCTCTGGTGAAGCTCAGGCTTCCTGAAGCGTCGAAGGTTGACCTTCCGCTGGCCCCCTGGAACATTGCGATCTGCGTTCCCACAAATCCCGTAAACATGATGTTGTCGCGCGCCATGGGGTCAGCATTGCGTTCCATATTTCCCCACGCATTCTCGCGCGCCCAATAACTCCAAATGCGAGAGTCCTGGTGTTTGCGAACAAGATTTTCCTGCGCTTTGCTTAAATAGCCTTGGAACGCTGGCGCATGATTGGCCTGCATTGTGGACAGCGCATAGCCTGCAAAATTGAGTTGATAGCGCAGGGCTGCGGTTTGATATTGATCAAGATGTTCAAAACCTGAAAATTCGGGAAGTGGTTGCAATGCGCGATCCAAAAGACTGCGCAAAAGCTGAACGTCTTCCAGCGTGAGCTCCTGCAATTTAGCCAGGGAAAATGTGGGCTTTGCATTACGCAGGATTTCATTGCGCGATGCGCGCTTGGTTTTGCCGCGTGCGGTTTGAATGGCATTGGTCAAAAACAAGAGCGTGAAGAGAGTGATTGCCGTAAGCGGCACCCACCAGCGCGCGCCATCCCACTGCGCGTCGTGGGCCATCAATGCCGCAGCTAAAGTATTTCCAATCCACGCAATGGGCGGCAGAAGAGCGTTGCCCGTGGCAAACCAGAGAACAAGACTTGCAACAAATGCCAAAAGTGCAGTGATAAAAAGGGCGATGTGCGATGCAAAGTGAAATCCTTCGCCCGTCACCCACAGCAGAAACCCTCCACCCGGCATAATGAGGCCAAGGCCGAAGCTATGCAGAGGTGCCGGTGATGGCCCCCACGCGAGTGCTAGGCCAAGAACAAAAACTGTGGCATAGATCAGCAGGCTGCGTTGCAGCCGCTGTCGCGTTTTCGGACCAGTACCGATTGATGTGAGATCAAAGAACGCGGGTGCCACCTCTCTTAAGCCAGCGCCTTCAATTCTTCCAGGATCGCCGCACCCATCGCCTTAGTCGTGACGGTCTTTTCGTCCTTCGCCGCGATGTCCTTGGTGCGCAGGCCCTTTGCCAACACATGAGCAATGGCCGTATCCACATTGTCCGCCCAATCACCCATGCCGAAGGAATAGCGCAGACACATGCCGAAGCTGGCAATCATCGCAATCGGGTTGGCCAGTTCCTTGCCCGCGATATCAGGAGCCGATCCATGCACGGGTTCATACAGCGCCTTGCGCCGCTTGGTCTTGGGATCTTCAGCGCCAAGTGATGCCGATGGCAACATGCCCAGCGAGCCGGTGAGCATGGCGGCAACGTCTGAAAGAATATCGCCGAACAGATTATCAGTGACAATCACGTCATACTGCTTGGGCCAGCGCACCAGCTGCATGGCGCAATTGTCGGCCAGCACATGTTCAAGGCCCACATCGGGATAGCTCTCCGCCTGAAGGCGCGTCACCACCTCATTCCACAACACACCCGTCTTCATCACATTGCGCTTTTCGGCAGAGGCCACGCGGTTCTTGCGGGTGCGCGCCAGTTCAAACGCTACGCGGGCAATCCGGTCGATTTCATAGGTGTCATATACTTGTGTATCGATGGCATATTTCTCACCATTTTCACGCGTGCCGATTTCTTTCGGCTCACCAAAGTAAACGCCGCCTGTCAATTCGCGCACAATGAGAATGTCAAGATTGTCCACCAGCTCGCGCTTGAGCGAAGAAGCATCGGCAAGGGCGGGATAGCAAATCGCTGGCCGCAAATTGGCAAACAGCCCTAAATCCTTGCGCAGCCGCAAAAGTCCAGCCTCGGGCCGATGCGCATAGGGCACCTTGTCCCACAACGGCCCGCCCACGGCCCCGAACAACACGGCATCCGCAGCCTGCGCCTTTGCCATATCATCTTCCGAAATCGCCTTGCCGTGGACGTCGTAGGCGCTGCCGCCCACCAGCCCGTGGTCTGTCTTGAACGACGCAATGCTCGCCTCATTCATCCACGCAATAATGATTTCAACCTGGGCCATCACCTCAGGGCCGATACCGTCACCAGGGAGGAGGAAAAGAGAATGCGTGGTCATTTTTATCCGCTTCACGTTGAAATTTCGCGCGATGGGTAGCCCCGTTGCCGGATTAGCGCAAGCCCCAAATCCATGGACACGAAGATTGGCGTGCTGTTTCAAGGAGATCGTAGATATGAATTTAGTCCTTGACAGCGTACGGTCAATCGGCTATAAACGGGTATTCTCAAAAATTGAATAACCAGCTTGTGAGCGCAATGCCCCGTAGACGCGGGGTATCGCTGAAATCCAATGGGCTTTTGTCATGGTGCAACGCAGCTGAGGTTGATTTTCGGGAGTTGGCTCAAGCCACATAAGCCGCTTTTATAGCCACATATGATAGATATATTAATTTCTCTGTTAAATGTAAGTTTTTCGTGATGGTTGTTTCGATATTCGTCACCGCCCAAGAAATTGAGGGTTGTTATCTTCCCTCTGCTTTCCAAGATCGCCGTCATGCCTTGATCAAGTGAAAATATTTTTGAAACAGCCGATGGATGCATCTAAGTGATCTACACAATCGACCAACATAACCGGCCTTCGCAAGAATGTTTCAATCGATTGTGGATCGAGCAAGAGGGATGAAGGGATTCTACTCCGCCGCCCTCAGTCGCATTGAAATGCATGGTCCAGTGCGCTGAGCTGCAATTGATCTTGCGTTACATAATCAATTGCTATACACGTATATCAAGGGGACAAAGAATGCTGGCCATAAGGCTTCCACCAGAGATCGAAAAACGCCTGTCCGAGATGGCGAAGAAAACTGGACGCACCAAAACTTTTTATGCGCGTGAAGCGATCCTTAATTATCTGGAAAATTTGGAAGACACTTATATAGCCGAAAAAGCGCTTGATAAATTTTATAAGTCTGGCGAGAAAGCAATTTCGCTTGATCAAGTGAGAAAAGAACTTGGCTTGGACACTTGATTTTTCAAAACCCGCGCTTTCATCCTTGAAGAAAATGGACCGTCAAATGGCGGCGCGCATTCTCACTTTTCTCGAAGAACGCGTTTCTCTATTGAAAAATCCGCGTGAGCTTGGGATCGCAATGGTGGGTGAGAAATACAAAGATGTTTGGAGATACAGAGTGGGTGACTATCGTATTTTGGCCGAAATCAAAGAGGACGTGGTTACAATCCTCGTTGTCGAAATCGGTCACCGCCGCGAGATCTATCGCTGATCCTACTCCGCCGCCTTCAGGCTCATCGGGTTGTTCGCATGCGTGGTCCAGTTGGCATAGTCACGGTTGATTTTGCGGCCCGTGCGGGCGTCGGTGCCGGACACCTGTTCGACCATGGTGATGCAATCCGCAACCGGGCAGACCTCAACGCACAGGTTGCAGGCCACGCATTCATCGTCCATCACCTCAAAATGCCGCTTGCCATTCTTGGTCTGGCTGATGGCCTGATGTGATGTGTCCTCGCAGGCGGCGTAACAGCGACCACACTTGATGCACAGATCCTGATCAATCTTCGCCTTGGCGATGTAGTTCAAATTCAAGTACTGCCAGTCCGTCACATTGCCAACCGCACGACCGCGGAAGTCCTCGATTGTGGCAAAGCCCTTCTCGTCCATCCAGCGCGATAGCCCCGTGGTCATTTCGTCCACGATTTTGAAGCCATAGGTCATCGCCGCCGTGCACACCTGAACCGTGCCGCATGACAACGCGATATACTCCGCCGCGTCGCGCCATGTCGTGATGCCGCCGATGCCGGAAATCGGAAGCCCCGCCGTTTCTTTGTCCCGCGCAATTTCGGCCACCATGTTGAGCGCGATGGGTTTCACCGCAGGCCCGCAATAGCCACCATGGCTGCCCTTGCCATCAATCGATGGAACCGGCGAAAAGCTGTCAAGATCCACCGAGATGATCGAGCTCACCGTGTTGATCAGCGACACCGCATCCGCACCGCCGCTGAGTGCTGCACGTGCAGGCTTGCGAATGTCGGTAATATTTGGCGTAAGTTTCACGATGACTGGCATGCGCGTATATTGCTTGCACCAGCGTGCCACCATCTCGATATATTCAGGCACCTGCCCCACGGACGCGCCCATACCGCGCTCGCTCATGCCATGGGGGCAGCCGAAATTCAGCTCCACCGCATCCGCATCTGTCTCGTTCACCGCCGCCAGAATGTTCTTCCAAGGCATTTCCTCGCACGGCACCATGAGGGAAACCACCATGGCCCGGTCTGGCCACTCACGTTTCACCTTCTTGATTTCCTGCAGATTGATTTGCAGCGGGCGATCCGTGATGAGCTCGATATTGTTGAGCCCCAGCAAGCGCCGGTCCGCACCATGGATGGCGCCATAACGCGGGCCGTTGACGTTGACAATCGGTGGGCCTTCTTCGCCCAGCGTTTTCCAAACCACGCCGCCCCAGCCTGCCTTGAACGCACGTACCACATTATACTCTTTGTCCGTAGGCGGTGCAGATGCCAGCCAGAAGGGATTTGGAGACTTGATGCCAACAAAATTGGTACGAAGGTCAGACATGGTTTTCTCCTCAAGCCATCAAGGTGGAGTGAATGGATTCAGCGGCCCTGCGGCCATCGTCAACGGCGGCAACGGTCAAGTCCTTGCCGCCTGCGGCACAGTCGCCACCGGCCCAGATGCCTTTGACACTGGTGCGTTTCTCGCCATCAATCACAATGCGCCCCTTGTCCAGCGAGAGCGCACCACCCGTCACATCAATGGCTGTCTGGCCAATGGCCTTGAAAATCATGTCGGCAGCAAAATCTTCTTTCGCACCCGTAGGCACCAGTTTGCCCTTCACGTCTTTTACGTAGTCGCAGGTCAATCCAATGGCATGGCTGCCCTTGGTCAAAACTTTTTTCGGCTGCACCCAGTGCTTGATTTTCACGCCCGTGGTTTGCGCGAGCTCCTGCTCATAGGCCGAAGCCTTCATGTCAGCAGCGCCCCTGCGATACAGGATGGTCACATCCTCAGCACCAAGCAACTTCGTTTGAATGGCGATGTCCGTGGCCGTCATACCGCCACCAATCACCAGCACGCGACGGCCAACGGCAAGTCTGCCCTTGTCCATGGCCTGACGAAGGTCTGCGATATAATTCACCGCGTCTTCAATGCCATCGGCATCCTCGTTTTTGGCACCCAACGCATTTACGCCCTGCAAACCCATGCCGAGGAACACTGCATCATAATCGCGCTGCAGGTCTTTCAGCTTTAATCCCTTGCCAAAACTCTTTCCCGTTTTCACTGCAATGCCGCCAATGGAGAGAATGAAAGCCACTTCCTCTGCCGCAAAATCATCCACGGTCTTGTAAGCCGCAATGCCGAATTCATTCAGCCCACCCGCCTTCTTGCGCGCTTCAAATATCGTCACTTCATGCCCATGCATCGAAAGTCGGTGCGCGCAGGCGAGCCCCGCAGGCCCCGCGCCCACAACAGCCACTTTCTTGCCCGTTGCCTTCGCACGGGCATAGGGATGTTTTTTCTCCGCCATCAGTTCATCGGTGGCATAACGCTGCAACATGCCGATCTTGACGGGTTTACCCTCTGCCACCTCGCGCACGCAAACCTCTTCACACAACGTTTCCGTCGGGCACACCCTGGCGCACATGCCGCCCAGAATATTCTGGTCAAAGATCGTCTTGGCCGCGTTCTTGGCCGAACCCGTTGAAATCTGGCGGATGAACAGGGGAATGTTGATGGAGGTGGGGCACGCCGTCATGCAGGGCGCATCGTGGCAGAAATAGCAGCGATCGGATTCAACCAGCGCTTCGTGGTCCGTCAATCTTGGATGAAGATCAGCAAAATTCGCTGCATACTCCGCCTTGCTTAAACGCTTCGCCGCAATGTCTCCCGCCATGCCACGTCCTCCACAAGAAGCTATGATTTGCAGAGAATGACAGAATTTGTTCAAATGGTCAAATTTTGCTGAGGCATGGACGCGACATGCCTTGTGCTCTATTGTATGATAAATAAAATGAGGTTCAAATGTCCAAAGCCCCCAAGCCACTAAAGCTCCGTTCCCAGAACTGGTTCGATAACCCCGCCAATGCGGACATGACGGCTTTATATCTCGAAAGATACCTCAACTTCGGCCTCACACGCGGCGAGCTTCAGGGCAGCAAGCCCATTATCGGCATCGCGCAAACGGGTTCAGATCTCAGCCCTTGCAATCGCGCCCATGTGGATCTGGTGAAACGCGTGCGCGACGGCATCATCCAGGCAGGCGGTGTGCCCTTGGAATTTCCTGTTCACCCCATTCAGGAAACAGGAAAACGCCCTACGGCCTCACTGGACCGCAACCTCGCCTACCTCTCCCTCGTCGAAGTGCTCTATGGCTATCCCCTTGATGGCGTGGTGCTTACCATCGGTTGCGACAAGACAACGCCCGCCTGTTTGATGGCTGCTGCCACCGTTGATATTCCCGCGATCGCCCTCTCATCCGGCCCCATGCTCAACGGTTGGTACCAGGGCCAGCGTACAGGTTCTGGCACCATCGTATGGATGGCGCGCGAAAAGCTGGCAACGGGCGAGCTGGATTACGAAGGCTTCATCGAACTCGTGGCAACCTCTGCCCCATCGACAGGCTTCTGCAACACCATGGGCACGGCTACCTCCATGAACTCGTTGGCCGAAGCGTTGGGCATGACGCTTCCCGGCAACGCCGCCATTCCAGCGCCCTACCGTGAACGCGGCCAGATCGCCTATGCCACAGGCCAGCGCATTGTGGACATGGTGCATGAGGATTTGACACCCTCCAAAATCATGACACGCAAGGCCTTCGAGAATGCCATCGTCGTGAATTCCGCCATCGGCGGCTCCACCAATTGCCCCAACCATTTGAACGCCATCGCCCGTCACATCGGCGTGGAATTGGAAGTGAAGGATTGGGAAACCCACGGCCTTGAAATTCCGCTGCTCGTGAACTTGCAGCCCGCAGGCGAATATCTCGGTGAGGATTTCCACCGCGCGGGCGGTGTACCATCTGTTGTCGCCGAACTCATCGCCGAAGGAAAAATCCATGAGAACGTGATGACAGCCAATGGCAAAACCATCGGCGAGAATTGCCGTGGCAAATTCTCGTGGGACCGTGCAGTCATCAAGGAATATGGCAAGCCGCTCAAAGCCCATGCGGGCTTCAAAATGTTTTCCGGCAATCTCTTCGACAGCGCCATCATGAAAACCTCCGTGATCTCCGAGGAATTCCGCACCCGTTATCTCTCAAACCCCAAGGACCCCAACGCCTTTGAAGCCAAGGCCATCGTGTTTGACGGGCCGGAGGATTACCACGCCCACATCGACGATCCGAAATTGGCCATCGATGAAAACACAATTCTCTTCATGCGCGGCACGGGCCCCTTGGGCTATCCCGGGGCGGCAGAAGTGGTGAACATGCGCTCGCCAAATTACCTGCTTGAGAAGGGCGTGCGCTCACTCCCCTGTGTTGGCGATGGCAGACAGTCCGGCACGTCCGGCTCGCCCTCAATCCTCAACGCCTCCCCCGAAGCCGCAGCAGGCGGCGGCCTCGCCATTTTGCAAAATGGTGACAAGGTCCGCATCGATGTCAGCAAAGGCACCATGAACATGCTGGTCCCCGAAGCCGACCTCGCCAAACGCCGCGCCGCATTGGAAGCCGCAGGCGGCTACAAAATCCCCGAAAGCCAAACCCCCTGGCAGGAAATCTTCCGCGCCAACACGGACCAGCTGGCCCAGGGCATGGTGCTCAAGGGAGCGGTCAAATTCCAGCGTATCGCCAAGACAAAAGGAATCCCGCGGGATAATCACTAGCAGGGTGCGCCAAAACCATCATGCGCTCTTGCGCCCCGTGATAGTGGTCGGCCTGAAACTGCCGAAGCTCAAGGCCCCAAGAACCGTATCTGCGATGGGTTGAAAAAGCATCCGGCATTCCAGCAATCCAAGCGCGTTCAGTTTTTCAACATATGCATCCCTGTGTTCAATGTCGCACAGGATCAAGTGGCCCCCGGGACGCAACACACGCACCATTTCAGACAGGGCCAGATTGCGGTCTGTTTCATCGGCAAGATTGTGAACAACCCAATGGGAAACCACGATATCAAATGACCCGTCCTCAAACGGCAGCTTTCGCATGTCGCCGGTCTGGATATCGATTTTGTCGAGCACGCCCGCTTTCCCGGCATTGTCTCGCGTCCCTTGCGGTGAATTTGCCGACTGGTCCTTGGCATCCCAGATGTCGATGCCGGTCGCGCGCCCGCTTGTCAGTCGCAGCGCTGCGCCGATCAACATCAAACCGCGCCCGCATCCCACATCAAGCACGCGCTCATCACCGCGCCATTGAATGAGGTCAAGCGTGCGCTCACGGTGGCGCACCTTGGTGACTTTGCTCCAATACAACATCAAGCAGCCCATGCCGATCAAATAGATCGCTGCAATTGCGAGAAGGTACACCACTAGCAATCGCCAAGCCGAGGTGTAACCCAAGAGGAAATGAGCTGCGAAAAATAACACCGCAGCGACAGTTCCCGCACTCAGGAAGAGGCGCACAAGACCTGGCGCGTCTATGCCGTAGTCCACTTTCCGAATAGCTTCCTTGTTCTTATCTCCGAAGTCACTCATAGTCTGCTCCATGGGCTATAGTCAGATTAGGACTATCTCTCCCGGTAAGATGTTGATCGACTGCTTCTCGCCCGCCAGATTTTTCTTTGTGACGAACTGGCGCGTGAGGTTGCAAGTCTTGCATTCATACAGTCACTCGATACACCCCGCGCCAAAGCGGGAGACCCGATTGTCCGGCTTGTTATTCGTCAGATTGAAGTGGAACTCGAATGGATTGGAGACTTGCTTAATAAGGATTAAGCTTCGCGCAAGGGCTTCCACCTAATTTCCAATCGGTTTTTTCAAATTCCTTTTCTTTGCCAAATCAATTTGCTTCTGCCGTTCGCGTGCGGAGGCTTTGGATTTTTCGCTGAGTGTGGAAAAACATTTGGGACAGCTAACGCCTTGTTCGTAGTGGGGGGATTGCTTGTCACCTGCGCCAAGCGGCATGCGGCAACCGTGGCACATTTCAAGGCTGGTCGGAACAAGTCCTTGGCCCACGGCGACGCGGTGGTCGAAGACGAAGCATTCGCCTTGCCATTTGCTTTGTGTCGCGGGCACCACTTCGAGGTATTTGAGGATGCCGCCCTTGAGATGGTAGACTTCACCGAAGCCCTGGCTCTTCATATAGCTTGAGGCTTTTTCGCAGCGGATGCCGCCAGTGCAGAACATGGCGACTTTTTTGGGCTTGGCGTTGGGAAGGTTTTTTTCGACATAGGCGGGAAATTCGCTGAAGAAGGTGGTGTTGGGGTTGGTGGCGCCTTCGAAGGTGCCAAGGGCCACTTCATACTCATTGCGGGTGTCGATGAGAAGGATGTCGGGGTCTGCGATCAAGGCGTTCCAGTCCATGGGGTCGACATAGGTGCCGACGGTTTGATTTGGGTTGATACCGTCCACGCCGATTGTGACGATCTCCTTTTTCAACTTGACATTGCTGCGGTAAAACGGGTTTTCCGTGCTCAGGGACTCTTTGTGGTCGATGTCGGCCAAGCGGTGGTCAGATTTAAGGATGGCCATGAAGGCATTGATACCGGCGCGCGTGCCGCTGACGGTGCCGTTGATGCCTTCGTTTGCCAGCAAAATGGTGCCTTTCACCGCGTTTGCTTTCATGGCGGCGAGAACGGGCCTGCGCAGCTTCGCGAAGTCTTCGAGAACAACGAATTTGTAAAGGGCGGCGACAACAATCATGTGTGGGCTTTTATGGGCAGTGTAAGGCTTTTTCAATCGCTGAACGGATATGCTTGCCCAAAGTGATAGGGGACGACGAAAACACGATGCCGGATTTCATTCTCAATGCGGGGCTGGGGCTTCCCTTTCTTCTGTTGCTTTTGGCGCTCATGGGCCTTCGCCGAACGGTGACACCGCAGGCCAAAGTCCTTGTGAAAGCACCCGTGGCAAAGGTGTTTGCCCTCCTTGATCCCTATGACGGCAAGGTTCAAAACTGGAACCGCACGAAAGTGATTTATGAACTTGTGGATCCCGTGCGCCAGATTTTCAGCATGACCTATGCGACGACCCTTTCAAGCGGGAGTTTGCAGAAATCACAGGCCCTGTTCCGGGTGGCGACGCGCCGTGAACCCAACTATCTGGAACTTGTGCGCGAAGGCATTGAAGGCAAATCCCACAACAATGAACTGTTGAAGATCGCCATTGAAACAACCGAGGCTGCCGAAGGAACAGGGTTTCATTTGACCTATTACTGGGGATCGCGGCCGATGATTGCCCAGATTCTGGCACGAGCAGACTTGTGGGGTGGTATTTACCGCCTCAAAGGGCTGGCTGAAACAGGAAAGCCCGATGAAACCAGCCATATGCTCATTTCATTGGGCGTGTCAGTGGTCACCGGCCTCATTAGCTTTGTAGCCTTTGGTCTGACCGTGGGCTGGATGATTGCCGGGTTGCTGATAGCAGCCCTGTTGGTGCATGAATTTGGCCATCTCCTGGCTTACCGCCTGATTGGCCAACCTTGGGGGCGAATGATATTCCTGCCGTTCCTCGGTGCCATTGCCGTGCCACGCCTGGCTTTTGAAACCCAGGGGCAAGCGGTTTTCTCGGCTCTCATGGGGCCGGGCCTGAGTGCGGTGTTGACAATGGCGACAACCCTTACGATTGCCTACGGCTTCGGCTTCTCTGATTGGTCGATCAAATTCACGGTGGTTGCAGCAGTGCTTAATCTTTTTAATTTGTTACCCGTTGAGCCGTTGGACGGCGGCGTGGCGCTGCGCTCGGTTCTTGCCAAACTCATGGGACACCATGCCCGTTTTGGACTGATGTTCGTCGGCCTGCTCATCATTGGTCTGGGCCTGTATTTGCAACAGGTGGTTTTGCTGGTTTTTGGCGGTATTTCAGTTTTGGCAAATATCAGGCCCCGCGTCATTGATTCCGGACTGGCCCCACTCTCATCTCTTCAGGTGACGATGGCGTTTTTCAGCTATGTGGTCATTACAATCACCTATATCAGCGTGCTGAAAAATATAATCGGTATGGTGGGATGAGTGGCTTGCTTGCGGCGTTTGCCGCTAAAATTGCCAACGGGGATTTGCGCCGGGACGCGGCACAAGAAGATGTTGCAGAGCGGCTGAACCGGCTTGCAGACGCGCTTGTGGCCCGCAAACAGCGGGGACTTTTAGCCCGGGCTTTCGCATCACGCGACGCACCGCGTGGGTTGTATATCCATGGCGAGGTGGGCCGCGGCAAAACCATGTTGATGGATTTGTTTTTCGCACATCTTGATGTGGAGGCGAAAACCCGCATTCATTTTCACGGCTTCATGCAGGACATTCATAAACGCCGGCAGGCGCTGACATCCGGTGACGTGATTTCGGAAATTGCAAAGCAGTTGGCACCTATGATGCAGGTATTGTGTTTGGATGAAATGCAGGTCTCCGATATTGCCGACGCAACGATTTTGGGACGGCTGTTCGAAGCCCTGATGGCGCGCGGCACGGTTATTGTGACGACCGCCAATGTGCCGCCGGACGGGCTTTATAAAGACGGGCTGAACCGGCAGTTGTTTTTGCCCGCGATTGCCATGCTGAATGAAAGGCTTGACGTTGTTTCGCTGGAGAGCCCCACGGATTACCGGTTGGGACGGGTGAAGGCGTGGGAAAGTTTTGTGACACCGCTGGGAGCAAGGGCCGATGCGCATATCCAGCGGATTTGGGAGCGGCTGGCGGAAACACCGAAAGGGCTGCCTTTGGATTTGCCCGTGTTGGGGCGCAAGCTCCACGTGCGGCAAGCCGCGCACGGCTGCGCGCGGTTCAACTTTGCGGAATTGTGTGAGGCGCCTTTGGGGCCACCTGATTATCTGGCACTTGCGGCCGCATTCAAGACGGTTTTTATTGAAGGCATTCCCGCCCTCAAAACCAGCCAGCGCAATGAGGCCAAGCGCTTTGTGCTGCTGATCGACACGCTTTACGACGGCCACGTGCGGCTTGTTGCATCGTCTGCCCGCCCGCCCGAACAGATTTACCCCCGGGGTGACCACCGCTTTGAGTTTGGCCGCACGATTTCACGCCTGCAGGAGATGCAATCTGCCGCGTGGTGGGGCCAAAAGATCGTCGAGACGTAATTTTTTGCACCCAAATCCCTAGTAGTTCTTGAAGCCGTCGTCTATCGGGCCTAGAAAACGTCTCGTTTGTGCAATGCAAAAAAACCTGCACCCCGGCGGGTTGAGAGGAATCAGCGGAAAATGGCACGTAAGAAGATTGCAATGATTGGCGGCGGCATGATTGGGGGCACGCTTGCCCACCTTGCAGCGCTGAAGGAACTTGGCGATGTTGTGGTGTTCGACATTGCGGAGGGCATTCCACAGGGAAAGACCCTTGATCTCAATCAGGCGGGTGCGGTTGAAGGCTATAATGTCGCGCTGTCTGGCACAAATCAATATGAAGGCATTTCAGGCGCTGATGTGTGTATTGTGACGGCGGGCATTGCGCGCAAGCCCGGCATGAGCCGCGATGATTTGCTCGAAATCAATTTGAAGGTGATGGCGCAGGTAGGTGCCGGCATTGCGAAATATGCGCCCAATGCTTTCGTGATCTGTATTACCAATCCGCTCGACGTGATGGTGTGGGCGCTGCAGAAATATTCAGGCCTGCCCGCCAACAAGGTTGTGGGCATGGCGGGGGTTCTCGACAGCGCGCGTTTTCGCTTCTTCCTTGCTGAAGAGTTCAAGGTGTCGGTTGAAGATGTGACGGCCTTTGTGCTCGGTGGCCATGGCGACACGATGGTGCCGCTGGTGAAATATTCCACGGTGGCAGGCATTCCGGTGCCGGATTTGATTGACATGAAGTGGACCACCAAGGAGCGCATTGCGGCGATCGTTCAACGCACACGCGACGGTGGCGCTGAAATCGTGGGGTTGCTCAAAACGGGTTCGGCCTACTACGCGCCAGCTTCGGCTGGTATCGCGATGGCGGAAAGCTATTTGAAAGACATGAAGCGCGTGATGCCGTGTGCCGCCCACCTCACCGGACAATATGGTGTGAGCAACACCTATGTCGGTGTGCCTGTGGTGATTGGTGCAGGCGGTGTTGAGCGCATTGTCGAGATCAAGCTTGAAGGCGACGAGAAGGCGGGATTCAAGAAATCCCTTGAAGCCGTTGTCGGGCTGATGGACGCTGCCAAGAAAATTGCACCAGACCTCGCATAAGGGCACACACTGATGAATATTCACGAGTATCAAGCCAAGGAACTGTTACGGTCTTTTGGCGTGGCCACGGGCAAGGGGATTGCCGTTTTCACCATCGATGAAGCAGTGAAGGCGGCGGAAAGCCAGCCTGGTCCTGTGTGGGTGGTGAAAGCGCAGATCCATGCGGGTGGGCGCGGCAAGGGTGGTGGCGTCAAAGTCGTGAAATCCATCGCCGATGTAAAAACTGAATCCGCCCGCATCCTCGGCATGACCCTGGTCACCCCGCAAACCGGACCGCAAGGCAAACTGGTCCAGCGCCTCTACATCGAAGAAGGCACGGCCATTGCCCGCGAGCTTTATCTCTCGATTCTGGTCGATCGCGAAAATTCCCGCATCGCCTTCATCGTGTCAACAGAAGGCGGCATGGACATTGAAGCCGTCGCCCACGACACGCCGGAAAAAATCGCAACCATTCATGTCGATCCCGCAGCAGGCTACCAACCCTATGTCGGCCGCCGCATCGCATCAGCGCTGAAGCTTGAAGGCGATCTCGCCAAGCAATGTGTCAAGATGATGGGCCAGCTCTACAAGGCGTTCACCGAAAAGGACATGAGCCTGCTCGAAATCAATCCGCTTGTGGTCACCAAGGACAACCAACTGGTATGCCTTGATGCCAAGGTGAATTTTGATTCAAACGCGTTGGCACGGCATCCCGATATTGTGGCGCTTCGCGATCTGACCGAAGAAGATCCCAAGGAAATCGAAGCCTCGAAATATGACCTGTCCTATGTGGCCCTTGATGGCACCATCGGCTGCATGGTGAATGGTGCAGGCCTTGCCATGGCGACCATGGACATCATCAAGCTTTACGGCTCCGAGCCCGCCAACTTCCTCGATGTGGGCGGTGGTGCGACTAAGGAAAAGGTGACGGCGGCTTTCAAGATCATCACGGCGGACCCGAAAGTCAAAGGCATCCTCGTCAATATTTTCGGCGGTATCATGAAATGCGATATCATCGCCGAGGGTGTGATCGCCGCGGTGAAGGATGTGGGGCTGCAGGTGCCGCTTGTCGTGCGGCTTGAAGGCACCAATGTTGAATTGGGCAAGAAGATCATCAAGGACTCGGGGCTGAACGTGATCTCCGCCGATGATCTCGATGATGCGGCGAAGAAAATTGTCAAGGCTGTGAAGGAAGCGGCTTAAGGATTCGTCAAATGCGTTTCGCACAGATCACTCACCCATTTCGTCATTCCCGCGTAGGCGGGAACCCAACTGCTTTTGTCTCGACAATAAAGTTGGCCCCCCGCCTTCGCGGGGGTGACGGTTGTGGGGAAGCAAGACCTCAATCACGTCATCAACGCCTTTCGTATTAACCAGGGAAACCCCATGTCCATTCTCATCAACAAAAAAACCAAGGTCATCTGCCAAGGCATCACCGGGTCCTAAAGTAACATACTTGAATTCACACGTATTTACACTTATACTGTGTGGAAATACGTGTAGGAGAATTTTATGACAAACATCACGCTCGCTATTGATGACAATGTTTTGAAATCTGCCCGCTCTTATGCAAAGCGCAACGGCACAACATTGAATGCTCTTGTCCGCATGCAATTGACGAATATCATCGAGCAGGAAAAACGCATTGAAGAAGCCCGAGCTGGTTTGTTGGAATTAATCGAAAACTCAACGGGCAGATTGCCTAAAGGTTACAAATTTGACCGGGAGAAGCTTTATGAGTCCCCAACACTTTCTGGACACAAACGTGTTGGTGTACGCAGCAGCAGGAAAACAGGATGATCCAGCAAAGCACAAAATTGCGGCCAGGCTCGTTCTTGACGGGCAATTTGCCATTTCGGCCCAGGTGCTTGGCGAATTTTATGGCGTTGTACGCTCCGCCCAAAACGAAATGCTAAACGTAAATGAAGCCCAGACCTGGGTTCACTGTTTAGAGCCATTTTGCAGATTGGATGTGAGCGCGGGATTAGTATCTTCCGCCATGTTCATCAAGGAACGCTTTAAAATTCAATTTTGGGATGCTGCACTCATCGCGGCCACTGAACGCTTAAATCTGAGAACTCTCTATTCCGAAGATATGAGCCACGGCCAAAAATATGGCTCCGTCACTGTCATCAACCCCTTCAAGGCGTCATAACTTATGTCCATTCTCATCAACAAGAAAACCAAGGTCATCTGCCAAGGCATACCGGCAACAATAGTGCGTTTGAAGCGAAAATCACCTTCTTGTAATTCAACACAGTTACACATATACTGTGTTAAAGGAGATTTGAAATGAGTAATATTACTTTGAATGTACCCGATGAGGTTTTAGACGAGGCGCGTGTGTTTGCAGCCGAACGCAAGACCACTGTGAATGCGTTGGTTCGTGAATATCTCATCAGTGTTACAACCCAAAAAAAGCGAGCGAAAGCCGCCATGGCGGAATTGCGCAAAATGAGTGAAACAACGAAATCGGACTTGGGGCCTAACTTCAAATTTGACCGCGCGAGCCTTTATGAGCGTTGAATCATTCGTTGACACCAATGTTCTGCTTTATGCAGCATCGGGTGCCTTGCGCTATCCCGACAAGCATCAAAGGGCTTGGGATGTCATCGGTCGCGGAAATTACGCGATTTCGGGGCAAGTCTTGGCTGAATTCTATGTCAACGCCACGAAGGCAAAGAAAAATCAGCAAAAGCCGCTTGAACCGCGGGAAGCCGCGGGCTGGATTGACAGGCTTTCACTTTTACCTGTCGTGCCAATTGATCATCTGGTTGTTCAGCAGGCTGTCAATTATTCGCAGCGGTACATGATCAGTTATTGGGACGCCGCACTCGTGGCCGCTGCCGAAGTTATCGACGCGTCCATTCTTTACACCGAAGACCTCAACCACGGCCAGAAATATGGCTCCGTTACAGTCATAAACCCTTTTAAAATTAAGTAGGGAAATCCCATGTCCACTCTCACCAACTCTTCCATTTCTGTCGGTGTTGACTATGGTGTGACATGGGTCGCCGGAATGAATCCGGCGATGACACAATTTGTGGTGGGCCTTTAGATGATGGGTCAAACCCTCTTCACACAAATCACTCACTCATTCCGTCATTCCCGCCTTCGCATGTATGCGGGTGACGGTTGTGGGGACGCAAGATATCAGTCACGCCATCAAGCCTTTTCGCGTTAATCAAGGAAGCCCCATGTCCATTCTCATCAACAAAAAGACCAAGGTCATCTGCCAAGGCATTACCGGCAACAACGGGACGTTTCATACGGAGCAGGCGATTGCTTATGGGACGCAGATGGTGGGCGGTGTGACGCCGGGCAAGGGTGGCACGAGCCATATGGGCGTTCCGGTGTTTAATACGGTTTATGAGGCAGTGGAAAAGACAGGTGCCGACGCTTCGGTGATTTATGTGCCGCCGCCATTTGCAGCCGATGCAATTCTTGAGGCGATTGATGCGGAAATTCCATTGGTGATCTGCATCACGGAAGGCATTCCGGTGCTCGATATGGTGCGCGTGAAGCGGGCGCTGGTGGGATCCAAAACGCGCCTCATCGGACCGAATTGCCCGGGTGTTCTCACACCCAATGAATGCAAGATCGGCATCATGCCGGGCAATATTTTCAAGAAGGGGTCGGTTGGCATCGTGTCGCGCTCGGGCACGCTCACCTATGAGGCCGTATTTCAGACCACGCAGGAAGGCTTGGGCCAGACTACGGCTGTGGGCATTGGTGGCGACCCCGTAAAGGGCACGGAATTCATCGATATTCTGGAGATGTTTTTGGCGGACCCCAAAACCGAATCCATCATCATGATCGGCGAGATTGGCGGCACGGCTGAGGAAGACGCTGCCGAGTTCATCCGCAAATCAAAAGTGAAAAAACCGATGACTGGCTTCATTGCAGGGCGCACGGCACCTCCGGGCCGCCGCATGGGCCATGCGGGGGCCATTATTTCGGGCGGTAAGGGCGGGGCTGAATCGAAGATTGATGCCATGAAACGGGCTGGAATTGCGGTCTCCGACTCCCCAGCTATGTTAGGCAAGACATTGATGAAAAAGCTAAAACGTAAATAAAACATAAAATATTGGTGTATATCTAGAGCCGGACAGAGTTACCGGCTTTCGGAAATGGCGATCATGAACAAGACAGATCTGGTTACGGCTTTCGAGCAATCTTCCTTTCTTTATGGTGGCAATGCCCAATTCATTGAAGGGCTCTATGCCAAATACCTTGAAAATCCTGCCGCCGTGGACAGCCACTGGCGGCAATTTTTTGCCGGATTGGACGATGATCCAGCACTGGCAAAAGAACAGGTTTCCGGCCCCTCCTGGGCGAAGAAAAATTGGCCGCTTGCGCCCACCGGCGAACTGATTTCGGCCTTTGATGGCAATTGGCCCGTGGTTGAGAAAATTGTGGCCACCAAGCTTGAGGTTAAGGCGAAGGACACGGGTTCTGCGCTCTCGGTTGATGAAGTGCGTAAAGCCACGATGGATTCCGTGCGGGCGCTGATGATGATCCGCGCGTTTCGCATGCGCGGACATTTAGCCGCTGATCTCGATCCCTTGGGGCTCGCCGAGCGCCCGCCACAGCCGGAACTTGATCCTGAATCCTATGGCTTTACTGCAGCCGATCTTGACCGGCCCATCTTCCTCGACAAGGTGTTGGGACTTGAGCAGGCGACCATCCGGCAGATCGTTGATATTCTGAAACGCACCTATTGCTCGACGCTGGGCGTTGAGTTCATGCATATCTCGGACCCTGCGCAAAAGGCGTGGCTGCAGCAGCGCATTGAAGGCGAGCACAAGGAAATTTCCTTCACCAATGAAGGCAAAAAAGCCATTCTCAAAAAGCTGATCGAAGGCGAAGGCTTTGAGAATTTCCTCAACGTCAAATATACGGGCACCAAACGCTTCGGCCTTGATGGCGGCGAGAGCATGATTCCGGCGCTGGAGCAAATCATCAAGCGCGGTGGCCAGCTTGGATTGAAAGACATTGTGCTCGGGATGGCGCATCGCGGGCGCCTGAATGTTTTGGCAAATGTCATGAGCAAGCCGTTCTCGGCGATTTTCCATGAGTTCAAGGGTGGCTCGTCCACGCCTGACGAAGTGGAGGGTTCAGGCGATGTGAAGTATCATCTGGGGTCTTCATCGGACCGGGTGTTTGACGGTAACACGGTGCATCTGTCGCTCACGGCCAATCCATCGCATCTCGAAATTGTTGACCCTGTTGTGTTGGGCAAGGCCCGCGCCAAGCAGGACCAGCGCGGAGACCGCGAACGCACCAGCGTTTTGCCGCTGCTCATTCACGGCGATGCGGCCTTTGCGGGCCAAGGCGTTGTGGCGGAATGTTTTGGGCTATCAGGACTGCGCGGGCATCGCTCGGGTGGCTCCATCCATTTCATCGTCAACAACCAGATTGGCTTTACCACCAACCCCAATCTCTCGCGCTCGTCACCTTATCCATCTGATGTTGCCAAGATGATTGAAGCGCCGATTTTCCATGCCAATGGTGACGACCCGGAAGCAGTGGTGTTTGCCGCCAAGATCGCCATTGAATTCCGGCAGAAGTTCAAGAAGCCTGTTGTCGTCGACATGTTCTGCTATCGCCGCTTCGGTCACAATGAAACCGACGAGCCGTTCTTCACGCAGCCGTTGATGTACAAGGAGATTGCGGTTCACAAGAGCATTGTGAATATCTACTCGGCGCGCCTCATTGCGGAAGGCGTCATCACCGCAGAAGAATTTGACGCGATGAAGGCCGATTACCGCCGCAGCCTGGATGAAGATTTTTCAGCGTCTGAAGGTTACAAGGCCAACAAGGCGGATTGGCTTGATGGCCGTTGGGCGGGCATGAAATCAGCGAAGGATCTGGATGATCCGCGCAAAGGTTTGACTGGCGTTGATGCTGCCAAGCTCAAGGAATTGGGTTTGCGGCTGACCAAGATTCCAAAAACCTTTGCCGTTCATAAAACCATGCAGCGCGTGCTCGATGCGCGGCGCAAGATGATCGACGATGGTGCCGGGCTTGACTGGGCGATGGGCGAACATCTGGCCTTTGCAACGCTTTTAAATGACGGTTTTAAAATCCGCCTCTCGGGCCAAGATGTGCAACGCGGCACGTTCTCGCAGCGGCATTCCGTTCTGGTGGACCAGGTGACGGGCAAGCTCTACACGCCGCTGAACCATCTGGTGAAAGAGCAGCAGATCAAGATCGAAGTCATCAACTCCATGCTGTCGGAAGAGGCCGTGCTGGGGTTTGAATATGGTTACTCGCTGGCAGAGCCCAACACGCTCACCCTGTGGGAGGCGCAGTTCGGTGATTTTGCCAATGGTGCGCAGGTTTTGTTTGACCAGTTTATTTCGAGCGGCGAGCGCAAGTGGCTGCGCATGTCGGGCCTCGTCTGCCTGCTGCCGCATGGCTATGAGGGACAGGGGCCGGAGCATTCCTCGGCGCGGCTTGAACGCTTCCTGCAGATGTGCGCCGAAGACAATATGCAGGTCGTCAACTGCACGACACCTGCGAACTACTTCCATGTGCTGCGCCGCCAATTGAAGCGGGACATTCGTAAGCCGCTGATTGTGATGACGCCGAAGTCCCTGCTGCGCAACAAGCGGGCGACATCGAAGCTGGAAGAGATTGGCGACGGCACCTCGTTCCACAGAATCCTGTGGGATGATGCGCAGGCGTTGCCGAACCAGGCGATCAAGCTTGTGGCAGATGACAAAATCCGCCGCGTTGTGATGTGTTCGGGCAAGGTTTATTACGACCTTTATGAAGAGCGCGAGAAGCGCGGCATCAACGATATCTATCTCCTGCGTGTCGAGCAGCTCTATCCGTGGCCGCACAAGGCTTTGATTCTCGAACTCGCGCGCTTCAGGGACGCGGAATTTGTATGGTGTCAGGAAGAGCCGATGAACATGGGGGGCTGGGCCTTTGTGCAATCAAACATCGAACGGGTTCTGGAATTCATGAAGGCAAAAAACACGCGCGCGCGTTATGCGGGGCGGCCCGCATCGGCCTCCACGGCAACGGGATTGATGAGCAGGCATCTCAGGGAACTGGCTGCGTTCCTTGAAGACGCTTTGGCATAAGAAAAAAGGACAAGAACAATGGCTAAAGAAATTCGCGTGCCCGCTCTTGGTGAATCCGTCACCGAGGCAACAATCGCAAAATGGTTCAAGAATGTTGGCGATGCGGTAAAGGCCGATGAGCCGATGGTGGAGCTGGAAACCGACAAGGTGACGGTGGAAGTGCCAGCACCTGCATCGGGCAAGCTGTCCTCGATTTCTGTGGCGGCTGGCACGACGGTGAATGTTGGGGCGTTGCTGGGGTCGATTGAGGAAGGTGCTGCCGGTGCTGCGGCCCCTGTCAAAGTTGCCGCCCCTGCTGCGGCTCCGTTAAAGGCCGCTGATCCTGTGAAAGTTGAAACGCCGCTGTCTCCCGCTGTTCGCAAGATGGTGGTTGAGAACAAGGTTGAGCCCGCAAGTGTTGCTGCAACGGGGAAAGACGGACGCATTACCAAGGGTGATGTGATCGATCATCTGGCCAAGCCTGTTGCAATGCCAGCTGCAGCGGTGGCTGCTGTTGCTACTGCACCCTCTGGCGGGCCTGTTGGCGGGGGTGAAGAGCGCGTGAAAATGTCGAGGCTGCGGCTCACCATTGCGCGGCGTTTGAAGGACGCACAGAACACCGCAGCGATGCTCACCACCTTCAATGAAGTGGACATGACGGCAGTGATGGCGCTTCGCAATTCCTTCAAGGATGTGTTTGAGAAAAAGCACGGCGTGAAGCTTGGCTTCATGAGTTTCTTTGCCAAGGCGGTCATTCAGGCGCTGAAGGATGTGCCTGCGGTGAATGCCGAAATTGACGGCGAGGATCTGGTTTACAAGAACTATTATCACCTGGGCGTGGCGGTTGGCACCGAGAAGGGACTTGTGGTTCCCGTGGTGCGCAACGCAGACCAGATGTCGTTTGCAACAATTGAAAAAAACATTGCGGATTACGGCAAGAAGGCCCGTGACGGGCAATTGCAGATTGCCGACATGCAGGGCGGCACGTTCACGATTTCCAATGGTGGTGTCTATGGCTCGCTGATGAGCACGCCCATTCTCAATGCGCCGCAGTCCGGCATCTTGGGCATGCATAAAATCCAGGAACGTCCCGTGGCGATAAATGGCCAGGTGGTGATCCGCCCGATGATGTATCTCGCACTCTCCTATGACCACCGGATTGTGGATGGCAAGGAAGCCGTCACATTCCTCGTGCGCGTGAAGGAAGGTCTCGAAGATCCACAGCGGGCGTTGCTGGATTTGTGATTGGGGACCAAATTTCCATTTGAAAGACCAAGTTGGGTTCCCGCCTGCGCGGGAATGGCCATTTAGAGGTAGGGAAACATAAATGGCTGACCAATTCGATCTTACCATCATCGGCACTGGGCCTGGCGGGTATGTGTGTGCGATACGCGCTGCACAGCTGGGGATGCGTGTTTGTGTGGTGGAAAAGCGGGCGACCCATGGGGGCACGTGTTTGAATGTGGGCTGCATTCCATCGAAGGCGATGCTGCATGCGTCCGAGCTGTTTGATGAGGCCAACCATTCCTTTGCCAGAATGGGCATCATTGCGGCACCCACCTATGATTTTCCAAAAATGATGGCATTCAAGCAGGAGGCCATTGACGGCAATACCAAGGGCATTGATTTTCTGCTCAAGAAAAACAAGGTGACTGTGGTGCGTGGGCTGGGAAAAATTCTCAGTGCGGGCAAGGTGGATGTTGCAGGCCAAGTCATCGAGACAAAAAATATCGTCATCGCGACGGGCTCGGATGTTGCACGGCTCAAGGGTATTGAGATTGACGAGAAGCAGATTGTGTCTTCGACCGGCGCATTGGAGCTGGAAAGGGTTCCGGCGCATTTGGCCATCATCGGTGCGGGTGTGATTGGATTGGAGCTTGGGTCCGTTTATGCGCGGCTTGGGGCCAAAGTCACGGTGATTGAATATCTTGACCATATTCTTGCTGGCATGGATTTGGATGTTGCCAAAAACTTCCAGCGCCTCTTGCAGAAGCAGGGCTTCACGTTCCGGCTTTCCAGCAAAGTGACAGGAGCCAAAAAATCCAAATCCGGCGTGTCACTGGATATTGAACCAGCCGCCGGTGGTGCTGCTGAAACACTTGATGCGGATGTCGTTCTGGTTGCCGTTGGCCGCACGCCGTATACGGATGGTTTGGGGTGTGAAGAGGCCGGTATCACACGCGATGCCAAGGGGCGCATTGAGGTCGGTGCTCATTTTGAAACAAATATTGCCGGTATCTATGCCATTGGCGATGTCATTCGCGGGCCCATGCTCGCACACAAAGCGGAAGATGAGGGTGTAGCCCTTGCCGAACTGCTCGCCGGGCAGGCAGGGCATGTGAATTATGATGTCATTCCCGGCGTGGTGTACACCTATCCGGAGGTTGCATCGGTGGGTAAAACCGAGGAAGAACTGAAAGCCGCGGGCACTGATTACAAAGTTGGTAAATTCCTGTTTCTTGCCAATGGCCGCGCCAAAGCCAATCAGACCACGGATGGTTTTGCAAAAATTCTCGCCGATGCGCACTCTGACAAGGTTTTGGGCGCCCATATCATTGGCGTTTCGGCAGGCGAATTGATCCATGAAATTGCGGTTTTGATGGAATTTGGCGGCTCAGCGGAGGATTTGGCCCGCACCTGCCACGCCCACCCCACACTCTCGGAAGCCGTGAAAGAAGCGGCCATGGCTGTCGCCGGCAGAGCAATTCACAGTTGATATTATTTGGAAAAATTGCATTTTTTTAATCGCATTTGTCACGGTATTATTTAGCAGATTGTAAAGCTTTTCCGGCAATGTGGAGGGCTAGGTACCTGTTCTGATTGGTGTAAGCCGCAATGGCAAACAAGGAAAAGCATGTTGATATTCTGGTTCTGGACGACGATGTCGACCTGTTGACCACAACTTCCGAATTGCTTGCCGACATGGGTTACAAGGTCAAGGGTTTTGCAGATCCTGAATCAGCCCTCGAGTTTGCAATGGGCCAAACCTTTTCCGTCGGCTTGTTTGACTTCCGTTTGGGCAGCCTGAAAAATGGTTTGGATGTGGTTGAAACCATGCAGGCCCTGGGCTGCAAGTCGGTTTATGTGATGGTATCTGCGGATATTGAAGGATCAACGCGGTTGCGCGCCACAAACCTCAAATTGTTTGAGTTCATGCGAAAGCCAGTGGCACCGGAATTTCTTCTGGAAACGATCGAACGTGCGCTCGCCCAATCCCATCAAATGGCCGCCTGACAGTTTCAGTCGACACGAAATCAATAACGCCCGAAGCTGAAAACCTTTGGATCAACACAGGTTTTTTCGCCCGTCAGGATTTGCGCCATGAGTTTTCCGGCACCCGGCCCAAGGCCAAAGCCATGGCCCGAAAACCCGGATGCGAGATAGAGTCCCGGGGTTGCCGGGATTTCTGAAATGACGGGGACGGCATCGGGTGTTACATCAATTGCTCCGGCCCAACGCTCGACAATCTGCATGCCGGAGAAAGCCGGATAGTAGCTCTTGAGGCTTGCAGCAGCTTCCGTAAGAATTGCCTCAACAGGTTCAGGATCAAGGATGCGGACATCCTCAAACGGAGAGCGTTCATCCAGCTTCCAACGCCGTTTCATCATCGCCTCATCCACAAATTTCCGGCCAACCCGGGCGCGCAAACTTCGCCAGTCCGATTTGAGGGCGGGCAAGAATTTTTGCAAAAACCGGAAACTATCGGGCACGATGTCAAATGTCGATGCGTCTGCGTGGGTCACGGTGTAACCACCATCAAGGCGCTTGCGGAATGAAAATCTGGCACCAGCACACGAAATGTTCAGCCCGGTTTCAAGCGCTGCCGTGCGCATGACGGAATTAATCACCGTGAGTTGGGGGAAGGTGATTCCGGAATTGTGCAGGAAGCGGCGCGACCAGGCACCGCCCGCCAGCACGACCTGTTCACAAGAAATTGCGCCATGTTCGGTGACGACAGATGCGATCCGTCCTGCCGCCAGTTCAACACCGCGCACCGCACACTTCTGAATAAGTGTGACACCGCGTTTTTGCGCGTAACGGGCGATTGTTGGAACGGCAATGAAAGGCTCGGCGCGGCCATCGGTCGATGTGTAGAGGGCGCTTTGCCAATTCCGCGCTGCACCGGGTTGCAGACTGTTGATTTCGGCGCTCGTAACCTGCCGCGTCTCCAGCCCATATTGCCCAACATTTTCCTTGTACCATTTGTCATTGACTGCAGCTTCGGCTTGGCTTGCTGCAAGGTAAAGGATTCCGCATTGACGGTAGCCCGTTTCAGAACCAATCCGCTCGTTCATGCCGCGCCAGAGTTCAAGGGATTCTAGAATCAGAGGAATCTCACGGGCGTCACGGCCCATCTGGCGGCACCAGCCCCAGTTGCGGCTGGATTGTTCGCCAGCGACGATGCCTTTTTCGAGGAGAACGACGGGCACGCCGCGTTCTGCCAATTCAAGGGCGGTTGAAACACCAATGATGCCGCCGCCGATCACAACGACGGTGGTTTTATTGGGGAGCTTGGTATCAGTGGTGACGCGGTCGATGATGGGCATGGCGCAGAATTACGGGAAGCTTTGCCACCTCGCAAGCGTCAGCTCCGCGCGTGAGCCTTGCGATATTGTTCGAGCAGATGGGCGCGGTCCACCTCGGTGTATATCTGCGTTGATGAGAGGCTGGCGTGGCCGAGCAACTCCTGGATAACGCGCAGGTCAGCGCCGTTTCCCAGCAGGTGCGTGGCGAAGGAATGGCGCAGCGCGTGGGGCGTGGCCGTGTCGGGCAAATTGAGGGCACCGCGCATGGTTTCGATAAGGAGCTGAATGTTGCGGGCGTTCAGCGGACCGCCGCGCACGCCCCGAAACATGGGTTCATTTGGCTTCAAGGGGAAGGGGCAGAGGTTGATGTATCCATCAAGCACCTCGCGCACGCGGGGCAGAACGGGGGCGATGCGGGTTTTACCGCCCTTGCCGATGATCACCAGTGGCGACGACTTGGACTGTTGCAATGTGAGGCCGATGGCTTCGGAAATGCGGAGACCGCAGGCATAAAGAAGTGTGAGTACGGCGCGGTCGCGGGCTTCCACCCACTTGGGTGTTTCATCCGTAGACAGAATATCGCCTGCGGCCACCTGCGCCGCAGCCGTGATGCTCAGGGGCTTTGGCACGGCATGGGGAAGCTTGGGTGAGCGCAGGGACGAAAGTGCCGCATTGGTGAAATGGGCGTTGCGTTCGGCAAAGCGGAAGAAGGAGCGGATGGCCGAGAGCTGCCGCGCGAGGGTTCGGCTTTCAACACCGGCCTTGCGGCGTTTGGCCATGAAGCTGCGGAAATCCGATGCGGTGAGTTGGGTGAGGTCGGAGACTGTTGCAGCACCTCCCAAATGGTCGCGCAGGAAGAGCGAGAACTGGCTGATGTCGCGGCCATAGGCTTCGAGCGTTTTGGCAGCCAAGCGGCGCTCGGATTTCAATGATTGCTGCCAGCGCAGTGCAACGGTGCTTGCGTCTTCTGCCAATCCAAATTGTAGTTCTTCACCCATGGATTGACCTTCGTCCAAAAAGGTTGACGAGTTCTAACCGGTCAGGACGGGATCGCCAAAATGTTCCACGGTTGGGAAAGGACTGTAAAAGCGGTGGAGCAGGAACTTCCATTGCTCGTAACGGTCAGAGCCGCGGAAGCCTTCGGTGTGGTCTTCCAATTCGCGCCATTGTATCAGCAGGAGGTAACGCCCCGCTTTTTCCAGGCAGGGGCGGATTTCAAGTTTGATGAAGCCCGGTGTGGCCGCGATAAAGGGCAGCGCCTGTTTCAGTGCTGCCTCATAGTCATCGGCCTCGGCGGGATCGACGTCGAGTATGGCATGTTCCAGGATCACAGGATGGTCTGTCCCGTCTTTTTCCAGTCGGCCAGGAATTGCTCAATACCCTTGTCGGTGAGCGGGTGTTTCGCCAGTGCTTTCAGAACGGCGGCGGGAGCGGTCACCACATCAGCGCCAATAAGGGCTGCGTCTTTCACATGGTTGGCCGTGCGCACGGAGGCCACGAGTATTTCGGTTTCATAGCCGTAGTTGTCGTAGATCTGGCGGATTTCCGAGATGAGGTCCATGCCATCGATGTGGATGTCATCAAGGCGACCGACGAAGGGTGAGATGAAAGACGCACCTGCCTTGGCGGCGAGCAAGGCCTGGTTGGCGCTGAAGCACAGCGTCACATTCACCATGGCACCGTCAGCACGCAGGGCCTTGCAGGCTTTCAAGCCATCAATGGTGAGCGGCACTTTCACTGTCACGTTCTTGGCGATCTTGCGAAGGTCATTGCCCTCCTTGATCATGCCAGCAAAATCAAGGGCCGTAACTTCCGCGCTCACGGGGCCTTCGACGATTTTACAGATTTCAGCAATGACTTCCTTGAAGGCGCGACCTGACTTGGCGACCAGCGAAGGATTGGTGGTGACGCCATCGAGCAGGCCGATGTCAGCGAGCTCGCGGATTTCGGCAACGTCGGCCGTATCAACAAAAAATTTCATGGTGGTTATCCTTTCGACATAAGCGTGGTGATTTCATACCACAGGTTTTCAAGGGATTGCAGATTGAGTGCGGTGCCATTGAGATGGCTGACGGGGCGCAGCGGGCGCAGGCTGTTGCAGATGAAAACAGCATCGGCAGTGTAGAGTTCATCCGGTTTGATCGCGCGTTCCACGCCTTGCATGGAGGAGAGGCTAAGATACTTCTGGCGCGTGATGCCGGGAAGAATGCCCTGATCCACGCCGGGCGTTATGAGCGCGTTATCTTTCACCATAAAGATATTGCCGATGGTGGTGGAGGCGACATTTCCAGCGGTGTTCAGCATCAACGCATCATCCGCATCACCTGCCACCTCACGCGCGGCCATGATGCCGTCAATATAGGACAGGGTTTTGAGCCGTGACGACGGCGCATATTCATTGCGGCGGATGGTGGAAATTTTCAGGCGGCAGGGTTGCATGGGTTCCGGCGCGAAGCTGCTAAGCGTGATGAGGAGGCTTGGGTGTGCGCCAGTGCCACTCAGCCCCCGTGTTGTTTTTCCCCGACTGAGAGTGGCGCGCAACACCTCGCTGTCGTGAGCCGTTTTTTGCAGGACATCGACGACACCAGCCAGCACGTTTTGCCGTTCAAAGGCAATTCCCAGCTCGCTGGCGCTGGCTTCCATGCGGTCCATATGCTCGACAAGCCATTTGGGTTGGCCTTTCAGAACAGCAATGGTTTCAAAAACACCATCACCCAACAAGAACCCGCGATCATTGGCATCCATCGGCAGGGTGCCCAATTCAAATTCCCCGTTGAACCAGACAGTGCTCATGCGGCAACCGCGATGAAATTTTTGAGCATGGTGTGCCCGTGTTCGGTGAGAATGGATTCGGGGTGAAACTGCACGCCGAAGGTTGGGTGCTGCCGGTGCTGGAGACCCATGATTTCACCAATGTCGCTGCGGGCGGTGATATCGAGGGCTGGATTGTCTCCTGCCATTTCCACAATGAGAGAATGGTAGCGGCCTGCGTTGAAGCGGTTGGGAATGGATTTGAAAACGCCTTTTCCGGTGTGGGAAATTTCCGAGGCTTCGCCGTGCATGGGGCGTTTGGCGCGGGTGACCACGCCTCCGAAGACTTCGCCGATACACTGGTGGCCGAGGCACACGCCGAGGATGGGAAGCTGGCCCGAATATTTCGCCACGATGTCGAGAGATGCACCGGCTTCGTGGGGGCTGCAGGGGCCGGGCGAAATGACGATCGCCTTGGCCTTCAAATCGGTATCGGTGACCGCATCATTGCGTTTTACGGACACGCGCTCGCCCAGCTCTTCAAAGTAGCGGGCGATGTTGTAGACAAAGCTGTCGTAGTTATCGATGATGAGGATCATGGGAGGAAGGCCTCCATGATGCGGTTCACCTTGGTGAGGGTTTCCTCATATTCTTCCGCAGGATCCGAGCGCGCCGTAATGCCGCCGCCGCCCTGAAAGCGGGCGGTGCCTTGCGCGAACATGGCCGTGCGGATGGCAATGTTCAAATCAACCTGGCCGTTGAAGCCAAAATAACCGATGGAGCCGCAATAGACACCGCGGCCCTGCGCTTCAATCTCCGCAATGATTTCCATGGCGCGGATTTTTGGGGCACCCGTGATGGAGCCGCCGGGGAAGGTGGCTTCAATCAAATCGCCCACGGTTTTTTCGTGTTTCAATTCGCCGGTTACCACAGAGGTGAGATGATGCACGGCGGCGTAGGTTTCCAATCCGCACAAGACGGGCACGCGCACGGTGCCCGGCTGGCACACGCGGCTCAAGTCATTGCGCAGCAGATCCACGATCATGACATTTTCGGCACGGTCCTTGCGGCTGGTGGCAAGCTCCGCGACAAGGGCTGCATCTCGTACCGGATCGGAATCGCGGCGGCGTGTTCCTTTGATGGGGCGGGCCTCAACGGTTTTGCCATCAAAGCTCAACAGCCGTTCGGGCGAGCTTGAGGCGATTTGCACATCACCGTAATCAAGGTAGGCCGAGAATGTGGCGGGGTTTGATGCGCGCAGTTTTTTGTAGAAGGCGAGCGTGTCAAAATTTTCAGGAATGGGTGCACTGAAGCATTGGGAAATATTGGCCTGAAAAATATCGCCGGCCAAAATATATTCAACCGTTTTGGCAACCGCTGCTTCATATTCGCAGCGGGTAAAATTCGATGACCAGTTTTCAATGGAGGCGCCGCCCAGCGGCACGGGCTTTTGCTTCAGCAGTTCTTCCAGCGTATCGGCGCGCTCCACGTCGCGGGTTGAAATAATCCAGGCGCGCTCCTGCAAATGGTCAAAGGCGATGCCGACATCATAGACATGCAGCATGAGATCGGGACAAAGGCTCGGGAATTGCGGAAGCCGTGTGTGGCTTTCGAGGCTGCGGCCGAAATCATAGGCGATGTAACCTGCAAGGCCACCTTGGAAGGGGGGCAGACCCGGCACGAGGGGGCGGCGGTTCTCATTCAATATCCGGTCCAGCAACACCAGCGGCGCATCGTGTTGGGGGACGTCGTCAAGTGTCGCCTGACCGTTCGCAACTCTCAGCGTTGACGATGGATTGCAGGCGAGAAACGAATAGCGGCCCAGCTTTTCCGCCCGCATGGTGCTTTCAAACAGGGTGAGATGCTTCTGGCCGCGCAGGCGCTGGGCGAGCGCCAAGGGCTCCCAGTAGACAATTTCTCTCGCGTGGGGGGCGACGTTCAACATGGTTCCCGTGATATAAGACTGGCAGGGCGTGGCGTCCAAGACTATTCCTAAAGCCCATGCCCACCGATTCCCCTGACATAGCCGATGTGTTGCTGCCGCTGGCGCTGGATACCGCCTATTCCTATCGGATTCCCGCCGGAATGGCGTTGGTGGCTGGCGATTATGTCGCGGTGCCGCTGGGGCCGCGCAGCCTGATTGGCGTGGTGTGGGCGGTGAAATCCACAGCCCCTGAAGGTACAAAATTGCGCGATGTGATGGCGCGTTTTGACATGCCGCCCATGACCGATAAGCACCGCAAATTTGTGGATTGGCTTTCAGATTATTACGTTGAGCCCAAGGGCAATGTGTTGCGCATGGTGCTGCGTGCGCCCGGGGCGTTTGAAGAATTGAAGGGGCAGACGGCATTTCGTGCCTCTGGCCAGTTGCCAAAAAAAATGACGGCGCAGCGCACGCGGGTTCTGGAAGCGGCATCGGAAGGTTTTGCCATGAAGCTTTCGGAACTGGCGCTGGCAGCAGGCGTTGGCACATCGTTGGTGAAGGCGCTGGCGAAGGACGGTGCTTTGGAAACGGTCGCGTTGCCAGCACTCAAGGCTTTTTCAAAACCGGATTTGAATGCGCGGGGCTTTGCGCTTTCAAAACAACAGGAGCTTGCGGCGCAGGACTTGCGCGCGGTGGTTGCTTCACGCTCGGCGAAAGTCATTTTGTTTGATGGCGTGACGGGGTCGGGCAAAACGGAAGTTTATTTCGAGGCGATGGCGGCGGGGCTTGCCGCTGGGCACCAGGTGCTGTTACTGCTGCCGGAAATTGCGCTCACGGCTGGTTTTATTGCGCGTGTGGAAAAGCGGTTTGATTGCGAGCCCGCGCAATGGCATTCGGACATGCGGCCCCGTGAACGCGAACGGGTGTGGCGCGGGGTTGCATCTGGCGAGGCGCGCATTGTTGTGGGCGCGCGCTCAGCGCTTTTTCTGCCGTGGAAAAAACTGGGACTCATTGTTGTCGATGAAGAACACGAGAGTGCCTACAAGCAGGACGAGGGTGTTCCCTATCATGCGCGGGACATGGCGGTGCTCTATGGCACTATTGGAAAATTTCCGGTCATTCTCTCGTCGGCAACACCTTCGCTGGAATCACTGGTGAATGCAGATCGTGGCCGCTATGGCCATGTGAAGCTGAGTGATCGCCATGGACGTGCGGAACTTCCGGAAATTGGCTTGATCGATATGCGGGTGACGCCGCTGGAGACGGGTGCGTGGCTCTCTGCGCCCCTCATCAACAGTGTCACTGAAACTTTGGCGGCGGGAGACCAGGCGCTTTTGTTTCTCAACCGGCGGGGCTATGCACCAGTCACCGTATGCCGCGCCTGTGGGCACCGGATGGATTGCCCAAATTGTGCGGCGTCGCTTGTCGAGCATCGCTTTCGCCGCCAGCTCATGTGCCACCATTGCGGGCATCATGAACCGATCCCCAAGGCGTGTCCGTCCTGCGGGGTGGAAGATAAACTGGTGCCGTGTGGCCCCGGGATTGAGCGACTGGCGGAAGAGGCGGCACAGCGCTTTCCCACCGCGCGGATTGCTATCCTGTCCAGTGATCTCTCACGCGGGGTACATCTTCGCGATATCATCCGCGATGTAACGCGTGGGGATTATGATTTGATCATCGGTACGCAGCTTGTGGCCAAGGGGCATCATTTTCCTAATCTCACTTTTGTGGGCGTCGTTGATGCTGATCTTGCTTTGGAATCCTCGGACCCCCGGGGTGGTGAACGGACTTGGGCGCTGATGGCACAGGTTGCGGGTCGGGCCGGGCGGGGGGAGAAGCCAGGACATGCGCTGGTGCAAACCCATGTGCCGGAACATCCGCTGATGCAGGCGCTGAAGCTGGGAGACCGGGAGGGTTATCTCGCACAGGAAAAACTGATCCGCGATAACGCTGGTCTGCCGCCTTATGGACGGCTTGCATCCGTGATTGTGTCCGGTGCCGATGCGGCGGAGGCAGAGCGTTTTGTGCGCGAAGTAGCAAGACTTGCGCCTTTTGGCGAAGGTGTGACCATTTTGGGACCAGCGCAGGCGCCCATCCATGTGGTGCGCGGGCGGTTTCGCTGGCGGTTTTTGGTGAAGGCCCCACGGGAGGTCAACATTCAGGCGTATTTAAGGGAATGGCTCAGAAACGTGAAGCCCAAGGGCTCGGTGCAGCTCAATGTTGATGTCGATCCCTATAATTTTCTCTAGCAAGGAAATTAGTCCTTGACACCGTACGGTCGATTGTCTATATTTGGGTATATTCGGAAATTGAAATACTGCTTGTGAGCGCAAGGCCCCTTTGAAACAGGGGCATCGCTTAAACCCAGTCGGCTATGCCGTGGTACAGCACACGCAGCGATCAGTTTTGAATAGACATCACGAAAAACGCCATTCAATCCGGTTCCGGTAGATCTCGCCGGGGCGCAGGATTGAGCTGGGGAAGTTTTTGTGGTTGGGCGCGTCGGGATAATTCTGTGGTTCGATGGCGATTGAATTGTGTTGTGTCAGCGGGCCGTATTTTCCCGGAAGGTGTGGACCAAAGTGGTCGGCGGTATAGAACTGGATGGCGGCTTCGGTGGTGTACACCTCCATGACGCGGCCCGATTTGGGATCGCGTAGGTTGAGGCCTTTGCGCAGGGTGCCGCGTTTGCCATTGAGACAGAAGCAGGTGTCATAGGGCTGGCCCACTTTGCGCAATGTGCGGAAATCAAAAATGGTGCCCGTCACGTCGCGGATTTCGCCGGTTGGCAATTTCGGGCCGGTGAGAGGCAAATAGTGGTCGGCTGGCATTTCCACGTCGTGGTCCAAGCCGGAGCCTGACCCTGCCAAATTCCAGTAGGCGTGGTTGGTGAGATTGATGACGGTGGTTTTGGTCGATGTGGCTTCAAGGTCGAGCGCGAGCATGTTGTCGGTGACACGGTATGTGGCGGTGGCCACCATTGCGCCGGGGTAACCCTGATCGCCATCGGGCGAATGATGGGTGAAGCGGATACCGTTTTCGATTGTTTCGGATTTCCACACGGCATTGCAGAAATTCTGCGCGCCGCCGTGGAGCTGGTCGTCATCCACATTGGGCACGAGTTTGATCTCTTTGCCCTCAAGTGGAAAGCGCGCGCCGGTGATGCGGCCCGCGTACCGTCCAGTGACCGAGCCTGTATAGACATCTGACGCCAGCGCATCTGCGTCGCTGCCGGGACCAACCACCACGTCCACGCCATCCATATGGACAGAAACGATTTTGGCACCGAGGGTGGAGAATGTGGCGGAGAGCTGTTTTGATTTCAGGTGCAACATGCCGCTGTTCTACCCACTGCGGGCTGAATCGCGCAAGTGGGGCGTAAAAGCAGCGCGTGTTCCGTCAGGCTGACTTGCGCCAGGGAACAAGCATCGACACGCGGGTGCGGTAGTGGCGGTAGTCGTCGCCAAAGAGCTCCACAAGGTCACGCTCTTCGAAAAAGATTCCGATGAAGATGTAGGCGGTGGTTGCGGCGGCAAACAGCAGGTGGCCAACGGTCATAGTCGGCGCTGACCAGAAGGCAATGACCAAACCGAGGTAGAGCGGATGGCGCACGAACTTGTAGTATATTGGCGTGCGGAAACGCGGCTCCGGCATTGGCTTGCCCGCCAGATTATTCACGACCTGATGCAGGCCGAAAAGCTCGAAATGGTTGATCAGGAAAGTGCTGCTGAACACAATGACCCAGCCCACAAAGGACAGCCCGATGAGCGCGGTGGCAATCTGCGGATTGTCGATGTGCCAGACAATTTGGGGCATGGGCAGCCATTGCCAGCAGAGCAGTGCGAGCACCACGCCTGACAAAAGCACATAGGTGCTGCGTTCAACGGATTTCGGCAGAGCTTGCGTGATCCACGCCTTGAAGGACTTTCGCGCCATGACACTGTGCTGGATGGCAAACAGGGAGATGAGCAGGAGATTGACCACCAGCGCTTTGCCTGTGTTCGCCACGGCACCGGAGTCGATGGTTTTTGGCACCACCAGCCCTTCGAGAAACCCAATGGTGTAGAGCAGCGCTGCAACGGCTATCGCATAGGCAACCACCCCGTAAAGAAATCCAATGAAACGGCCCATACCGGCCTTCCTTTCTGCTCGCCATTCGGCGCTGGCCGCAATGATTGCGAGCCAAGGCGGCACTGTGGACTGGTTTTGGCGAAAAGACTTTGCCGCGGGCTTGAGATTTGCTTGGGATTTTCTTTAGAAATTGTCCAATGAGTTCCATTTCAGTTGGCGAGCAAGGAGAAATGGATCGATATCTTTTCAGGAGAGGTGGAATTTGAAAAACCTATCGGAAATTAAACCTCGCTTAAAACCGACTCCCCTCGCGGGCGAGGGGCGAGAGACCTATTCGCAACTTCAAAAAGGTCTTCTGCACGTTTTCCATAGTGCACAATCCAGAATCCACGAAAGCAAAAAAATGAAATAAATTTGGCACTGGACTGTACCGGAACACCAGCTGGTGGAGTATCACCGTAACCCGTTACGTGGCCAAACGAGTTTAAATCTTTCAAAGACCGTTTCTATGACTTCGGTGAAAACGAAACCCTCGCATTCTGCCTGGCGCATGAAAAACTCAGTATGGGCGTCTAACCACCATGCGCGGCTTCGGTCACCTTCACCTTCATCCCAGGCAAACGCATCATCGACGGAGTTAAGTGGGCCAATGCGGACTTCTGTGGTTTGAAAAATGCAGAGTGGCTCGCCTTTGCCATCAACAACCACAGCATGATCTCCGGCTTTTGGAAGAGACTCGGGATTGTTTTCGAAATCGCGATGGAGTCCTGCAGTTGCCCGCTTTGGTCCGTCGAGTATCAAATGCCCTAGCTCATCGGCCATTTCAGCGCTGTCACCAAACGCGACAGCTTCATATTCCTGGCCAGCAATATTGGCTGAGCGACAATAAGCATTCCAAAATATATCTGTTTGTTCCGTTTTCATTTTTAAAACCCAATTACTGCCTGAGCTTTAATGCCTGCATATTATTTTAGCAAAACCATCACTTCCGCTTCTTCCAGGCCGACTTCTTCTCCTTGAACGCTGGCTTGCCACCCTCGCCTGCAGGCTTCGGCGCTCCCTCATACTTTGGCTTGAAGCCCTCACCACGCGGTTTTCCAGTACCCTCAAACTTGGGCTTGCCACCTTCATATTTCGGCTTGCCACCAAATGGCTTCTTCCCCTTGTAACCCTCGGACTTCGGCTTGTCCGGATCGACAAACGGTTTGCGATCCTCATACCGCACCTCGCCCTCAGGCTTCGGCTTGAAATTCGGCTTGCGGTCGGGATTGCGCGAAGTGTGCACAACACCTGCACCGCCGCTTACGCGCTCGATCTTCACATCCTCATCGTCGGCCACAATGCTGGCCAGCGTGAAGCGCTCCACCGCCGCATTGGCGATTTCAAAGCGGGTTTCATTGTCGGTGATGCGGATGGCGCCGATATCAACCTTGGTCACCTTGCCGCGTCGGCAGATCATCGGCAGCAGCCACTTGGGGTCCGCATTGTTCTTGCGGCCAATATCAAGGCGGAACCAGGTGAATTCGCGCGGGTCTGATGTGGACGCGCGTGGCTCTTTGCGTGAAGGCTTCGCCTCGCGGAAATCATTGCGGCCAGGCCCCGGATCAAACACGTCTTCTGCCGCAGGCAATTTCGAACGATAGATTCGCACCAGTGCTGCCGCAATCTCTTCCGCACTGCGCGACACCAGAACCGCGCGCGCCATTTCCAGATCTTCCTCACTGCTCACCTGCGTGAGAATGGGATCATGCAACATGCGCTGTTGATCGAGCCTCCGAATATCCTCAGCCTGTGGTGGCCCCGCCCAGATGGGATTGACGCCAGCCGACGCCAGCATCTGCTCCGCCTTCCTGCGGCGTGACAACGGCACAAGCACAACACTCACACCCTTCTTGCCAGCCCTGCCCGTGCGACCGCTGCGATGCTGCAACGTCTCCGCGTCATTCGGCAAATCCGCATGGATGACGAGACCAAGGTTTGGCAGATCAATGCCGCGTGCGGCCACGTCAGTTGCCACACACACGCGAGCCCTGCCATCACGCAAGGCCTGCAGTGCGTGGTTCCGCTCACCCTGGCTCAACTCGCCGGAGAGATTGACCACGGCAAAGCCACGCTCCAAAAGCGTTGCATGCAAATGGCGCACATGGTCGCGCGTGTTGCAGAACACGATGGTGCTGGGCGATTCAACAAATCGCAGCACGTTGACCACCGCATGTTCAACTTCATTGGGCGCCACGCGAATGGCGCGGTATTCAATGTCGGCATGCGCCCGTTCACCACCCGAAGCTTCAATGCGCAGGGAATTTTTCTGATAGCGCTTGGCCATGTTGGCAATCGTCTTCGGCATGGTGGCCGAGAACATCAATGTGCGGCGTGTCGCAGGCGTTGCTTCCAGAATGAATTCCAAGTCTTCACGGAAACCAAGGTCCAGCATTTCATCGGCTTCATCCAGCACCACAGCCTTGAGATCGGTGATGTTCAGAACACCACGCTCGAGATGGTCGCGCAAGCGTCCCGGCGTTCCCACAATGATATGCGCGCCATCGGCAAGTCTGCGGCGCTCGCGCTTCGGGTCCATGCCGCCAACGCAAGAGAGAATGCGCGCACCCGAATAGTGATATAGCCATTCCAGTTCGCGCTCAACCTGCAGCGCAAGTTCGCGCGTCGGCGCAACAATCAGGGCAACAGGTGAGGCTTCTTGCGAAAACCGCTCTGCATCGCCCAGCAAGGTTTTGGCAATCGCCAAGCCGTAAGCCACGGTTTTGCCCGAACCCGTCTGTGCGGACACAACAAGATCACGCCCCTCCGCCTTGGCTTCAAGAACGGCGAGCTGAACGGGGGTGGGGTCTTCATATTTGCGTTCGGTGAGAGCGCGGGCGAACGGGGCAGGAGTAAGGGGAAAGGCCAATGGATTTGCATGCTTTACGAAAGGGGTTAGGGGGCAGCCACGCCGGATTTGACATCCGTGGCTAGCGCCAGTTGAACCGCGTCATAACGCAAGTGCCCGGCAAACACCATACTCAAGGTGTCTGCCGGGTGAATGTGGTGAATCAGAGGGGGAACCACAGTCGGGGGATTACTTCTTCTTGGCAAGAACCTGGGTTTTGCTCGATGCGTGGCTCTTGTGCATCACATGATGCGTGCAAGGGCCTTTCTTGCCATGGATGACGCACATCGTCTGGCTGTGCTTGGCCATGGCGGGTGCTCCAACCTTGGTTGCAGCAAATACCGGGGTTGCAGAAATCATCGCGGCAATGCCGAGAAACAGGATTGTCTTTTTCATGGTTTTAAAACTCCAAATCGGGTGTTGGGGGATGACGGGATTACGACTTCTTCAACAGCTTGAGCGCTGAGGTGAATTCGGTGTCGGCTGCGGCATCTTTTTGCGCCTTGCAAAGGTCCTGTCCGGCCTTGTCATGCTGCGTGACAAGCTTGAGGTCGGCGGGTGAAAGCTTGTTGCCCTTCATCGCCGCGTCAACCTGCTTTGCCATTTCTGCACAGGCGATGGGCTTTGGGGTGGTGGCTGCCACTGCGGACGTTGCCGAAATAATGGTTGCAAGTCCCAGAAACAAAATTGTCTTTTTCATTTTAAGCTCCTCTTGGATGTGTTGGTTGTTCAGTGTTGCCGCTGGGAAAGAACTAGCCTCCCAAAATTAGGAGCGAATGAGGGCCGCATTACAAATTATACATGCGGTCATGTTTGGCGGCGGGGCACATTCACGGCTATGATGACGTGAAGGACGGAACCCAAAATGCGCGTACTGCTTGTTGAAGATGATCCGATGATCGGTGCCAGCTTGCGAACCGGACTGTGCGCCCAGGGCATGGCGGTGGATTGGGTCTCCAGTGGACGCGACGCAATCGAGTCACTCGCCAACAACCACTATGCGGTTGTGTTGCTCGACTTGGGCCTGCCCGATATGACGGGCCTCCAGGTTCTCAAAACTGTGCGCGCCGGCAAGCAGCAAACACCGGTCCTCATTGTCACGGCACGTGACGACATGCAGTCACGTGTGAGCGGGCTCGACCTCGGTGCCGATGACTATATCGTGAAACCCTTCAACTTCACTGAAATGATGGCGCGTATCCGTGCCGTCATCCGAAGGCAAACGGGACACCTTGTGTCCAGAATTGAAAGCGGCGAGGTCACGCTGGATCTGGCAAGCCACGAGGTTACGTTTCGGAATGTAACCCTCGTGCTCCCGGCCCGTGAATTTGCCCTGCTGCTGGGCCTGGCAGAACGGGCCGGAACAATCCTGTCGCGCCCCCAGCTTGAGGAAAAACTTTACGGCTATGGTGACGAGGTTGAAAGCAATGCGATTGACGTGTTGATTTTTTACATCCGCAAGAAATTTGGTTCGCAGATCATCCGCAACATCCGCGGGGCTGGCTGGATGATACCAAAGGATGCCGGATGAAAACACTGCGCGGCCAATTCACGGCGTGGTTCATTGGCCTCATCACGGTCATTGGTGTGGCGGGGGGCATTGGTGCGGGTTACGTTTCGCTGAATGAACAGGATTCATTTCTGGATGACCAGTTGCGTCAAATCGCATTGTCCGTCGGCGATACGCCAAGCGCTGCGGGTGAGAGTTCGAAGATCATTGCGGGTGCCGATCCGGAAGACCGCATTGTTGTTCACATCCTCGACAATGACATGAAGACAATTCGCAGCTCCGACCCCTCGGTTGGAATTCCGGTGGAACGGGCGACAGGGTTTTACGATCATGTGGATGCGGGCCTGCGCTGGCGCACCTTCACGTTGATCGCCGAGAACCGCGTGGTTCAGGTATCGCAGGAAACCGAACCGCGCACATCAGCAGCGTTCAGTTCAATGCTGAACACGGTTTTGCCAATTGCCCTGCTCATCCCGTTTTCCTGGATACTCGTTGGCTGGCTGGTAAAACGCCTGCTCACGCCTTTGCAAATTCTCGCTGCGGCGTTGCTCGCGCGTCAGGCGTGGAGCAACGTGAAACTCAGCGCCGAAGGCATTCCCGGTGAAGTGGCACCCGTGGTTGATGCCATGAACGATGTTCTCGTGCGCCAGCATGAATTGCTGGAGTTCCGGCAACGCTTCATCTCCGATGCAGCCCACCAGCTGCGCACCCCGCTCACCGCCCTCACCCTGCAATTGGGAAATTTGAAACAGTCCCTGCGCGGCAAAAACGGGGCGACCCAGCTTCGCCCCATGGAACAGGGCTTGAACCGCATGTCTGGGCTCCTGAGCCAATTGCTGAAACTGGCCCGTGCCGAGGAACAGCAGAAATCAAAACCGGCCGACGTCGCGGAATTGGGCGAGGTTGTTCGCACCTGTCTGGTGGATGTCTATCAAAGTGCCGCCGCCAAGGTGATTGACCTTGGCCTCAATGCCGACGCCGCAATCAAGGTTCGGGGTGACAGGCTCGATCTTGTGATGTTGGTCACCAACCTTCTGGACAATGCCATTCGCTACACACCCAACCGCGGAAAGGTGGATATTGACATTTCCACGAGCGCAGATGAGGCCACTATCAAAATAACCGACACCGGCCCCGGCATTCCGGAAGAGGCTTTGTCCCTCGTTGTCAACCGCTTCTATCGCCACAATCCATCCACCAGCGAGGGAAGCGGTTTGGGCCTCTCAATCGTCGAAGCCCTCGCGGCCCGCAACGGTGCCGAAGTGAAATTGCAGAACCGCGGATATGGCAAGGGATTGGTCGCGAGCGTAAAGTTCAAGTTGGCACCCTAGATGTCCAGTCCCGCCATCCCCTGTGTGTTTCAGTTTTGAGAGAACTTATTCGACGGGATTGAGATCGGACTGCATGGCGACAGGAAGAAGAGCCATACGCCAACGCTTGAGGCGCCGGAGTCGGCTATCGCACCTTTGACCTGTTCAAAACCACAGCAGCGCGTACAAGCGTCTTGAAGGCGTCCTCATCTATCTCATCATCTTCATGCAAATCGATCGCACGCCTGACGTTGCCTTCAAGGCTGGAGTTGAAAAGTTTTGCCGGGTCATTGAGCGCTGCGCCCTTGGCGAAGGTCAGCTTCACGATGCTCTTGTAGGTCTCGCCGGTGCAGATAATACCATCGTGCTCCCACACCGGAACGCCTCTCCACTTCCACTCCTCGACCACCGCGGGGTCAGCCTGTTTGATGAGGGAGCGGATGTGGGAGAGCGTCTTGCCCCTCCAGTCTTTCAGTTCCTTGATCCGCGCGTCGATCTGCTGGGAAGGCGATTCATCCCTGGTCGTTGCACTCTTTGCCATGGTGTTTGCACCTCATTCGGATGTTTTTATGGTGCAGGCCTGATAAAGCAGGAACGTTCCATACAGGGATTGCAGAGTGGATGCGATAGCGGAGCAATCCTGCCTTTCTCAAACACGCACCCGAGTTTTAAAGCTCCCCTTGACCATTTGATCAAGAACAATATGGTGGCAGTCAATGTCACAACCGCAGACCAAACCCGTTCCGAACACGCGTATTCAGGCCCGCAACAAGGAGACCATCCTGGCCGCAGCCCTTGATGTTTTTTCGGCCTCCGGCTTTCGCGGTGCGACCGTGGACCAGATTGCCGCCAGGGCTGAAATGTCCAAGCCCAACCTGCTCTATTACTTCCGCCGCAAGGAGGATATTTACGTGGCACTCCTTGAGCACACCCTCACGGATTGGCTGGAACCCCTGCGCGCCCTGGACCATGCCGGCGATCCCCTGTCCGAGCTGTCACGCTACATCAAGGTCAAAATGGAGATGTCGGACGCCAACCCGAAGGCATCGCGGCTTTTTGCCAATGAAATTCTCCATGGCGCACCGATGATTGAAAAATTCCTCAAGGGTCCGTTGAAACAGCTGGTGTCCGAAAAGGCCACCGTCATCCAGTCATGGATCGCCGAAGGCAAGCTGGCCCCCGTCGACCCCTATCACCTGATTTTTGCCATCTGGGCCATCACCCAGCACTATGCGGATTTTGCCGTGCAGGTTGATGCGGTCCTCGGCCACCGGTTTGATCCACGGTCGGCGCAAAATGCAGTGACGGAAATTTTGCTCCGGGGCCTGCGAACCGCTTAGCCCGTCTTGAGCAGGCGTGGCCACAGCCACCTGGGTTCCTCACTGCGCGACTGCGTGAAGGCAACAGGAGGCGAGTCCCCGGCCGGTACATCGTCAAGAATATTGACAGGACGCGTACTGACCAGATTGAGGGCTTCATCGGGACCGACGGCCGCGCGGGCAAACTCATAGGCTTCCGAAAGAATGGGCGGCCGCGACACCAGGTTATGAGCATCGGTTGCCAGAATATGCACCATGCCGGTATCCAGAAGTTTTTCAGCCCAATATAGGGCTTGGCGACCATTATAGCCGGTCAACGAACCAGCCGTAACCTGCAGCCAGACCCCATTCGCCACCAGGTTTTCAAAAACCTCATAATGGGCGTCCAGCCATTTCAGTCTTTCAGGCCGCGTGATGACAGGAACATAGCCCTCGCCCACGACCCGCAGCATCAGGTCTTCAAGCCGTGGCGGCGGAACCATCGCAGGCAGGTCACACAGGATATAGCGGCTGTTGTTGATGGTGGTAAGTTGGCGGCATGAAAGCGCCCGCATGAAATCCGGGCGATGGTGCGCCTCGCTGCCAACCACGACATCGAGCGGGATCCCGGCCTCGGCCAGTTTCTGCTGGAAATTTGCAACCTGAAGATCAATATCATGAGGCGCGCAGTCATATACCCCCGGCAGGATATGCGGCGTGCAAGCCATGACGACAATGCCATCGGCCACGGCAACGCGGGCCATATCCAGCGATGTTTCCATATCCGGAGAGCCATCATCCATTCCAGGCAGGATATGTGCGTGCAGATCTATCAAAAACAGTCCCCAATACGTGAATCACAAGGCTGCCAAAATGGTTAACAATTGGTTAATTGACAAGGGAAAACCTGTGGTTGAACCCATCTTGGCGAGGTTTTCTTAAGGTCCGTCAATTAAAACCGGGACCAAGCACTGTTAACCAACCCCAGAGTGGCCCTTGGAAAATCAAAAGCCAAACCTTGTTCTTCTTGGAAGTGACAATCCAACCACCTGGATTGTCTATAACCGGCTTGTTCGGGAGTTTGGGCCATTTCCAGCGCTGATCGAACAGAATGCCGCCCGCCGCAAGCTCTTTGATACACGGGTGCGCAAGTTGGGGTTGCGGGCCGCCATCAGCCAAGTCGCATTTGTGATGCTGATTCGCCCCCTGTTAAGCCGCCTCGCCAAGAGCCGCGTCAGCCAGATTTGCAGGCAGGAAGGCATGGAGCGCAACCAACCCCTATCGGCAAGCATTACAAATATCGACAGCGCAAACGGTAAATTCTGTGAAGATTTTTTGCGCGGATGCAACGCCGATGTTGTCATCGTCAACGGCACACGCATTCTGAAACCCCATATCCTGAATGCAACACCTGCCCCCTTCATCAACACCCATCAGGGCATCACGCCACACTACAGGGGAGCCCACGGGGCCTATTGGGCGTTGCTGAAAAACGACACAGAGCATTGCGGCGTGACCGTCCATCTCGTTGACGAAGGCATCGATACGGGAAACATCATCGGCCAGTCCAAAATTGCTCCGCAGACGGATGATAATTTTGCAACCTATCCCTACCTGCAAACCGCAGCCGCCATTCCCGTTTTGCTGGATGCCGTGCAGGCGGTCCAGTCCGGCGCTCTCAAGACCACCGCCATCGCCGGCCCATCGAGCGTCTGGTATCACCCGGGATTCTTCACCTATCTCGCAGGCCGCTTGCGCGGCGTCAGATAATCTTGATGGTCTTCGGGTCCCAGTCCTTGGGAACGGGATATTGCGGATTCATCTCTTCCAGCGTCTCGCGCACGATCCGGGCGATGGCGGCATTGCGCACCCAGTTGCGGTCTGCGGGGATGATATGCCAAGGCGCAACATCTGTTGAGCAGCGCCCAATCGCCATCTCATAGGCCGCCATGTATTCGTCCCACTTCGCACGCGTGGCAAGATCACTCGACTTGAATTTCCAACGCTTGGTAGGATCATCAATCCGCTCCTGCAGGCGCACGGCCTGCTCCTCCTTCGACACATTCAGCATGAATTTCAAAATGCGTGTGCCTGCACCCGAAACCAGTTTTTCAAACTGGTTGATCTCGTCATAGCGCCGCTCGATGGCATCGGCGGGCGCAAATTTCTCCACCTTCACCACCAGCACATCCTCATAATGCGAACGGTTGAAAATGCCGATATAGCCCTTGGCCGGACAGGCGTTATGCACCCGCCACAGATAATCATGCGCACGTTCAACCTCCGACGGCACACCATAGGATTTCACCGTAACACCTATCGGCCCGCAGGTGTTGAACACGGCGCGCACCGTGCCATCCTTGCCCGAGCAGTCAATACCCTGCAAAATCACCAGCAGCGATTGCTTGCCCTCCGCAAACATGCGGTCCTGCAACCCGTCAATGGCTTCTGAATCCTTCACAATCTGCGCCTTCGCCGTTTCCTTGTCGTCAAAGGCGGATGCATCGCGTGGGTCGTGCTTCGAAAGCGAAAATTTCTTGCCCCCGTCGGCAATGAACTTTGACGCAAATGATTTCTTGTCGGCCATGAATGAAGTCCTCTTCTTTTCCCCCTCAATAGCAGCTAGCCTTTGTCACAATCAATGATCTCGGGAAAACACCGTGAACGACCGTCCCTCCAACGCTGCCCAAATGGCCAATGCGGCTTTCCGCCTGCCCGCCCTTGACCAGGATTTCCTGTTGGGCGACTCAACCCGCGGCATCCGCTTCCAGCTTGAATATGAAAAGGCTGAGGAGCATTTGCGGAGCTGGGGCGTTGAATCCACCGTGGTCGTTTTTGGCTCGGCGCGCGTCAAAGAGGGCGATGGCTCTGGCTGGTATGAAGCCGCCCGCAGCTTCGCCAAAATCTGCTCCAGCAACGGCGGCGCAAAACTCGACCACAAGGCCACGCGCCAGAACGTGATTGCCACGGGCGGTGGCCCCGGCATCATGGAAGCGGCCAACCGCGGCGCCTATGATGCAAAAGCCCCTTCCATCGGCTACAACATCACGCTGCCCCACGAGCAGGAACCCAACCCCTATTCCACACCGGACCTCACCTTCCGCTTCCATTATTTCGCCATGCGCAAGATGCACTTCGCCATGCGCGCTGCTGCCCTCGTCGTCTTCCCCGGCGGCTTCGGCACGCTGGATGAACTCTTCGAAATCCTCACGCTCCGGCAAACCGGAAAAATGACCAAGCCGCTGCCCGTCATTCTCTATGATTCCAAATTCTGGAACAGCGCCATCAATTTTGAAACCTTTACCCGCGCAAAACTCATCCACGAAAAAGACCTCACGCTCTTCGGCTTTGCCGATGCGCCACAACAGGCATGGGACGAGCTGATCGTCCGTAGACTGATGATTCCCCCCGTATAATCCAGGAGTAGCCCATGCCCATCCGCCTCAAATTCTGCGGTGCCGCACGCACCGTCACCGGCTCATGCTACCTCCTCGAAACCGATGACGCGAAAGTCCTCATTGATTGCGGCATGTTCCAGGGCTCGAAAACCGAACGCGCCCTCAATGCCCGGAAATTCCCCTTCGAGCCCGCAATCCTCGACGCCATGCTGCTCACCCACGCCCACATCGACCACACCGGCCTCATTCCAAAACTGGTGAAACACGGCTTTGCCAAAAAAATCCACTGCACCCATGCGACGGTCGATCTCTGCGGCGTCATGCTGCCGGACTCTGGCTTCATTCAGGAGTCCGAAGCGAAATTCCAGAACAAGCGCAACCGCCAGCGCGGCCTCCCCGAAGTGGAGCCCATGTACACGCTGGACGATGCCATGAAAGCTCTCGAGCATCTCGAAGGCCTTGACTACAAGACGTGGACGCAACCCGCCAAGGGCATCCGCGCCCGCTGGTGGAATTCGGGTCATCTCTTGGGATCCGCCTCCATCGAAGTGGAAGTGGCCCAAGCGGGCAAACCCCCGCTGCATATCCTCTTCTCCGGCGACATCGGCCCCGACCACAAGATGCTGGAACCCGATCCCGAAGCCCCCGCAGGCTTTGACTACGTGATCTGCGAATCCACCTATGGCGACAAGGACCGCTTCGAACGCTCCGAGGAAAAGCGCCGCGAGCTCATGGCAACCGAAGTCAACGCCGCAGCGGCGCGCAAAGGCGCATTGCTCATCCCGTCCTTCGCCGTGGAGCGCACGCAGGAAGTGGTGACAGACTTGGTCTATCTCATGGAGCAGGGCATTGTTCCCAAAACCACGATCTTTATCGACAGCCCGCTGGCCAACAAGGCATCAGCCATTTTCAAGAAACACGCGAAGGATCTGGAGCACGGCGACGATCTCTTCCGCGCCTTCTCATCACCGCTCATCAAAGCCACGGAGACGGTGGATGAGAGCAAGGCCATTGCCATGTTCACAGGCTTCCACATCGTCATCGCCGCCAGCGGCATGTGCGATGCCGGTCGCATCCGCCATCATTTGAAAAACCATTTGTGGCAATCCAGCACGACAGTGCTGCTCGTCGGCTATCAAAGCGGCGGCTCGCTCGGCCAGATTCTCGAGAGCGGTGCGCCCATGGTGAAAATCCAGGGTGAGGATATTCAGGTGAAAGCCACCATCCGCCAGTTCGAGGATTACTCCGGCCACGCCGATGGCCCGGAACTCGTGCAATGGCTGAAGGAAAGAAAGCCCGTGGGCAAAACCGTGTTCCTCACCCATGGCGAAGACGACTCGCAAATCGCGTTACAGGAATCCATCAAGGGTGTGATCGTGGAAGGAGACTGCATCCTCCGCCCCAGCCTCGATGATGTCTATGAGTTGACCGGAGACGCCTGCGCCTTCCTCGAAAAAGAATCCAATCCGAGAATGGATCCCAACGATGTGGCAAGGCCCGATTGGAACAACGACCTTGCAAGCCTGCAGCTGGACCTGGACCAGACCATCCAGAAAACCAAGGACCCCAAAGCCAGAGCCGCATTGATCCGCCGCATGAAGACAGCACTCGCCGGAGACCAACCCGACAACACCAGAAGACGCCCGCCCATATCAGGCGCATCCCGCAGATCGCGGGGCTATGAGGATAATTAGGCAAGCGCTTCGCCGTCCCATCCACCAATCGCTTGCCCTTCCGCCCCATTCCGCGTTACGCTCTAGCTTGCGGTGGTGAATATCCGAAATTCTGAATCTCGGTCTTTCTGGGTCTAAAGCCGCCGCCTCCGGGTTCGATTCCCAAAGTGTTGGTTACAAGAGGAGTTCGCTTTCTTTCGTCTGCTTTGATGCAAACACAAAACAGGCCTGCGGGTTAAAACCTCCCCTGTGCACCGTGGCGAAGACAGCGAACTCTGTTTTTTGAAAGAGGGTTCATGGAAATTCTGGCTGCTGTTTTGATTGCTGGGCTGCTCCCGACAATTGGCGTGGGCTCTTGGCTCTGGCTCAACATCGCGACAGTTATTGTGTATGATTACGAAAAGGGACTGCTCTACAAAAACGGTGTCTTTTCAAAACTGCTGAACGCAGGCACCTACCGCTACCGCGTGGACCACACCAGGATAGACACGGTCGACTGCCGCAAATTGCCGTTCTCGTTGTCTGGCCAGGAAATTCTCACCAGGGATTTGATCAGTGTACGCATCACCACTGTGGGCAATTATCAGGTAACCGATCCCGTGAAAGCCGTGCGCGACACCGCAAGCTATATGGCCGAACTCTATACGCTCGCGCAGTTGGCGCTGCGTGATTGCGTGGGCGAGGTCACACTGGACCAATTGCTCGAGAATAAATCCGCGTTGGACGCGAAGCTTTTTGAAAAAATGTCGGTTGCGGCCAAGGATTTGGGTGTCACCATGGCAACACTTGCAATCCGCGATGTGATGTTGCCCGCAAACTTGAAGCGCGCCTTTGCCGGAGCCCTCGAAGCCCAGAAAGACGCGCAGCGCCAACTCGAAGTGGCGCGCGGCGAACAGGCCGTGCTCCGCAGCCTCGCCAATTCGGCAAAGCTCTATGAGAGCAACCCCTCACTGCTTCAGGCCCGCGTCATACAGGCGCTGTCGAACGGCAACAATTCAATTGTCTTTGGTGCGGAGGAAAAGCTGGTGCTGAAGAAAGCAAAGTAGCATTATGCCTCAACCCCGGCGCCAATTGCACACACCACACCGGTGCCGCCAATCCCGCAATAACCGTTGGGATTCTTGGCGAGATACTGCTGGTGATAGGCTTCGGCAAAATAGAATTCACCCGCCTCCGCAATTTCCGTGGTGATCGCGCCATAGCCCTTGGCCGAAAGCGCGGCCTGATACGCCGCCTGCGATGCCATCACGGCCGCGCGCTGGGCGGCACCGTGATAATAAATCGCCGATCGATACTGCGTACCCGCATCATTGCCCTGCCGCATGCCCTGCGTGGGGTCATGGCTTTCCCAGAACACTTTCAGGATATGATCGAGGCTCACCTTCGAGGGTTCAAACACCACGAGCACGGACTCCGTATGCCCCGTGGCCCCCGAACACACCTCCTCATAGGTGGGGTTCGGCGTAAAGCCACCGGCATTGCCAACGGCCGTCACCCAAACACCGGCAACCTCCCAGAACTTGCGCTCAGCGCCCCAATAGCAGCCCATGGCCACAACAATCTGTTCAGACCCCGCAGGATAAGGCCCCTTCAAAGGATTTCCATTCACAAAATGGGTGGAAGCTGTGGGAATGGGGGTCTCACGACCCGGCAAGGCGCGGGCGGCATCGGTCATTTCGGACTTTTTACGGGCAAAAAACATGGATTCTGGCTCCTTTTGGTTTCTCCACCAATGTAGTGTGCCGTATTGATAACTTCCACTCAACAAAGCTTGAACAACCAACTTTCATCGCTATAGTGCGCCGCATTCCAAGGGGTTAAAAGCCCCTTTAGTATTGCGGAGAGGTGGCCGAGTGGTTGATGGCGCCCGCCTGGAAAGCGTGTTTACGTGAAAGCGTAACGGGGGTTCGAATCCCCCTCTCTCCGCCAGTTCCTGGCTCACAAATCAAACCGAAGCTGAACCCCAAGCTTTTTGGCTACCTTTCTCCGCTCGGGCTGTTTGGCTCGGCTACCGAGTTTTTGCCGCACCGCGCGGGCGTTGTCACCAAAGCCAGCCGACGTCCATCGTTGGCCGATCTCGGCGCGGGCCTGCTTGATGGCCGTGTTGTGGTCCACCAGCGGTGCGGGGTAGTCGGCAGGTGGTTTCGGCATCCGCCAAGTTTCATGTATCCATTGCGTGGCCACGTCCTTCAGCTCGGGCACATAACGCCGGATGAATTTGCCCTCCGGGTCATGGTCGATGGATTGCTTGACCGGATTATACATACGCACTGCGTTGATGCCGGTCACACCCGATTGCATTTGAAATTGCGAGTAGTGAACACCCGGCTCATAGTCCGTGAACAGGCGTGCGAGATGCGGCGCGGTTTGCCGCCAATCCAGCCACAGGTGATAGCTCGCAAACGACACCAGCATCGCCCGCATGCGAAAATTGATCCAGCCATTGGCGTGGAGGCTGCGCATGCTTGCATCCACCAACGGATAACCCGTCTGGCCACTCGCCCAAGCGTTGAAAAAGTCTTCGCGAAAATGTGGTTCACGCATGCCTTCAAAGGCATCATGCATGCAGCGGAATTCGATTGCAGGCTGCTGCTCAAGCTTCTGCACGAAATGGCAGCGCCATGCGAGCCGCGACAGAAATGCGGACAGATTTTTGGCGTAATATCTGGCGTCATCGTCAGGATTGCCCGCCAGCACTTTCATCTTCGCGTGAGTGGCCTGCTCAATCTCGCGCACGGAAATCGTGCCATAGGCAATATGCGCACTCAGCCTCGAGCAGTGGCGCGCTGAAATACCGGGCTTTGAAATCGTGGTCATGTAATTGCAGGCCCGCTCTTTGAGGAAAGACGCCAGCACATGTCGCCCTTCCACGCGGCCCCCGCTTTGCACATGACCGATGCTGCCCTTGCCAAACAGGGAATGATCCTTGCCCGGCAACGCGTGCGAAGAAATGTCATGGGGCGTAATCGAAGGAACAGCCTGTACAGGCATAGCCATGCGCGCGTTGCGAATGGCGGCCCAGCCATCGCGGTTGCCCAAACGCCGCACCACGCCATGGGAGGGTGTTTCATTCCACGCAATGCCATGGGCGCAGGCCCAGTCCAGCATGGAAATATCACGTTCATAGGTCCAGCCATTGCCCGTCTCCTCATGCGACCACAGGTGAAACGTGCCAAGCTGCTGACGCAAATCTTCAAACACGCTCACAGCCTCACCGATGCGTATCGTGAGTTTCACGCCAAGGGTGGCCAGCGCCTCGCGCAAATCATTCAGCGAGTCATGGATGAAGTGCCAGTGCCGGCGTGAGGAGTCGGGCAATGTCCAGAACATGGGCTCCACGATATAGAGTGCAATCAAGGGCCCTTGTTTTGCCGCCTCGAAAAGCGGCGCATGGTCATGAACGCGCAGGTCACGCTTGAACCAAACAATATTTGGCATGTCGCCCGTTCTAGGCACTGCCAATCAACATGCCTGTGAGGAACACCAGAAAACCACCCAGCGCAATTTGAAACGCCGCTTTCAGGAATGGCGTGTCCATATACTTGTAGCGGATCCACGAAATGATCCACAGCTCGATGAACACCACCACAATCGCAAGCACCGTTGCGGTTTTGAAATCGGAAATGAGATAGGGCAGCGTGTGGCCCAGCCCGCCAACAGCCGTCATGATACCGGAAGCAAGCCCGCGGATCAGCGGATGGCCGCGCCCCGTAAGCTTGCCATCATCGGACAAGCCTTCGGCAAGCCCCATGGAAATCCCGGCACCCACGGATGCGGCAAGCCCCACCAGAAATGTTGACCATGTGTTTCCGGTCGCAAAAGCCGCCGCAAACAAGGGCGCCAGCGTCGATACCGACCCATCCATAAGGCCGATCAGCCCCGGCTGCACAACCTGCAGCAAAAACAAGCGCCGCTTGGTTTCTGCTTCTTCCGCATACACATCCGGCGTCACATGCCGGTCACCCAGGCGTGCCGCAAGGGATTCATGTCCCTTCTCCGCTTGCGCCAATCTCTGCAGCAATTCCTTGACTGATGGGTCAGTGCTGCGATCGGCGGCTTGCGTATAGAAACGGTAGTTTTCAAGTTCCATCACTTCGGCGCGCTTGCGCATGGCGTCAATGTCCATCTTGTTCAGCATCCAGCTCGGCGTATGTTTCACAAAGCCGTTCACATCGCCGCGCCGGATAACCGGAATGAAGTCACCAAATTTGCGCTGGTAAAGCTTGGTCAGCCAGAGCTTGTGGTGGTTTTCTTCCTCCGCCATTTCCATGAATACCTTGGCGGAGGCGGGATAGGCCTGCATGAGTTCATTGGCAAAGCCCATATAGGTGCGCGCATCATCGTCTTCACTGGTGATGGCAAGGGCAATGATTTCCTGTTCGGTGAGATCGGAGAAGCTTTTCATGATTCAAAATTAGAACAGTTCTAATTTAGCGTCAAAGCAATAGTGGTCGGTGGTTTGAATCAAAACCGTCGCAGTGTTAAGCCTGTCACAAATGATGGCGAAGAGGCGTGATACAACCCGGGTGCTATTGCTTCAATGAATGGAGGAAACCATGGTTGGATTGTTGCGCGTGAAGGGCCAGATCGATGTCACCCAGTTTTGGCCCGCTGGCTCATCTGATGCAGACACAACAAAAGTCAAAGTCATCGTCGATGCAAACTCCTTTGCCTTTGCAGCCGACAGGGTGGACTTTATACCCACCCATGTGTTTGACGATGCCTTTGTGCGCGGTGCCAGCCGCAAAAAGCTGATTGATTCCAGCAACCGCATCACCGTTCGCCTGCAGGGCATCGATGCGCCGGAACTCCACTATCGCGCAGGCCCCCTGCAACGGGATAGGCCCGAAGTAACGGATAAAAAGCGTGCGCTCTACAATCAGTTGAACAAGGTGGAGCGCCGCCAATATCAGGCGGAGTCGGCCACGGTTGCCCTTGCAAAAAAGCTCATGAATTTTGGCAGCGGCTTGATTGACTGCATGGTCTTCTCCCTCGTAGACCACCCCTATGAAGTGGCTGACACCTATGGTCGCTTTGTCGGCAACATCAGGGTTGGCAGTGGCTTTGAAACCGACGTCAATATCTGGCTCGCCGAAGAAGGCTGGTGTTACCCAACCTTCTATTCGTCAATGGAAACCGGGGAAATCGAAGACCTGCTCGCAGCCATGAAGAAGGCTGGCAAAAAGCGGGTGTGGAAATACCTCTCGAATGACACCTCGGTTTTTGATGCCGCGCTGAATTACCGCAAACCGCCAACCCAGGCCAACCCCACGGCAGACAAAGGCCCCATCCTCATGCCCAAGTTGTTCCGGCGGCAAGTCGCCTATCACATGGAGAAGGGTGCCAAAGTTTTCACGGGCACGTTCAAAAAATACCTGCAGTCAAAACCGGACGATTGCTTTGCGCTGGAGGATTTTTTGAAGTCAGGCGTCCATTCCGCGAGCCCGCGAAAATTCGATGAATTTCTGGACGGCAGGACCTTCACCAAACAGCCGCAGCAAATCGTCTTCAAGGAAAAGTTTTCAAACGTTGTCGATGCCAAGGGCAAGGTGATTAAAGACTTTTAGTTTTCGTCCATCTTCAAGGCAGCAATGAAGGCTTCCTGCGGAATGTCCACCTTGCCGAACTGCCGCATCTTTTTCTTGCCTTCCTTCTGCTTGTCCAGAAGCTTGCGCTTGCGGCTGATATCGCCGCCGTAGCACTTGGCTGTCACGTCTTTGCGCATCGCTGACAGGGTTTCACGCGCCACGATCTTGCCGCCGATGGTGGCCTGGATCGGAATCTGGAACATGTGCCGCGGGATCAGGTCTTTGAGCTTTTCACACATCACGCGACCGCGCTGTTCGGCGCGCCCGCGGTGCACAACCATGGCCAGCGCATCGACAGGTTCCGCATTCACCAGAATGCCCATGCGCACGAGGTCGCCCTCTTCATAGCCAGTCATCTTGTAGTCGAAGCTGGCATAGCCACGGCTCACAGATTTCAGGCGGTCATAGAAATCAAACACCACTTCATTGAGCGGCAAATCATAAACCACCATCGCGCGGCTGCCTGCATAGGTCAGCTGCTTCTGCCGCCCGCGCCGATCCTCGCACAGCTTGAGAATGGAACCGAGATATTCATCGGGCACCAGAATGGTGGCTTCAATCCATGGCTCCTCGATGGAGAGGATCAGCGTTGCATCCGGCATATCAACAGGATTATGCAAACTGATCTGCGTGCCGTCGCGCATGTTGATCTTGTAGATCACGCTTGGTGCCGTGGTGATGATGTCCACATTGAACTCGCGCTCAATGCGCTCGCGCGTGATTTCCAAATGCAACAACCCGAGGAACCCGCAACGGAATCCAAAGCCCAAAGCGGCGGATGTTTCCATGTCAAACGTAAAGCTCGCATCATTCAGCCGCAAGCGCCCCATGGCCTCGCGCAGGTCTTCAAACTTTGCCGCATCCACGGGAAAGAATCCGGCAAACACAACCGACTGCGCTTCCTTGAAATCCGGCAGCGCCTCGGTGGCGGGGTTGCGCTCGTCGGTGACCGTATCGCCAACGCGCGTATCCGCCACTTCCTTGATCGAGGCCGTGAAGAACCCGATCTCGCCGGGCCCAAGGCTTGCCACCATTTCTTTCTTCGGACGAGAAACGCCCACGCGGTCAATCTGATAGGAACCACCAGTTCCCATCATCTTCACACGCATGCCCTTTTTCAATTCGCCATCAATGATGCGCAGCAGAACCACAACGCCGAGATAGCTGTCATACCAGCTGTCCACGAGCAGCGCCTTAAGCGGCTTGGAGCGGTCGCCCTTGGGCGCAGGCAGGCGGTTGACAATGGCTTCCAGAACATCCGGCACGCCCAGCCCCGTCTTGGCCGAAATCATCACGGCGTCCGAGGCGTCAATGCCAATCACATCTTCAATCTGCTGCCGAATGCGCTCGGGCTCGGCGGCGGGCAAATCTACCTTGTTGAGAACCGGCACAATCTCGTGGTTATTGTTGATGGCCTGGTAAACATTGGCCAATGTCTGCGCTTCAACACCTTGTGAGGCATCCACCACCAGCAGCGATCCCTCGCAAGCTGCAAGCGAGCGCGACACCTCATAGGCAAAATCCACATGGCCGGGCGTGTCGATCAGGTTCAACACATAATTCTCGCCGTTCTTGGCTTTATAATCGAGGCGCACGGTATTGGCCTTGATCGTAATCCCGCGCTCGCGCTCCAAATCCATGGAGTCGAGAATCTGGTCCACCATTTCCCGGTCCGTCACAGCGCCGCACAGCTGAATAAGCCGGTCCGCCAGCGTGGATTTGCCGTGGTCGATATGGGCGATAATGGAAAAATTGCGGATTTGGGAAACGTCGGTCATTATGGGCGGTGTTTGGCATCGCCCCGCCCAATGGTCAAGGGCGGCAAATCGCCCGCCCAGCAGATCATGATCCTTGCCATTTTTGAGCTTTTGATCCAGTTTTAAGACCAGGAATTTGACCGCCAACTTAAATTTCGAAAAAAGGTGATCGTCATGGCAAAGGACCAGCAAGGGCTTGTTGTAACAGGAACCTCCGCATCGGCGGCGGCTGTTGATTGCGCAATCGCAGATTACTACGCTTGGAAAGGTGACCCTGTGGCAACCCTTCAGGCTGCTTCGTCGGAGGACGGCGCGTTCTTGCTCGGTCACGCAGCAACCGCATCACTTTATCTCTTGAGTGGCTTTCGCGGTGATCACACCGCAATTGTTGCAGCTCTGGCCTCAGCGCAAGCTATTTCACATGGCGCTACTTCCCGCGAGAAGAGGCATCTTGATGCGGCAAGCGCTTGGGCCAAGGGTGCAATTATTCGCGCAACAGAGATCTGGGAAGATATCCTGCTCGACCACCCGACCGACGCGTTGGCCCTGCGCTTTGCCCACGATACCTATTTCTACCTCGGCCATTCCACGAGCATCCGCGACTCGATCGCGCGCGTGCTCCCGGCATGGGATTCGGGTCGCCCGCACTACGGATATGTTCTCGGCCAATACGCATTCGGTCTGGAAGAGACCGGTGAGTTGCGCCGGGCTGAAGAGGTGGGACTTCAAGCAATAGCTCTTAACCCGGAAGATGGTTGGGCGGTTCATGCAGTTGCCCATGTCTTTGAAACAGACTGTCGCCAGAAGGAGGGAATTGATTTTCTAAGGCGTTCGCAACCCAATTGGAGCAAGGCACAAGCCCTTGCAGTTCATAACGGTTGGCATTTGGCACTTTACTTGATTGAGGAAGGGCAGTTTTCCAGCGTGCTCGCCGACTATGACAAATATATCGCTCCAAAACTGAAGATGGATTCGCTGCTTGATCTCGTTGACGCTTCCGCTCTTCTGTGGCGGTTAGAGCTTGCCGGTGCCGATGTTGGTGACCGTTGGTCCCCGTTGGCCGAGCAGTGGATGACACATGCCGAAGATCACGTCCTTGTCTTCAACGATCTTCATATTGCGCTCGCAGTCTCCCGTGCCGGAACACTCGGTGCAAAGGAACGCCTTCTTTCGTCGTTGAATGCATATGTGGCGGATGGTGCTGGCGACAATCGCGAATTCACGCGCGATGTCGGACGTTCACTCATTGATGCGGTATTTGCATTTGCGGAAGGCGAATATCGCCGCGCAATAGACTTGATCATACCGCTGCGTTACAAAATCATACGGATCGGCGGCAGCCATGCGCAACGCGATCTCGTGACCCAAACACTCATCACGGCGGCAGAGCGGGCAGGAGACTGGCGATTGGTGCGGGCGCTCCTAAGTGAACGTGTCGCAACAAGACCCACTGAGCGAACCAAGCGTGACTACGCGCAAGCGCTCAGACTGACGAAGTCACATTGAAAGTCTTGAAACTCGAAGTCAAGAAAGGCCCCTCATCCGCCCTTCGGGTACCTGATGGAGTCACAACCAACAACCAAAATCATTCACTCCCGCGTCTTCAAAATTCCAGCAACTTGCTTTGGATACTTCCCCATGAGCCATTCCAGCCCCTTCGCCCCACACTCCTCTTTCACCTACTTCCCCGTCCCATCCACCAACCTTTGCAACTCCTTCATCCGCGCCCGCGTCATCTCAGCCAGACACAACCCCACAATCATCGGCTCCATGGACCCACCCCGCGCCTCAAAACCTGCAACAGCACACTGCCCGTCACGATAAGTAATCCAGGCCCGCTGCGCCTTCAACACGGCGGCCGAAAATTCCGGGTCCGTATCCGGCACAGGCTTGGTCAGCTCCTTCCAGACGACATTCAATTCCTTGTCCGCCTTCTCATAATCCAACCCCGCACACTGCGTCATGGTCGTCTGGTCCTTCTGATTGGCGCAATCCGGCGCATCATCCGCAAAAGCAGGTCCAACCAAAACCCCAAACACCAAAACCGCAACAATCCGAAACATAGAAATCTCCTTAAATTTTCTCCCTCGCCTCGTTCGCGGGGAGAGGGTTGGGGCCCATCCTGCGAAGCCTTGGCGAAGCAGGATGGGAGGGTGAGGGGCCACAGTGCCAAAAATGAGGCACCACCACCCTCATCCCGTCAAGAATACCCACGCCACAAATTATCATCCACCACCACTACCCGTCATCCCAGCGAAAGCTGGGAACCAGCTGTCATCAATATGACGGGTTGATATTCAAAAAAATTCTTAATAAACTCAACGTTACCGTAATTTTGGTATCCAAAGGATTGGGCACACTATTTGTCAATTTTTCCGCCTTGAATTATTGACAGATACGGCTTTCCGGTATCATCAAAGTCTTCAAATATACTTTGCATTTCGCTTGAAAACAGATTTTCTGGTTGTATTTTCTCAAGTTCTTTGGCCGCGGTCATACATGTATTTTTTATGTTTTCAGCGATCTCGGGATCCGACTTCTTCATGAAGTTCCATAAGAGTTGCAAGATCATTCGATGCGCATTTGCTCTGTTGCCAAACTCCGTTGCATTTACGTTAATGTTCATTTGGTCCACCATTTTTTACTTTCAAAATATAACTAAGATGACGTCGCAATAAATCACTGAAGCCCTAATTAATGACCGTCTTTTTGGCCAGTTTAGCTTGAATCATCCCACCGCCCATTCACGCCCGCTTCTTCAAAATGCTGGCAACTTGCTTTGGATACTTTCCCATAAGCCATTCCAGCGCTTGCACCTGCACATCTCCCGGTGCACGCCGCAACTGGGCGGACAGTTTCAACCATTCAGGCCGAGGCAACGTCAAATTCTTCGCACCCTTATTGCAAACCGAACAGATGGCGCGAAGGTTCGTGACGTCATCGGTTCCACCCATCGACTTGTCGATCGTATGTCCGATATGAAGCCGCGTTTTACGCCCACCTTGGTCATAGGGATGCGGCTCGCCTGCAACAGCACCGCACATCTGGCAGGTGAAGCCGTTGCGGTCCAACACCAAGGCGCGGGTTTCTTTCGAAATGCCACTTGCAAACGCGGGTTTGATTTTGAGATCAACCAGCTTGTATTGGCCGGGCTTCAACGCACTGTCATCATTGTGGGTGATGATGTTGAGGCCTTCCTCATTGCGCAATTCGCGCATGCGCCGTCCCCACTCACTGCTGTTGGCAACGCCGCGCAACGTTTCCGAGTCGATGACGTCACCCATATGGTCCAAAAGAAATTGCCGAAGCTTTGCCTTTGACCCGAAACTACCTTTCATGCCGCAACCCGGGCAGCAGGTTTTCGCAATTGCCTTGTGGCATGCGCATCCAAAGCAGCGGCAATCTGTTTGCTCACAGCAGCGGCAACCGGTGCCGGAAAGGCATTTTCGATCTAGCGATAGGTTGGCGTTTTCTTTCCGGCAAACGTCCAACTGTCAGGAAAGCCCTGCACGCGCGCGGCCATGCGTGTGGTCAATCGCGGCATGCCAACAAAATCCTTGGGCGGTGCCGCGTCCCAGATACCAATGCCATCGACACACAGTTGCGCCCATGCGGCGCGCGCCCGCGTTGGACCAAGATCTGGCCCACCATGTTTTTTCGACCCCCCAACAAGCGTGGGGGCAATGCCATGCGCTTGGCTGCGCCAGGCATCGGCACCGCGCCAACCGTGCTCTGCCATGAGATCATGCAGCAATTCGCCAACCGTTGGCGGCAGAACTCCGTTCGGCTCCGGCCAAACAAATTCCGATGCAATGTTGTGGCGCAAGGCCACCATGACAACGCGGGGTCGCAATTGCGAAACACCAAAGTCAGAAGCTTGCAACAACCGCCAACGCGCAACATAGCCAAGCGCCTTCAGTTGGTCGTTCAACTTGCTGCGGTAGTCATCAAACATGCCATCAAGCAGGCCGCGTACATTTTCCAGCATCACTGCTTGGGGCCTGCATTCGTCAATCAGCCGAAGTGCCGTTGGAAAAAGGTCACGCTCGTCACCTGCGCCAAGTTGTTTCCCCGCTTTTGAGAATGGCGGGCATGGAACGCCCCCCGCCAACACGTCCACGCCTTTGAACGGCGTGCCACCGAATTCAAACAAATCACATTCCCGCACGTCCCACCGGGGTCGGTTCAACCTCAACGTGGCGCAAGCCGCGCGGTCAATTTCAACGAGGGCAACATATTGAAACCCGGCCATCTCCAGCCCCAAAGCCTGACCGCCACCACCGCTGCAAATTTCAAGTGAACTCAGTTCCATATCACCCAGCCAATATCGATTTTATTTTGGAACATAGATCGAACAAAGAAACATGGCAATTGCCGAAACATCGTTTTCCCCATTCTTCGCGACCAAACCCCATTCTGCGCCGGTTCTTCGCCCCTTCTTCGGCATTCTTCGCCGCGACGAATTTCTTCGCGCCGGGTTGCGTCGGAAAACCCGTACTTTCCACATTCCAACCCAGTGGAACATCCGTTCCATTTCTCCTTGGCACACCCCTCTCACTGTGGTCTATTTCACCCAACACCAACACAGCCGTCTGGACCCCCCCAAAGTGACCGAAGCCGACATCCTGCCCCGCGATTTCCAAAGCCTCAAGAACCGCATCATTGCGCGCGCGCGCGAATTGCCGAAGCGGTTGACGCAGGTGGCCACCTACGCCCTTGAACACCCCGATGAGATCGCCTTCGGCACGGTGGCGAGCATTGCGGTGGAGGCCAATGTGCAGCCCTCGACACTGGTGCGCTTCTCGCAGGCCATGGGCTATCAGGGCTTTTCCGAATTGCAGGAGGTATTCCGCTCGCGCCTGCGCGACCGTATTCTGAATTACGAGGAGCGCATTGAACAGCTGCGGCTGCATTCCCTCTCGGCCTCGAAATCCAACGTCATCTTTCAGGGCTTCTCGGAGGCGGCGGAAAAATCCATCAACGCGCTTCAGGAAAAACTCGAGCCGGAAAAGCTGGACCGCGCCGTTGAACTCCTCGCACACGCCGAAACGATTTACCTCCTGGGTCTGCGCCGCTCATTCCCCATCGCCACCTACATGTCCTATGCCTTCGGAAAGCTCAGTGTACGGAATGTCATGATCGACGCGATCGGCGGATTGGCCCAGGAAGAATTGGGCTTTGCCACAAAACGTGATTGCGTGCTGGCCGTAAGCTTCACGCCCTATGCCAGCGAAACAGTGGCCTTGGCCCAAGCCGCCCATGCCAAGGGCGTGCCCATGGTGTCGATCACGGACTCGGGCTTTTCGCCGCTGGCCTCCCTGTCGCAGATTTGGTTCGAGGTGGCCGAAGCCAATTTCGAGGGCTTCCGTTCCATGGCGGCAACCCTGTCGCTCGCCATGACACTCACTGTGGCCGTGGCCGAAATGCGGGGCCGCAAGCGTTAAACCTGCGGCGGCTCGGCGGGCGAATTACCAGCCCCCAAAACCTGCTGGTCAAAGTCGATGATGGCGCCCGTCATCAAACCTGATTCATCACTCGACAGATAGCCACAAGCGCGCGCCACTTCATCGGGCTTCAACAAGCGCCCAAACGGACGGCCCGCTTCGGCCTTCTTCAGCCAGCCCTCTTCTGCCTCATGATAGGTTTTCATGATCCGGTCCTCGCCCGGCGTATCCATCCAGCCAATGGTGAGGCCATTGATGCGGATCTGGTGGTTCATCACCGAATAGGCCGTGTTCTTGGTGAGCGTGATCAGCGCGCCCTTGGAAATGCAATAGGCCGAAATGAAACTCTGTCCGCCATGGCCCGACATGGAAATGATATTGACGATGGTGCCCTTGGTTTTTTTGCGTTGCATCAGATGCAGCGCATCCTGCGTGATGAAGAAAGGGGCGCGCACATTGACGGCCATCATGGCGTCGAAGAGTTCGGGCTTGGTATCCCAGATCGTGCCGCGATCCGTAATGCCCGCCGCATTGACGATGGCATCGACGCGGCCAAATTCCGTGTCGGTGGCTGCAATCACCTTGCGCGTGTCGTCCATGTGGGCAAGATCGGCGGCAACGAAAACAACCTTTACGCCCTTCTTTTCCAGATCAGCTTTGACCCGCGCACCGTTCTTTTCATTGCGCCCCGTGATGACCAGCCCCTTGCAGCCGCGGTCCGCAAAGAGATGTGCAATGCTTTCGCCCAACCCTTGCGTGGAGCCCGTGACCACGGCGATCTTGCCATCCATGGAGAGCTTCGAGAGTGAGTCGATATTCATTATGACACCTCTACGGGTTTACCCGTTTTCCAGGATTCAGTAGCCGCGTCCGCAAGCTTCTGCGCCTGCAATCCGTCATGGCCATTGGGCCGCGCGGACACGCCCTTGGCAATGCCTTCAATGAAGCTGTTCACCTCGTTGGCATAGGCCACACCATAACGCTCCGTGAAAAAGTTCATGATGGGATCGGCCTGGAAGCCGTGCGCGTTGGCGATCTCGACAGTGGTGTTGTGAACATTCCCGGCGCGCAACATGCCCTTGGAGCCATGCACTTCCATGCGCTGGTCATAGCCATAGGTCGCGCGGCGCGAATTGGTAATCACGCAAATCTTGCCGGAAGCCGTTTGCATCTGCACCGATGCCGTATCCACGTCGCCCGCCTCGCCAATGGCCTTGTCCACCAGGGCTGAGCCCAGCGCATGCACGACTACAAATTCCTCGCCCACCAGAAACCGCGCCATATCCACGTCATGGATCATCATGTCACGGAACAATCCGCCGGAACCCTTCACATATTCTGCGGGCGGCGGCGACGGATCACGGCTGATGATGGTGGCGAGCTCAACATCACCGATATCGCCATTGCGGATGCGTGACGCAAGATTTGCAAAACTGGGATCAAAGCGGCGGTTGAAGCCGATCATCAGATTGGTCTTGTTCTTCTCCACAACCTTGAGGCATGCAATTATTCTGTCCACGGACAATGATACGGGCTTCTCGCACAGAATGGCCTTGCCCGCATTGGAAGCAGCTTCGATGAGGTCCGCATGGGTGCCGGTGGGCGTTGCAATCAGGATGGCGTCCACATGTTTCGATGCGATGATGTCTTCAACCGTGGCCACCTGTGCGCCAACCTGTGCTGCAAGCTCCGCCGCCGCCTTCGGCATGGCATCGGCGATGAAAGCTACTTTCGCGTTCTTCGATGCGGCAATGGTTGCCGCATGCACCTTGCCAATGCGCCCCGCACCGAGAATTCCAAACCTGATCATGCACATCTCCAAAACAGAATAAACATTCCAACTTGACATCATTTTGGAATTGTTGTTTCGTCTTGTCAAGCGCACACACCACAACCGGAGAACAAAATGAAGCCCGCCCTCGATATAATAACCATCGGGCGCTGCTCCGTCGATCTGTATGGCCAGCAAATTGGCTCGCGGTTGGAAGATGTGACTTCCTTTGCCAAATCCGTTGGCGGCTGCCCTTCCAATATCGCCATCGGCACGGCACGGCTGGGTCTCAAGTCGGCCTTGATCACCCGCGTAGGTGATGAGCAAATGGGTCGCTATGTCCGCGAGCAAATGGCACGCGAAGGTGTGAATACAGACGGCATTACTACCGATCCCACACGCCTTACATCTCTTGTTCTCCTCTCCGTTGAGAATGACAAAACCTTCCCGTTAATCTTCTACCGTGAGAATTGCGCTGACAGCGCGCTATGTGAAGACGACATCAACGAAGATTTCATCAAGTCGGCCCGCGCGGTGCTGGTAACAGGCACACATTTCGCCCGTTCCCACAATGATGCCGCCCAGCGCAAGGCCATTAAAATCGCCAAAGCCAATGGTGCGAAGATTTGTTTCGATATCGACTACCGCCCAAACCTCTGGGGCTTGGCTGGCCACGGCGCTGGCGAAGAACGCTATATCAAGTCTGATAAAGTATCTGAACACATCAAAACCGTCCTCCAGGGTTGCGACCTCATCGTAGGAACAGAAGAAGAGGTGCATATCGCGGCAGGCAGCGAAAACACACTCACCGCCCTGAAAACCATTCGCGCCCTATCAAAGGCCACAATCGTGCTAAAGCGCGGGCCCATGGGCTGCATTGTCTATCCCGAAGCCATTCCGGATGATCTCGAAAAAGGCATAATTGGCAAGGGCTTCCCTATCGAAGTCTATAATGTGCTCGGTGCTGGCGACGCCTTCTTCTCCGGCTTCCTGCGCGGCTGGCTGAAAAATGAACCACTCGAAATTTGCGCCACTTATGCCAATGCCTGTGGAGCTTTCGCCGTATCGCGCCTGCTCTGCTCACCCGAAATTCCAACCTGGGACGAACTGCAGTATTTCCTCAAAAATGGCAGCCCGCATAAGGCTCTCCGCAAAGACGAGGATATCAATCACATCCATTGGGCAACAACACGCCGCGAACAACCATCGCAACTCCTGGCATTGGCCATGGACCACCGCGTGCAGCTGGAAGCGATTGCAGACAAGGCGGGTGCAGACAGGGCGCGCATCAATGACTTCAAACGTCTCGCCATTGCAGCCATCGCAAAAGTATCAAACGGCAAGCCAGGTTTTGGCACCTTGCTGGACGACACCTATGGCCGCGAAGCCATGTTCGACGCGGCAAAACTCGGCCTCTGGGTTGGCCGCCCACTGGAACAACCGGGCTCGCGTCCCCTGCGTTTTGAATTCACACAGGATGTAGGCGCAAGGCTCGTCGAATGGCCGGTTACGCAAACGATCAAATGCCTTGCATTCTATCACCCCGAAGACCCCACTGACTTGAAAGCCGAACAATCACAAAAACTGCGCACGCTTTACGAAGCCGCTCGCAAGGTGGGCCGCGAATTTCTGGTGGAAATCATTGCTGGCAAAAATGGCCCACTGAAGGACGATACGGTTGCCCACGTGATAGAAGAGCTTTACTCCCTTGGCATCAAGCCCGATTGGTGGAAGCTGGAACCTCAGCTTACCTCAAAAGCATGGGGTAATATCTCAAAATCCATCACGGCCAATGACAGCTATTGCCGTGGCATTGTCTTGCTCGGTCTGGATGCGCCTGAAGAAGAACTCGCTAATGCCTTTGCGCTCACCACCGGTTACGACCTTATCAAGGGCTTTGCCGTTGGCCGCACGATTTTTGCAAGCGTAGCCGAAAACTGGCTCGGAAATAAAATAGATGATGCAAATGCGACATTGCAGATGGCAACCCGCTTTGGCAGACTGGTGAATGTCTGGAACGCGTCGCACATTTGAATTTCAAGGAACCACCATGGCAAAAACCATTCGCCTGACTACCGCCCAAGCTCTCGTAAAATTCCTGTCGCGCCAGATGACCATGATCGACGGCAAGAAACTGCCGATTTTTGCAGGCGTTTGGGCCATCTTCGGTCATGGCAATGTGGCAGGCATTGGCGAAGCGCTGTTTGGCGCTCGGAAAGAGTTGCCGACCTATCGCGCCCATAATGAGCAGGCCATGGCCCATGCAGCGATCGCCTTTGCCAAGGCCTCACGCCGCCGCCGCATGATGGCATGCACGTCGTCGATTGGGCCTGGCGCATTGAACATGGTAACGGCCGCAGCCGTTGCGCACGTGAACCGCATACCACTCTTGCTATTGCCCGGCGATGTCTTTGCCAACCGCCTGCCAGACCCCGTATTGCAACAGATCGAAAACTTTGGCGATGGCACTATCAGCGTGAACGACTGCTTTAAGCCCGTGTCTCGCTATTTTGATCGCATCATGCGGCCCGAACAATTGATCCCTGCATTGAACCGCACCATGGTGGTTTTGACGGAGCCTGCGGAATGTGGACCCGTTACCCTCTCAATGTGTCAGGACACGCAAGCAGAGGCCTATGACTATCCTGAAAGCTTCTTCGATGAAAAAATCTGGACCATACGCCGCATTCGCCCCGATGAGTTGGAGTTGGCCGAAGCCATTCGTGTATTGAAGGCAGCCAAGAAGCCGGTCATCGTGGCAGGTGGTGGCGTTCTCTTTTCCGAAGCCTCCGATGCACTCGGTAACTTTGCCAGCGCCCACGGCATTCCTGTGGTGGAAACCCAAGGCGGAAAATCTTCGCTCCCTTTCACCCATAAACTCAACATGGGTGCCGTTGGCGTCACAGGCACGGTGGCGGCAAACACGGTGTGCGAACAGGCCGATGTTGTGTTGGCTGTCGGCACAAGACTTCAGGATTTTACCACAGGTTCATGGTCACTCTTCAAGAATGCCCAGAAAACCGTGATTGGCTTGAACACGCAAGTGTTTGACGCCACCAAACGGCGTTCGCTTCCCCTGGTAAGTGACGCACGCGTGGGTTTGGAGGAACTCTCGATCAATCTTGTAAAGTGGTCAGCCCCAGCGGCATGGACCAAGTCTGCGCAAAGTGGTTTTGCCGCGTGGCTTAAGGTGGCTGCAAAATACACCAAAGCCAGCAATGCCGAACGGCCATCGGACGCACAGGTCATTGGTGCCGTGCAGCGCACTATGGGTCGCGAGGTTTCCATTCTGGCAGCGGCTGGCAGCGTTCCGGGTGAACTGCATAAATTGTGGGAGGCAAGTTACCCCTCCTCCTATCACATGGAATATGGCTTCTCCTGCATGGGCTATGAAATCGCCGGTGGCATCGGCATGAAAATGGCTCAACCCAATTGCGAAGCCGTAGTGATGGTCGGTGACGGCACCTATCTGATGATGAATTCCGAACTTGCCACATCCATCATGCTGGGCATTAAGCTCACCATTGTATTGCTGGATAACCGCGGCTACGGCTGCATCAACCGGCTGCAATTTGCCAGTGGCGGCGAACGCTTCAACAATTTGTTTGATTACAATACCAGGCAGGAAGTCTCACCCAATATTGACTTCGTGGCGCACGCAAAAAGTCTCGGCGCCATAGCAGAAAAAGTATCATCCCTTGCTGATCTCGAACGTGCCCTGAAGAATGCCAAGAGCAATGACCGCTCCACCGTCATCGTGATCGACACGGACCCGATGGCAACCACGGATGCAGGCGGCACATGGTGGGATGTGGCAATCCCCGAGGTGTCAACCCGCAAGCAGGTGCGCGCGGCACGCAAGGGCTATGTAAAAGCATTGGCCAAAGAGCGAAGCGGCAATTAACATAGGCATCTGGTGAGTCTTGAAAGGCTAAAGTGCTGTAATGCCGAAACTTCTTGTGAAACCCCGCACCGGTGAAGGCCGCATTCATCACATCACGCCCAAAACGGCGGGTTGGATCTATGTGGGCTTTGACGTCTGGAAACGAAAAATCGGCGAACTTGCAACCGGAACGGACATGAAACGTGAAACCTGTCTGGTGTTCGTGTCGGGCCGTGGAACAGTACGGGTGGGCCATGAGGAGATGGGAATTCTCGGTGGCCGCGCAACACCATTCAAAGGCAAGCCATGGTCAGTTTATATTCCACCGGGTCTTGTCTGGTCCGTTGAAGCAACAAGCGATCTTGTTCTTGCGGTATGTACGGCTCCTGCAAGGGGCAAACTCTCACCACGCGTGATTGCGCCAGATTCATTGAAAACGGAAATCCGCGGCAAAGGCTCCAATGCGCGCCATATCACCAATATTCTTCCTGAATGGGAAGAGGCGGAAAGCCTTCTGGTCGTAGAAGTCATCACACCGAATGGCAACACCTCATCCTATCCGCCGCATAAGCATGATGAAGATAATTTACCCCACGAGTCACTGCTTGAGGAAACCTATTACCATCGCCTGAACCCGCCCCAGGGTTTTGCCTTCCAGCGGGTTTACACCGATGACCGCGAGCTTGACGAAGCCATGGCCTTTGAAGATGGCGATGTGACACTCGTGCCGCGCGGCTATCACCCCTGTGCAACAGTGCATGGTTATGATTTATACTATCTCAATGTTATGGCCGGTCCCCAGCGGACCTGGAAATTCCACAACGCTGAGGAACATCAATGGCTGCTGAAACCGTAAAAGCCCGTCCCGCTGCATTCATCTTCATCTTCATAACGGTGATGCTAGACATGCTGGGCATCGGCATCATCATTCCGGTGTTGCCAAAGCTCATCGAGCATTTCATGGATGGAAACACCGCGCGCGCAGCTGAAATGGTCGGTATTTTCGGCTCAGCATGGGCGATCATGCAGTTTGTGTTTTCACCTGTTCTGGGTTCCCTTTCGGATCGCTTCGGCCGCAGACCGATCATACTACTCTCCAACCTCGGCATGGGACTTGATTACATCCTGATGGCGCTGGCTCCTGCTCTGTCATGGCTCTTTGTAGGGCGCCTCATCTCAGGCATTACGGCGGCAAGTGTTGCAACGGCAGGTGCCTATATCGCTGACGTGAGCCCACCCGAACAACGTGCCAAGAATTTCGGCATGCTGGGTGCGGCCTTCGGGATTGGCTTTATTCTAGGGCCTGCCGTTGGTGGAATCCTTGGAAGCTATAATGTGCATTATCCTTTCTGGGCGGCAGCAGGCTTCAGCCTCCTGAACTTTGCCTATGGCTATTTCATTCTGCCTGAATCTCTCAAACCGGAAAACCGCTCGGCGTTTTCATGGGCCAAGGCCAATCCATTCGGCTCCATAAAACTCCTTGCAACGCAACGGGAGCTTTGGGGCCTTGGCCTCGTCACGTTCCTCTCGCAACTCGCGCATACATCGCTTCCCTCCATCTATGTCCTCTATGCCGGTTATCGTTATGGCTGGGGACCAGGACAGGTTGGCATTCTGCTGGCAGGCGTAGGCGTCGCCTCCATGATCGTGCAGGGCGGACTCGTGCAACCCATCATCAAACGCATTGGTGAACGTCCTGCACTCTTGATTGGATTATTCTGCGCCAGCATCGGCATGACGTGGTATGGCACTGCGTGGGAGGGCTCACTTGTGTGGCTGGGCATTCCCTTTGCGGCCTTCTGGGGCCTGTTCAATGCCACCAGCCAATCCGTCATGTCCCAGCGCGTCTCGGCGTCCCAGCAGGGACAGTTGCAAGGAGCCAACAGCAGCATCATGGCCTTTGCAGGTATCATAGGGCCGGCGCTATTTGCCAATGTCTTTGCCATATCGATTGATCCCGCGCGTAATATCGACCTACCCGGCTTGGGATTTTGGCTGGCAGGTTTCTGCCTGTTACTGGCCTTCCTGTTGGCCAGCATTCTTACCAGACGAAGTGTTGCGCAAAATAATCCGGCTGCGGGTGAAGCGTAGCCACATCGAGACCTGTCGATATGCCTGTCATCACAAGCAGTGTTGCAAGTCCAACACCGCTCCCACCCGCAACGTCGTGTTCTGCACTGTCACCGATACATAATACATGTTGCGGATTGCAGATTAGTTTGAGTGCTTCCGTGTAAATCTCCGCATAAGGCTTGCCGATCCAGCGCACCTCACCACCCATATCCGCATAGAGCTGGGCAATGGCACCGGGAGCTGGTTGCAAGCCGCTCTTCGTCAACATCAACTTGTCCGGATTGCAGCAGATCGCGGGAATGGAAACCATCTTGAAAAATTCAATGTATTTTTCCATTGGGGTGTTCGGCGCATTGGAGCCCAGAATGAGGATCACCTCTGCATCCCGCACGTTATCCACAAACAGTACGCCAGCAAAACCGTAGTCTTCGCCCTGCTTGCCGATTAGGAACGCCTTCTTCTTGCCCAGAAGATGATAGGCCACTTCTCCGGAACTCACGGTATCAACGAAATGCGCGCGCGGCACGCCCATGCGCACCAAACGGTCACGATTTGCAGCCGCGCGTTTGCCAGAATTGGTCATAACGGCGACCGGAATTTTCATCTCATGCAGATGCTGCAAAATTTTGAGTGTGCCGGGATAGAGTTTTTCCCCATCATGGATGACACCAAACTGGTCAATCAGCATGCCGCCAAACTGCGACGCGATGTCTGAAAGCCGTTTAATTTGCATGGCCAATACCCCGCCACGCCAAGCGCGCCGTTCCCATCGCTGCATGTTCGCTTGTGGCCGCACGAGCTGGAACACCGAGAGCGTTCAATCGGATTTGAGTCCACGGCGCACTGGCAGCGCCCCCGCCAACGCTGCGAATGGATGTAAGCGGCGATGCACCCAGTTCTGCCAAACGCCGGTAACCAAGTTTTTCAACGCTAGCAATGCCCTCCAGCATGGCTTGGAAAAATACCCGTTCATCATCAGGCCTGGGCTCAAGTCGCGGTGCAAAATCAGGATCAGCAATGGGAAAACGCTCCCCGGGTTGGGCAAGCGGATAATAATCCAGGCAGGTTGGAACAGCGGGGTCAATGCGCAGTGTCAGGCGCGCCATGTCTTCCACTGTGAAATATTTTTTCAACACACCACCACCTGTATTCGATGCGCCACCCGCCAACCACTGGTCACCAATCCGGTGACTGTAAATGCCGTATTCCGGCGCAAACACGGGACGGTCCGACAGCAATTTCAACGACAGTGTCGTGCCAAGGGAACTAACACCGTCCCCGACCTTCGATGCACCGCTTGCCAAAAAGGCAGCACAGCCATCAGTCGTACCCGCGACAACTTTAACAGACGATGGCAAGCCAAATTGCGAAGCGATTGCAGGCAATATACGTCCTGTAGCGGTACCAGCAGGAACCACCTGCGGGAAAAGTTTCGCGTCAAATCCGGTCACAGAAATCCATGTGGGCCATGTGCGTGACACCGGATCGTAACCCGATTTCAACGCATTGTTTTCATCACTCACATCAAAACGGCCAGAAAATTTCCCCGCCAACCAATCCGCCTGATGCAGGATTAGCGCTGCTCCCGCCTGCATCGAAAGCGCGCGCGCCAATGGTGAAGACCCCCCACGTGCAGCCGTTTCTTCGGAAGCCACGGCAGAGACCTTGTCCACATCGCTGCGCTCCGCCAGATCATTATACATAGATGCCAAACCCAACGGCTTACCGGCCGCATCAACAGCCAAGATGGTTCCCGATGTTCCGTCAATGGCCAGCGCCAAGACAGTGAGTCCCTTAAGATCAAGCGCCGCAAAGGCTTCGACAATTGCGTCCCACCAGAGCTGTGGATCTTGCAAGCTACGACCAGAATTTTGCAGTGGTGCGGCAATGGCCGCTTTCGACATTGTAAACAGCGATCCATCGCGGCTGGCAGCTGCAATCCGAACGCCTGAGGTTCCGATATCTACGCCGAGAACGACATCAGTCATCATACGAGGGCCTGCTAGGCAACGTCACGAAACCTTGCATCGGCCTGATCCAATCGTTTGCGAATTTGTGTAACGATAAGCGAGTCGTCGGGAACGCAGTTGTCATAGGTGAGATATTCGCCAGCCTTCACAGGCTTGATGACGCGCGCCTGCTCGGCAAGGCCCAATGGCACCGCATTGCAATCGCGTGCCTGCTCTGCCGTCATCGCCCAAGCGCGATACTCTGTCTCGCCAATCTTGCCAAGTGTTTCACCTGCATTGAGATCGCGCTTGGCAATGGTGATGGCTTCCGCCACTGGATGGTCCAGAGGTGCCATATCAGCGCGTCCGTGCAACACGGCCTTGGCAGCCGACAGCGGCACTTCAAGACTGGTCAGATGGTATGGTCGCATGATGGAAAAATACGGACCCTTGCCAACCTTCAAATCAATCATCCGTTCAAGCACACGCGGATGTTCGGTTTCGACAATACAGAATACACCGGGTGCCACACCTTTGCCGATGGAATAATCCACACATCCGGATTTCGAGAGAACACCGCCATGGGATTTCGGAATGAGCACAGACGCCAATTCTTCACGGGTTGCAGCGGGTCCATGCATCCCCGGCACATCCGGCACCAAACCTGTACAATTTGCAATCGCCACCATTTCAATCATGGTCTTGGAGCCATCTACAAATTCAACCAGCATCCGCGCATTCATGTCACGTGCGCGTGCCTCCGCTTCATACTCCTTTGGCACCGCATCAAATTTCAGGGGATTGTTTTTACCCTTGCCAGCACAGACAATTTTCAAACCCAGCGATTGCGCAAACCCGATCAGCTCCAGCGCGCAAGCCGGTTCGTCACCCATCGCACCCGTATAAACCACACCAGCACTCTGCGCCTGCGCTTTCAAATGGCGACCGATTGTAATATCAGCTTCCACGTTGAGCATGACAACATGCTTACCATTGCGAATGGCATCGAGCGCAAATGTTGTTCCTGTATTTGGATTACCCGTGGCATCAATCACAACATCAATGCGCCCCGCTGCGGCGAGTGCAGCGAGATCGTCGGTAATTGCCAGTTTCCCCTGCTCAATGGCACGGTCAATGTCGTTGGACGTTTTTGCAAGAACAATGTTGTCGGCGTGATGTCCGGCAAGCAGTGCCGCAGTCCTCACCCGGTCCGTGCGCACTTCTGAAACAGCGCCAAGCCGTAATCCGGGCATGAGCGAGAGCTGCACGATAATATCTGTTCCCATCTGTCCGGCGCCTGCCAAACCAATGGTCACAGGCTTTCCCGCTTCAACACGCGCTTTCAGTTCCGTGACAAGGGCCGAGACGTTGGCGATCATGATTTGCCTTTCTTCTTCTTGGTTTTTAGTAGAGCAGCTTCAGCCTTTTTCTTGGGCGCGAACACGGCGGGATCAGATTCTTTCTCCATGTCCATTGGCTGCTTGCCGTAGGACTTGAAGCGCTTCAGAACGCTAGTCATTTGCGTATCGTCCAGAATGAACGGTTTCCCCGCAAGACATGCCGCCCAATATTGATGGCAAAGTGATTCAATCTCACCCGCCAGCCACAACGCCTTCTCCAAATTCGGACCAAAACAAATCTGCCCATGATTGGCCAGCAAACATCCCGTGCGTCCTTCCATGGCTTTGAGCATGGTGTCCGACAATTCCTGCGTGCCAAACTCTGCATAGTCTGACACACGAAGGCTCGTGCCGCCAGTGACGCCAATCATGTAGTGAAAGGCCAGAATGTCCTTACGCAAAACGGCCATCGCTGTGGCGTAGGTTGAGTGCACGTGCACGATGGCCATGGCTTCCGGTCGCGCACGGAAAATGTCCATGTGCATGCGCCATTCAGTTGAGGGCAGATAATCGCCGCTGTACTGTCCGTCTAGATCCATTTCGACAACATGGGCGGGCTTCATTTTCTTGTAGGGAACGCCGGAGGCCGTGATCAGGAAGCCTTCATTGGTGCGCACGCTCACATTGCCGGAGGTTCCTTGGTTGATGCCCTCCTCGTTCATCGTTAGACAGGTTTCGATCACTTCACGACGCAAATCGAGATATTTGATTTTTTTCATTTGACTACCATTCCGGATGCTTGAGCATTGACATCGACACCCTCATTACACAGTCTTGTCCAATCTTTGAAACATAAAAAGGAGAGCATACGTGCTGCGCGGAATTGCTGTTGTCGATGCTGGAAAGACCAATACCAAGGTTGTTTTGTTCGATGCCAATGGTAAACCCGTGGCAGAACGCAAGGTGGGCAGTGTTAGCCACGCGGGTCCGCCTTATCGCACCATTGATCCCGCACCCCTCATTGAATTCTGCCAAAAAGCTTTGACCGAGTTGGATGAAATTCTTCCCGTCGACGTTGTGGTACCGAGCGCCCATGGGGCAGCTCTTGCTCTTGTCGCAGGGGATGGATCATTGGCAATGCCTGTCATGGATTACACCAGCGAACCACCTTCGGATGTTATCGGCCGATACGTGAAAATTCAACCGCCTTTTGGAGAGTCCTTCAGCCCACTTCTACCCATGGCTCTCACACATGGACTTCAACTTTATTGGCAGCAACAGAATTGGCCCAGCGCATTTGCAAAGACCAAGACTGTCGTGCCATGGATTCAATATGTGGCATATGTGTTGAGCGGCAAACTCGTCACTGAAATCTCTAGCATGTCATGCCAGTCCCATTTGATGGATGTGCGGAAAAACACGCTCTCATCTCTGGTCTACGCGCAGGGTTGGGAGCACCTGTTTCGACCCCTGATCAAGGCGTGGGATGTCATCGGCGAACTCAAACCGGAATTCAAAGGCAAAAATTTCAGGGGGCGCGGCGCAGTGCTCGCGGGCGTGCATGATTCAAACGCCAATTATCTGCGTTATCTCGCAGGTGGCCAGGAAAAATTTACACTCCTGTCCACAGGCACTTGGATCATCGGGTTTGATACCGAAGCCAAACTTTCAAGTCTTGATCCGCTGAAAGACACCGTATCAAACACCGATGTATTCGGTCGGCATGTTGCATGCTGTCGTTTCTTTGGCGGCAAGGAATTTGAGGTTATAAGTGAGGGTGCTTCAGGGGAAGAAGCATCGATGGCATCGGTTCAAAAGCTGATCAATCAGGGTACCTTCGCACAACCCAGTTTTTCTGATGGCGGTGGCCCAATTCCCAATACGGAGGGCAAGGGGAAGATTGTCGGCCCCATACCATCAAATCAGGAGCAGCGGGCTTCGCTTGCTTCTCTCTATTGTGCGCTCATGGTGAGTGAATCACTCGATGCCATCGGCTCGAAGCATGATGTTATTGTGGATGGCCCGTTTTCAAAAAATCATGTTTTTCTAGATGTTCTGGCTCACTTGCGGGCAGGACAGAAAATAATGGCATCTGACCTCCGTGATGGTACGTCGGCTGGTGCCGCCTGTTTGGCGCTTATGCCAGATGGAAAGCTTCCCCACGTGCCGTTATCGCTGACGACATTAAAACCGTCAAAGCTTGCGGGACTGCAGGGTTATCAGGCACAATGGAAGATGCTATCTTACGCGAAGGGAATTTGACACCATGCTTGACCATGTTGGATTTTCGATAAGTGACATGAAGGCCTCTCGCATTTTTTATGAAAAGGCATTGGCGCCACTTGGCATAAAAGTGCTGATGGAGATAACACCTGAAATGACGGGTGGAGAAGACAGCCAAATTGGCCTTGGCACGGACAGGGCTGATTTTTGGATTGGGACAGGCAACACCCGCGCTACCGGCGTGCATGTGGCCTTCGCTGCGGAAAGTCGCAAGGCAGTGGACGCCTTTTATGCAGCTGCCCTTTCCGCAGGTGGCAGCGACAATGGCAAACCGGGAATTCGTCCGCACTACCATGAAAATTACTACGGTGCTTTCGTCCGCGATCCCGATGGAAACAATATTGAGGCGGTTTGTCACAGCCCGTTAACCGATCAGAAACCATAGGAGCGCACAATTACCCTGAAGTAGCGAAGAAATAGTCAATAGGTGTACCCATGCGTAGCGAGATCTTGCACAGCGATGAAAACCCTGTTTTCACCTTGACCTGCCCCGGTGAGGACTGTCCCGATGAACGGGTTCAGGAAATTCAGAGCCGGGGCAATCTTCCCCTCATGATCGGTGCCGATGTGCTGGCGGAAATCAGCTATGCCGATCTGATGGAAAGCTGGGAAACGGCAATTGCACTTCCGGTTCAGGACTTGAACGCCATGACTGCTGTGGCGTGTCGGCGGCTGAGTGAGGTTCTGGAATACAATCTCGACGCTGAGGATTTGACCGATATGGTGTCAGATGCCGCAGTACTGTTTCTTCTTGCCATGCGCCGCCATGGTGTCTCCGAAGCCAACCGGATTCCCGCCTGCACCGTGAAGTGGAATGGACAGGATGCTGAGGAAAGCGTTTCAATGCTGGCATGAATGCCAGTAATCAGCATCTCTCTGCCCAGGATTATGGCCGCTCTTTAAAGGGGCTGGGCTTCAACCTGATTGTGAGGGACGTCTCACGTGGTGTTAAGTTTGCCGTGGATGTTCTTGGCGCGACTCTGTTTTTTTCCACTGATACGTTCGCAGCCCTGAAGCTCAACGGCGCAAATTTCATGTTCCATCACGACAGCACCTATCGCAATAACCCCCTGTCGGGAATTATTGCGGCGGCAGATGCCCGGGGCGTCGGTATTGAACTTCATGTTTATGGCTGTGACCCCGATGTTGCTGAAGCCAGGGCCAGGGCAGGTGGTTGGACCGTGCTGGCAGGCAGTCTCGACAAACCACATGGTTTACGCGAATGCATGGTACTGGATGACGAGGGGTATTGCTGGATTCCCTCCGTGCATTTAACCGTTTAAAACAGTCACTGCCTTGTGAGTTGCTTGCATTTAATAGGAATGCGACGGTCTCTGACTATTCAGGGAGGGACGTTTTCATGAAATATGTTGTGACTGCTATTTGCCTTTTGCTCCCAACGCAGGTTCACGCGGCGGAAATGGCAGTGAGTCTGGGCACATTCCATGGCGGCAATCATGCGCCTTCCGATACGGCCAGTGGCGATGCAAGTATTGTCAAGCTGGAAGATGGATCTTTCGAACTCCGTTTCGCTGAGGACTTTTCAACCACGCCCGGACCCGATCTCGTCGTCTACCTCAGCACGGCTGACGACCCCAAAAGCGACGCCTCAATCACCGGGAATGATTTTGTTGACGCGGGAAAGCTGGCGTCTCCCACGGGAGCGCAGAAATTGGCCCTTCCCAGAAACTTCGACCCAAAGAAATTCAAATCCGTTGCGATCTGGTGCAAGTCCTACAGTGTCTTGTTCGGCGCGGCTGCGTTAAAATAGAATTTAAATTCTATTTTTAGGTAATAATGAAATATTTATTCCATATTTGATTTGCATGGGCTATATCAGCTATGCCTAAGACATAAAGGTTCAATTTTTTAGGGTATGGAAGTGAAAATGATCAAGGAAATCGGACATTTCATTGGTGGCAAACATGTTAAAGGAACGTCTGGTCGCACCGCCGATGTCTTCAATCCCAACACCGGGGAAGTGCAGGCCCACGTCGCCCTTGCATCAGCAGCCGAACTACGAGTAGCGGTTGAAAATGCAAAAGCTGCCCAGCCCGCGTGGGCTGCCAAGAACCCACAGTTCCGCGCCCGCGTGATGATGAAGTTTCTGGAACTCGCCAACAAGCACAAGGAAGAGTTGGCCACACTCATTTCAATGGAACATGGCAAAACTGTCCCCGATGCATTGGGTGATTTGCAGCGTGGTGTAGAAGTGGCTGAATTTGCCTGTGGCGTTCCACATCTCACCAAAGGCGAATTCACCGATAGCGCAGGCCCCGGCATCGACATGTATTCAATGCGCCAAGCACTCGGTGTTGTGGCAGGCATCACACCCTTTAACTTCCCCGCCATGATCCCTTTGTGGAAATGCGCGCCTGCAATCGCCGTAGGCAATGCGTTCATTCTGAAGCCATCCGAACGTGATCCCTCCTGCCCCATGCGCATTGCCGAACTGTTCCTCGAAGCAGGCCTGCCACCCGGCATTCTGAACGTGTTGAACGGTGACAAGGAGAGCGTAGATGCTATCCTGAACGATCCAGACATCAAGGCCGTGGGCTTTGTAGGCTCAACAGCAATTGCGCAATATGTGTATGCGGGCGCAACCGCCACTGGAAAACGCGCCCAATGTTTTGGCGGTGCCAAGAACCACATGGTTGTCATGCCGGATGCTGATATGGACCAAGCTGTGGATGCACTCATCGGTGCAGCCTATGGTTCCGCTGGCGAGCGCTGTATGGCGCTGTCGGTCGCTGTGCCTGTAGGCGAAGCCACGGCTGACGCACTCATTGCCAAGCTTATCCCCCGTGTTGAGAGGTTGAAAATTGGACTTTCAACCGACCGTGAAGCTGACTACGGCCCACTGGTGACAAAAATGGCGCTCGACCGTGTCAAGGGCTATATCGAAGTCGGTTTGAAAGAGGGCGCAACGCTGAAAGTGGATGGTCGCGGCTTTAAGATGCAGGGTTACGAAAACGGCTATTTCCTCGGCGGCACATTGTTTGACAACGTGACCAAAGACATGCGCATCTACAAGGAAGAAATATTCGGCCCCGTCCTTGGGGTGGTTCGCGCCAAAACTTATGAGGAAGCCCTTGGCCTCTGCAATGACCATGAATATGGCAACGGCGTTGCAATCTATACCCGCGACGGCGATGCCGCCCGCGACTTCGCAGCAAAAGTGCAGGTTGGCATGGTGGGAGTAAACGTTCCGATTCCCGTGCCGCTCGCCTATCACACCTTTGGCGGCTGGAAATCATCCAGCTTCGGTGACTTGAACCAGCACGGCCCGGACTCCATCCGCTTCTACACCAAGACAAAAACCGTGACATCGCGCTGGCCATCGGGCACAAAGGAAGGCGCACAATTCTCTATTCCAACAATGCGGTAAACCCACCACATGCAACAGCTTGATTTGCCAAATGGCTACTACGAATTGCCGACCGGCAAACTGGCCAATGTGGTGACCTGCCTTGAAATGGAAGCGAGCCCGCAGATCACGGCGCAAGCCCTGCCTGCGGGTTTTTCATTGAAGCGTGTGGATCCCAAAGACCTCAACGGTTACCGCGGCTTGTTTCGCAAAGTGGGCGAAGACCTCATGTGGTTTTCACGCCTCATCATGCCGGATGAAAAGCTCAAGGCACTCCTCGGTCACAAAGATGTTGGGTCTTATGCGCTCTATCAAGGCGATACCGCAATTGGTGTTATGGAACTGGATTTCAGGGACATGCCCGATTGCAAGCTCGCCTTTTTTGGTCTCGCCAAAGAGGCGATTGGCACTGGATTAGGCCGTGCACTGATGAGTGTTGCACTCGACAAGGCATGGTCCAGGCCCATCAACCGGCTCTGGTTGCACACCTGCCACTTTGATCACCCAAGTGCAGTGGGCTTCTATAAGCGTTCAGGCTTCAAACCTTACGCGCTGATGGTCGAAGTGCACGACGATCCGCGCCTGCAGGGCAAGCTGCCAAAAACAGCAAGCCCCAATGTGGTGCTTATCGACCCAGGTTGTTGATCTTTTCCTGCATGGCCGTGAGTTGATCCTTCATGGTTTGCAAGTCATCCTTTGATGGCGGCGCAGATGTGGCAGGCTTCGGGGGCGACACTGTCCCACCAGGTGGCACCATACCCATCGCGGCAAAGGGATTGAACAGTTTCATCGCATCGCTGAACATCGCCATATTGCGCTTGGCGTGTTCTTCCATGTTTTTGAACGGCTCGCCCGTAAAAGGGGCCATCATCTGTTCACGGATCTTGTCCTGGTCCTTAGTGAGGTTTTCCAAGGAGAACTCAAGATAACCAGGAACCAGCGTTTGCATGCTGTCGCCATAATAGCGGATGAGCTGGCGCAGGAAATTGATGGGCAGAAGATTGGTGCCCTTGCTCTCTTCCTCGAAAATGATCTGGGTCAGGACTGAACGTGTAATGTCCTCATTTGTCTTTGCATCAAAAACAACGAAATCCGTACCGGACTTTACCATGGAAGACAAATCATCGAGGGTGACGTAGGTACTGGTTGCCGTGTTATAAAGCCGTCTGTTGGCATATTTTTTGATCACAACCGGAATTTTTGGTGCCGCTGCTTCTTCACTCACGATGACTCTCCTCAACCGAAGGGGCGTGGCCTGTTATAAATCAGGCCTTGTCCCCACAGTGCAAAAACTTGCGCCCCGCAGTGCACAATTGCAAGTGCAAAAAATTGTGGCGGGACCCAATTCAAATGCTATGAAGAGAGAAATATTCACAAATTGTCCAACAGGAGACGTTCCGTGGCAAATATATCTCACGACATCGTTATCGTTTCGGCAGCCCGCACACCGGTCGGCTCATTTAACGGTGCCTTCGCCAGCGTAACAGCATCCTTTCTCGGCACAGTGGCCCTCAAGTCCGCCATGCAGCGCGCCAAAGTAGATGCAGCTGAAATTGATGAAGTCATTCTGGGCCAGGTTCTCACCGCTGGCCAGGGTCAAAATCCAGCGCGTCAATCCGCCATTCATGCAGGAATCCCAATTGCAAGCCCTGCTTGGGGCATGAACCAGCTCTGTGGTTCTGGCCTCAGGGCCGTTGCCCTCGGCATGCAGCAGATTGCCAGCGGGGATGCCAAAATCGTAGCGGCAGGCGGCATGGAATCCATGAGCAAGGCCCCGCATGTAGCCCATTTGCGCGACGGTGTGAAAATGGGTGACTACCAGATGATTGACAGCATGATCCGCGATGGCCTGTGGGATGCATTCAACGGCTACCACATGGGCGGCACCGCGGAAAACGTGGCGCGCCAATGGCAAATCAGCCGCGACATGCAGGATGCCTTTGCTGTGGCTTCGCAGAACAAAGCGGAAGCGGCACAGACCGCAGGCAAGTTCAAAGACGAGATTTGCCCCGTAACCATTGCGGGTCGCAAAGGCGATGTGATCGTGTCTGATGATGAATATATCAAAAAGGGTGTCACCCTTGAGAGCGTTGGCAAGCTCAAGCCTGCTTTTGCAAAGGACGGCAGCGTGACAGCCGCCAATGCCTCGGGCCTGAATGACGGTGCAGCTGTTGTTATTTTGATGAGCGCTGCAGAAGCCACAAAACGCGGCCTCACGCCGCTTGCCCGTATTGCCTCATGGGCCAGCGTGGGTGTTGACCCCGCCATCATGGGGTCAGGCCCAATCCCTGCGTCGCAAGCTGCCTTGAAAAAGGCTGGCTGGAATATGAAAGATTTGGACCTTGTGGAAGCCAATGAGGCTTTTGCGGCACAGGCCTGCGCCGTGAACAAGGACATGGGCTGGAACCCGGATATCGTGAATGTAAACGGTGGCGCCATTGCTATTGGCCACCCCATCGGCGCATCGGGTGCGCGCGTGCTCACCACGCTTCTACATGAAATGCAAAAACGAAAGGCCAGGAAAGGTCTGACGACATTGTGCATCGGCGGCGGCATGGGCATTGCCATGTGTGTTGAATCATAAGGGGAGAGAGCACGATGGCGAGAGTTGCAGTTGTTACAGGTGGTAGTCGCGGCATTGGCGCTGCGGTCTCGAAGGCATTGAAGGCAGCGGGCTATAAAGTTGCCGCAACCTATGCCGGAAATGATGAAGCCGCGGGCGCGTTCAAAGCGGAAACCGGCATCCCCGTTTACAAATGGGATGTGTCCAGCACGGAAGATTGTGCTGCGGGCTTGAAGCAAGTTGAAGCTGATTTGGGGCCAGTCGAAGTGTTGGTAAATAACGCAGGCATTACTCGCGATTCAGCTTTTCATCGCATGACAGCTGAACAGTGGCACGCCGTTATCAACACCAACCTCAACTCACTTTTCAACATGACACGACCCGTGATTGAAGGTATGCGAGCGCGGAAATTCGGACGAATTATAAATATTTCATCGATCAACGGTCAAAAGGGCCAGTTTGGCCAAGCTAATTATTCCGCCGCAAAAGCAGGCGACCTTGGCTTTACCAAAGCGCTTGCCCAAGAAAGCGCCAAGCTTGGTATAACCGTGAACGCCATTTGCCCCGGCTATATCGCCACGGAAATGGTCATGGCCGTTTCACAGGAAATCAGGGAAAAAAACATTATTCCACAAATCCCCGTGGGTCGTTTGGGCGAACCCGAGGAAATCGCCCGCTGTGTGGTTTTTCTCGCCGCTGACGAAGCAGGGTTCATTACAGGTTCAACCCTGACCGCCAATGGCGGCCAGTACATGACGTAATCAGCAATGCGCATTACGGCTGAAGACCTCGCTTGCGAACGCGGCGGCAGGCTGGTGTTCGACAGCGTGAACTTCGCCGTGAATGATGGTGCGTTTCTGCAGCTCACCGGCCCAAATGGCTCTGGCAAGTCATCGCTGCTGCGACTCATTGCAGGTCTCGGCGATCCAGCAACGGGGCGTGTGACGGCGGATGGGAGACGCGAGGATGTTCCACTTTCTCAACACTGTCACTACATTGCCCATGCCGATGCCTCAAAATCCGCGCTTACCGTTTCAGAAAACCTGATCTTCTGGTGTAATTTTTTGGGTGGCGGCGATACGTCCCTTGCCATGTCAGCGATGAACCTCACCTCTCTCGCAGCCTATCCTGTAGCTCTTCTCTCTGCTGGCCAGAAGCGGCGCATGGCACTGGCACGCCTTTCCCTTGTCGCGCGCAAGGTCTGGCTGCTGGATGAGCCAAATGTCGGGTTGGATGAGGCATCCCAAGACCTTCTCGTAAACATCATGCGCGACCATTTGAAAAATACGGGCATCATCATTGCGGCAACCCACGTACCACTTGGCCTGATACCGCACCACACCTTGCATTTGGATGGTGCCAAATGAACGCGCTCTTCAGCCTGCTGCGCCGCGACCTCTTGCTGGCTGCCCGGCAAGGCGGTGGCGTTGGCACGGTCCTTGGATTTTTTCTCACTGTTCTCGTGCTGCTGCCCATCGGTATCGGCCCCGATCAGGCAACCCTCCAGCGCCTTGCCCCCGGCATGCTCTGGATCACACTGCTGCTCGCCGTGCTCCTCTCGGCCGACCGCATTTTCCAGCAGGACTTTGAGGATGGTTCGCTCGAGGTCATGGCAATGTCCGCACAACCCCTTGAACTGGTTGTGCTCACCAAAGCCCTCGCCCATTGGCTTACCACCAGCCTGCCACTGGCCATTGCAGCACCTTTTTTGGGCGTGCTGCTCAATTTGAAAACGGAAGTAATCTGGCCGCTGCTCCTGTCCATGGTGCTTGGCGCTATTAGCCTCTCGTTGTTGGCCAGTATTGGCGCGTCACTCACCGTGAACCTGAAACGCGGCGGTCTGTTGATTTCCATTTTGGTGCTGCCGCTTTATGTCCCCATTCTGGTGTTCGGCATATCGGCCTGTTCAGGCGATGCCAACATCGTCAACCCGTCTCTCCTCATTTTATCCGCAATTGCATTGGCAAGTCTGGTGCTGGCACCGCTCGCTTCTGCTGCGGCGCTGCGGGCCTATCTCAAATGATTAATCCGAATTAAAATGGCACCATGCAAAAATTCGCAAATCCCACACGCTTTCTGAAATTCGCCAACACGGCGTTGCCCTATGTATGGTCCATCACCATTCTTCTGTTTGCGGTTGGGCTGTATGGCGCATTGGTCACGTCACCCGCAGACTACCAGCAGGGCGAAACCGTGCGTATCATGTTTGTGCATGTGCCAGCAGCCTGGCTTGCCATGATGATCTATTCAGTCATGGCTTTGGCCAGCGGCGTTGCCATCATCTTCCGCCACCCCCTGGCAGACGTTGCCGCCAAAACCGCAGCCCCCATCGGTGCAGTATTTTGCTTTCTGGCGCTTGCCACAGGCTCCCTCTGGGGAAAGCCCATGTGGGGCGCATGGTGGGTGTGGGATGCACGGCTCACCTCCATGTTCGTGCTCATGCTTTTGTACTTGGGTTACATCGCGATTTGGCAGGCCATCGAAGAACCAAACCGTGCCGGTATGGTCGCACGTATCGTGGCACTGGTTGGCTTCATCAATATCCCCATTATCAAATTTTCAGTGGAGTGGTGGAATTCCCTGCACCAGCCTGCAAGCGTCCTTAAAATGGGTGGCCCCAGCATTGACCGCTCCATTCTTTGGCCCCTGTTGGTCATGGGGTTGGCCTACACATTTCTGTTCCTCGCCCTTCATCTCGTGTCCATGCGCAGTGAAATCAGCGCGCGCAAACTCCGAACGCTTTTGATCGCGCGCGGGAACCAAAGCTGATGGACTGGACTGCCGCCCATGTGGGCTTTGTCGCCGCTTCATATATTTTGAGTGCTATATGTATAGCTGGCTTGATCATCTATGTCTTCATCCGTGACGCGCGCATGAAAAAAATACTGGCCGAACTCGAAAAGACCAAATCGTGATCAAGAAAAAAAGACTGGGTTTTGCACTTATTCCACTGTGCATTTTTGCAGGACTCGCTTTGGTGTTCTGGAAAGGTCTTTACGGAAATCCATCCGAACTGCCGTCCGTTCTGATTGGAAAACCGGTTCCTGAATTCGCTCTGCCCGCAATTGCCGGATCAACATTGCCCAGCCTCTCCACCGCTGATCTCAAATCGGGAAACGTGAGCCTCGTCAACATCTGGGCGTCATGGTGTGGCCCCTGCCGCGTTGAACATCCGCTGCTCATGGAGCTGTCCAAACGCGGTGACATCCGCCTCTATGGCATCAACAACAAGGATGACGCGGACAACGCAAAACGCTTTCTCGGCACCATGGGCCAACCCTTTGCAGCCATAGGTGCCGATGGGAATGGCCACGTGACGATTGATTGGGGAAGCTATGGCGTTCCAGAAACCTTTGTGGTGGATGGCAACGGCATTATACGCTTCAAATGGATTGGCCCGCTCTCTCCCGAGATCATCACAACCACATTGTCCAGGGAAATTGAAAAAGCCAAACGACCGTTGTGAAGGTCAGCGGGCCTTGCGCGGCCGGGTTTTACGAACCGTTTTTTCCGGTTCTTTTTCTTCAATCTTGTCCATTTCAGAGGCAAGATTGGTCAGGCATTCCAGAACGGTTTTGCGGTCGCCCGTCGGCATATTCGACAAGAGCTGCTTGTCCACTTCCTCAGCGCCGGACTGGGCCTGCTTCAACATTTTCTTGCCAATAGGTGTCAGGCGGATGGCGTTGGTGCGCGCATCGTCCTTAGTGCGGCGGCGTTGCAGATACCCTTGAGCCATCAGGCGCGCCACTAGGTCGGCAAGGGTTGAGCGGTCAATACCCGTCATCTTCACAAGCTCGGTCTGGCTGCGGCCTTCATTGGCATCCGCTGCCAGAAGCACCGTGAACTGACGATGTGTGAGACCGGATTTACCAGTTTCGCTCATATAAAGATGAATGGAATATTGGACGGCCCGTTTCAACAAATGCGAAAGCGATCGCGACAGTTGTTTCACATCTTTGTTGCCGGTCATTAGCCCCTACTCCTGAACACGTGAACACGTGAACACGGCCTTGCACCATGTCCTTCCTCTGTGTTGCCTCCATCGACACCATCCGAATGCCCCACTGGCCAAATCCCTTCCTCGGATTTGGTCGTGACTGCTTTTCAGAAAGCCGTGGAGTCCTAGCGTCTCATTCCCCATGCGGCAAGCAAAAAAACACATTATTTTGCTGGCCGCATTTAACTAAAATCATCCGGACACGGATGACAAGTCTTGACTTCCATAAAAGGGGGGGTTCAGACGGTGGGCTTGCTGTTGTCCTCGATCATGTGCTTGGCCATATATGGCGCGTTCGCAAGTGCAAAAACCAGCGTCATTCCAAGCAGGCCAAAGACCTTGAAATTGATCCACATGTCGGTGGACACGTTGCGCCAGATCAGTTCGTTGAGGGCAGCGATGAACAAAAAGAAAATGCCCCAGCGCAGGGTGAGCGTGCGCCACGCTTCCTGTGACAGGTTCACGGCTTCTCCCATCACTGATTTCAAGAAAACCTTGCCGTAGAAAAGCCCACCCAACAGGGTCGCGCCGAACATCAGGTTGATGAGCGTGACTTTCACTTTAATGAAGGTGTCGTCATGTAGGTAAATGGTAAGTCCCCCGAAGATACCGACGAAAATCGCACTGAACAAAGGGAACTTGGCAATCTTTTTGGTAAGCACCCATGATACGATGAGGGCAACAGCCGTTGCCGCCATGAAAAGGCCCGTTCCCCAGAACACGCCGCCCTTCCAGTTGCCGATGAAAAACGCGAGCAGCGGTCCGAACTCAACGAGAAATTTGGGAAGTGGCTTCATGAATCACTCAGTCCTGAAATGGCACGTGCAAACGCTTGGGCGTCGAAGGGTTGCAGGTCGTCGATGGTTTCACCCACACCAATGGCATGGATGGGAATTTTGAATTTATCGGCAATGGCCACCAGAATACCACCTCGTGCGGTTCCATCAAGCTTGGTCATGATGAGACCTGTCACACCCGCCACCTTGGTGAAAATGTCAGCCTGTGAAATGGCGTTCTGGCCCGTCGTTGCATCAAGCACCAGCAGCACGGCATGGGGTGCGGCTTCATCCTGCTTCTTGATGACGCGCACAATTTTGTCCAGTTCATCCATGAGATAGGCCTTGTTCTGCAAACGGCCCGCCGTATCAATAAACAGGATGTCTGTGCCATTGTCCTTCGCCGTCTGCATGGCGTCATAGGCAAGTCCCGACGAATCAGCCCCCGTAGGTCGTGATATTGTCTTCGCGCCAATACGCTCACCCCAGATCGTGAGCTGCTCAATGGCTGCTGCGCGGAACGTATCACAGGCGGCAAACATCACCTTGAAACCTTCCTGTGTCGCGATACTGCCAAGCTTGCCGATAGTGGTGGTTTTGCCAGCACCATTCACGCCCACGACCAGAATCACAAACGGCTTCTCACTGCCAAAATTGAAGGGCACTTCAACAGGCTTCAGAACCTTGGCCACTTCTTCCGCTAGAATGCGTTTCACCTCTTCCGGTTCAATTTCCTTGTCATAACGCCCGGCAGATACAGCCTTGATAATGCGCTCCGATACGGCAACACCGAGATCGGCCTGGATCAGCACATCCTCAAGCTCCTCAAGCGTCGTCGCATCAAGCTTGCGCTTGGTAAAAATCGAGGTGATCGACGTGGTAATCGACTTCGAGGATTTGGACAACCCTTGTGTAAGCCGCGACAGCCAACCTTTTCGTGGTGCAGGTTCTGGCACAGGAGCCGGAGCGGGCGGAGGAGGCGGTGGTCGTACGACAACAACGGGAACAATCGGTTCCGGAACAACGACAATGATTGGTGGTGGCGGTGGAGCAAGAACCTCCACATTCGCCGGAGCGACTTTTGCAACAACCTTCTTCGGCTCAACCTTCTTGGGTTCAGGCTCCTTGGCTGCATTTTTTTTGGGCTCAACTTTTTTAGGTTCGGGCTTCTTCGGTTCAGGCTTTTTAGCTTCAGCCTTTTTCGGTTCCGGTTTTTTAACCTCAACCTTCTTTGCTTCGGGCTTTGCCTTGACTTTGGGCTCAGGTTTTTTTGGTTCCGGCTTTTTAACCTCGACCTTTTTTGGTTCTCGCGTCGCCTTGGCCTTTGGCTCCGCTTTTTTCGGTTCGGGTTTTTTCGCTTCAACTTTTTTTGGTACAGGCTTTATCGCCTTTACCTTCTCAGGCTTCTGCTCAACAACGGGTTCGGGAATTTCAATTTTAACAGGTGGCGGTGGTGCTTCCAGCTGTGGAACCACGACCTCTTCAACGGGCGCAGTCGCTTCATTGCCCTTGCCCGTAATCCGGTTGAACAGCTTCTTGAAAAATCCGCTCATGCCGAAAGCCTAGCTTCAAGATAGCTGGCATTCGCTGCCGTCACTTGCGCTTTGACAATCGCACCGGGAGTAAGGCTTTGTGCAAACCGCACATTGGCAAACTGCTCATTGCGCCCCGCGTTCTGTGTTTCAACAAGCACCCGCTGAATGGCACCAACCGATAAATTTAGAAACGCCGTCAGCCGGTCCTGCCCTTTGGCCCGCAAGCGTTGCGCCCGCTCCTTGATCACAGCCTTGTCCAGCTGCGGCATGCGGGCAGCTGGCGTTTCAGGTCGCGGTGAAAACGGAAACACATGTAAATAAGTGAGGCCGCACTCGTCCACAATCTTCAGCGAGTTCTCAAACATTTCCTCGGTCTCGGTAGGAAAGCCCGCAATGATGTCAGCACCAAATGTCATATCCGGACGGCGTGATTTCAACTCGTTGCAAAACAAAATTGAGTCCTCACGCGTATGTCTGCGCTTCATGCGCTTTAGGGTCATGTTGTCACCCGATTGCAGCGACAAATGGATATGCGGCATCAATCGCTGCTCGCCTGCCAGCACATCCATCAATTCAGGATCGGTCTCAATGGAGTCAATGGAGGAAAGCCGCAGGCGCTTGAGGTCAGGCACACCCTTCAAAATGCGGTTGACCAGCGCTCCCAGCTTCGGCGCGCCATCAAGATCAGCACCCCATGATGTGATATCAACGCCGGAGAGAATAACTTCCGCATAGCCATTGACCACCAGCCTGCGCACCTGCTCAACCGCTTCGACAATTTCAACCGAGCGTGAATTGCCCCGGCCAAAGGGAATGATGCAGAACGTGCAGCGGTGGTCACAGCCATTCTGTACCTGCAGGAAAGCCCGCGTACGTTCCGTCAAACCCTCGATCATGTGAAGATGGCTTTTGCGGGAGGACATGATCTCGCTTATCCGAACACGGTCATTGGCACCGGGCAACCAGTTCTGTGGTTGCAGCTTTTCCTCATTGCCCAGCACCATCGAAACTTCCGGCATGGCAGCAAACATCTCAGGCGTGGTCTGCGCGGCACAGCCCGTCACAATGATCTTTGCGTCCGGCTTGTCCTTATAGGCGCGGCGGATGGCCTGCCGTGCCTGGCGCGTGGCCTCAGCCGTCACCGCACATGTGTTGAATACAATCGCATCCCTCATGCCAGCCTTGGTCGCATGGTCGCGCATTACTTCCGATTCATAAATGTTGAGGCGGCACCCAAAGGTGACAAATTCTGTCTCGCTCATGGGCTAAGCTCCGGCGGCAACACGCCGTCAAACTCATAGGTCACAGGCCCCGTCATCAGGATATGCTCATCGCTCTCGCGCGCTTCCATGAACAGGTCGCCGCCGGGAAGTGTCACGCGCGCCGCGCGGTCAATGATCTTGATGCGCGCACCCGCCGCCATCACGGCACAGGCCGCCGTGCCGCAAGCCTTCGTCAGGCCAGCGCCGCGCTCCCAAACCTTGATCGTCACGTGGTCGCGCGCATCGACCCGCGCCAGTGTGATATTGGCCCGCTCCGGAAACAGGTGATGGTGTTCCAGCATTGGCCCGATCTTGCCCAGGTCAACCACATCCAGATCATCCACCCAGAAAATGCAATGGGGATTGCCCACATTTACGACGGACGGCGAATGAATGAGCGGCGCATCAATGGGACCCACCTGAAGCTCGATATGGCGTGTGTCATGGAATGGCTCCGAGAGCGGAATATCCTTCCATTCAAATCTGGGTGCGCCGTTGTCAACGCTCACCAGCTTGTCGCCCGCTTTCCGCACCACCAGAAATCCGCCCAGCGTATCAATGGTGGCAGAATTTGATTTCTTCTCGTCAAACAGCAGGTCACCAATGCAGCGCGAGGCATTGCCGCAGGATGTCACTTGCCCGCCATCATTGTTCCACACCAGCATGCGCACATCGGCCACATCGGATGCCTGCAACACGATGAGTTGATCGCAACCAATGCCCGTGGTCCGGTCCGCGATGGCACGCGCGCGTGCTTCATCCATGCGAATGGCAGCATGACGCCCGTCCAGCACGACAAAATCATTGCCGAGCCCGTTCATCTTGCGAAAGGGAACTGAGGTGGTCTGGGTCATGCGAGGCTTATATGGGAAAACGGATGGGAAAAGCTAGGGCAACCGAACACTCGCCGCCAGGTGTCCGTGCCGAATTGACACAATAATGCCCAACTTCCCGTGACTTTTATCACCATGAATGAAAAACCAAACCAGCAGAGCTTCGTAACCGATGGCATAAAACCCTTGGGCAGGCCAGGTCTGCTCGCACGCTTCTTTATGCGCGTCGTGGCTTGGGCTGAAAAATTGAACCTCCGCTTTGCCATCCATGGCAATCCACCCGTCTACGATATCGTGGTATTTCCATGGGCGAGCGACATTGAAGCAGCCTATCCCCAAATCCGCGCCGAACTGGAACGGGTGCTCCTGCGCAAATCCGAGTTGCCGAACTTTCAGGATATTTCCACCGATGTAAAAACCATCTCTACCGATGCCGGATGGAAAACCTATTTTCTCGCAGGCTTCGGCAAACCTTCCCAGCGCAACATCGCGCAATGCCCCAAGACGTGGGAGGCCTTGCAAAAAATTCCCGGATTGAAGACCGCCATGTTTTCCATCTTCGAACCCGGCAAACATCTCCCGCCCCATCGTGGCCCCTACAACGGTTTCCTACGCCTCCACCTCGGCCTCATCGTGCCATCGACAGAGCCCGAAAAAATCGCCATTCGCGTCAGCAATCAGATCTGCCACTGGGAAGAGGGCAAAGTGCTGATCTTCGACGATGCCTATGAACACGAGGCATGGAACTATTCCAGTGAAACCCGCGTGGTGCTGTTTGTGGATTTCATAAAGCCCCTGCGCTTTCCCGCAAGCCTCGTAAACTGGCTCCTCATGAACCTCGCTATCTTCACCCCCTTCGTTCAGGAAGGCCTCGAAAACCACAAGACATGGGAGAAGAAATTCTATGCGGAAGCCGAGGCGCTGAGGAACAGGTAACACTAGAGCGCCACTTGCCGACCTCCCAACACCATGCTCTTGTAAGGTGTGGAAACAAAATCACGCATTAATCCGTGGGTTGTCGTGTGGCTGTGTTTTGCCACGCTCTCCATTGTCATGTCGGCCCGCCAATCCGTGTCGGTTATGACTGATGAATGGGCAAGAACCCTGGGTTGGTCCAAAACCTTTATCGGCTCGGGCCAATCCGTGGCCTTCGTCACCATGGCCATATTCTCGCCAATTGCAGGCAATCTGGCGGACCGTTTTGGTGCACGCGCCATGTTAACGGCGGGGCTTCTCGTGGTCGCCGCAGGTTTTCTTGCCTTTGCAACCTTCCCCGTAGCAGGCGTTTACATCTTGGCCTACGGCATCGTGGGCGGCATGGGCTTTGCAACCGCCAACATGCATCTCGTTTCGACCGCCCTTGCCAAGCTGTTTAAAGAAAACCGCGGGCTTGCTACCGGCATCGCAAATTCGGGGGCAACCGCTGGTCAATTCATCACCGTGCCACTGCTCACTATCGGCCTCACCTATTTTTCGTGGCGCTGGAGCATGGTGGCTGTGGCCGTTTCCTGCCTCGTCATGGCCGTGGTCATTTGGACAATGCTGAAACCCACGCGGGAAGAGGCAGCCCAAAAATCCGAAACCCTATCAGAAGAGCCCTTGTGGACACGGCTCAAGTTTCTGCTCACCAACCCCACATTCCACATTCTATATTGGAGCTTCTTTATTTGCGGCGTCACCACAACGGGTGCCATTGAAACCCACTTCCTTCCCTACGCTGCCTTCTGCGGATTTCCGCCCGTTCCCGCCTCAGGCATATACGGCCTCACCGCAGCCATAAACTTCGGCGGCATGTTCCTGTCTGGCTATCTTACCGACCGCGTCAACCGCCCCCTGCTCTTGGGCTCCATCTATCTCGTGCGCTCGCTCTCCTTCATCGTCCTCATGAATGTGGGAACGAGTTATGAAATGATGATCCTGTTTGCCGTTATCTACGGCGTCTTTGATTATTCCACCGTGCCACCCACCGCCAGCCTCGCAGCCTCGCACCTCGGCCTGAAAATCATGGGGCTAGCCATGGGCCTCATCTCCGGAGGCCACGCCCTGGGCGGAGCCGTCGGCGCTTTCTTCGGCGGCTACCTCTTCGACCTCTTCGCAAGATACACCGAAATGTGGTGGTTTGCGTTTGGTGCTGCCGTAGTGGCAGGCCTGATGGTCTTCATGGTAAGGGAGAATCGAGCCGAGCATGGGGTTTTGGTCGGGGCGCATTAACCCCAGACTCTCCATGGTCGCCCACCGAGGCGACCACCCAGCGGTGACAACGAGTCTGACTGGTCGGATCGAAGCCCGATCATGGAGCGAGGCATAAGATTGTCTTAAGCCAATCTTCGGGATATTAAATGGCTCGATGGCACACTTAAACGAGTCAAAAGTTACACTTCGGATATCTGGTGATTTACTCGATCCCGATGAAATCACCAAACTGCTGGGAGGCGTTCCAACTCTTGCGAGAAAGAAGGATGAGATAATTGTGGGGAAAGTGACAGGCAAAAGTAGACAAGCCAAGACTGGCCAGTGGCATATCAGTGCATTGTCTCGAACACCTGAAGACTTTAACGGTCAAGTAGAGGAAATACTAAATGGTCTCTCACAAGACATCAAAATTTGGGAAAATCTCGGAAGAAAATTTGAACTAGATCTGTTTTGCGGTGCTTTCATGCAAGAGACAGATGAAGGGTTTGGAATTTCCGCCAAGACGCTTATGGCCCTTGGAATGCGTGGGATTGATTTTGAATTATGTATCTACGGTCCAACGAAGGAGGATTTGGAAAAAGACGAGAAACTCTCTCCTATAATCACCAGCGAGGCATAAAGCCCCCATAATTTGAATATTATCCACGTTTTTCCCGTGTACACCTACATTCCGTTAGGCGTCTAAAAGCGTTTGTTCTGTTTTTCACACCATGTTCAAATCGTTTGGCTTATGCTATTGAGTGGACATGAACTTGACCTTTGAAACTGAACTTGAAGGCGATGGCCGCTGGCTCGCTGAAGTGCCGGAGATTGCAGGTGTCATGGCGTATGGTGCAACAGAGATGGAAGCCATGGCCAAAGCGGAAGCATTGGCTTTTCGTGCTCTAGCTGAGCAGCTTGAACACGGTGAAGCCCGCCCAATGAATGTTTGGGTATCCGTTGCCGTTGAATGAGCGGTTTTCCTTCAACACGAGCAAAGCGCGTGTTAGCTGCGCTTTTACGTTCTGGGTGGCTCATCAAGCGCCAGTCGGGTTCCCATCGCACACTTTCAAAAGACGGTTGGCCTGACGCAGTTTTTGCCTTCCATGACAGCGAAGAGATTGGCCCGAAGATGCTTGCGCGCATTGCCAAGAAAACAGGTCTACCCCCGAACGACCTGTAAATTTGACTTCTCACCCCGTTTCCCCTATGTCCCCTTTCAACTCCGTCAGACGCCTAAACGATCTGGCGCCACTTTATGCGACGAAACCGTTGTGTTTCGGGATTTAAAGCGGCCAACATCCGGCAACGAGTATCGTTCCCGGGTGGTTTTTTCGTTTGGGTTTTTGGCAATCCTTCCCATTTTGGGAAGGTATTTGGATGATCCCCTTCTCCCATCCCAAGCGGGACGGGAGAAGGGGATGCGGCAAAAAGAGAGACTGAATGTTTGAAACCTTAAGCGATCGCCTCAGCGGCATCTTCGACAAGCTCACCGGACGTGGTGCGCTGTCGGAGGCTGATGTCGATGTGGCGATGCGCGAAGTGCGCCGGGCCTTGCTTGAGGCCGATGTGGCGCTTGAAGTGGTGCGCACCTTCATCGACAAGGTGAGGGAACGCGCCGTTGGTGCCGAGATCGTCAAATCCATCAAGCCCGGCCAGATGGTGGTGAAGATCGTTCACGACGTGCTGGTGGAAACCCTGGGCTCGGATCAATCCGCACTGAACCTGCGCGCTGCTCCTCCCGTTGCCATTCTCATGGTGGGCCTGCAGGGCTCCGGCAAAACCACAACCACCGCAAAAATCGCCAAACGCCTGCAAGAGCGTGAAAAACGCAAAGTGCTAATGGCATCCCTCGATACCAGCCGCCCCGCCGCCCAAGAGCAACTCGCTATTCTGGGCACTCAGGTAAAAGTCGCAACTCTCGCAATCATCAAGGGTGAAACACCAACCCAGATCGCCAAGCGCGCCATGTCCGAGGCTCGCAAATCCGGCTTCGATGTCGTGATGCTTGATACCGCTGGCCGCCTGAACATTGATGAAGAGTTGCTTGCGGAAGCAGCAGCAGTCCGCGATATCTGCAAGCCCAATGAAACCCTTCTCGTCGCCGATGCGCTGACAGGACAAGACGCCGTAAACCTTGCCCGCGCCTTTGATGAGAAGATCGGCATATCAGGCATCGTGCTCACCCGTATTGATGGCGATGGCCGCGGTGGTGCCGCCCTTTCCATGCGCGCGGTAACCGGCAAGCCCATCAAGCTGATGGGCACGGGCGAAAAGCTCGAAGGCCTTGAAGACTTCCATCCCTCACGCATCGCAGGCCGCATTTTGGGCATGGGCGACGTGGTCTCGCTTGTGGAACGCGCCGCCCTCGATATCGACCACGACAAGGCCCGCAAGATTGCCGAGCGCATGAAGAAGGGGGCCTTCGATCTCGAAGACCTCGCTGACCAGCTTCGCCAGCTGCAGAAAATGGGCGGCATGGCGGGCATGATGAACATGCTGCCCGGCATGGGCAAAATCAAAAAGCAGATGGACGGCATCGACATGGACAACGGCGTGTTGAAGCGTCAGGTCTCCATCATCGGTTCCATGACGCCCCACGAGCGGCGCAACCCGAAGGTGATGGATGCCAAGCGCAAGAAGCGCGTGGCCGCGGGCTCCGGCACCAAGGTGGAAGAAATCAACCGCCTCCTCAAGATGCACATGCAAATGGCAACCATGATGAAGCAGATGGGCCAGGGCAAAGGCATGTTCGGCAAAATGATGGGCGGCAAGGGTGCGCCCGATCAGGCTGAACTGGAAAGAATGCAAGCCGAACTCGCAGGCCTCGACCCCAACGCCATTCCCGCCGAACTGAAAGACATGATGCAGGGTGGCAGCATGCCCGAAATGCCCAAGGGTCTTCCCGGCCTCGGCGGCAGCGGCCTTCCCGGTTTGGGCGGCGGCAACCCCTTCAAGGGCTTTCCCGGCTTTGGGAAAAAGAAATGATTCCCGTCATTGAGACAGAGCGATTGATTTTGCGTGAATGGCGCGAGAGCGATCTCGACAATTATGCCGAGCTGCGAGGCGATCCCGTGGCCTCAAAATTCATTGGTGTGACAGACCGAAATGACGCGTGGCGTTCGATGGTTTACTTCACTGGTCATTGGACGATGCGCGGCTTTGGCTGCTGGATGATTGAGGAAAAATCATCCGGTCAAGGCATTGGCTATTGCGGCCCCTATTATCCCATGGGCTGGCCAGAGCCTGAAATTGCGTGGGGTCTCAACCCGAGGTTCCAGCACAAGGGTCTTGCCACTGAAGCAGCAACGGCAGCCCTGACATTTGCATATCGCGACTTGAAGTGGACAACAGCGATCAGTTTGATTGCCGATGAAAATGCCCCATCAATTGCTTTGGCAAAACGATTGGGCGCTGTAGCAGAATCGAAAACCCATTACCGCGACACACCTTGCATGGTGTTTCGTCATCTTTCACCATCCAACTTTTTGAAACATTAAAGGAGAACGACAATGTCAGTTAAAATCCGCCTCGCACGAGCAGGCACCAAGAAGCGCCCTTACTATCACATCGTGGTCGCAGCAGCGACGTCCCCGCGTGATGGCAAGTTCATTGATGTGTTGGGTGCGTTCAACCCGATGCTGCCAAAGGATAGCGCAGACCGCGTAAAGCTCGATGCCGCCAAGGCCGCCGAGTGGTTGAAGAAGGGCGCGCAGCCAACCGACCGCGTGCTTCGCTTCCTCGACAAGGCAGGCGTTGCCAAGCGCGATGCCCGCAACAATCCAAACAAGGCCCTCCCTGGCAAGAAGCGCATTGAGCGTGAGAAGCTGGCAAGTGATGCCGCCGCAAAAGTTGCAGCCGCCTCTGCCGCAGCCGCCGCCCCAGCTGAAGCGCCTGCCGAAGCACCAGCCGCTTAATAACAATGGGCACGTCGACCCACGTTCTCGTCGGTGTGATTGTGGGTGCCCACGGAATCAAGGGCGAGGTGAAGTTGAAAAGCTTCACCTCGGACCCTGCAAGTGTTGGCCGCTACGGACCATTACTGAACAAAGCCGGGCAGATCATTGAAATCACAAAACTCAAACCCGCTGGGGATGGTTTCATCGCCTCTCTCAAGGGTGTAACCGATCGCAATCAATCCGAACTGCTGCAAAGTACGGAGCTATTCGTCGCCCGCGAAAACCTTCCCAAACTGAAAACCAGTGAAACCTACGCCCATGACTTGTTGGGCGCAGACGTCGTGCTGGAAGACGGTACTCCCCTTGGCAAACTCATCGCCATGCCAAACTATGGCGCCGGTGATTTGCTCGAAGTTGAATTGGCAGGAAGCATTGAAACTGTACTGATCCCCTTCACCAACGCCTTCGTTCCGCAAACCGATTTCACGAGCGGAAAGATCACGGTGGTGTTGCCCGAGGGTTATCTCGATGCAGGCGAGCAACAATGACCTTCGCCGCCACCATCCTCACCCTCTTCCCCGAAATGTTCCCCGGCTCCCTCGGCGCATCCCTCGCAGGCAAGGCCCTGAGTGATGGCCTCTGGTCCCTCGACGTGCGCGACATCCGAGCCTCCGCAACCGACAAGCATCGCACCGTGGACGACCACCCCGCAGGCGGCGGTGCAGGCATGGTGTTCAAGCCGGATATTCTGGCCGCCGCCATTGACGCCGCCACACACACAGGCCCTCGCCTGATGATGAGCCCGCGCGGCCGCCCCCTCACCCAATCCTTCGTCCGCGAACTCGCATCCGGCGAGGGCTGCCTCATCGTTTGCGGTCGTTTCGAAGGCATCGACGAGCGCGTTATCGAAAAGCGCGGCCTCATCGAAGTCTCGCTGGGCGATTTCATCCTATCCGGCGGTGAGCCGGCAGCGCTTGCATTACTGGACGCCGTCATCCGCCTCCTCCCAGGCGTCATGGGAAAAGTCGCTTCCGGTGAAGAGGAAAGCTTTGAGGATGGCCTCCTTGAACACCCGCACTATACCAAGCCCCGCGAGTGGGAAGGCGTTGAAATTCCACAGGTTTTGCTGAATGGAAACCACAAGGCCATCGAACAGTGGAAGCGCCAGCAGCGCGAAGCCTTAACCAAATTACGCCGCCCCGATCTCTGGCAGAAATATGTGGCCGATAAGAATTGATTTATCGCCCTGCAAGCGCTATAGCCCGCGCAACTTAAAAGGAAAAAAATAGTCATGAACATCATTCAACAGCTTGAAAAAGAGCAGGTGGCTATCGTTGCCGCCATGCGCGCCGTGCCTGTTTTCGGCGCTGGCGACACGGTTATTGTCAACGTGAAGGTCAAGGAAGGCGAGCGCACCCGCGTTCAGGCCTATGAAGGCGTCTGCATCGCCCGTTCCGGTGGCGGCCTACAGGAAAACTTCACGGTTCGTAAAATGTCCTATGGTGAGGGCGTTGAACGCGTATTCCCCGTTTATTCCCCGCTGATCGATTCAATCAAGGTGGTCCGCCGTGGCGAAGTGCGCCGCGCCAAATTGTATTATCTCCGTGACCGCACGGGCAAGTCAGCCCGCATCATCGAACGCCGCGCCAGCGAATTTGAAAACCAGGTGGATATGGAAGTCGCAGCATCCACAGCCGTCAGCGCTGCCGCCAATGCGGAAACCAAGGCCAAAGCCAAAGCAGAAGCGAAGGCAAGTGGCAAGAAGAAGTAATTCTCGCGGTTGTATAAAGTTTCAAGGGCCGGCAGCGATGCTGGCCTTTTTATTTTGGGAAATTTTATGACCGAAGACTTTCCAAAACGGCCACAGGCATTTTCATGAAGGCCACAAAAATCCAATTTTTTTTCCTCTCCCCCTGAGGGAGAGGAGGGAGCGAAGCGGAAGGTGAGGGGCCGATACAAGACGTATTTTTATTACTGGCTTGGGGTTCCCTGGTGGAAAATCATTTGCCAAGCACCATCCCGTTTTCTCCAAATAGAACTACGGCGACTTGCCTTATTACTTGCTCCAGAAGTCCTATCAATACTTTCGGCGCAATACAAAACGAGCATTGCCGTCGGACTTAGCCAACGACATTCAAATTCACTTGCGCGTGTAATAGCATCATCTGCTGCAGCCATTTCTTTTGGCAAAGCATTCAAAATATCTAGGCTGTGTTGACAAAGTTCCTTATCCAAAGCCGCGCAGATGCGATGAGAACAAACCCGATGTAGCTGACTGCGGTTTTATCGTATCGGGTAGCGAGCCTGCGGTTTTGCTTCAGCTTTGAGAAGCAGCGCTCGATGATGTTTCTCAGTGCGTAGATGTGACCGTCGATAGGCGGCTGGATTTTCCGGTTCTTGCGCGATGGGATTATGGGCTCAGCTCCCCGTTCGATGAGGTCCTCGCGAATGGCGTCGCTGTCGTAGCCCTTGTCGGCGATGAGAACCTTGGGTTTGGGGCCGGGCTCATCCATCACTGGCCGATAGCCTATGTAGTCGGACACCTCGCCACCTGAGAGCGTGACCGCAATGGGAAGCCCGATGCTGTTGGTTCTCAGGTGGATCTTGGTCGAGAAGCCACCGCGCGAGCGCCCAATATCCTGGCTTTGAGCCCCCCTTTTCCGCCAGCTGCATGTTGATGGGCGCGCACGATGGTGGAGTCGATCATCTGTACGCTGCTCTGGGCAGCGCCGGTGGCATTCAACGCTTCCAGCATCGCATCCCACAGGCCCGATACCGACCAGCGCCGGAACTGCCGGTACACCGAACTCCAAGGACCAAAATCATCGGGCAGATCGCGCCACGGAGCACCCGTTCGTGCGATCCAGAACACGCCGTCGAGCACCAGCCGGTGATTGCTGGCGGGCCTGCCGCGTTTCGGGCCCTTCATCGTCACAAACGGCTTGAAAAACCCCCATTCCTTGTCCGACATCAATCCGCGAACCATAGCTGACCTCCTCAAAGAACAGCTTTGAATCACGCTTCAACTGATTTGGGAACCCACTTTGTCAACACAGCCTAGCGTTTTACAGGCAAAACTTTCATCAGGTAAATCATAGTAACGAATGATCGTCTTGATGCCAAAGTGCCTCAATTCCTCAAATCCGCTACGGCCGTTGATCGAACGGAGCTGGGTCACAGGCTGGGAAAAATCCGCGACTGAATACTGTTTGTGGGGCGCGCAATCAGGGCCTTCAGCGTAGGCTGGGTGGCAAACGGTCAAAAAAAGAACTAAGCCAAAAACAATGGCTTTTAAGGTATGATAGGCACGCATAAAGTATAATTTCTCCGCCTGGGATTTTGGTGACACCGCGTTTAACCTGCAAGTCAATGCGCTGCAAGCGGGACGTGTTTTGCACCAAAATTCACTTCTCCGGTGCCGAACTAACGTGGTCCCGGTAGGCTTGCAGTCCAAGATAATAGTTTACGATGGCGTCATCATAGCGCTTGCTGTTTTGTATGGCGAAGCTCTCTCCGATCTTGCCTTTTGCCAAGGCTTGGAAAATTCCACGTCTGTCTTTCTCAACCCCGCGGCGCATGACTTCCAGGAGTTTGCGTAATTGTTCGAGGTGTGGGCGCTTGGCATCTTCCAGGTACATATTGCCAAGCGGAATATCATAAAGTGGATTGTCGCCGGTTGAAATTTTTGTTTTGCCTGCATGGTCAACGGTTGCCACGCATTGGCCTGGCGTCGGCTTGATCGGCGCGCAGGCCGTTGTACAGCCTTGATTTGCACCTGTGTCGCAGCAATTGCACAGTGCCGCCGGGTTGGCCGCCGCGCCAGTCAGGAGCAGTGCTACGCTTGCAATGATAAGTTTCATGAATGCTTTCATATGCTCCTCACGTGTTTATGCACAATACTACTGTCAAAACCATAAATGGCAAATATTCAGGCTTGATCTCCGCGCGGAGCTGGAGTGAAACAGGCCATGACCGACATAATGTTTTATCATCTGGAAAATAAACCCTGGGAACAGGTGCTTCCCGGCCAGCTCAGTAAATCACTGGAACGAGGTTGGCGCTGTGTTGTACAGATAGGAAACAACGATAGGGTGGAAGCTGTTTCAGAGCTATTGTGGAAAAATGACGCGGACATTTTTCTGGCGCATGGCACGAGTGCCGATGGGAAAGCCGAACGGCAACCGATATGGCTTACTGCTGAAACGCAAAATCCCAACGCTTCAAATATCAGGTTTTTTATTGAAGGTGCAGCTGTTGAAGATGTAACGGGGCTTACCCGCGCCGTAATACTTTTTGACGGGCGCGACGAGGTGGCAGTGGCCCGCGCCCGTGAAGACTGGAAACGCTTCAAGGCACAAGGCCATGATATTTCCTATTACCAGCAGGATGAAAATTTACGTTGGGTGAACAAAACAAAATCAGGTGATGAAAATGACGGATAGATTGCGCTACAGGCTTTTAACCGGTCCGGATGACCACGCCTTTTGCGAACGCGTGTCACAGGCGCTGGGTGATGGCTATGAACTTTATGGCTCGCCTTCAATCACTTACAATGGAACAAGCTGCATTGTGGCGCAGGCTATCGTTTTGAAGAGCGGATAGAACCCGAAAACAACACGCTCAATCCCAGCAGCGTTGACAGGATCGAACCGGTGATTACGCCAACGCGTACTGCGTCGATTTGAGCTGCATCATTGAACGCCAGCGTTCCAATGAACAGACTCATGGTGAAGCCAATGCCCGCAAGACAGGCGACACCCAATATGTGTATCCAGTTGGCACGCTCTGGCAGTTTGGCAAAACCCAGCGAAACGCAAGCCGCAACTGCCAGCATGATGCCGATCGGTTTTCCCAGTACCAATCCCGCTGAAATGCCAAGAGGCAGGGATTGCGTCAGCGTATTGAACGTAAATCCTGATAAGGGAATGCCTGCATTGGCAAAAGCAAACAACGGTAATATGAAAAACTTGACGTAGGGGTGAAGACCTTCTTCAAGCGCATGGATGAAGTCGGAACCGTCATTGCGGTTGAGCGGGATTGTAAATGCCACCGCAACACCGGCCAACGTGGCGTGTACACCCGATTGCAGGACAAACACCCACATTGCGATACCGAGAAAAACATAAGGCGCCGTTTTATCTATCTTGATACGGTTGAGCACGATCAACCCGATAAAAGCAAAACCCGCAAGACCAAGACCCGCAAGTGAGAGATCAGAAGTGTAAAATATTGCAATTATCACAATCGCGCCGAGGTCATCCAGTGTGGCCAGCGTGAGCAGGAAAACCTTGAGTGATGTGGGCACCCGCGAACCGACCAACGCCAAGGCACCAAGTGCAAAGGCTATGTCAGTCGCTGCGGGAATGGCCCAGCCACCAATGGTTTCAGCGTTGCCCCAGTTGAAGAACGCATAGATCAGGGCAGGGGCAGCCATGCCGCCAATTGCAGCCATGGCGGGAAGAATGATTTGATCACGCGATGAAAGGTTTCCTTCCAGGATTTCACGTTTGATTTCGAGGCCGACGAGGAAAAAGAAAATGGCCATGAGGCCGTCATTGATCCAGTGGATGAGATGTTTGTCGAGACCAATGCTGCCGATGCGTACTGACACCGGAAGCTCGAGAAAATGATGATAGGAATCGGCATAGCCCACATTGGTGACGATCAAGGCCGCTGCGGCGGCAAGGACCAGTATAAAACCAGCCGTTGCTTCATGGTGGATGAAACGCATAAGCGCAGATTGGTCGTTCATTTTAGAACAATGCCTTGTTGATGAGCATATGCACGGAAATACTCGCGATGTAGCCAAGCGCAATCGCCCAGCTCCATTTGAGATGACTCATGAATGTGTAGCGCTCGCGGGCTTGCCCCATGAGTGCCACGCCGGCAGCCGAGCCCACCGAAAGCAAACTGCCGCCCACGCCTGTTGTGAGCGTTACCAGCAACCACTGGCCTTCACTCATCGTCGGGTTCATGGTCAGCACAGCAAACATCAACGGTATGTTGTCAACAATTGCTGAGAACACGCCGATTGCAATATTTGCGATGGTGGGATTGAGGTCTATATAAAGATACTGGCTGGCGGCGGCGAGATAGCCAAGCACGCCAAGACCACCAACGGCAAAAATGATGCCAAAGAAAAACAGCATCGTGTCCCATTCAACGCGTTCAATCTGCTTGAATGAATCCAGCACCATATCACTGTCATTGACGCGCGCTCCCTTGCGCTTCAGGAAATAAGACCAGACCTGCAAATAGCCCAAACCCAACATCATGCCAATCGCAGGCGGCAGGCTGAGAAAGTTGCGGAAGGCGACGGCGGTGGCAATCGTCAGTGCAAAGAGAATAATCACACCAGTCGCACCGGGTTTGGTTTTAACCGCGTGTGCTGCGGCGTCCGGTGCTGAATGGGGAACAGCAAACTGCATGATGAAAGCAGGCACCAGCCAGTTTACCAGTGACGGCACGAACAGTGTAAAAAACTGGAAAAATTCCAGCTTGCCCTTTTGCCAGACCATAAGCGTTGTAATGTCGCCAAACGGGCAGAACGCCCCTCCGGCATTTGCGGCCACAACGATGCTGATACAGGAGATTGTTACAAAGCGCGGTGATTTCGTCCCAATTGCAAGGACCACCGCGCCCATGATCAGTGCCGTGGTAAGATTATCCAGCACGCTCGACAGGAAGAAGGCGAGCACACCCGTTATCCAAAATAATCTGCGATAGGAAAGTGCCTTGCTGGTGAGCCAGACGCGCAGGGCATCAAACACGCGGCGTTCTTCCAGCGTGTTTACGTACGTGATGGCAACCAACAGAAACAGAAAGAGTTCGCCGTACTCCGCAATCACATGCTGGGCCGCAGCCTCTGATTTTTCGCCAAGCCCGGCTGCCGTGTAGGCCATGCCGATGAGCGCCCAAATCAAACCGGCGGCCATAAGAACCGGCTTTGATTTCCGCATCTTGGTGGTTTCTTCAAGAATCACGAGGAGATAGGCGATCACAAAAACCGCAAGGCTCAAGTAGCCAAACCAACTCCGCGTGAGATCAAGCATTCAGGGTGCCTTCATGCAGCTCGAGCCAGTGGTTTTCCTCCTGCTCAAGCTGTCCTTCAAACTTACTGCGCAACCGGGCGAAGTCAGCAGCTTTTTTTGGCTCCTGTTGATAGATGGTGTGATCTGCCAAAGCCTGCTCAAGCAATATAATTTTGTCTTTTATTTTCAATATCTTCAGGTCTTGTTCCTGAATCTTTTTCTTAAGCACCGGAGTCATCAGTTTTTGTGGTGATTTCACAACCGGTGCAGCAACCGCAACCTTGTCCACTTTTTTGACCGAAGACGTTTTGCCCAAAACGAGGTCGGTATATTCATCCATGTCGCCATCAAACGGCTTTACCGTGTTATCATGCACTAGCCATAGCGTATCAACACAGGTTTCAATGATATGACGATCATGGCTGATGAGGACAACGGCACCTTCATAATCGTTGATCGCCATGATGAGAGCCTCGCGGCTATCAACATCGAGATGGTTTGTGGGCTCGTCGAGAATGAGAATATGCGGACCATGAAACGCCGCAAGCATGAACAGCAGGCGGGCTTTTTCACCACCCGACAATATCGAACACTTTGAATCGGCAAGTGCTGCGCCAAATCCTGCGGCACCAATCTTGGCGCGCCGCTGTGAAACCGTGGCATCGGGCATAAGCTGTGTGATGTATTCGTAAGGTGTCAAATCTTCCGAGAGCTCATCAAGTTGATGCTGCGCAAAATATCCCATGGTGATGCGCGGCGGATGCTTCATCTCGCCATCGCTGACCTGCAGTTTCCCACAGAGCAGTTTGGCAAACGTGGATTTTCCGTTACCATTTGAACCCAGCAATGCAATGCGGTCATCAGGGTCCATGCGGAGCGTGATGTTTTTCAGAACAGGCTTTTCGCCACCATATCCCACAGCCGCTTTTTCCCAACGCACCAAAGGCGGCGCAATGGCGCGCTCAGGGTTTGGAAAGAAGAACGGTGCCACGCGGTTTTCAATGATTTCAGCGATAGGCTCCAGCTTTGCCAAGGCTTTCATGCGGCTCTGCGCCTGTTTTGCTTTGGAGGCCTTCGCTTTGAAGCGATCAACAAAGGCTTGCATGTGATCGCGTTGTTCTTCTTGTTTCTTCCTCATCTTCGCCGTGAGGGCCTGCTTTTCGCGGCGCTGGCGTTCAAAATTGTTGTAGTTGCCCTGATAGATCGTGAGCTTGCCTTGATCCAAATGCAGAATGGAATCAACGGCTTCATTCAAAAGATCGCGGTCATGGCTCACCAACAGAATGGTGTGTGGATAATCGCGGATATAGCTTTTCAGCCAGATTGTTCCTTCAAGATCGAGGTAATTGGTCGGTTCATCAAGAAGGAGAACATCCGGAGCGCCGAACAAAGCGGCAGCCAACGCCACCCGCATGCGCCATCCGCCGGATAATGCAGAGCAGGGACCATTTTGCCGCTCCTCCGAAAAGCCAAGACCAGCCAGAATGATCGCCGCACGGGCAGGGGCTGAATGGGCATCAATATCGGCAAGCCGAATTTGAATTTCCGCAATGCGGTGTGGATCGGTGGCGACGTCTGCTTCTTTCATCAGCGCGTCGCGTTCCAGATCGCCGGCCATGACCGTATCCAGCAGGGTCTCTGAGCCACCTGGGGCCTCCTGAGCGACCGTGCCGATACGGGCATTTTTCGGAACACTTGCGGTTCCCGACTCGCACACCAAATCACCAAGAATAAGTTTCAAAAGCGTGGACTTTCCAGTACCATTGCGACCGACTAGGCCAACTTTGTGGCCGTCCGGCAAGCTCACACTGGCCCCATCAAGCAAGATTCTTCCAGCGATTCTGTAGGTAAGATTGTTGATCTGTAACATGCCCGCGTCTTAGCGGGTGAAAGCCGCCGGGGGCAACCCACAATATCACATTGACAAGCTCTATGTTGCGCTGCACAAATCCAGTCGCGCAACTGAGGTGCGCCAGTCAAATTGGGGTGGGCCAGCGATGAATAAGCCAGAAATGGGCGTGAGCGAGGACACCTCCTACATTGATGATATCACGGTGATGTTGCGTGACCTGTTGCGGCAGGTCATCCGCCTGCGCGAACCTGCTGTGTTGAGCGTGATCGACCAGCCGGAGGACGCCTCTGGCATCCCGCCCCATCTCATTGAACACGCCCTGCAAGCCATCGGCATCTGGCTGCAACTCCTGAGCATCGCGGAAGAAAACGCCGCCATCCGCAACCGCCGCCAATTGGAAAAACAGGCAGGTCCCGATGATGTTACAGGCTCTCTTTCACATGCGTTCAGTCAGATTGCCGCTTTTGGCGTGGCCCCGGAAACCGTGCAAAAGGCACTCGATACAATTGACGTGCAACCCACCATCACAGCGCACCCGACAGAAGCCAAGCGCGTGACCGTTCTCGAGATCCATCGCCGCATTTATCTGAAGCTCTATGAACTTGAATCCCCGAGGTGGACTCCGCGCGAAAGAAAAGCGCTGCTCGATCTCCTGCGCAATGAAATTGACCTGTTGTGGATGACGGGTGAAATTCGCATTGTGAAGCCCACGGTGGAATCAGAAATTTCCTGGGGCCTGCATTTCTTTCGCGAGGCCTTGTTTGACCGCACATCAGCGCTTTGCGATTTGATGGAATTTGGCTTGCAACGTCATTATCCGGAATTGCCCACGCGCGTAAGACCTCCCCTGAAATTCTCGTCATGGATTGGGGGGGACCGGGACGGCAATCCATTTGTAACCGTTTCCACCACGCGTTTTGCACTACAGGAAAATCGCATTGCCGCTGTTGAACGTCTGTCCAAGCGCCTCGCTGAACTGCTCCAGCTCATTTCCCTGAGCAGTGATGAGGTGATCTTGCCGCACGGTTTTATGGATCGTTTGGTCGTCCAGCTTGAAGCCACAGGCCAGGCCGTTGCGATCAAACAGCGCAATCCTGTTGAACCGTTTCGGCAGTTCCTCAGCGCACTGAAGATTCGCCTGGATGCTTTGGTTTCACCGGCAGTTGGCGTCAAGCCATTCGTGCATGTGAACGAATTCATCGCAGAGCTTGCAGCGGCTGAGAATGCGCTCGCGGATGTAAAGGCCGTCAGCATTGCGGCAACCCTGGTGCGCCCGGTGCGCTGGGAAGCAGAGATTTTTGGTTTTCGCACCGTAAGCCTCGATATTCGCCAGAACACCACGGTCATCAACCGTGTGCTGCAGGAAATTTGGACCAAAATGAATCCGGTTTCCAAAACCAAGGTCCCCGAGTTGGGAACACCTGCATGGTCGATATGGATTGCCGGGGAACTCAAGAAGCCATTCGGTTTCCTGCCGCATTTCTTTGGCGTTTCTGAAGAAGCGCGTGAACTGCTTGACCTGCTTTATCTCGCCCGCGAAACACTTGATGACCCTGATCCGCAAGCCATCGGCACCTTCATATTGTCCATGACAAAAAGCTCTGATGATATTTTGGGACTTTATCTGCTGGCGAAATATTGCGGGTTGTTCAGCGATGACACCAGCAGTGAAAGCTGCCGCCTGAAAATCGTCCCGCTGTTTGAAACAATTGATGATCTTCGCGCTGGCCCTGAAATCATGAAACAGCTGTTCGCCATTGATGTCGTGCAACGTTCGATCAAAGACAGCGGCGGACGTCAGGAAATCATGCTTGGCTATTCTGATTCAAACAAGGACGGCGGTTTCTTCTGTGCGAACTTTGAACTGTTTGAAGCGCAACGCCTGCTCATACGCGTCGGCAAGGACGCGGGTGTTGATATCAGCTTCTTTCATGGCAGGGGTGGTTCCGTGTCGCGTGGCGGCGCACCAACCGGACGCGCCATTGCGGCCCAACCTGCAGGCACAATCAATGGCCACATGCGGGTGACGGAACAAGGCGAGGTTGTTTCCTCAAAGTTTGCCAATCGCGGAACAGCACTTAATAATCTTGAGGTACTCACGGCAAGTGTTTTGGTACACACGCTGAAATCCGCCGAAGAGCCTGAACTTCGGGTGAATGCAGAACATCAGAAGGCGGTTGAAGAGATCGCCAGCCTTTCATTCAAAGCCTATCGCAAACTGGCCGAAGACAAAGCGCTTCTTACCTACTTCCATGCATCCAGCCCGGTTGAGGAACTTGCACTTTTGAAGCTTGGTTCACGCCCAGCCCGGCGCTTTGGCGCAAAGGGCATTGATGATCTGCGCGCCATACCGTGGGTTTTCGCATGGAGCCAAAACCGTCATTTGCTCACGGGGTGGTACGGCTTGGGTTACGCCATGGACGATTTCCTGAGTGCGCGCGGCCCCAAGGGGCTTACCCTGTTGCGTGACATGTTCAACAAATCACGCGGCTTCCGCCTGGCTGTGGACGAAGTTGAAAAATCACTCTTCCTCGCCGATATGCGCGTGGCCGAGAAATATGCAGAGCTGGTGCCAGATCGCATCGACGCTGAACGGATCTTTGCGCTGATTTCCCATGAACACCGCCGCACCAGCAAGGCAATCCTTGAACTCACCGGAGCCAAGGTGTTGTGCGAACGCTTCCATGGTTTCAAACGCCGCTTTGACCGTGTCCGCCCGATCGTGGACCGCGCCAATCTCTGGCAGGTGCAATTATTGCGTGAGACGCGTGCGCAAAAGCACGATGACAAGTTGAACATGCCATTGTTGATGACCATGAACTGCGTAGCCCAAGGGCTTGGCTGGACAGGATAATTATCCCCTTGCGGCCCAACCCCCGTTTCGGTGTATGCTTAGTGGCAACGTCAAAACAGGGAGACAATTAAAAATGGCGCATACGAAACGTAATATTCTGACCTTGGCTGCAATCCTCGCATTTTCCACATCGGCTCTGGCCGCTGACATGATCGGCAATTGTGAGGTCATTGGCAAAAAAGGGTCTCTGCCAATAGCAACACCTGCAAAGGCCGGTCAGCTCACGGTACAGGTTTCGCTGCCAGCACCTATCTGGTGGAATGGCGACACGCCTGAAGGCATCAAGGATGGCATGGAATATTGCATGGCCGCCGAAATTGCGTGGCGTGCTGGCTATGACAAGATGGAAATTGTCAACGTCAGTTGGGATCCCCTCGTGGCCGGGCAAACGTCGGGTTATGACTTGACGCTGTCAGAGGTATCAATCACCGATGATCGCAAAAAAGTCGTGGATTTTTCAATTCCTTATTATAGCTCCGATGTCGGTGTGCTTACCCGTGCGGATGCCCCAGTCGATGCGACAACCATCAAGACAGCAAAGATCGGGGTTCAGCAATCAACCACCGGTGCTTCTTTTGCAACCGACACCTTGGGACTGACCAACGTGCAGCAATTTCCAGAACAAGGCGATATGTTCACCGCATTGCGCGCTGGCCAAATTGACGCTGCAATGACCGACACATCGATAACGCTTGCCGAGGAAAAAAGCACCGAAGGCAAGTCACTCGTTGTTGGCCAGTACAAGACGGGTGAAGCTTATGGCGCTATCTATGAAAAAGGCTCTACCAACCAGGAAGCGATTAACAAAATCATTCAATCCATGATTGACGATGGCACGATGTCAAAGTTGGGTGCCAAATATTTGGCTGCTGCATGGGGTAAAGACCCGGCCACAATTCCTTACTTCGCCAAGTGAAGCGCGTGAAACCCCCGCAGGAAACGCGGGGGTTTCACATATTCAGGTTAGAGCCTTGAGCGATCCGCAAAACCCTCTCGTGATACCAAATGATGCATCACGCCTAAGTCTGGCAGCCGTTGTGTTTGCCGCTATCTGCGTTGCAATGGCTGCTGGTGCAACAATATTGGTGCGAAATGCTCTTGAAGGTCTTGGCTACTATTCCAAAGGCTGGGAGATAATCTTCACCGCAGTTGTCTTGCTGTCTGCTGTTACGTTCATCCCGGCCTTGCGCGCCTATCGAAAGGCAGCGAAGGCAACCGCTGAAATGCAAAAAAATAACTTCGTTGAAATGCGAATTGCCACGGCAGAGGCGCGTAACCATGCGTGGCTCACTTTTGGTTGGGGAACCTTCGGTCTGGTTGCGCTTGGTTTTATCTGTTTCATTCTCACCAATGATGCAGCGGTGGGAAAAACGTTTTTTCTCTTGCCACTGATGAGTGCAAAATGGTGGTTGGTCACAAAAGCGTTTTTCCTGAACAATATTTTCATTTTCATTTTCGCTGAAATTTTTGTGTTGGTGTGGGGGCTGGTCGTGGCACTCGCACGTATGCTGCCTGGTCCAGCCGGCCAACCCATTCGCGCACTTGCAATTATCTATTGCGATGTGTTCCGAGGCCTGCCCGCTGTTGTAACCCTGTATCTCATCGGCTTTGGCTTGCCGCTTTCAGGGTTGCCTGAACTTATTGTCCCCCACATTGTGGGATTGTTCACCGATCTATCCAAACTGACCCCAATTGAACTGAAAACGGCAACCCGCATTCCCGTGATCTGGTGGTGCATACTCGCACTCACATTGACCTATGGTGCCTACGTTGCCGAAGTTTACCGCTCGGGGATTGAAAGCATTCATTGGAGCCAGGTTGCGGCGGCCCGCTCTCTCGGCCTCTCCTACATGCAAACCATGCGCTATGTTATTATTCCACAGGCCGTGCGGCGCATTCTGGCACCGCTGTTGAATGATTTCATTGGATTGCAGAAGGATACAGCCCTCGTTCAAGTCGTTGGCGTGATCGATGCCTTCAACCAGTCGCGCATCATTGCGGCCAATGCCTTCAATCTTTCGGCTGTCACCATTGTTGCAATCCTCTTTGTACTGATTACCATTCCGCAGGCCCGCTTCGTCGACAGGCTTATCGAGCGCGACAATGCCCGCATGCGGGCAGGGGGCTGACAGTGGCTTTTCTTGAGATGATCGATGTCGCCAAGGAGTTTGGCCCTGTGCGTGTTCTGCGCGGGTTGAACCTTGAAGTCAACGAGCATCAGGTGGTCTGCCTCATTGGCCCCTCCGGCTGTGGCAAGTCAACGCTGTTACGTTGCATCAATGGGTTGGAAAAAATCCAGGGCGGTGAAATCCGGCTAGAAAATGATCGTGTCTCCGGACCCGGGGTTGACTTGAACCTGTTGCGCCAGCAGGTGGGCATCGTTTTTCAAAGCTTCAATTTGTTCCCGCACATGAGTGTTCTGGAAAATGTCGTTTTGGCTCCCACCAAGGTTTTGAAACTGTCACAGGAAGAGGCCGAGCAGCGCGCTATGCTCCTTCTCAAACGTATTGGCCTTGAGGCAAAGGCAAATGAATTTCCCGACCGCCTGTCCGGTGGCCAGCAACAGCGTGTCGCCATCGTCCGCGCCTTGGCCATGGAACCGAAGGTGATGTTGCTGGATGAAATCACTTCGGCTCTTGATCCCGAATTGGTGGCCGAAGTTCTCAACATTGTCCGCGATCTTGCTGGGCAGGGTATGACAATGCTCCTCGCAACCCACGAAATGGGTTTTGCCAGGGAAGTGGCATCCAAAGTCTGTTTTCTCTACGAAGGTGTGGTTCACGAGGAAGGCCCGCCTGAACAGCTTTTTGGTGACCCTAAGGAAGAGCGAACCCGGGGATTCCTGAAACGCATCATTGAGGCTGGCAGGCTTTAGCTGAGAAAATACGGAACAAAACCTGTCAGCAAGCGTTCAGACTCGTGGCAAAACTACTTATTTACCCCATAGTTCCGCCGCATATTTTTTTTAGTTAATAGCAATAGAATCATTGTTTGGCGTGAAATTTTGCGTCGATTTTTGGGAGGCACTTTATGAAGTTCACACCATTTGCTGCCAGTCTTTTTGCGCTGTGTTTGTTTGCAGCCCCTGTGTTGGCGGAGGATCCGCCAGTGGCAGAACAACCTGCAGCAGAGGCCCCCGCAGGAGAAGCGCCTGCTGTTGAGGCACCGCCTGCCGAAGTGGCAGCCCCGCAAGTTCCACAGGACGTATTGGATTTTCTGGCTGACAATCGCGCCTTGGGCGATTTGTCCAACGAAGAGCTTGTTGCCCGCGCCAAGCAGGCCAAGCGCTTTTCAAAGATAGATGGACTGCCGCAAGATGTGCAGGACCAGTTGCAGAATGTATCGCAAGCTGCGCGCGGCGAACTTGCTGCTCGAGAGGAACAGGCGGCACAGAAAAAACAGGCCGAGCAACCGCCAGCGGCAGAACAGCCTCCCGCCGCCGAGCAACCTGCGGAGCCCCCCGCTGCTAAAAAAGTAGAAGCTCCCGCAGAACCTGCTCCGGCAGAAACAGCTGCCCCGGCTCCGGCAGAAATCCCAGCCGAAGTCACAGCGCTGCTTGGTGATACGCGCCCAGCCACCGAACTTTCCGGCGACGAGCTAAACGCCCGTGCCAAGCAGGCCCGCAGATTTGCGAAAATGGATGCCCTGCCACAGGAAACCCGTGACCAACTGCAGGCCTTGGCTGATGGCGCCCGCGCTGAGTTTCTGAGTCGCAAAGCCGCTGACGAAGAAAAGAAAAAAGCTGACCAGCCACCCGCAGCTGAAAAAGCACCGGTAGCTGAGCAACCCCCCGCAGCTGTGGAGCCACCGGCGGCCAAGGCAGTGGAAGCTCCTGTTGAACCTCCAGCCGCTCCGCCAGCTGCTGCCGAAGTGCCACCAGAGGTAATGACGCTTTTGGCAGATGTACGCCCTCTCGCGGAACTGACAGCTGAGGAATTGACAACCCGTTTCAAAACCGCACGTGAATTCTCAACAACCGAAGGCCTGTCACCCGAAACCCAAGGCCAGCTTGCTGAGATTGCCAAGGCAACCCGCACCGAAATGATGGCGCGCGAACAGCAGGCAGGACAAAAGACCGATGTACCCGCTGTTCCGGCAGCACCTGCAGACGCTCCTGTAGACCCAGCAGCCGCTCCTGTTGACCCAGCAGCACCTGTAGCGCCCGCAGCCCCTGTTGTTGATGCCGCCGTGCCGCCGCCGCCACCTGCCGTGATCGAAGTGGCACCAACGGCACCACTGCCACCACCGCCAGCGCCCGTGGCTGAAACGCCAGCGCCACCGCCAGCCGCCGTTGCAGCACCTGTTGTCGTTGACAAGGCACAGGCCCAAAAACTGGATGGCAATACCGGAAGCCCCGAGGCTGAAGCGAAAGCAAAAGCGTTTCTTGATGATCCAACACCTGCCGAAAAGCTGAACGATGCCGATCTCCGGACACGTCTTGATGGCATCCGTGAATTGATGGCGGGCAATGAGCTGTCACGCGATACCGAACGTGCCTTGCGTCAGAAGCTCAAAACCGAACGTGATGTTCTGCGCAACCGCGTGGCCTTGGCAGAACCAGCACCACCTCCGCCACCCGTAGCGGGTGCACCAGCGCCGCAACCTGGTGTCGCTGCTCCACCGCCGCCACCGCCCCCTTCAACGGCGCGCCCCTCGCGCAGACCCAAGGTCGATGTGAACATATCGATTGAATTCTTCCTGAACGACCGCAGGCCTTCGGATGAACTCGATGATTACGAACTCCGTCGCAGGCTTGAGGTCTACCGTCAGGCGACTTACGATCGGCGTTATGAAGCGCAACAGCGCGCCTATTGGCGTGCCGTCATGGACCGCGACCAGTATTTGCTGCAGCAACGCCTGATACGTGAACGTCGTGAACGCGAAGCCGAGTTACAGGCCCAGTATGACGCAGGCCAATATGAGTACGAACTCGATGATACCCGGTATGATCCGCGCGATGACCGGCGTGACGATGTTTATGCCGCCGAAATTGATGATAACGAGTTGCAGGACGTTCTCATTGCACCGCCCCGCAAGAAGATCACGCGCAAATATACGGTGAAGGAAGTGGAGGCATCCCCAACACTTAGGGCCGCATTGCCGCGTGTTGAAATTGATACCGTGCGCTTTGGTTTTAATGAAGCCTTCGTGCGCGCGGAGGAAGTGTCCAATCTCGACAAGATCGGTGCGGCGATGGAGCGTATTTTGAAAGCCCATCCACGCGAAGTGTTCCTGATTGAAGGTCACACGGATGCGGTGGGTTCTGATGCTGCAAACATAGCGTTGTCACGTCAACGCGCGGAAGCGATCAAGAAGGCCCTGCTGACCTACTTCGTGATTCCCGCAAAGAACTTGAAGACGGTGGGCTACGGCGAGCGCTATCTGAAAATTCCAACGGCAGAAGCCGAGCAGGAGAACCGCCGCGTGTCCGTGAGCCGTGCAACGGCACTGATCGGACAGGCCGAACAATAACACTTCTACACTTGCAAGTGACAAGGGCCGCGTCTAAAACGCGGCCCTATTCATTTCAACATACAGGAAAATAAAACTATGGCCATCGAGCGCACATTTTCGATCATCAAACCAGATGCAACCCGTCGCAACCTGACGGGTGTCATTAACGCCAAGATCGAAGGCGCAGGTCTCCGCATCATCGCCCAAAAGCGCGTGAAGTGGAAGTTGGCCGACGCGAAGAAATTCTACGCAGTGCATGCCAAGCGTCCGTTCTTCAAGGACCTCGTGAAGTTCATGGCATCTGGTCCCGTTGTTCTACAAGTGCTTGAGGGCAACAATGCCGTGAAGACCTACCGTGACATCATGGGTGCCACCAATCCGAAGGACGCTGACAATGGCACCATCCGCAAGGAATTTGCTGAATCCATCGATGCAAACTCCGTACACGGATCAGACAGCGTTGAGAACGCCAAGAAGGAAATCAGGATGAACTTCAAAGTCGCTGAGATTGTAGGCTAACATAATGTGGGTCGCCTTTTACATTGCTGCCATCATGCTGGTGAACTGGCTCTTTGCGCCGGCGCAACTTGTGCCGGGTGTGACCGTGTGGGGCACGACGTGGGGCGACCTTTATCTTGCCAATGTCATTGTTGGTTTTGTGTTCGTCCTGCGTGACTACGCCCAGCGTGAAATCGGGCACAAGGTTCTGCTGGCAACCCTTGTGGCCGGCATTGCCACTTACTTTATCGTAGACCCCACAATTGCCGTTGCAAGTGTCACGGCCTTCGCGTTGTCGGAAATGGCGGATTGGGCGGTCTATTCCTTTACCAAGCGCCCGCTGCAATCACGCATTCTGATTTCAAGCATTGTGTCGGTTCCACTTGATACAATCGTATTCCAGTATTTGGCCAATTATCTGACGCCAGCGGCTTTTGCCACGGAAGTGTTGAGCAAGGCGCTGGGCGTTGCGATTGTATGGTACTTGTTGAAACTGCGCATGGGAAATGAACCTGCGCCCGCGCTTTAACCCGCCAGAACGGCCACGGGTGCAATTGTTGCCAGCACCAGAATGACAGCCATCAGCAGAAGCAAGCACTGGGGTTTTGTGAGCCTGTAAGTGATCATGGATGGCACCGTGGAACGATTCTGGGGTCCAGGAAAATGATTCTTTTCAAGCACTTGGGCGGACTCCAAAAGATTAACGATTAGTTAGCAGACGAGTAGTTTGGTGGCGGCGTTACCACCCTCGCGCGCAGTTTCAGGTGCCGTATGGATGTTTGGGTGTTGCTGGTAGAAGCCTGTGTTTGAGCTGTGTTTTTCTTGTTTCCGGCAGAAGCGGAAGACATTACCACGAGGGTGGAAAGCAGGAATGCAAAGAGGATTTTCATGTGGGCTCCAAGGGTTTCAAGCGTTTAACTTGAAGCCACTCTAAACCCAGGCACCTGAGCGCAGCCTGAACCCGCCGTTCATCTGCGATTCATCGCGCCAGCCGCAGCCACACGCGGTTGTCATGATAAGTGCCGCCTGCCGCCGGGGCAGGCTGGTCGCATCCCGTAAGCGTATTGATCCCATGTCCATCTTCAAAGGCATCATTGGGCCAGATCGATTCTGCAATCAGCACACCGCGCCGCTGGCCGTCATGGGTCTTCGCATGCAGCGTGACGGTGCCGCGTGCACTTCCCACCGTCACCTTGTCACCATCGGCAATACCTGCGGCTTCCAAATCAAGGGGATGCACAAACAGCGTTGGCCGTCCTTCGCGCTTCAACGAGGAAGACGTTTCATTGAAGGTGGAATTCAAAAACGTGCGGGCAGGGCTTGTGGCAAGACGGAAGGGATATTCCGCGTTGGCCTCTTCAATCGCATTCCAGTAATCCGGAAACATCGGCATGTCTTCAACCGGCCCAAGTGCGCCAAGCGGCGAGGTAAAGGCAGCCTTCGCCCAATCGGGCTTGAAGCGGAACTTGCCGTCGGCGTGGCCAAAACCTTTGAGGTTATGCGCGGTCTCAAACTCCGGCTGCACGTCGATCCAGTTGTCTTCATCAAGTTTTTCAAGATCGGGACGGCGCGAATGTTGCAGCGTCCAATCAATGAGCTCGCGCGGGCTCATATTGAATCCCTCATGTTCTGCGCCCAGGCGTTTTGCCAATTCACACAACACATCATGGTTGCTGCGGCATTCACCCGGCGCATCGACGAGCTTGCGGCCAAACATGATATGCTGGTGGCCGCCGCCCTGATACACATCATCGTGCTCGAGAAACATCGTGGCGGGCAAAACGATGTCGGCGTACTTTGCTGTCTCGGTCATGAATTGCTCGTGCACGCATACAAACAGGTCTTCGCGCGAGAGGCCTTGCTTGACCTTGGTTTGATCCGGTGCGACCGATACAGGATTGGTGTTTTGAATGAGCATGGCTTTGACTGGTGGACCACCCGCCAGATCAGACGGATTGCCGAGCAGGGCAGGGCCGATGCGGCTTTGATCGATGATGCGGAGGCCGGATGTCTTGGCATCCGTGCCCTCGATCATTTTCTTGTTCCACTTGTAAATGCCGCTGTTGGAATGAAGTGCTCCACCGCCCTCATGTTTCCACGCACCCGTCACCGCCGGAATGCAACTCACGGCATGCATATTGACGGCCCCATTGCGCGAGCGGCTGAAGCCATAACCCAAGCGGAAAAACGTGCGCTTGGTTTCACCGATGAGTTTGGCAAAGGCTTCAATTTCCGCAACCGGAAGATCGCAAATCTTTGCAGCCCAGTCCGGCGTTTTGGTTTGGAGATGCGCTTCAAATTCTTTCGGGCAATCGGTCAGCGCTTCAAGATAGGGCCAATCCGCATAGCCATCCCGGAACAGCACATGCATGATAGCACAGGCCAATGCACCATCCGTACCCGGACGAATGAGGACTTTCACATCCGCCTGCTTCATGGTTCCGGTATTGTAGATATCAACACAGGCGATTTTTGCACCGCGCTCCTTGCGGGCTTTCAAAGCATGGGTCATGACATTGACCTGCGTGTTCACCGGATTGCCGCCCCAGATCACGATGAAATCTGACACCTGCATTTCGCGGGGATCAACGCCCGCAATGTTTCCCGCGCCAGCAAAAAATCCGGGCCAGGAAAGCGCAATGCAGAACGTGCCATACATGCCGGAATATTTCTTGGTATGGCGCAGCCGCTCAATGCCATCGCGCATGACAAGCCCCATGGTGCCTGCATAGTAATAGGGCCACACGGATTCACTGCCATAGTCCGCTTCGGCTTTCAGAAAGGCTTGCGCGGTTTCTGTAAGAGCCTCATCCCACGAGATGCGCTTGAACTCTCCGCTGCCCTTGGGACCGTTACGTTTGAGGGGATAGAGCAAGCGGTCCGGATGGTGAATGCGTTCCGCATAACGTGCCACCTTTTCGCAGATCACACCAAGCGTATAGGAATTGTCCTTGGCCCCGCGTACTCGGCCAATGGTGTTTTTATCGAGCAGCTCCACCTCCAGCGCACAGGCCGAAGGGCAATCATGGGGACACACCGAAATGCCGGTTTTGATATTGGGGCGAATGTTCATGCAGTCGAGCCTAACGCAAACAGCTGGCCAAATAAAGCCATCACCACCTTCGAAGTGTGGATGCGTTCAGGACGTATCTTCCTTGAGCGCATAGCGGGCCAATGCGTGACATTCCGTCAACACAAGGTCGACCTCGTGCCTTGGCTTTTTCCGGTGACCCGGTGGAGCCCCCTGTCGCATCGCGAACCGAATGACTGGCCGTTCAATTCTTGCCCGCCTGATATGC
>JANOVC010000094.1:0-4716 GCA_031417195.1 Rhodobiaceae bacterium
AATCCAGGTCCAATCTTCAAGACCCCCATCCGGCCCGGCCATCCCCCCGGATACCGACGCAGAAAGCGTCGCGAGGTCGACGACATCCTCATGGAATGCCACTACCTCGCCATCGATGGCCTCAAGGTCGATACCTCCTGAGGGTGCCACGCAATCCAACCTTCATTATTTGAGAACGGGAGCACCGTTTCACAAGATGCGGAACCTTGCCTCAATGCTCTCCCCCCTTCACCCGTCATTCCCGCGCAGGCGGGAAACCATCTTTACCGCATTCAAGATGGATCTTCCGCCTTCGCGGAGGATGACGAAAGGGGAGAGAAGGTAGTGTAAGAAAATAGTTGCGGTGACAGTGCATTAAATTATCTTTAACCTATTGCAAAACGTGACTGCGGACTTCATTTCAACTCAGCCGTGACGACCGTTGTTTGACAGTTAAACCCGGCCGAAAATACCTGTAGTCAACACTCAACCACATTGACGGCAAGACCACCCGTCGAGGTTTCCTTGTAGCGGTCGCTCATGTCGATGCCTGTCTGCCGCATGGTTTCGACGCAATTGTCGAGCGGCATGAAGTGGCTGCCATCACCGCGCAATGCGAGGGATGCGGCGGTGACCGCTTTGACGGCTCCGAAGGCGTTACGTTCGATGCAGGGGACTTGCACAAGGCCGCCAACGGGATCGCAGGTCATGCCGAGATGATGTTCGAGGGCAATTTCGGCGGCATTTTCGACTTGCTCGTTGGTGCCACCGAGGGCAGCACACAATCCGGCTGCGGCCATGGCGGAGGCGGAACCCACTTCACCCTGACAGCCCACTTCAGCGCCGGAGATTGATGCGTTGTGCTTGATGATGCCACCGATGGCGGATGAAACCAGCAGCAAGGTTCGGATACCTGCTTCGTTTGCGTCCAGACAGTGGTCGAGATAGTAGCGGATAATGGCGGGCATGACGCCTGCGGCTCCATTGGTGGGGGCGGTGACCACTTTGCCGCCTGCCGCATTCTCTTCATTCACAGCCATCGCATAGACGGACAGGAAATCCATGATGCGGTGGGGCTGGATGGAATTGTCGCCCTGCTCCGCTTTGAGTTTGGCAAAAATTTCACTGGCGCGGCGTTTGACTTTCAATCCCCCGGGGAGTGTTCCACCAAGGGTAAGGCCGCGGTTCATGCAGGCGTTCATGGCAGACCAGATGCGATCCAACCCCTGGTCCAATTCCGCATTGGTTTTCAGGACAGTTTCATTGGCGCGCTTCATCCCGGCAATGGTGAGGCCGGAGAGTTGCCCCATTACCAGCATTTCCTTGGCGGTGGAAAAGGGATAGGGCACGAGCAATTTTGGTTTGGCAGCGATGCGGTCCTGCGATTTTGATTCCAGCCGTTCGGCTTTCGTCTGCACAAAGCCACCACCGATTGAATAATAGGTTTCGCTGAAAACGCTCTGGCCAGCGGCATCCCAGAGATTGAAAATTATGCCATTGGCATGGCCAGGCAAGGCGGGACCATAGTCGAATATTACATCCGTAGACGGATTAAATGATACCTGCAGCCCATTTCCAAGTCTTACCGTTTGATGCCGGGTAACTTCATTCAAGACCCGTTCCACATTGTCTGGCTCAATCGCATCCGGCGCTTCACCGGCAAGTCCCAATATACAGGCGCGATCCGTGCCGTGGCCTTTGCCGGTAAAGGCCAATGAGCCGTAGAGCGTGACGCTCACGCGCGTGGCACCCTGCGCATGGGCGGTGCCAAGGAAGCAGCGGGCCGCAACCATCGGACCAACCGTGTGCGAGCTGGACGGGCCAATGCCGATTTTAAAAAGCTCAAAGACAGATAAAAACATTCAGCTCACCGTGCGATGATAGCCGCCGCGCCAGAAGACGAGGGGTTTGCCCTTGGGGTCGTGATCGAACTTCAAAACCTCGCCGACAAAAATGGCATGGTCGCCGCCATCATAGATGAATTTGGTCTCGCATTCAAAATTGGCGAGTGCGTTTGCAAGAATGGGGCAGCCCGTGTCCCAAGTTGTGTAGTCGATCCCGGCCCATTTTTCGGGAGAGGATTTCGAAAAGCGTGTCGAAAGGTCGTCCTGTCCCTCGCGCAAAACATTCACGGCGAAATATTTCGCCTGAACATAGGTGTCAAAACTCAAGGCCTTGCGCGCGAGACTCCACAGCACAAGCGGTGGATCAAGTGACACGGAATTGAATGAACTCGCAGTATTTCCCAGGAAATCACCTGACTGAGAGACCGCAGTCATGACCGTAACGCCAGTTGCGAAGGTTCCAAGGGCTGAGCGGAGGGTACGAGGGTCGAGGAAATTGGACATGGCTTCTTCTAGAAGCATTTTCTCCGGTTTGAAACAATAAGCCGCTGAAAAATATGGCAAATGCGACAAGGGCAGCGTCTTTTAGTATTATTTCCTTTATGCAGATAATAATCCTTAATATTTCCTGATCCCGTCCATCAGGCTCTTAAAGCGCGAAAAGTTCAGCGTCGGGATCCTTGATGCCCTGGATGTGTCGTGAAACAAGTTGGGCGGCAAGCATGCTGAAGGTGATACCGTTTCCGCCAAACCCCAAAACAGCGTAGCAACGGGAAAGTCCGTTCACAGGTCCCACCGCTGGCAATCCCGTTGGGCTTTCGCCGAAACATCCGGCCCATGCGAAGTCTGCTTCAAAATTGGCCTGCGGGATAAGCTTCCTGGCTTTACGCGCGATGGCGGCGATTTTTTTGGGAAGCAATGCGTCGCGTTTGGCCTCATCGGAAAATGGCTCGTCTTCGCCACCAGCAATAATCCTGCCGTCTTTGGTGGTTCGCAAATAGAGATAGGGGTCAGCCGCTTCCCAAATCAGGCTTTGGCCTTTCCACACGTGTGTGGGTTGCGGCTTGGTGGCGAGAACCCATGTGGAAATGACCTTGTAGCCCTTCGGTTGGGCAAACTTCATAAGTTCATATCCCGTGCAGAAAACAACGTGGCTTGCGTGGATATGTTGGCCACCAGAGGTTTCAAGCCGGACCTGCGATTTCGATTGATCGACATCTGTGATGTCAACATCGGCAAGCATTTTGCCACCGCGTGCCAGAAAACTGCGCCAGAGCCCCGCAACCAGCTTGGCCGGATCAGCTTCCGCATTGCCTTGCGTCCGGATCGCACCGGCCTTGCGCAGCCCGCTCAATGCGAAAAGGTCTGCACGCCCAATATAGGCTGACCGCAGGCCCAGTTTTTGGCGCGCGCGGGTTTCCTTTTGCAAACCGTCGATATTGAGGACGTTTCCGGGAAGATAAAGTGTTGACCTTGGCTGGAAATTGCAAGGAATATCCAAATCCTCGATCCGGTCCCGCAGGGCCTGAACTGCGTGCGCCGACCTCAACCAGACGCGGGCAGCGTTTGATTTTCCAAGCTTGCGCTGAAGTTCCACCAACGGCGTGTCGAGTTCTGATTGCAGGAGTGCCGTGCTGGCAGGCGTTGATCCTGACATGGGCTTACGCCTATCAACAACAAGCACGGAAAGTCCTGCGTTGAGCAAAGCATCTGCCACCAGAGCACCGGAGATCCCCGAGCCGACCACCACTGCGTCACACTGGTTCGTTGGCAGTATTTTGTCGATCCGCAGTTTCGGAAGGCCGCCGGCCAACCAGACCGGCGTTCCTGTCCGCAGGTCACGCTTATGAGTGAGGGCCATTTTCCCTCAAAAACCTGATCGCAGCATCCTGCTTCTGTTTTGTTTCAGCAGAAACAGGGCGGGGTTTTCTTGAAGAGGTGCGGACATTTGAATCGTGTTCCCGAGGCTGCCGAAGTGCGGACAGATGCGTTCCCTTTGGGTCAATCATGCTCATGGTGCTGTTCCTGTTTGAAGACAGAGCTGCAATGGATGGCACATCCAAAAGTTCCCATCGGCGCTCAAAAACAGAAACTATTTTTTAAAACTTACAAACCGGAACTTTGACATGATCACGACGTTAGCAGAGCCATACGCGAAGTGACGCGTACAACACATTTTTAAAAAACGAGGATATCACATGAAACCGATTTTTCTGACGGCAGCTGCATGCCTGTTCCTGAGTGGGCCGGCATTTGCCATGACAGACGCGGAATGCACGACGATGTGGAAGCAAGCTGACGCGAACAGCGATGGCATGCTCAACGGAGCCGAAGCTGACCGCTATATGGCGATGATGCGGGTCGCCAACAAGACTATGGGTGCTGACGGCACCATGACTGAAACCCTGTTTCAGGAAAACTGCAAGACAGACATTTTTAAAACCGCCTCGATTGATGAAGGCGCTCCCTTGGAAGGTGCCAACAGCTTTACCGAAGCCCAGGCGAAAGATCGCGTCATGGCGAATGGCATGGCAATGCCTGCCACAATGGCAAAGGACGACAAGGGAATTTGGCGGGGAACCGCCATGAAAGACGGCAAGAGCGTGAATGTCGCCGTTGACTACAAAGGCAATGTTGTCGCGCAGTAACTTCAAACCAATCACTTGATAGAAAGGCAGTCACATGCAAACGATCACGAAAGTTTACGAAACCTACGACAAGGCCCGCGACGCGGTAAGCGAGCTGGAGTCAGCTGGAATTCCAATGTCGAACATCAGCGTTTTGGCAAACCGCGAGGTGAGCGAGCAATATGATGATGTTGAAGACGCAACGGAAGCTGGTACGGGCGCAGGGGTCGGTGCTGCTGTTGGTGGCGCTGCCGGGCTTTTGACGG
>JANOVC010000095.1:0-11489 GCA_031417195.1 Rhodobiaceae bacterium
ACCATTGATGATCTCTGGAGGGCCATCGGCAACATCTGCACACTCTTCTCGAAGGAAGAGTGCTCCAACTACTTCGAAGCTGCTGGTTATGGATTCAATTGAACGCGCGATGCTCTAGTAACCTTCATTCACCAATGAAAAAATGGCAATCGCGAGAAGTCCAATGCTGATCGCAGCCGCCACATAGCCATAGGTCATGTTGAGTCCACCCGCATCCCGGATTGTGGCATCACGTGCTGCGCCGGCCGGGATTTCGTCTTTGATCTTTGCAATCTTGTTGACGGCCTGCTGCACGTAAAAAGGTTTTGCCATGATGGCCACGAGAAACGGCATGAAGCCAAAACTTGTGGAGGGCATATAGGAGCCCAGAACATTGAGCAAAACGATGGCACCCGCCATGAGGCCCGCGAACAGCCATTGTTTACGCGCAAGGGCCCAGGGAATTCCGAGCACCGGAAAGAATGCGGGCCAGCTCCAGTTGAAGTTAAACGGCGGCTTTCCCTTTTCGATAAATGAAGTGCGGTTTTTCTCCCATACCTTGCGATAGGATTCGGCATTGGGGCCAATGTAATTGGACATGTCATCCCAACTCACATCAGTCCATGTCTGTTTCAATTTCTCAATGCGTTCCTGACGTGATGGCATGATATTTCCCCTCCCATTCAAATGTATCTAAACCGATGGTGTCATGAATGTACATGCCTCGACATCGTATTCACATGACATCATTAAAAAAATTTGCTGCTACGACCCACCGGTTAGGGTGATTTTTTTTGATTACTCCGGCTAGGACCTTGGCGTTTTCCACGCTATCGACCAGACCAAAACACGTGGCACCTGAGCCTGACATGCGGCTGAAAATTACAGAAGGTTGTCGTTCCAGTGATGCGAGGACATCGGCGATTTCAGGCAGTGTCTTGATAGCGGGTGGGGTGAGATCGTTGCGCCACGTGGTCATATCGCCAAGGTTTTCAATTGATGCACCAAATGTTTGTCCCAGGACAAGGTTCAATGCGGAAAACACTTGCGCTGTTGGGCAGGGCAACAACGGGTTGACGAGGATAATTGCTGCGGGGAGCTTTGCGCCGAAGGGTTCAACGATCTCTCCGATGCCGCGCATGCGGCACGTGGTTGAGGCGAGACAGACCGGGACATCCGCTCCAAGTTTCAAAGCGATCAGATTCAATTCCGTAGATGCGACCACAAGATCAAAATATCTGATCAGACCACGGAGGGATGCGGCGGCGTCAGCCGAGCCACCACCAATACCGGATGCCACGGGCAAGTTTTTTTCGAGGTGGAAGCTGACGGGTTGCAGGTCCCGAATGGCAGACAGTGCGTGCCAAGCAGCCAGCACGCTGTTCCCACTTCCGCCCGACAGGTCTTTGGCGAAAGGGCCGGACAGGGTCAGTGACAGCTCTTTGGCAGGTTCAATCGTCAGCACATCGCTGACATCGGCGAAGGCGACAATGGAATCCAGCTCGTGATAGCCATCTGCCCTTCGCCCCATGACATGAAGCGCCAGATTTATTTTCGCCCTGGCGTGTTCAACCACGCGCATTTTGGCTTAACCGCTGGTTTTTGCGGGCGGGTTTGCGGCGGGCTGGGTCACCGGGATATCGGGCAGACCGTTGAGCAGCTTGTCCTGAACGCGCTTTAAATCCTCAGGCTCCGGCTTGTTGTCTTTGGCGTGCTGCCACTGGAATTTCGCCTCCAGCTTGCGACCCACGCGCCAATAGGCATCGCCCAGATGCTCGCCGATTGTGGGGTCAGCGGGGTTAAGGTCCACCGCGCGTTCAATGTGTTCGGCGGCCTGCTCAAAATCTCCGAGCTGGAAATAGGCCCAGCCCAGACTGTCAACAATGTAGCCGTCATTGGGTTTCAGCTCGACAGCCTTCTTGACCATGCTCAGGGCTTCGGTGAGATTGATCTTGCGTTCAACCATGGCGTAACCGAGATAATTGAGAACCATCGGCTCATCAGGCGACAGCGCCAAGGCCTTGCGGAAGTCTGCTTCGCTCTTGTCCCAGATTTTTTGCTGCTCATAGGCGATGCCGCGATAGTAGAAGGCCCGCCATTGGTCCTTGCCGGGGGTGGCAACCAGCGCCAAAGCCTTACTATAGGTATCAGCCGCCTCGGCAAACTGTTCATTGCTGCGGTAGACATTGCCAAGCGTCATGATCACATCATAGTTTTTTGGATCCTTGGCAACAATATCAACCAATTTTGCGACGGCTTCTTTGGTGCGCTCAAGCCTTTGCAGGTTTACGGCAATTTCCGTGTCGGCATTCACGCGCAACGGCGAGGTTTGCGGAACCCTGTCATAGGCATCAATGGCTTCCTCGTAGTGCTTGGTATTCACGTAGATATCACCCAAAAGCGTGTCAAGCACGGGCTTGTCGCCTTTGAGTGAGACAGCCAGCTGCGCATAGGGCAGAGCCACATCAATGCTTTGATCATCCGTCATGGCGGAGGCCAATGAAAACATTGCTTCACTGGCTCCAGCACCGGGCGAAGCCAGGAAGGGTTCGGGCTTTTTGCCGCCCTGTGCGGATTTCAGGGCCGCTTCAATAATGGAGTTCCTGTCGCCACCTGCCAGAAACGCATTATAAATCTTGATCGCTTCCGCGCGCCTGCCATGACGCTCAAGAAAATTGCCATAGGCTTGTACAACCCGCAGGGACGTTCCGGCCTGCTCATAGGCTTTTTTGTACGACACTTCGGCACGAATGGCGTTTTGCAGGTAATCCGCAATCAAGGCCCCATGATACGACTTGAAATTTACAAATGAATCATTGCTGTCGAGCTTGTCCAGCTGTTTAAGGGCCAAATTTAAATTGCCCTCACCGGCAAAACACCAGGCGGAGAGCAAGTGCGATGTCAGTTCACCAATGGGTGTGTAGGCCGCTTCCGTAAAATTCTTGCGCGCCTGGGCATAGTGGCGAACGCGGTAGTCACGCAGGCCCAACACAATGCGGGCCATGCGTTGCTGGCTGTTGAACGACAACACCTTGATGGCCAGTTCTTCAGCATCTGGCAAATTGCCTGCAGACACCTCGAGAAAGAAAAGCTTTTCAATGAGGGCCGGGTTTTCGGGGTCTGCCAGCAGGGCCTTGCTGAGATAATCGGCAGCAATGGAATTATCACGCGCCTTGCTGGCGGAAAAACCCGCAAGGTAGTTTCCGGAGAAGCCCGGGTTGTCTGAAATCGAAAACTCGGCTTGGGACGGAGCATATGCCGCAAAAATCATCAGGGCGGTGGCAAATGGCAAAACATATTTGGGCATAGGTATCCGTTTCAAAAAAGCGGCTCACCTGCCGCAGACTGATTCATGGATACAAAATGGGGTTTTTTCGCGATAGGAGCAATAGTAAAACGGCAGGTCATGAAAAACCTGCCGCTTCAAGGTCTATGTGTCGACAACTATCTGGAAACGCGCAGCTCCAGAATATTCTGTGCAATCGCCGCAAATGCCGCCTCAAGGTCGGCACTGTCAGCGGCATCGAATGCCTTGCCTGTATCCGTTGCACAGTTTGCCATGAAGGTTTGAGCCGTGGCTGTGTCAAGCTGAAAGCCAATTGTGTATACAGTTATATTGTTGTTTTTCATCGAGGTGCATAATGCCTGTGCTTGGGGTGTTGGATCGCCAAGAGTTGCATTGCAATTAATTGTTGAATTGCCACCGTTGTAATTCTTGCTCAAAACACCTCTGCAATAAGCCGTGTTAAATTCACCGTCCGTCATGAACACAACAATTTTTTTCAAATGATCCTGTGAATATGAACCGGGAGTGCTCGATCCTGACCATAGACCAAAATTGGGTGACACCATGTAATAGCCCCATGCCATACCGATTTGGCCCGCGGTTGATCCACCAGCGACCATATTATCGATTGCCGTTTTCAATGCGGTTTTGTCATTGGTCAGTGGGATGATGGCTGGAATATTGTTACAGCTCCCCGTATTGCCATAGACACGCCCAACTGGAGCACCTGAAGGTGATGCATCCGTCGTTGCTTGTGCCCCTTGGCGTTCGCTGACGCAACTTGTGATGGGATAAGTACGATCGATACCGTTGCTATCCTTGAATTTATAGTTGGCATATCCTGGAACTGTTTGGGTTCCTGCCAAGACGGTTCCACGCGCGGCTGTTGTAAAACTTCCTGGATTTACCGCGTAGGTGAATGGAACAAGCGCCGCTTTCGCATAATACGGATTCTGACCGGTCCATATAACTGTGTCGATAAATTTCTTGGCAGCAGCCTTCAAGTCAATAAGTTTTTGACCACTCATGGAGCCCGTCTGATCGAGCACCAATGAAACTTCTATGCTGCTACCGGATTTCATGACTTCTGATTGGGCAGGCACCGCGATGTGCGTTATGCCACCCAGGCTCATAAACCAGGTTTTTACGTCAACGGACCCGGTGACAACAACCTTGTCAGCGTAATTTTCCAGACCAAAGCCAGTGATTGGCGCATCGCCGGTGTTTTTATAATTCACATCAAGATAATTACGCGCCAGCACCTTCAGTTCGTCCGAGGTCTTGCCGGTTATCGACGCTGCGTAAAGAGCCGATGAATCCAACCCGGATACAAGGTTGGACTTGGCGTTGGCGATGCGCGAGTAATCAATGGCGGAACCTGCCGCGAGCATAATGGGAACAGCAGAAAGACCAAGTATCATGGCAATGTTGCCCGCCTGGTCCTTGCGGAAGTCTTTCACTTTTTGACAAAGCGCCGAAATTGTTGTTTTTACTGATATCTGCTTCATGATAGCCTCTCGCCATAGACCTGTATTTGGGAAGATGACTAAGGCATGTGAATGAAAGACAGGTTTCGCAGATCAGTTCAATTTTAGTTAGTTTGTAATTTCGATAGGCTTTCCTGCCTATGGGTAATTTCGACTTAAAATACTGATCCGGAGTTGATCACATTTTTTACATATTGGGATAGTTTGGCCCCTCGCCACCCTGCGGCACCACCCATGTGATGTTTTGTGACGGGTCCTTGATGTCACAGGTTTTGCAGTGGACGCAGTTCTGGTGGTTGATCTGGAAGCGGGGTGATTTTCCGTCTTCGGAGATCACTTCATAGACGCCGGCGGGGCAATAGCGCTGGGCGGGCTCGGCCCATTTTGGCAGATTGATGTTAATCGGAATGCTGGCGTCGGTGAGCTTGAGGTGGGCGGGCTCGTCTTCTTCATGGCTCGTGCCGGAGAAGGCGACATTGGTAAGGCGGTCGAAGGACAGAACGCCGTCGGGTTTGGGGTAATCAATGACGGGGCATTCGGCGGCGGGCTTCAGGCTCGCGTAATCTGCCTTGCCATGTTTCCAGGTGCCAAAACCGAAGCCAAACAGTGTGTTGAGCCACATATCGACCGCCCCCAAGGCAACGCCGCCAATAAGTCCGAGCTTGGACCACATGGGCTTGACGTTTTTGACGTTCTTGAGGTCCGTATAGACCCATGAGTTTTCATAAGCCGTCTGATAGGCGGTGATTTCATCTCCAGCGCGGCCTTCATTCAAGGCTGCGTAGGCGGCTTCGGCGGCCATCATGCCTGTCTTCATGGCGTTGTGGGAACCCTTGATGCGCGGCACGTTCACGAAGCCTGCGGAACAGCCAATGAGGGCACCGCCGGGGAATGTGAGTTTCGGAACCGACTGGAAACCGCCTTCGGTAATAGCCCTTGCTCCATAGGCCACGCGACGGCCACCTTCCAGAACTTGTGCAATGATGGGGTGATGCTTGAAGCGCTGAAATTCCATATAGGGATAGAGATGCGGGTTCTGATAATTGAGATGCACCACGAAGCCGATGGAGACCAAATTATCTTCCAAATGATACATGAAGCTGCCGCCACCGGCCTTCATGCCGAGCGGCCAGCCCATGGTGTGAGTGACCTGACCCTGTTTGTGGTTTTCGGGTTTCACTTCCCACAGCTCTTTCATGCCGAGGCCGAATTTTTGCGGCTCGCTGTCTCTGGCGAGATCATATTTGGCGATGATTTCTTTTGCCAGTGATCCTCGCACACCTTCAGCGATGAACACGTATTTGCCGGTAAGTTCCATGCCGGGCTGGAAGTCGGGTTTGTGGCTGCCGTCTTTGGCAATGCCCATGACCCCCGCAACGACGCCACGCACGGACCCGTCTTCGCGATACAAGACTTCGGATGCGGCAAAGCCTGGGTAAATTTCGACGCCCAAACCTTCGGCCTGGGTTGCCAGCCAGCGGCAGACATTGCCCAGAGACACAGCGTAATTGCCGTGGTTGCTCATGAGCGGCGGCATAAGGAAATTCGGCATGCGCAGTGCGCCCTTTGGGCCGAGCAAATAGAAGCGGTCATCTGTCACAGGTGTGTTAAGGGGTGCGCCCAACTCTTTCCAATTCGGAATCAGTTCGTTGAGTGCGATGGGATCCACCACTGCGCCCGACAGGATATGTGCGCCGACTTCCGAGCCTTTTTCGAGGACGCAGACTGAGACATCACTGGAGAGTTGTTTCAGGCGGATGGCAGCGGCAAGGCCCGCAGGGCCTGCGCCCACGATCACGACATCATATTCCATCGCTTCGCGCTGAATTTGTTCCACAGGCCGTTCTCCTTAAAGCATGCGTTTTGACATGACGCCTGTTATAGTGGCACAAAGCGCAACGCAAGATGACCAATTCGGACATGCCAACACCACCAAGCGACATGACACCACAGCAGGCACGCGCCGCGCTCTCTTGGCTTATTGATATGGGGGTGGACGAGGTTGTTTGCGAGGAGCCGGTGAACCGGTTTTTGGCGTTAACGCATGCACCTGTTGCTGTCGCATCTGTCGCACCGCCGTCACGCCCCGCGCCAAAACCTGTGCTGCGACAAGACATTGTCGAAGGTCCTGCCCCCGATGCAAGCTCTTGCATGAACATTGAGGATATTCAAAACGCATTACTGCGGCTTGACGAGTGTCCGCTCAAGCGCACGGCGAGCAATTTGTGTTTTGCGGGTGGCAATAGCCACGCCCCCATCATGATCATCAGCGATGTGCCGGGGCGCGATGAGGATATTGAGGGCAAGGTGTTTGCCGGGCAGAATGCCCTGTTGCTGGAGAAGATGCTTGGCGCCATCGGGCTTTCAATGGAGGCGGTAAGCCTGTTCAATTTCATTCCGTGGCGGCCGCCGGGCAACCGTGCGGTGACGGAAGCTGAGGTTCAGATGTGCCAGCCATTCATGCTGCGGGCGATTGAACTCTGCCAGCCCAAACATATTTTGAGTTTTGGCGTGTTGCCCATGCAGCGCCTGCTGGGCCGCAGCGAAAGCCTGATCACGCTGCGCGGCAAACTATTTGAACTTACAAGCGGAGACCGGAACATTCCCTTCATGGCAAGCTATCATCCCAGCTATCTCATTCAGCAGCCTACCCAGAAGCGATTGGCGTGGCGTGATCTTTTGACATTCAAGGAGGCCCTTGATGGCCAATGACCGCGCGTTCATTCCATTGCGTATCTCGGTGTTGACAATTTCAGACACGCGCACATCAGCCGATGACAAGTCCGGACAGACATTGCAGGACCGCATTGTGGGTGCGGGACATTCCGTTGCTGAACGGCAGATCGTCAGGGATGATGTTCCGGCCATTCGAGCTGTTGTTGAAGCTTGGTGCGCGCGCGCCGACGTTGATGTGATTATCTCAACGGGCGGCACGGGCCTCACGGGCCGCGATGTGACCATTGAAGCCATGCGGCCGCTGTTTGAAAAAGAGATTGAGGGGTTTGGCACATTATTTCATATGGTTTCATTCCAGAAGATTGGAACCTCCACCGTGCAATCACGCGCCACGGCTGGTGTTAAGCAGGGTAAATATATTTTCTGCCTGCCGGGATCGCCGGGTGCCTGCAAGGACGCGTGGGACGAGATCTTGAAATTCCAGCTGGACTACCGCCACCACCCCTGCAACTTCGTGGAAATCATGCCGCGGCTGGAAGAGCACCAGAAGCGGGGGCGGGGTTAGGCGAGTCTGGTTTTCCGAAAGCCGATGCCGTTCACGATGGCGAGGCCTGCGAGCAACACGGTTGCACCGACGACCTGCACGAGTGACATGCGTTCGCCCAACACAATGACGGCGGTGAGCAAGCCGATCGGCGTCATCAACAAGATAAAGGGGGCGGCTTCATCCATGCGCACCAGACGCAGCAGGGAATACCACGCGATGTAAGCGGTATAGAATCCCACGACAGCGACGAAGGCGAGCGTTGCCCATTCAATCGGCCCTGCGGTTTGAACTGCTTGCCATTGACCGGTTTCCAGAAGTGCCGTCACCACTACCAATTGCGGCACAGCATAAAGCGCATTGGCTTTAAGCTGCACGATGCCGCTGTCCCGGCTGAGTTTTTGAATGAGAACCTGCCCCAGCGCCCAGAAGAACGCACCGATGATGACAAGGGTGACGGGCCAGAAGGGAGGCCGCTCCTGTGGCAGGCCGATGACGATGGCAACGCCTGCCAATGCGATTGCCGTTCCAAAAATCTTTCTGGAGTTCAGCGTTTCACCGCCAATCAGCCAACCCAGAAAAACCGCCATGGGCACTTGCGTTTGAAGAACCAAGTTGGCTGTTGTGGCCTCAAGACCCCTCAAACCCAGGAACAGCAACGCACCCTGGATTGTCACCGCTGTGGACGAGATCAACAGCATGGAGCGCCATGGCGTTTTGATTTTTTCGCGGATGGTGAGCAGCATGATGATGGCCACCGTGCTGTAGGCCAGCAGCATCATGAAGATGGGCGGGAAATGCACGACGGCGGGTTTGGCGAGCGTGAGGCCGGTGCCAAAACACAGCGGAGCGGCTAGGGCAAGGAACAACGTCTTTGGTTTCATGTGCTTGGAATGACTGGATTTCTGACGCTTCGCAAGTTTGTTCTTGTTATGTTCACAAGCTTCTGCTACATATCAGGCATGCCAACGCTTCTTGATATGCGACCCTCGGTTTCCTTCGATCCTGCCGTCACAGGGGCGGGGCGGCGCACGGCCTTGCCGCAGCAGATGCGCGGGCGTGGAGCGCGCAACAATGATGCAGGGCGGTTTGAGAATAACAGTGCCGCGTTTTTTGATGATGGTTGGGAATCGCTGGCCGAGCTGCCACCGCTCAAGACAACGATTTTTGAAGAACATCCCAAGAGCATTATCGCGCGCAACCAGTCGCCGGATATTTCATTTGACCGCTCGATCAATCCCTATCGCGGCTGCGAGCATGGCTGTGTTTATTGCTACGCACGGCCATCCCACGCCTATATGGGGCTTTCGCCGGGGCTGGATTTTGAGAGCAAATTATTCATAAAGCCGAACGCGGCGGCTCTGCTTCGGGAGGAATTAACCGCGCCCAATTACACGCCCCGCACCATTGCGCTAGGCGCAAATACGGATCCCTATCAGCCGATTGAGCGGACGTATCGCATCACGAGGGCCGTGCTCGAAGTGCTGTCGGAGTTCAATCATCCCGTGGGCATTGTCACGAAGTCGGCGCTGGTGTTGCGTGATCTGGATATTCTCACGTCAATGGCGCAGCGCGGGTTGGTGAAGGTTGCCATTTCCCTCACCACACTTGATGGGAAATTGGCGCGCGCCATGGAGCCTCGGGCCTCAACCCCTGCCAAACGGCTCGAGGCTCTTCGTGTTTTGTCAGCGGCTGGCGTTCCCACCGTTGTGATGATGGGGCCGGTCATTCCGGCAGTGAATGACATGGAGATTGAAGCCATCCTGAAATCCGCTGCCATGGCTGGCGTGAAAGAAGCGGGCTACACGATGCTGCGCCTGCCGCTTGAGGTGAAGGATATTTTCAAGGAATGGCTGATGACAGAAATGCCGGACCGTGCATCCAAGGTCATGTCGCTGGTGAAGTCGGTACGCGGCGGCAAGGAGAATGACGCGACATTCGGGCGGCGGATGTCCGGCACGGGGCCTTATGCGTGGACGATTGGTCGCCGCTTTCAAATGACGGCCGAGCTGCTGGGGATCAACGCCCACCGGGTAAAGCTCGCGACGGAGTTGTTTCAGCGGCCACCACAGGCTGGCGAGCAGATGGTATTGTTTTAATCTCTTTTTTACGCCGTCATTCCTCCCCAATTTCTCTCCATGGCGGTCCTCGGACTTGATCCGGGGAGCAACCCTGAATTTGCCACATTGCGGTTTCTATATTCAGTGACAGTCATGGACTGCACCCCATAATTGAGACACGTTAATTTCTGTGACAGGGTATCTGAGAGGATGCTTTATGACACAGAAGATGACGATAAAAACTTACCCGACGGCTTTTAAAGTTGCGGCCATTCGCAGGATTGAGGCGGGTGATGCAGTGCTGCATGTTGCGCGCGAGCTTGGGGTCTCGAGGAAGCTGTTGCATGATTGGAAGAAGGCTTGGGGGTTGAAAGGCCTTGAAGGTTTGAATGCCAAACGGGGTCCAAAGCCTGGGCCCAAGCTGATGCGCCATGTCGCAGAAGCAGCGCCGAAGGGCAATGCTGGTGAACTGGCCCAAGCGCGTGCCCGCATTGCTGAGCTTGAACGCAAGATTGGCCAACAGGCGATTGATATCGATTTTTTTCAAAGAGCCTTGCGCGTTTTAAAAACGCCGGACGTTCAGGGCAAGCCCATGAGACAAGACAGGCCCGCAATCACATCGCGAACGTCATCGAAACTATGAGGATGGATCACGCCAGCAAAATTGATGTGGGACATCTGTGCCAGATCGCAGGACTACCACGCGCAAGTTTCTATCGAAGTTTTGAAGATCGGCCGACGCGCGAAGCAGACGTGGAGATGCTCAGCCAGATTCAAATGCTGTGCTTGCGTCATAAATACTATGGCTACAGGCGCATCACAGCATGCCTCAGAAGACAAGGCCAAGTGGTCAATGCCAAGCGGGTTCAGCGGCTTATGCGCGAAGATAATCTGATCGCCCTGCGCCGCAAACCCTTTGTCCCACCACCTTCAGACCGGCGGCACGGGTTCCTTATCGTACCCAACCTCATACGCGGTCTTATCGCTTCAGCACCCGATCAGATCTGGGTCGCTGACATCACTTACATTCGCTTACGCGAAAGCTTCTGTTATCTCGCGGTCATTCTCGATAGCTTCTCGCGCAAAGTGGTGGGCTGGGCTTTGGCCGAAAATCTCGATGCTTCACTTGCAGTGGAAGCCCTTGATCATGCCATCACCGCCCGCAAACCAAATCGTTCCAGCCTCATTCATCATTCAGATCGCGGGGTGCAATATGCCAGCGTCGACTATCGCAGTCGCCTTGCTGAACATGACGTCACCATCTCAATGAGCAGGCCTGCAAACCCTTACGACAATGCCAAGGCCGAAAGCTTCATGAAGACGCTGAAGACCGAAGAGGTCGGTGCCAGCAACTTTCAAAACATCGCGGAAGCCCGCTAGTCCATCACTCACTTCATCGACACCATCTACAATACCGAGCGCCTCCATTCCGCGCTCGGCTACCTCCCACCCCTTGA